>NZ_JAGGOY010000017.1 GCF_018614095.1 Streptomyces sp. ISL-87 | reverse complement strand
GGTGGTGGGGGGGGGGGGGGGGGAGGCGGCGGGGGGGGCCAGGGGGGGGGGGTTGGGGGGGGGGGGGGGGCGGAACCGGGGGGGGGGGGGGGGGGGGGGGGGGCCCGAGGGGGGGGGGGGGGGGGGGTTTTGCCCCGGGGGGGGGGGGGGGGGTGGGGGGGCTGGGGCTGGGCTGGGCTGGGCGAACGGTAAGCCCTACAACTCCCGTGTATCGCTGCCTAGGCTGGGCCCCATGACTGACGAGCGGCCGGAGAAGCCGTTGCCGGAGCTGAGGGCGTCGGATGCCGACCGGGAGCGGGTGGTGGAGCGTCTGCGGGACGCCGTCGCCGAGGGCCGGCTCGACATGGAGGAATTCGAGGAGCGGCTGGAGGCGGCGTACAAGTCCCGTACGTACGCGGAACTGGAACCGCTGACGCGTGACCTGCCGGCGGCCGTGCCGCCCGCGTCTGCCGTGTCTCCGGCTGCTGTGGCCCCTTCGGCGGGTCCTGACACTGCCTGGCCGACCCGGATCGGCGGTGAGGGTACGTCGGCCACGGCTGTGGCGGTGATGTCGGGGTTCCAGCGCAAGGGCCGCTGGACGGTGCCCGCGCGCTTCAACGCGGTGGCCTTCTGGGGCGGCGGGGAGCTCGACCTGCGCGAGGCGAGCTTCGCGGAGCGCGATGTGGTGATCAACTGCGTCGCCGTGATGGGCGGCATCCAGATCACCGTGCCGCCGGGCGTGGAGGTGGACGTGAGGGGCTTCGGCTTCATGGGCGTCTTCGACCAGCACGACACCCCGGGCCCGACCCGTCCGGGTGCCCCGCGCGTGGTGGTGACGGGCTTCGCGTTCTGGGGCGGGGTGGAGATCAAGGTCAAGCCACCGAAGCAACTGGACGGCGACCCGCGGCTCCGCAAGCAGCTGTAGCGCGGGGCGGGTCCCTGCGGGGCTGGGCCTGGGAAAGGGACGCGCCGGGCCGGGCCTTGGTCGGGCCGAGTCGGGCGGGCCGGGGTGGTGGCAGGGGCCGCGGAGGGGCAGGGGCAGGGCGGGGCGTGACACCCCGCCCCGTCCCCCTCGCGGCAAGCGACACGGCGTGCCGGGAACTCCTCGGGCGTCCCAGGAGTCGGATGCTATGCAGACAAAACCGGCGCCCCCGGGGGAAGGCAGGAGCACGTGGACAACCGCAGCGCAGCCGGAGGTGGCGGCACCGCCCCTCCGACCCCCCCGCCGCCGCGCGGCGCGAGCCCCACCGGGGGCCCCACCGGCGGTGCAAGCCCCACCCGCGGCGCGTTCGTGTTCAGCGCGGCCGACGAGGAGCGCCGCCGCGGTGTCCGCCGGATGAAGGGCACCGCGACCGGTCTGCTGATCCTGGTCGCGCTGGTCTACGTACTCGCCAAGTGGGCCCAGAACACCGGCGCCGGCGTCGGCGGCTGGGCCGGCTATGTCGCGGCCGCCGCCGAGGCCGGGATGGTCGGCGCCCTCGCGGACTGGTTCGCCGTCACCGCCCTGTTCCGGCACCCGCTCGGCCTGCCCATCCCGCACACCGCGATCATCCCGACCAAGAAGGACCAGCTCGGCGTCTCCCTCGGGGAGTTCGTCGGCGAGAACTTCCTCTCCTCGGAGGTGGTCAAGGCCCGCCTGCACGCCCTCGGCATCGGCGGCCGGCTCGGAGCCTGGCTGGCCGAGCCCGCACACGCCGACCGGGTCACCGCGGAGCTCGCCACCGCGCTGCGCGGGGCCCTGACCGTACTGCGCGACTCCGATGTGCAGGCCGTCGTAGGAGAGGCGATCACGAGACGGGCCGAGACCGCCGAGATCGCGCCCGGCATCGGCAAGACGCTGGAGAGGGTCGTCGCCGACGGCGGGCACCACCGCGCCGTCGACCTCATCTGCGCCAAGGCCCACGACTGGCTGGTCACGCACGGGGACTCGGTCATGGACGCGGTCCAGGGCGGCGCGCCCGGCTGGACCCCGCGTTTCGTGGACCGCAAGGTCGGCGACCGGGTCTACAAGGAGCTGCTCCGCTTCGTCACCGAGATGAGGGACATGCCGGGGCATCCGGCGCGCGGGGCGGTGGACCGTTTCCTCACGGACTTCGGCGCCGACCTCCAGTCCGATACGGAGACGCGCGCGCGGGTGGAGCGGCTCAAGTCCGAGATCCTGGCGCGGGGCGAGGTGCAGGACGTGATCGCCTCCGCCTGGACCGCGATCAGGTCGATGATCATCTCGGCGGCGGAGGACGAGCGGAGCGAGCTGCGCCTGCGGGTCCGGTCCTCGCTGTTGTCCCTGGGCGCACGGCTGGCCACGGACGGCCGGCTCCAGGCCAAGGTGGAGGGCTGGATCGAGGGCGCGGTGGTCTACGTGGTCACCACCTACCGGACCGAGATCACCTCGCTGATCACGGACACCGTGGCGGGCTGGGACGCCGAGCACACGTCCCGCAAGATCGAGGCCCACATCGGGCGCGACCTCCAGTTCATCCGCATCAACGGCACGGTGGTCGGCGCGCTGGCGGGCCTGCTGATCTACTCGGTGTCAAAGGCGCTCGGGGCGTAGCGCGTTGGCGCGTGGCCCCGGACCGGATTCTGTACCCGGACCTGGATTCTGTACCCGGACCTGGATTCTGTACCCGGACCTGGACTCCGTACCCGGACCTGGACTCCGTACCCGGACCTGGACTCCGTACCCGGCCCTGGACTCCGTACCCGGGCCCGTACCCCGGACCCAGACCCACTCCGGCCCGGGTCAGGCCCCCCAGACCCCCGGACTCAGCTCCGGTCGGCGACGGCCCACGCCGCGGCGGCGACGACACCGGCGGCCCCGAAGACGGCCGGCCAGGCACCGACCTTCTTGGCCAGCGGGTGCGCACCCGCGAACCCGGCGAGGTACAGCGCACCCAGCCCGGCCGCCGCCGGGGTGCCGGCCCGACGGTGCCATTCCCGGCCGGCCGCGAGCCCGGCGGCGCCGAGTACGACACCGCCCAGGGGGCGCTTCTTGGTCCACCGGGCGACGGCGTAACCGCCCACCAGGCCGGCCGCCGCCACCACCGAGGTCGGCACCCGCTCCATGCCCGCACGCGCACGCGTACCCGCACCCACGCCGCCCATGTCCACTCCCTCTGTCCGTCGTCTCTCGCTCTTCTCCCCGAGGCTAACGGGGGCGCCGAGCCACCCTCCGGGCGCCCACCGCCCCCAGCACCAGCACCGCCCCGCCGATCACGGCATCCGGCACCGCATCCTGCACGGCGCGCGGCAGCAGGGCCACGACCCCGAGGACGAGAAGGAAGGCGAGGGCGCACCAGCCGACCGCCCGAAGAAGTCTGTCCACGGGCTGCTCAACGCGGCCGCCGGCGTCCCGACACGGAGGACGGAGAGGGGATTTGTCGCACACTCGCCGGATCCGTACGGTGCGTGCCCCAGGAGCCCGGAGCCCATAAATTCACTCTCCCACCCCAAACGGGAAAATCCCCCTCCGCCTGCCCCTCCCTCCCCTCCCTCCCCTCCCTTCCCCCTCCCCCTTCTCGACATCAGGAGCCCGAACATCGTGATCTGCTACGGACAGGCCGTCCTCGACCTCGCGGACGAACTGGTCGACGCCTACGCCGACGTCTTCTCCGGCCCACCGTGGAACGAGGACGAAGAAACCATTCGCCAGTTCGCGGCCCGCCTCCCGGCCGACGCCCGGCGCCGTGGATTCCGTACCGCCCTCGCCCAGTCCGCGGCCGGCATCGACGGCTTCGCCACCGGCTGGATCACCCCGGCCGCCTTCCCGAAGAACCGCGCGTACGCCCAAGTCGCGGCGCAGCTCGGCCCGGACCGCGTCAAGGAACTCCTGACCGGCGCCCTGGAGATAGACGAGCTCGCCGTACGCCCGTACGCGCGCGGCCACGGAACCGGCCGCGCGCTGCTCACCGAGATCACCGCGGACGCCCCGGACCGGCGCGCCTGGCTCCTGACCTCCCGCATGGCCGCGGACACCGTGGCCACGTACCGCCGCCTGGGCTGGCACGAGGTCCAGCCCCTGCCCGGAACGCAGACCGGTGTGATCGTCTTCCTTTCCCCGGACCACCCCCTACGCCCGGACCACCCGCACCGCTGACGGCATGCGGGCCCCGCGGACGGGCATACCCGCAGCATGATCACGAAGCCGGCAGGGGCCGTGAAAACGGCCCGCAAGCAGCTCAACCTCGCCACCCGCCACCAACTCGCCGGCGCGGGCGTCCCCGACGGAACCAACACCTCCCGAACCCGCCCGGGCGGCCCCTGGCAGCGCTTACTGCCGCGGGTCTACCTCCTTCAGACGGGCCCACCGGACCGCCGCCAACGCGCCCTCGCCGCCGTCCTGTACGCCGCCGAGCCCGCCGCGGACCCCCTGTCCGGCGACACGGCAGCCCTCACCGGCGGCGCCGCCCTCGCCCTCCTCGGCATCCGCGACGCCCCGCACACGCCGGCCGACGTCCTGGTCCGCGCCCCGCGCCGGCTCACCGGCACCCGCGAGGTCCGCCCACTCCCGACCGCCCGCTGGCCCCGCACCATCACGGTCTCCGGGATCCCCAGCACCCGCCCGGTCCGCGCGGCCGCCGACTTCGCCGCCCGCGCCGACGACCCGGCCGACATCCGCTCGATCCTGGCCCACGTGATCCAGGCCGGCTGGTGCCACCCGCAGGACCTGCACACCGAACTCCGCGCCGCCCGCCTCCTCACCCGCCCCGCGATCGGCGCCGCGGCGGCCGAACTCCTCGTCGGCGTCCGCTCGGTAGCCGAGGCCCAGGCCCGCGACACCCTCACCGCGACGGACCTCCCGCCCCCCTGTGGAACGACCGCCTCTACACCCCGGACGGCACCTTCCTGGCCAGCCCCGACGCCTACTGGCCCGACGAGGGCGTGGCCCTGGAGATCGACTCGGCGGAGTACCACTACACACGCGACGCCTGGCACGCCACCCTCCGCCGCCGCCTCCGCCTGGAGTCCCACGGCATCCTGGTGGTCAGCGCCACCCCCTCGATAATCCGCGACACCCCAACGGAAGTCCTCTCCGCCCTCCGCACCCTCCTCCTCATCGGAACCACCCGCCCCACCCCACCCACAGCCCTGGCCCGCGGCCAGCAACAACTCCCGCTGCCCCTTGTCTACTGAGTGGCAGCCGCCAGCAGGAAGCCGACGTCCTCATGCCTGCCGGCGTGCTGGAACGCGGCCGTGATGTTCAGCACGGCCTGCCGGTCGGCGCGTTCGCTCACACCGGAGAGCACAGATTCCGCGGCCTCGTTGAGCCCGGCGGTCCGGCAGGAGTCGACGGCGTCGATGAGTTCGGGCGCGGAAAGCGTCCTTCCGGCGCGCCACAAGAGCAGTCCCGCGTCGCGGTCCCTGCCGCTCGCGATGAACCCGGTCAGGGTCTCCAGCTCGGTCCACCGGGCGTGGGGCGAGTCCCTGCGCGGCCGGTCCCCCTCCTCCGGGGGGACCGGCACCTGCTTCCGTGCCGACGCGGCCAGCACGGAAGCGCGGGACAACGCCCTGGAACGGGAGCGCAGACGCCGTCTCAGGGAAGGAGAACGGAGCGACTGTGGCCCGGACGGGCGCGAATCGGGGTCCGGAACCGGTTCCGGACCGGACGCCGGGCCCGAGTGGTGGAAAGCCGGCGTCTCGTCAGACGCGTCCGGAGGTGAGGGCCTGTGTCCCCGGGAGTGCGGGACGCAGTCACAGTGCTGTACCCGGGCGAGCCGTCGCAGTTCCAGCAGGTCATTCAGTGAACAGGGCAGTTCTACGTCCTCGTTGTCCGTCAGCGCCACTTCCTGCTGGACCGTCTCGAAGAAAGCCCTGACCTGTGGTTCTTCCGGAATCCGACCGCCGTTGAGGTGGTTGGAGAGGCTCGTCGCGACGATGTGTCCGTCAAGGGCGATCTGGGCCTGGGTCCGCCCGCTGCAGTCGCGGACCCTGCGCAGCATCGTCACGAACACGCGGTGTTCTTCGGAAAGCTCCGATGACAGCTCTTTCCAATTCCTTGCCTTGCGTGGCACCACGGCTCCGTTCTCCCCGGTCGTAACAGCCTCTCCGAAGTCTCGCGGTAAAAGACCGTCAGATGAACCGCCTGATGTTTTCATCTGACCTCGAAATCTGATTGGGGCTGGCTTTGCCGTCCCGTGCTGGGCAAGAGTTGCGGAGTCCGCTGAGAGTGCTGGTGGGGGGATCCTCGGGCTCGGGGCGGCCGATTTCGAGACGGACCGGAACAAGGGAACAAGGAGAGCGCAATGGGGCTTCCGTCCTGGACGGACCAGAAGCTGGGCACCATGAAGCGTGCCGGGCTGTGGCTTGTCGCCGTGGTGGGGGAGGGGAATGTCTTCACGAAGGAAGACGTGAAGAAGGCCTTCCCCGGTGTGAGTCAGGCGGACCGCAGGGTGCGAGATCTGCGGGACTTCGGCTGGCGGATCGACACCAACCGCGAGGATCTGACACTCGGGCAGCACGAGCAGCGTTTCGTGGCGCAGGGCGAGCCGGTCTGGGAACCCGGGAAGGGAACGCGGCCGGCCGCGTCTATCACGGACACCCAGCGGCGTGAGGTTCTGGCGCGTGACGGGCACCACTGCCGGTCGTGCGGCATCACGTCGGGAGAGACGTTCCCGGGTACGTACGTGTCAGCCCAGTTGGACATCGCGCGGCGTCCCGTGCTCCAGCTGGACGGAACCACCCTCGTGGAACACGTGGCCGAATGTAATCGGTGCCGTGTCGGTGGCAGGGGGCTGACGGCCGACCTTCCCGACGTTCTGGCCCGCCTGGGCCGGCTCGGTGGCATGGAACGAAAGACCATTGCGGACTGGATGCTCGCAGACGCGCGGGAGTTCGCCGAGGTGGAGCACCTGTGGGCGGCCATCCGGACGCTTCCGGCGGATGCCCGGAACAAGGTACGCGAGGCCCTCTCGCTGCCCCCGGTCTGACAATAGGCACAACCAATAGGCATAACACTTGGGGCCGGGCGTGACCCCGGCCCCACTTCGCTCCCCGCACACCATGGACCTGCAGTCAGAAGGAGAACACCCCGTGAGCATGGACTTCGGCCGGCCGCCCCGCGCCGTTGAGAACCAGGAACTGGTGGAGAAGCGGCTCAAGGAAGTCAGCGCCGGCGGCGGGCTGCAGGAGACGCTGACGGTCGAGTGGCGGACGAAGCCCCTGGTGGTGCAGGTCATCGACATGCCCATCGACCAGGTGTACTTCAACCCTTCCACGCACCGGATCCGGGCACAGCGCACCTTCGATCCCGACCGCGACCGGCTACTCACGGCCAACCCGTGGGGCTCGGATGGACAGGATTACCTTGACCACCTGCTCAAGGCCCTCCCCTCGAACCCAGCCAAGCGGGACGGCGACTTCGACGAGCTCATGAGCAGCCTCAAGGAGTACCGCCAGAACGAGCCGGGGCTCATCACGCGCGACGGAATTCTCGTCAACGGCAACACCCGGGTGGCTGCGCTGCGCGAGCTCGGAGTTCCGAGCGTCCGGGTCGGCGTCCTCCCGGAATCCTGCACCTGGACCGATATCAACGCGGTCGAGCTGTCCCTTCAGCTCCGTCATGACACGCGCCGGCCTTACTCGTACATCAACCGGCTGCTCACCATCGAGGAGCAGGTCACCGCAGGCCGGCCGATTGCTGAGATCGCGAAGGAGTTCCGGATCCGGACGGAGACGGCGGAGCAGGACCGATGGGTTCTGGCCACTCTCAACGACCTGGTGAACCGTTCCAAGAACGGTCCGGCCGAGCTCAAGCTGATGGATTTCGAAGACCAGCAGGAAAAGCTGAGGGAAGTCCACCGCGCTTTCGCGAAGGCGTCACGGCAGAATCCGGCCCAGGCCGACCTGCTGAAGGAGAACAAGCTCGCACTGATCGTGCTCGACTTCTCCAAGACGGACGTCCGCCTCGCCGACGTGGACTTCAGGACCCGGTACCTCCAGCGTCACCTGCCGGAGGAGCTGCAGAAGGTCCCCGCCCAGCCCCAGGAAGCCCGGGTGATCCCAGGGCTGAACCGTGCCGTGCGGGGCGACAGTCCCCAGGTAGCGGAGGCGAAGGAGTTCACCAACCTGCTGCTGCGGACCAAGGCGGTGGAACGTGCCCCGGACACGGTGACCCAGGAACAGTCCGACCAGGCGGCCGCCCTGTGGAAGCAGGTGCGCGACGCGGTAGAGGAAGCCCTGGTGCCTGCCGGCAAGGACGCGCGGGTGCGCAAGCGGAAGCAGGCGGCGCCGGACCGGCTCCACGATGCCGTCCAGAGCATCGACCAGTGCGTGACGGACATGACGCTCGCCCGTGCTTCGCGCAACCTGGACGAGGAAACCCTTGACGAGGCCCTCCTCTCCCTCAAGGGCAGTCTGCTCAAGCTCGCCCGTGAGGCCGCGCGGATCGAGGAGCACGGCGAGGGCGTCGCGTGGCTCCTCGCCGCCGTGCGGCAGGAGCAGGCGTGACCGAGCGGGGTGAGATGGGTGACCTGTCCCTGAGGCTCGGTCTCGACGTCACCCGGACCAAGGCCGTGCTCCGCGCCGCCGAGCCGTTCGGCGCGGATCTGACGCATCTGGCCGCGGGGTTCCCCGTAGGCGGCCAGCGCGGTCCGCTGACGCTGGAAGTACCCCTCGACGACTTCCTGTCGGGGCTCCACGTGCTGTCGGACTGGCCGCACGCCGAATCCGTCGAGTGGGAGGAGGAACTCCTCACCCTCGTTAACGACGTCCTGGATGACGCGGATCAGGCAGCCGACTACCTGGACCACAGCCCCGAGCCCGCTGAAGGGCTGGACGCCGGTTCCCTTTCCGGCCGTCTTGGGGCGGGCTGGCGGGCGGATCTGACCAGCTTTCAGCGCCGGGACATCGACCGGTTGCTCTCCATGCGCCACGGAGCCAACTTCAGCGTCCCGGGGGCGGGCAAGACGCGGGTCGGACTCGCCGTCTACGCGGCGACGAAGGAGAAGGGCGACGCCCGGAGGCTGCTGGTCGTCAGCCCGAAGTCGGCCTACGAGTCCTGGATCGCGGAGAGCGGTGAATGCTTCGACAAGGCGCCGGTGACCAAGGTCATGGGCAGGGTCCCGGACCCGCACGCCGAGATCCTGGTGGTCAACTACGAGCGGCTCGACCGCTCCCTCACCGGGCTCGCGGGCTGGCTGCGGGCGGCCCCCTCCATGGTGATCCTGGATGAAGCCCACCGGATGAAGCTCGGATCGGACGGCACGTACGGAAGCGCCTGCATGGCTCTGGGCCCCCTGAGCCGCCGCCGGCTGATCCTCACGGGCACGCCTGCCCCGAACGGCGCGCGGGACCTGGAGAACCTGCTGTCGTTCGTCTGGCCCGGCCATGGGCGCCGGGTGGTGACCCAGGCCGTGGCGGGCGGGGACCTCGCGCACGCCAGCTCAGTGCTCCGGCCCCTCTTCACGCGCACCACGAAGAAGGAACTGGGGCTGCCGCCCTTCCAGCCTGTCATCCGGTCCGTGCCCCTGGAGGGTCTGCACCGGGAGATCTACGACGCCCTCGTGGGCCGCTTCACCGCTCGGGCGGAATTGTCCCGGGAGGATTTCGACGGCCTCGGGAAGGCGATGCTCAGGCTGCTCATGGCTGCCACGAGCCCCGCCCTGCTGGTCGAAGGAAGCAGTAAGTACGAGCCCCTCAATTTCCAGGTGCCGCCTCTGGAAATCCCCGAGGGAGAGTCGCTCTTCAAGCTGCTGCAGAACTTGCACCAGCACGAGGTGCCGCCGAAATACCGCGTAGTCCGCGACATCGTTTCGAGGAACGCGGCCACCGGGCGGAAGACGCTGGTGTGGTCGACGTTCGTGCGGAACATCACCAGCCTGGAGGGGATCCTCGGGGACTTCCAGCCCGCCGTCGTCCATGGCGGCACGACGGACAGGGAGGAGGAGATCCGCAGGTTCCGGGAAGATCCGGACTGCGGTGTCCTGATCTCCAACCCGGCCACACTGGGCGAAGGCATCAGTCTTCACCGTGAGTGTCACGACGCGGTCTACGTCGACCGGGATTTTATGGCGGGCCGATTCCTCCAGAGCCTGGACCGCATCCACCGCCTGGGACTGGCTCCGGATACGCAGACACGGGTGACCGTGCTCGCATCCTCCGGCACGATCGATGAGGTGGTGGCGCTCAGGCTCGCGGAAAAGCTCGAGTTCATGGGGGCGATCCTCGATGATCCATCCGTCCGGCAGCTGGGTGATCTCCAGGAGGAAGGGCCCGTGACCGCGGGCATGGACGAAGCCGATGTGCGCGCCCTCCTGGAGCACGTGGAGACGGCGCGGGCCCGCTGAGACCACTGCGGGGCAGGTGCGCCAGCTGACGGGTGGTGCGCCTGCTCCCGCCGAGAGGGGACACACTGTCGGTGGCGGATGCGACACTTGCCTGTCTGCATCTGCCACACCAGGAGGACTCGATGGGTGCCAGCGATCACACGCTGACCTCGATTGAGATTTGCGCCGGAGCCGGGGGGCAGGCCATCGGCCTCCACCAGGCTGGCTTCCGCCACCTAGCGCTCGTCGAGATCGACCAGTACGCCGCAGCGACGTTGCGGCGTAACATCGATCGCCGGGACGGCTGGGAATTCGAGCGCGAATACTGCGACATCATCCACAAGGATGTCAACCATTTCGAACCGCTCACCGACCTGGAAAGGCCGGTCGGGTATCTTGGCGGCCCGCTCAAGGAAGAGGAGCTTGATCTCCTCGCGGGCGGCGTTCCCTGCCCGCCTTTCTCGCACGCGGGAAAGCAGCTGGGCAAGGACGACGAGCGTGACCTGTTCCCTCGCATGCTTGAGCTCGTGGACGAGCTCAAGCCGAAAGCGGTCATGATCGAGAACGTCCGGGGAATCAAGGACGACAAGTTCCAGGAATACCGCGACTGGGTGATCGCACGCCTCGAAGGCGGCCTCGCCAAGGACCCGCAGACGGGTGAGAAAGTCGAGTATGAGGGCTCCTACACGGTCTGCGGCTGGGAGGTCCTTGAGGCCAGCGACTTCGGAGTGCCCCAGCTGCGGCCGCGGGCCATCCTGGTCGCCATCCGCACGGACGTGCTGGGGGACAGGAAGTTCGAGTGGCCGGTGGCGAAGCCCGGGGCAGTCACCGTACGCGCTGCTCTCGGCGAGTCGATGAAGGCGCGGTTCAAGCCCTTCGTGGACAAGGGCGGCGTACTGGGAGCCAAAGCAGAGGAAGCCCTGAAGCGCTGGGAAGACCAGCGTGACGGGATCGCCCCGACGCTCGTGGGCGGGTCCAAGAAGCACGGCGGCGCCGACCTCGGGCCGAGCCGGGCGAAGGCCGCATGGAAGCTCCTCGGAGTCAACGCCATGGGCGTGGCCAACTCGCCGGACGAGGTGGAGGAGAAGAAGAGCTGGGACCGGGACCTCTTCCGTCCCGAGGGCCCGATGCTGACCGTCACCCAAGCGGCGGTCATCCAGGGCTTCCCCGAGGCGTGGGACTTCGCCGGGGACAAGAAGACGGAGAAGCCGGTGCCGGGTAAGACTGCCCAGTACCGCCAGGTCGGTAACGCGTTTCCACCGCCCGTCGCCCACGCCGTCGGTGAGTCCATCGCCAAGGTTCTCCGCGACGCGCGCCCTGCCGCACAGGCCGGCAGCTAGTCGTCCCCGCTCCGGGAGCGGCTCTGCCGCTCCCGGACGGCATCGGCGATCTCCGCCGCGCAATGGCCCGAGTCCTCATGCTCCCAGAAGCGGAGCACAAGCCAGCCGGCCTCTGTCAGCTTCTGGTCGGTATCGCGGTCCCGGGCGATGTTCCGGGCCACCTTTTCCGACCAGTAGCCCGGATTGGTCCTGGGCGGTACGTAGTGCACCGGGCAGCCGTGCCAGTAGCAGCCGTCGACGAAGACGGCCACTTTCGTCGGCCGGAATACGAGGTCCGCCGTCCGGCGGAGATCCGGAAGCGGGCGGGCCGCGATCCGGAAGCGCAGACCCTTCGCGTGGACGAGCCGGCGGATGACCTTCTCGGGCTTTGTATCGCGGCTCCGGATGGCCTGCATGTTGCGTCGGCGCGCTGCCGAGGATGCCCAGGAACCCTCGGGGGGCTGCCAGTCAGGCTCATCCGGCACCGCTGTGCTCTCCGTCCATCCGCAAGGCGATCCAGTCCTCTGGCCCGAGCGTGATCTTGTGGGCCGCCGCCAGGTCCCGCTGCTGCGGGAACTTGCCGCAGAGCAGCGTAAGACCGCCACGTTCCAAGCGGGCCCTGACGTTCCTCGCGCGCCGCAGTGGGTCGTGCTTTCCGGCACCCACCGTCGTGATCACGCTGCGCGGGATGATGTGCCCTTCCAGGAGCTGGAACATCATCGTGAACCGTCGCTCCTGGCCCGGCTTCTCAGCCAGCACCCAGCCGGCTTGTTCCGGCGTGAGGAGCGTCAGCGGATTCACGGGCAGCGGGGTCCAGTCGTAGAGCGGGACGCTCCAGTGATCGCGAGCGTGCACGGCGAGCCCGCGCTTGCCGTCGCGGTTGCCCGCACCGCGGTAGAGCCAGGAGCGGTGTGCGCGGACCAGCCAGGAACGGTGCCTGCTCTTTCCCAGCTGTATCTGCGTGCAGATACAGACCTGGCAGTGCGCCTCAGCTGGAATCGACCAGTTGGAGCCCACCGTCGCTTTGATGTCGACGGGCACGCCGGCGATCAGGGTGTCGAGCGGCGGCTTCTTCGGGAGACCGAACGACCGCAGTACCTCGTACTCCAGCTTGGCACCGACCGACGCCTTCTCACCCGGGTGGACGTCGGCTCCCAGCAGGTCGTACCGGCCCGTCCTCGGCCCGTCGAGTACGTAGTCGATCGCGTTGGCTATGGCGCCCGTATAGAGCCCCGCCACGTCGCGGGGACGCAGCCAGTCCAGCACGGCCAGCATCTCGGAGTCCTGGTCCGGACTCATCAGGACGTGCTCTCCAGCAAGAGTGTTGACGCAGACCCCGCCCGGCTCCTGCAGAACGAGCCGCCCCTTGCTCATCGGCCGTCGGCCTCGGCGGCCTGGCTGTGGCACTCCGCGTAGGGCTTGCCCGAGGTGCACCAGCAGGGGGCTGTGGGGGAGGGGGGCCAGGGGGTGGCTTTGCCGCGGGCGGCCAGGGTGGTGGCGTATTCGGCCAGGAGGGACGGGGAGGCCGGGGAGGTTTTCTCCGAGGCGGCGAAGGCCTCGTAGGAGGGGACGCTCGCGGTGACGATGCCGAGGTTGGTGGTGCCCGAGGCGGCCAGGGCGCGGAGGGACGTTTCGATTTCCGTCAGGTGGGCCGCGTGGGAGGGGTACTCGGCGGTGAGGGTGGGGTAGCTGGTCAGGAGCTCGGCCAGTTCGCGCTGGGGCCAGTGGAGGATGGCCACCGGGAAGGGGCGGGAGAGGGCGGCCCGGCGGTCGCCGAGTTCGGCGCGGAGGCGGGCGATCTCGGCGCGGAGTTCGGCCGGGTCGTCGGAGCCCAGGGCCCAGATGCGCTTCGGGTCGTGGAGCTCGTCCAGCGGGATCGGGCCGACGTGGCGGGTGTCGGCGACCATGTCCCAGTCGTCGTGGCGGAGTCCGAGGAGGCGGCGTACGCGGTGGCGGCCCGTGAGGAGCGCGGTGGTGGCCGGGGTGAGGGGGGTGTCCTCCGCGAGGAGGAGGGTCGCGGCCTGCGTGAAGCACTCTTCCGAGGTGGTCAACTCGTCGTGGGCTTCGAGGGCTTCGGCGATGACCTCCCAGGGCGCCGGGTCCGTGGGGGCGGCGGCGCGGATGCCCTGGATGAGGGCGCGGGCCTCGGGCTCGTGGCCGTACTCCCACAGGTTGGCGGCCTGGAGGGCCTTGATGAGGTGCGGGTCGGCCGGGTCGCCGGCCAGGAGTTGGTCGTAGAGCGCGCTCGCCCGTTCGCGTGAGTCGGCCAGTTCGAGGTGGGCCGCGGCCTGGAGGAGCAAGGGCTCCTGGTCCTCGGGGTAGCGGGTCGCCGTGCGGATGAGGCGCTCGGCTTCGGCGATGTGCTCGGCAGGCGTGTCGGGGCGCATGGATCACACCGTACTGCGGCTGTTCAGTTGGCGGGGGAGGTCTTAAGGTGCGGGCCGTGCGGGATCGCGTGCGTGTGGTGGTGCAGGGGCGTGGCCGGCGGGGGCGGCGGGCCGGGCTCGCGGGGGTGCTGTGGGCGGCCGCGGAGATGGCCGTCACGGTGGGTGTGGTGGTGTTGTTGCTGGTGGTGCACCAGGTGTGGTGGACCAATCGGCAGGCGCTGGCGGGTGCGAGGGAGCAGGTCCAGGCGCTGGAGGACGAGTGGGCGGATGATGCCGGTGGGGCGGGGGGACCTGTTCTTTCCGGTGAGTCGGGTGAGGCCGGTAAGTCGGGGGAGTCCGGTGCGTCGGGTGAGTCGGATGGGTCGGGCATCGAACCTGGTGTCGGGTCCTCTGGGGATTCCGGCGGTGTGCCGGAGGGTGTTGTTCCGTCGGCGGGTTCTGGTTCTCCTGAACATAGGCCTGCGGCGGCGGCGTATGCCGTGCTGCGCATTCCGCGGCTCGGGCTGGTCGTGCCTGTGGCTCAGGGGGTCGACAAGCGGTCCGTGCTGGACAAGGGGTACGCCGGGCATTACCCGGGGACCGGGCAGCCGGGGGCGCAGGGGAATTTCGCGCTGGCCGGGCACCGCAATACCCATGGGGAGCCGTTCCGGTACATCAACCGGCTGAGGGCGGGGGACGAGCTGATCGTCGATGTCCGGGGGCGGAGGTACACGTACACGGTGGGTAAGACGCTCGGCGAGACGAGCGAGCGGGATACCGGGGTGATCGCGCCGGTGCCGCGGAGTTCGGTCAAGCCGGGCGAGGGGTACAGCGAGCCCGGTGCGTACATCACGCTCACCACCTGCACGCCCGAGTACACCTCCAAGTACCGGCTCGTGGTGTGGGGGACGCTGAAGCGGTAGTTCCGTTCCACGGCTGCACCCATTGCCGCACCCGCTGCCGGGTCCGTTGTCGGTGGGCCCGGTTAGTATCGATCACGAGGGCCTGATCTCGTACGGGAGTTCGTGCGGGCGTGGGCTGAGAACGGCGAGTGGGAGGGGGCGGTCTGTATGGCTGGGCGAGTCGGCTATCCGGCGTTCTCCCGGGCGGCTCAGCTGCTCGTGTCCCTGCTGCTGCTCGGGGGGTTCCTCGGGCTGCTCCTCGGGGAGAGCGGGCTGGCCGCCGCTGTGGTCGCGCTTGCCGCCACGGTCGCTGTGGGTGCCGCGGCCCTCGCCGCTCGGCTCGTACGGCTTGTGCCGCCGCACCGAATACGCACCGCGATCCGTGATCGCGAGCAGCGCACGGCGTTTCTGCCGCAGCGTGATCCCGATGCCTCAGGCCGGTCGCGGCCCAGGGCGCCCGGTCGTCTTGTCCTGACGGCCGCGTAGGGGCGTGTAGTACTTCGTACTGCCTTTTGCTGCTTGCCGCTGATCGATGTTCTGGTTGGCGGTCTGATCACTGTCGTCGCCCCTCGCGGGTCGTCACGCCGAAATGCATCTCTTTCGACGTTTGACGAGACCCCTCGGAGGGCCCGCGTGTCCGTTTTTGTCCAACTTGTTGCTGAGCTGGGTCGGCTGCTGGAGCCGGCGCTGGCAGAGTCCGCGACCGCTGCCGCGATCGTGCTGTTCACCGTGCTCGTACGGCTTGCCCTGCACCCGCTGAGCCGTGCGGCATTCCGCGGTGCCACGCCGGTGGCCGGCTGTCTTCCCGTGCTGCTCCAGCTGCCGGTGTTCTTCGTGATGTACCGGGCCTTCTCCTCGGCGGAGGTCGGCGGGGCGGCCAATGAGCTGCTGGGACACCGGCTGTTCGCCGCGCCGCTCGGGGCGCGGTGGACCGAGGCGCTGGGGGCGGGCGGGCTGCTCGGGGCGCAGGGGCTGGTGTTCCTCGGGCTGTTCGCGGCAATCGGGGCGGTGGCCGCGTGGAGCGCGGTGCGGGGGCGGCGGGCTGCCGCGGTTGCTGCCATCGCTGCTGGGGCGGTTGCTGGGTCGGCCCTTGGGTCGGCCCCTCGGTCGGCTCCTGGTTCGGCCCGTCGGTCCTCCCGTGGGTCGGCCCCGGTTTCGGCTGCCGGTTCGGCTGGGGCCGCGGTGACTGCCGAGCAGCAGGAGGTGCTGCGCAAGCTGGGCGGCGTACTGCCCCTGCTGTCCTTCGGGACGCTGATCACGGCGGCCGTGGTGCCGCTGGCGGCGGGGCTGTACCTGCTCACCACCACCGCATGGTCGGTGGCGGAGCGGGCCTGGCTCCAGTACCGCAAGGAGCGGGCGGGGGCCGTTGCCGACGGGGGCGATGGAGGGGCACGTTCCAGTCTGTGAACAGGGTCTTGCGGATTGGGTGGCCATCTTGGAGGATCAGCCAATCCTCCGATGGCCGCAACCCATCGTCCGGCCCGGGGCATGCCCATGGGCCGACCACCCTCGACCACGGGAGAATGCCCATGAAGCTGCTGCGTGTCGGACCCGTCGGGTCGGAGCGTCCCGCGCTGCTCGACCAGGACGGGACCCTTCGGGACCTGTCCGGCCTGATCACGGATGTGGACGGCGCTCTGCTCGCCGACGACTCCGTGTTGTCCCGGGTACGGGACGCGGCGGCGGCCGGCGAGCTCCCGGTCCTCGACGCGGAGGGGCTGCGCATCGGCTCCCCGATCGGCCGGATCGGCAAGATCGTGGGCATCGGGCTGAACTACCACGGGCACGCGGCCGAGGTCGGCGCGGAGGCTCCGGCCGAGCCGATCGTCTTCCTGAAGGCCCCGGACACCGTGGTCGGCCCCGACGACACCGTGCTGATCCCGCGCGGCAGCGTGAAGACCGACTGGGAGGCCGAGCTCGGCGTCGTCATCGGCAGCACCGCCCGCTACCTGGCCTCCGCCGAGGAGGCCCTCGCGCACGTCGGGGGGTACGTGCTGGCCAACGACGTCACGGAGCGCGCGTTCCAGATCGAGCGCGGCGGCACCTGGGACAAGGGCAAGAACTGCGAGACCTTCACCCCGCTCGGCCCGTGGCTGGTCACCGCCGACGAGATCCCGGACCCGCAGGTCCTGGACGTGAAGCTGTGGGTGGACGGTGAGCTGAAGCAGGACGGCCACACCTCGGACCAGATCTTCCCGGTCGGCGAGGTCGTGCGGTACCTGAGCCACTTCATGACCCTGTACCCGGGCGATGTCATCGTCACCGGCACCCCGGCGGGTGTGGCCGCGGGCCAGCCGGAGCCGAAGCCGTTCCTGCGGGCCGGTGCGGTCGTCGAGGTGGAGATCGAGGGTCTCGGGCGCCAGCGCCAGGAGTTCAAGAGCGCCTGATCCCGGTCAGGCGGGAAGAGGCGGGGTGCCGATGGCAGCCCCGCCTCTTCCGTGTGTGCGCGGTGAGGATCAGCCCTCGGCCGAGGTACGGCGGCGGCGGTTGGTGAGTAGCAGGCCGGCGCCCGCGGTGAGCGCGGCGGCGCTGCCGCCCGCGATCCAGGTGTTCTCGGAACCGGCGCCGGTGCTCGCGAGCCGGGCGGTGCCGCCGGCCGGGGTCACGCTGTTGCCGCCGCCGCCGCCGCCGCCGCCGCCGCCGCCGCCGGTGCCGCCGCCGGTGCCGTGAGCCACGACCGGCGTGACGGCGGTGCCGGTGCCGTCGGTCCCGCCCTTGCCCTGCTGCTCGGCCGCCTTGTCCTTGGCGCGCGCCTCGTACTGGCCCGTCTTGAGGAATGCGATGCGGTCCGCCGGTGTGCCCTTGAGTGCGGCGAGGGCGGCCTTCTTCAGCTCCGGGCCGGCGTGGTTGACCATCTGCGAGATCAGCACGCTGTTGTCGTCGTCCCGCAGCTGGTGCTGGGTGGTCGTCACGAACTCGCGCAGCTGCGCGGGGCTCGGGTTCCCTTCGAGGAGCTTGATGATGCCCGCCTTCAGCCCCGGGCCGGCGTCCTTGAGCATTCCGAGCACCGCGACGCGGTCGTCCTCCGCCCGGATCTTGTGCTGGCCGGTCGCGACGAAGGCGCGCACCTGCTCAGGCGTTCCGCTGTCCAGCAGCTTCTGGACCGCCTCCTTGATCCCCCGGCCGGCCCCGGTGAGCATGCGCACCATCTCGACCCGGTCGTCCTCGAATCGGGCCACGTGCTGCCCGTTCTTGAGGAACTCGGTGATCGCTTCCGGGGTGTCCACCCGCATGGCGGCCTTGCCGGCCTTCTGTACGGCCGGGCCGCCGACGCTGATGATCTGGGAAACCCGCACGCGGTCGTCCTGGAACTGCTGCTGCGCCCACTCGACCTCCAGGAAGTGCCGCAGGTCCGCGGCCGTTCCCCGGAGTGCCTTCTCGGCCGCCTCGCGCACGCCCCGCCCGCTCGCCGGGTCCTTCAGGATGGCCTGGACCGCGGCCCGGTCCTTTGCGGCCTGGCCGTTGTCGTCGGCCTTTGCGTCCGCGGCCTTGTCGGCAGGCTTCCCCGCGGGCTTCTGTCCCTCCGGGCCCTGGTCGGGCGCAGTCGGAGACGACGGGGTGGACGGTGCGCCGGCGCCGACGCCGGCGCCTTCGCCGGCTGCGGCGAAGGCCGGGGAGGCGAGCAGGACGGCCGGGCCTATCGCGGCAGCGGCGACGACAGAAGCGATCCGGGGCAACTTCACAAGCGGAATCCATTCTTCACATATGCGATGATCGGCAACGCCTGTGAAGAATAGATCGAATATCGAACATGTCGGAATTGATTTCCGGGCAGAGTCGGTCGCCTTTGGCTAAAGGGTTACGGTCACCCCGTCGCGGGACGATGTGCGCGCTGCCTCCAGCACGGCCAGGCACTGCGCCGCCTCGTGTGCGGTGACCGGGGCCGGCCCGCCCTCGCGCAGGGCCGCCGCCACCGACGCGTAGTACGCCGGGTAGTCGCCCGGGACGGTCGGCACGGGCGTGCCGCCACCGGTCGCCGGGGACTCCCCGGAACCGAGCCGGCCCCACATGTGCTCGGGCTCCTCGCCCCACGGCTGGTCCGAGCCCGGCCGCAACCCCTCGCGCAGCGCCGCCTCCTGCGGGTCGAGGCCGTACTTGACGTAGCCAGCCCGGGAGCCGAGGACGCGGAAACGCGGCCCCAGCTGGGCGGTGGTCGCGCTGACGTAGAGGTGTGAGCGGACCCCGCCCGCGTGGGTGATCGCGATGAAGGTGTCGTCGTCGGTCTCGGCGCCCGGGCGGCGCACGTCCGTCTCCGCGTAGACCCGTACGGCCGGGCCGAACAGCACCAGCGCCTGGTCCACCACATGGCTGCCGAGGTCGTACAGCAGGCCGCCGATCTCCTCCGGGGCCCCGGACTCGCGCCAGCCGCCCTTGAGTTGCGGCCGCCAACGCTCGAAGCGGGACTCGAAGCGCTGGATATCGCCGAGCTCGCCGTCCGCGAGGAGTCGGCGCAGGGTGAGGAAGTCGTTGTCCCAGCGGCGGTTCTGGAAGACGGAGAGGAAGGTTCCGGTCCGGTCGGCGAGGGCGGCGAGTTCCCGGGCCTCGGCGGCGGTGGCGGCGAGCGGCTTGTCCACGACGACGGGGATGCCGGCGGTGAGGGCGGCGGTGGCCAGCGGGACGTGGGTCTTGTTCGGGGAGGCGATGACGACGAGGTCCAGCCCCGGGGCGTCCCCGCGGTCCCACAGCTCGGCGGCGGAGGCGGCGATCCGGATGCCGGGGAACTCCTCGCGGGCCTGGGCTTGGCGGCCGGGGTCGGAGGTCACGACCGTGTCGAGGACGAGGCCGTCGGTGGCGGACACGAGCGGGGCGTGGAAGACGGAACCGGCGAGTCCGTAGCCGACGAGGCCGACGCGGAGGGGGGCGGTGCCTGCGGGGGAGCCGGTCGGGGAGGCGGCGGGAGTGGTGGCCGGGGCGTTGGCGTTCATGGCCATTACTTTGGCAACAGCGTTGCCTAAGTGCAAGGAGGGTGGACAATGAGCGAGTGAACAGGGGAAACGGTGAGGGGCGCGGCGGGGTGAATCTGCCGGCGCTGCGCGGGCACAACGACGCGCTGGTACTGGACCTGCTGCGCGGCGCCGGCCCGGCCGGGCTGGGGCGGGCCGAGCTGGCCGGCCGTACGGGGCTCACGCCACAGGCCGTCAGCAAGATCACGGCGCGGCTGCGGGCGGAAGGGCTGGTCGCGGAGGCGGGTCGCGGTGCGTCGACCGGGGGCAAGCCGCGGACGCTGTTGAGGCTGGTCCCGCAGGCGCGGTACGCGGTCGGGGTCCATGCGGACCGAGACGAGCTCCGGGCGGTACGGGTGGACCTGGCCGGCCTCGTTGTGGGGGAGTGGCGCGGGCCGCTGGACTTCGGGGCGGGCCCGGATGCGGTGGTGGATGCGGTGGTACGGGCGGTCGCGCGGGTTACCGACGGGGCGCGGCCGGAGTCGTCCCTCGGGGTGGGGGTCGTCGCGCCGGGGCCGCTGGACTGGCGGGCCGGGGTGCTGGGGCGGGTGACGGGGTTCCCCGGCTGGGAGGGGTTTGCGTTGCGGGAGGCGTTGTCGGGGCGGCTCGGGGTGCCGGTGGTGGTGGACAAGGACACCAACGCGGGCGCGGCCATCGCCGGCGGTTCCGGGACCTCGGTGTACCTGCACGTCGGGACCGGTCTGGGGGCGGGGCTGCGGCTGGACGGCGAGGTGTACCGGGGCGCGCGGTCGGCGGCGGGGGAGTTCGGGCACCAGGTGCTCCAGCTGGACGGGCCGTTGTGCCGGTGCGGGGGGCGTGGGTGCGTGGAGGTGCTGTGCCTGGCGGCGGTGGCCCGCGGGGACGTGGCGGAGGCGGCGCGGATCCTGGGGGAGGCGGCGGCGAACCTGGTGGCCCTGCTGGATGTGGACCGGGTCCTGCTGGGCGGCCGCGTGGTGGCGTCCGCGCCGGAGGTGTTCGCGGCCGGCGTCCGCGCGGCCCTCACCGCCCGGGCCCTGGTCCCGACCACCACCCCGGCGACGGTAGCCCTCGCCGAGGGCGGCGTGGCAGAGGGCGCGGCCCAGCTGCTCCTGCGCCCCTTCTTCGGCAGCTCGGCCTGAACCGGGCGAGCCGAGTCGACACGCCCGCGCCCTCGGGGCGGGTTGAGCAGCTGGCCCCCGCCGCCATGCCCCCCGGGCGGGTTGAGCGGTCTCGGCCCTCGCCCGGCCCCCCAGCCCTGGCTCCGCTTCGGGGCGGCCTCCTGCGTTGCGGCCCTGACTTTCGGGCGCCCCCGGGCGCGCTGCCAGCTGCGGGCCCCCCGGCGGATTGGGCAGTTAGCCCCCGCCGCCATGCGCCCCCCGGGCGGGTTGAGCGGCCTCGGCCCTCGCCCCGGCCCCCCAGCCCTGGCTCCGGCTTCCGGGCGGCCGCCTGCGCCGTGGCTCTGGTCTCCGGGTCCCCCGGGGTGGGTCGAGCGGCCTTGGCCCTCGCGCCGGGCGGTCCCAGCCTTGGCTCGGTTTTCGGGCGGCCGTCTGCGCCGTGGCTCCGGCTTCCGGGCCCCCCGGGCGTGCCGTTTCAGGCGGGCTGTCCGGCTGCGGACCCTCCCCCCGGGCGGGTTGAGGCGGCGCGGCCCTCGGCTTGCGGACAGGCTGCCCGGCCGCGGCCCCCCCGCCCCCGGGCCGTCTGCACGGCGCGGCCCGACCCCCCTGCGGACCCGCCCGGAGGGGCTTCGCTTGACCCCCTGGGCCGATCAGGCGTAAACCGGGACGGCCCAGGCGTGGTGCCCGGTTCGGGGTCGCGCGCGCGTGGGAAGGTGCGGGGAGGCCGGGGTGATTGTCGCCTCGTCCGATGATCGGCATCCCGTCCGGCGAGCAGCGAAGGTCTTCCATGCGACTGCGCAAAGCCCTTGCCCTCTCCGCCGTGCTCCTCGCCACCGCCGCGCCGAGCGCCGCCGCGGACATCGGCACCGGCGGCGGTGCCCGCCCCGCCCCCGCCCTGCCCTCCCGGGTCCAGGCCAGCTGCGGCGACGGGAAGAGCACCGCGTTCCCGATCGGGGCGCGGATCCGCGGCGGCCCCGCCGTCTACCGCACCGGTGGCGGGCCGCAGACCTGGTTCCTGGACCTGACCAACACCACCGGCTCCCAGTGCACGGCCATTCACCCCGTCGTCGTGTTCACGGACAAGACCCGTAGCCTGCGCCCCGCCCATTTCCGGATGGAGTTCGAGGCGCCCGGCGGCACCTTCCCCGTCAGCCTGGAGCGCACCGACCGCGACGAGATCATCGCGGTGTTCGACGGAGGGGACGCCTTCCCCGGGTTCACCGTGGCCGCCGGCGGATCCCTGACCGTCAAGGTGCAGCTGGCCTTCGCGCCCGATACCCCCCTCGGCGAGGTCGTCGCCGATGCCGCCCTCGTCCAGCGCAAGGGCGACGACGGGGAATGGGTGGGCGAGGCGGGCGGCTACCGGTTCTCCGTCGATGGGCCGGAGGCGGACGAGGAGGAGGCTCCCGCCGCCGAGGCCGGGTCGCTCGCGCACACCGGGCGGCCTCGCGAGTGGGCGTACGGGACCGCCGCCGTGGTGGCCCTCGGCGCCGGCGGCGGACTCCTCCTCGGAGCACGCCGACTGCGCTGATCCACCTACGGGGTGATCCACGTACAGTCAGTACAGTCCGAGCGTGGAAGAACAGACCCCGCCCCCTCAGGTCCCGCCCCACCAGAACCCGCCCCACCAGATCCCGCCCCACCTCCCCGGCTCGCCCGTCCGTTCCGGCATCCCCGAGCACGGCCGCATCCCCAAGTACTACGCCGTCAAAGCCCGCATCGCGGGGCTGCTCGACGAGCTCGGCGAAGGCGGGCTGCTGCCCACCGAGCGCGATCTCGCCGAGCAGTACGAGGTATCGCGCGAGACCGTACGCCAGGCCCTGCGCGAGCTGCTGCTGGAGGGCCGGCTCCGCCGCTCCGGGCGGGGCACCGTCGTCGCCGGGCCGAAGCTGGAGCAGCCGCTCTCCCTCGCCAGCTACACCGAGGGCGTGCGCCGCCAGGGCCGCCGCCCCGGCCGGAACCTCATCGGCCTGGAGCAGTTCCCCTGCCCGCCCGAGCTGGCCCGCGGCATCGGCGCCGAGCCCGACGAGGCCGTCTGGCACCTGGAGCGGGTGCTGCTGGCCGACGACGAGCGGGTCGGGCTGGAGAGCACGTACATCCGGGTGGCCCGCGCGCCGCGCCTCGACAGCGATTTCCAGCCGGACTCGTCCTTCTACGGCTACCTCCACGACAGCCTCGGCATCGCCTTCGGGGACGCGGACGAGAAGCTGGAGACGGTTCTCGCGACGCCGCGCGAGGCCCTGCTGATCGGCACCCCGCCGGCCCTCCCGATGCTAGGTCGCCCACCGCCGAAATCAGACGCCTTCGCGCAGGTACAGGTCGCGCAGCAGGCCGATCTCGCCGCCGTGATGCGCGACCTCGACCAGAGCGTGCAGCGCGAGCTTCAGATAGGTCTCATCGGCCCAACCGCCGGGGCCCATGCCTATCGGCGCCAACAGGCGCTTGTCGCCGAGGGCTGCGATACGGGAGATGAAGTGCTCCCAGTCCTCGGCGAGCGCCTGGACGCCCTCTTTCGCGGTGCCCGGCCACTCGTGGCGGTCGCCGAACTCGGGGACGTCCTCGAAGAAGTGGATCACATAGCCGCGCAGGCAGAGGCTGCCGATGTGCCAGATGCGCCAGGCGATCGTCGTGAGGGGGTCCGGCGCCTCCGGACTCGATTCCGGAAATAGCGCGGCGACGCGGAAGATGCCGTCGTCGCCGGGGCGGATGCTGATGCAGTCGCTGACCGGCTCCCAGTGGTACTCGGCGTCGGTCAGGTCCTCAAGGCGCTCGAACAGCCGGGATCGCGCGCGTTCGAAGATCGCGAGAATGTCCCGCGTGACGGGGTCGGTCACGATCATGTCAGCCATGTCAACTCCAGGGCTCGGTGGTTTCGGGTCGGTCGGGATGATCAGGATCGACGGGTCGGCCGGCTCGGTTACGTGCCGCCGCCTCGGCGTGTGTCGCCGGGTGCGAGCAGGCTGGTGAGTTCGGCGATGGCGTCCGGCGACGGCTTGAAGTAGCGGCGCAGGTTCTCCGGCTTGCGGTGCCGGGACTTGGCCATCAGCATCAGCAGCGACGCGCCAGCCTCGCCCAGGCGCGTCAGTGCGGAGTGGCGGTATTCGTGCAGGTCCCAGCCCGTCCCCGGGCCCTGTGTGGCGGTGTGGATGTCCAGCAGGGCGCGGGCCTGGCCGTAGGACAGGCGCGCCGCCCCGGTGTCTGGGCACACGTCCCGAGGGTCAATGACCTTCCCCGGCCCCGCACGGCGGGCGGTGACGAACACCGGACCGCGAGCGCGGCCCTTGAGCAGCCGGGGCAGCAGCCGGGCGGTGCCGGCATCCCAGTACACCGGCTCCAGCACGTAGTCCCCACGCGACTGGCCCCGGCGGCGGGCCTTGGTCCGGGCGCCCTTGGCCTTGACCAGGCAACGGCGCCCGGCGAAGTCCAGCTCCTCGATGTTGACGCCCAGGAGACGGCGCAAAGCCCACCAGTTTCGCCCTCCCGTACGCGGCCGGCCTGGTGGCCAATGCCCCGCACGCCGAGAACGGCAAGAAGCTCCTCGACTACCTGCTCAGCGAGGACGCCCAGAAGCTGGTCAGCGAGGTCGGCGGCGGCTTCCCGGCGCGTAACGACGTCAAGCCGGCCCACGCCAACGCCGTCGAACTCCTCAAGATCATGAACGGCGTCGAGATCTTCGAGCCGGACTGGGCCGACATCGACAAGAACCTCACCGGCTACGTCGACGCGTGGAAGTCGGCAACCGGAAGCTGACTGTTGCCTCCCCCTCACCCTCCTGCGACGTGAAGCTCGTCGACGTCGCCGCGACCGCCCTCGCCCACGTCGGCGTTACCCCCGGCGCCGCCGTCGACGGCATCCCGCTGAACGCCCCCGACGACAACGACGCGTTCGATACTCTGCGCCCGAACCTCCAGGGGCGCGTGGACGAGACGGGCATCCCGGCCGGCGTGAAGGGCTTCACGCACACCCCGTCGGCCGGCTGGTCCGTCGACAACTCCAAGATGGGCACCGGCGGTGTCACCGAGTGGGCCGGCTGGGCCTTCGCGACCGACGAGTTCTGGAGCCAGGCGCAGCGCGACCAGTGGCGCCTGTCCGGCCGCCCTGTCCGGGCCGTGGACGCCGAACGCGTCCACGGACCGTGCCCGATAGGGTGGTACAGACCAGAGGCCCCAGAGGTCAGAGGCCCCGCAGAGCGGAGAACAGTCCCGTGGCAGAGCGCAAGCCGATCGAATCCTGGCTCACCGACATGGACGGGGTCCTCATCCACGAGGGAACTCCCATCCCCGGCGCTGATGCCTTCATCAAGCGGCTGCGCGAGTCCGGCAAGCCCTTCCTGGTGCTGACCAACAACTCCATGTACACCCCGCGCGACCTCCAGGCCCGGCTCAGCCGCATGGGCCTGGACGTCCCCGTCGAGAACATCTGGACCTCGGCGCTCGCCACCGCGAAGTTCCTCGACGACCAGCGTCCGGGCGGCACGGCGTACGTCATCGGCGAGGCCGGCCTGACCACCGCCCTGCACGACATCGGCTACGTCCTGACCGACCACGAGCCCGACTACGTGGTGCTGGGTGAGACCCGGACGTACAGCTTCGAGGCGATGACGAAGGCGGTCCGCCTGATCAACGCCGGCGCCCGCTTCATCTGCACCAACCCCGACGAGACCGGCCCCTCCACCGAGGGCCCGCTCCCGGCCACCGGCGCGGTGGCCGCGCTGATCACCAAGGCGACCGGCAAGCAGCCGTACTTCGCGGGCAAGCCCAACCCGCTGATGATGCGGACCGGCCTGAACGCCATCGGCGCGCACTCCGAGAGCAGCGCGATGATCGGCGACCGGATGGACACCGATGTACTGGCCGGGCTGGAGGCGGGGATGCAGACCTTCCTCGTGCTGACCGGCCTGACCACGGTCGCCGACACGGAGAAGTTCCCGTACCGCCCGACCAGGACGGTCAACTCGATCGCGGACCTGGTCGACCTCGTCTGAGGTGCTCGGCGCTCGGCGCACGCGCTTCCTATGAGGCGTTCGGCCTCACGTGTAAGGCTGACGGCTGACACGTACGGGCCAAGGGCGCGCCGCTCCGGATGCGGAGCGGCGCGCCGCGCGTGAATCTCCTTGTTGAGGAGGTTCACCATGCGCAGTGCTCTGATCGCTTTCCGTGCCGCCGGGGTGGCCGTCGCCCTGACGGCCCTCTCCGCCGCGACCGCGCCCATCGCCCTCGCCAACGACGACGACCGCGGCAGTGTCTCGGCGGATCCGAACCCGGCCGAGCCGGGGGCGCAGGTCAAACTGCGCGTCAACGGCTGTGACGGCAAATGGGCGTCCGCCAAGTCCTCCGTGTTCGTCGCGGACGTCGACCTCTCCGCCCGTGACAGCGGCAAAACCCTGTCGGGCGTGGCGCTGATCAGCTCGCACGCCCAGGCCGGCTGGCACGACATCCGGGTCAGCTGCGGCGGCCGGGGCGACGGGCTGCGCGGCTCCATCCAGATCCTCGAGCACCGGCAGGACCAGCACCACCCGTACCCCCAGCACACCCCGGTCTGGCCGGTCCACGCGGGCGGTGGCGGTATGGCCGAGGAGCTTGCCGACCCGGCCCGGGTGGCCGACACGGCGGCCGCGAAGAAGAGTCATGGCGGCGACGGCCCGGGCCTGCCGCACACGCTGATCGGCGCGGTCCTCGCCGCCGCGGCCACGCTCGCGGTCGCAGGCCGGGCGCTGACCCTGCGCCGGCGCCGCAACGGCGAGTGAGGGCCCGGCGGTGACGGCCCCGGATGAGCCGCGGTCCAGCGCCGGTGCGAGGCTGCTGACCTTCGCCGCCTGGTCGGTGCTGGTCCTCGGCCTGTGGCTGTGGGGCCGGGAGATCACCGGGGTCCCGGCCCCGGTCCCCGGACAGGGCGGTGCGGCGGTGGGCCTCGGCCTGCCCGTCGCGCACGCCCCGCTGTCCGGGGCCCCGCCCGCGCGGGTCGACGTACCGTCCATAGGCGTCCAGGCCCCGGTGATCCCCCGGGGCCTGGACGCCGACGGCGCGATCGAGCCGCCGCCCTACGACCGCCCGGGCACGGTGGGCTGGTGGGGCGGCGGCGCCCAGCCCGGCGAGGCCGGGACCGCACTGCTGGTCGGCCACGTGGACACCGCGTCCAAGCCCGCGGTGTTCTACGGCCTGAGCTCGGCGCAGCAGGGCGACAAAGTGCGGGTGGTGCGGGCGGACGGCACGATCGCCGAGTTCACCATCGAGGACGTACGGGTCTACGAGCGCGCCGGCTTCGACGCGCACAAGGCGTACGGGCCGCGGGTCAGGGGCCGGGCCGAACTGCGGCTGGTGACCTGCGGGGGCGCGTACGACAAGAAGGCGAAGCAGTACACGGCGAACGTGGTCGTCTCGGCGTACCTGACCGGGGAGGGAGTCCGGTCCGGCACGGCGGCGTGAGCTGTGCGCCCGGGGCAGCCGCCGCCCGGTCCGGTCCTCGACCGCGGGGCGCGCCCGGACCGCGGGAGGAGTCCGGGAGCCTGTGCGGGAGGTCCGCCCGCCACTGTAGGGCCGCAGGGCGCAACGAAGAAGCCCCTCGCAGCTTTCGCTGCGAGGGGCTTCTTCCGTCTGTGCGCCGCCAGGGACTCGAACCCCGGACCCGCTGATTAAGAGTCAGCTGCTCTAACCAACTGAGCTAGCGGCGCTTGCTGACAGGGAAAACTCTACCCCACCTCCAGCGGTGCTCGTGACCAGCCACGCCCGCCTTGTCCGATTAACCCATGTTTGCGGGGTTTATCGTGCACGATATGTCTGAGCCGAGCCAAACCTGACGCCCCGCCAGGTTTGTGGACGAGCAGGGTACGAGCAGGGGAGTGGACGGAACCGCATGACGACGCAGCCTCCGATGCATGTGCAGATGCCGACGCGGATGCCCATGCCTATGCCGGTCTTCCAGGAGTACGAGCCCGCCGGCGACTGCGTGTGCCTCGGGTGCGTGCAGCGGCGACGCGCCCTCGCCCGCGCGCGGGCCATACCGCTGCGCGACGGCGGCCACCCCGCCGCACGCGGGGCCCGCCGCGCACTGGTGCTGGCCACCGCGGCGGGCGTGGTCCTGGGCGGCGGCAGCAGCGCGGTGCTCGCGGCGACCCCCCGGCCCCCCGTCCCCGGGCCGGTGAAGCTGGACGACCCGGGCTCCCCGCAGGGCGACCGGGCCCCGCTGCACGGGCCGAAGGCCAAGCCCGTCGGCGCGCCCGGGGCGCCGGCCGCGCCGGGCGCCCTGAAGCGGCTCGACCGGACGACGATCATCAACCGGGCGAAGCTGTGGCTGGAGGCGGAAGTCCCGTACAGCATGTCCGAGTACTGGTCGGACGGGTACCGCCAGGACTGCTCGGGCTACGTCTCGATGGTCTGGAACCTCGGAACGAACGAGTGGACCGGCAGCCTCGACAAGTTCGCCACCAAGATCACGAAAGAGGAGCTGCTGCCGGGGGACATGCTGCTCTTCCACAACCCGGCAGACCCCAACAAGGGCTCCCACGTCGTCATCTTCGGCGGCTGGGTGGACGAGACGCGCACGCACTACATCGCCTACGAGCAGACGCAGCCGAACACGCGGAAGCTGGCGACGCCGTACGGGTACTGGAGCAACGCGACGAAATACGTCCCGTACCGCTTCAACGGGGTGACGGGCGGCATCGTTCCGGAGGATCCGGCCGGGGGTGCGAAGCCGGGGACCTCGACGGTGTTCCCCGGCGCCGGGAAGTTCGGCCCGGGCGCGGACAACGAGTACGTGAAGCAGCTCGGCAAGATGCTGATCGACCGCGGCGGCCGCCGCTTCTACCCCAAGGGCGCGGCCTCGAAGTGGACCGACGCCGACCGGCTGGCCACCCAGGCCTTCCAGCAGGCGCAGGGCTGGACGGGGGCGGACGCGGACGGGCTCCCCGGCGCGCAAACCTGGCGGCTGCTGGTGGAGAACCAGGGCGACGACATCCGGCCGACGGAGGCGGGCGCGCCGGGTCCGGGCGGGGTACGGGACTACCCGGGCGCGTCGGTATTCCGCCCGGGCTCGTCCCATGCCGCCATCGAGGCCCTCGGTCGCCGCTTGGTGTCGAGAGGCTTCGGCAAGCACTACACATCCCGGCCGGGCCGTCGCTGGAGCGAGGCCGACCGCCGCAACGTCGAGGCCTTCCAGCGTGCCCAGGGCTGGCGCGGCGCCCAGGCCGACGGCTACCCGGACCCGGAAACCTGGCGCCGGCTGTTCGCATGACGGAGGCAACGATGTACCCCACCCGCACCACATCCAGCACGGGCACCTTCCACATCCCGCCGACCCCCACCCCGGCGGCCGCTTCCCCATCCAGCACCGAGCCCGTGACCCGGCGGGCCGCCTCTGCGACCCCGTCGGCCACCTCCCCGACCTGCGCGACTGCGTGGCCGGGGCCCCGGGCCGACACCCCAACCCCCGGGCCCGCCTCCTCCCACACCGCCCAGCTCCAGGCGGGCGGGCCGGAACACGCCCCGACGCGGTCGGCGGAAACGCGGACCGAGTCCCTGACCCCGGCGGCTGCTTCCCCGGCGCGGGCTGCCGCCCGGGCATCGGCGGCCGGGCCGGAGCCCGCCCGGGCGGGGGCGGTGGGATCCCGAGCCGAGTCCCTGGCCCCGACGGCTGCTTCCCGCGTGTGGGCTGCCGACCAGGCATCGGCTGCCGGGCCGGAATCCGTCCCGGCGGGGGCGGCGGGCGCCCTGGCCGAGGCCCAGATCCCGGCGGCTGCTTCCCCGGCGCGGGCTGCCGGCCAGGCGTCGATGGCCGCGCCGGAGTCCGTCCCGGCGGGGGCGGTGGGATCCCGGGCCGAGTCCCTGGCTCCGGCGGCTGCTTCCCCGGCGCGGGCTGCCGGCCAGGCGTCGATGGCCGCGCCGGAGTCCGCCCGGGCGGGGGCGGTGGGATCCCGGGCCGAGTCCCTGGCCCCGGTGGCTGCTTCCCCGGTGTGGGCTGCCGGCCAGGCGTCGGCGGCCGGGTCGGACTCCGTCGCGGCGGGGGCGGCGGGCGCCTCGGCCGAGCACCCGGGCGAACGTCCGGCTGCGGCTGCGCCGTCTGGGCGGCCGGCCCCCCGGCCCGGTCGGTGGACCGAGGTCGCGCCCCGGCCGACTGCCGTGGAGGCCCCGGCGGCCACCGCCCCGGCGGCGGTGCCCGCACGGGCCGTGGCCCCGGCCGAGCGGGTCGCGCCGTACGGGCGCCCCGCGTCGGCGGAGGCCCAAGCAGCGGCCGCGCCGTACGGGCATCCCGCGTCGTATGAGGCCCAAGCCGAGGTGGCCGCGCCGCACGGGCATCCCGCGCCGTATGAGGCCCAAGCCGAGGTGGCCGCGCCGCACGGGCATCCCGCGTCGTATGAGGCCCAAGCCGAGGTGGCCGCGCCGCACGGGCATCCCGCGTCGGCGGAGGCACCGGTCGTGCCGCATACCCGGCCCGCCCAGGAGGCCGACGCCGTGGCCACCGTGGGCGCGGCCGCGCCGTACGGGCGGTATGCCACCCCGGACTGGGCCGCCGAGCCGGCCTACGGGGGCCCGGCCGGCCACGACGCCGACGGGCCGGATGTCCGCCCCGCCCGAAGCGACGTACCGGCGGCCCGGGTTCAGCCCGAACCGGAGCCGGTGCACGCCCCGGCCGGCGACCGGGCCGAGTCCGGCGCGGGCCGCCCGCACGGCGGCGACCCCGAACCGTCCGGACCCGTACCGCCCCCGGCGGTGGACATCCCGCACCCACAGGACGCGCCGGCCACCCAGCGCCTGCGCACCCTCGAAACCGGCCCGGGCGAGGGCACCGCCGAGCCCCCCGCCGGCCTGGTCGCCCAGGCTGCGGCCCGTGGCACGGGGGAGGGGGACGACGGCGGGGCCGGGCCCTCCGCCAGGCTCGGTGTGGCGGGTCTGGGCACCCAGGGTGCGGCCCGTGGCATGGGGCCGGACGGGGATTGGGCCGCAGGGCCCCCTGCCGGGCCCGACGTTGCGGGCCTGGGCGGCACCCAGGCTGTGCCCCGTGACATGGGGCAGGGCGACGGCGGCGGGGCCGCTGTCCCCCCTGCCGGGCTTGGTGTTCCCGGCCCTGGTGTGGCCAGCCTGGGCACCCAGGCCGTGGCCCGCGACTTGGAGCCGGAAGGGGATTGGGCTGCAGGGCCCCCTGCCGGGTTCGGTGTGGCGGGTCTGGGCGCCCAGGGTGTGGCCCGTGGCGCGGAGCCGGACGGTGATTGGGCCGCGGGGCCTCTTACCGAGGTTGGTCTGGCGGGTCTGGGCAGCCAGGCTGTGGCGCGCGGCATGGAGCCGGACGGGGATTCGGCCGCAGGGCGCCCCGCCCGGTTCGGCGTAGCGGGTCTCGTCGCCCGGGCCGTGGCCCGCGGCATGGCGGAGGGGGAGGGTGACGAGGACCCGCAGGACATCCCCCGCATCGGGCCGGTCCGTGGGGCCGCGGTCACGGAGGTGCCCGTTCACCTCCCGTTCCGTGCGCACTCGAAGCCCATGGCCACCGGCACGGCCGAGGCCTCCCCGGCCCCGCACCCGACCTCCGCCCTGCGCCCGACCCCGGCGCCAGGCCACCCCTCCGACCCGAGCCACGCCTCCGACCTGGGCTCCCATGCCCTTTACCCGGGCGGCGCCTTCTACCCGAGCCGTGACTCCGGCCCGGGCCGCGCCTCCGACCCGAGCTGTGGCTCCGACCCGAGCTGTGGCTCCGACCCGGGCCGCGCCGTCGATCCGACCCGTGTCTCAGATCCGGCCCGTGTCTCAAACCCCAGCCCTGCCCCCGCCCCGGGCCACGCCCCCCAGGCCTACGCCCCCCGGCCGCCCGCCGGTCGGCGGGTCCCTCGGGGGGACGACCGGTTGCGGGAGCATCGTGGGCCCGTGTTGCCCGGGTGGGCCGCCGTGCTCGTCGGCGGGCTCGCCTTCGCCGGCTGCACGGCAGTGCTCTGGCGGGCCGGCGCCATCCCCGCCCCGATGGTGGCCGCCTTCGGGGCGGCCCCCCGGGCCTACCACGGGCTCCGCGCCACCCACTGGCCCCCGCTCGCCTTCCTCGGCGTCGTGGCCCTCCTCGCCCTCGGCGGCCTCGGCCGCGCCAAGGCCGGCCACGCCTGGGTACTCACCCTTTTCGGCCGCTACCGCGGCACGGTCCGGCGTACCGGACTCACCTGGGTCAGCCCCCTCCTGCTGCGCCGCCGCGTCGACGTGCGCCTGCGCCACTGGCGCAGCGACCCCATGCCCGCCGTGGACTCCGGCGGCCTCGCCCTCCAGGTCGTCGTCCAAGTCGTCTGGCAGGTCAAGGACACCGCCCGGGCCACCCTCGCCGTCGCGGACCACACCGAGTACCTCGCCGAACAGGTGGAATCGGCCATGGCCCGGGTCCTGTCCCAGCTCCCCGCCGACGCCTTCCACGAGGACGCCCCGACCCTGCGCGACGCCGAGGCCGTCGGCGACGCGCTGACCCGGATGCTGGCGGCCGAGACCGAGGCGGTCGGGGTCGAGGTGTTCTCCGCCCAGCCGACCCGGATCGAGTACGCCCCCGAGGTCGCCGAGGCCATGCGCCGCCGCCGGGTCGCGGCGATCGACGCCAAGCACCGGGACACCGTGCTGACCTCGGTCGTGGACGCCGTGGACGACACCGTCCACCGGCTGACCTCGCGCGGGCTCGTCGAGCTGGACGACTACGAACGCAAGGCCCTCGTGAAGGACCTCACCGTCGCCTTCTACACCGGCCGCTCCGAGTAACCGGCGGCGGCGAGGGCACGGCGAAGGCACGGCGAGGCATACGGAACGGGTGGCCGGATACGACCGGACCACCCGTTCCCCCATTGGTCTAGACACGGCCAACTCCCGTCAATACTGTGGGACTTGGTCTAGACCTGAAAAAACATCCCCACGCGTGCGCACGCCCTTGCCGAACTCCCCCCACGTCCAAGGAGCATCATGCGTACCGTCCGCATGTCCGCAATCCCCAGCGATCCCAGAGCGCCCGGCCTCAGGCGGGCCGGCGTCGCCGCGCTCGGCGTCGGCATCGTCGCCGCCGTCAGCCTGCTCGGCGCTCCCACCGCCAGCAGCCACGGCTACACCGACACCCCCATCAGCCGCCAGAAGCTCTGCGCCAACAAGACCGTCTCCGACTGCGGCCCCATCCAGTGGGAGCCGCAGAGCGTCGAGGGCTACAAGGGCTTCCCGGCCGCCGGCCCCGCCGACGGCACGATCTGCGCCGGCGGCCACAGTGAGTTCGCCCAGCTCGACGACCCGCGCGGGGGCGCCTGGCCCACCACCAAGGTGACCAGCGGCCAGAGCTACGGCTTCCGCTGGCAGTTCACCGCCAACCACTCCACCACCGACTTCAAGTACTACGTCACCAAGAACGGCTGGGACCCCACCAAGCCCCTCACCCGCGCCGCCCTCGACCCCCAGCCCTTCCTCACGGTCGCCTACAACGGCGCCCGCCCCGCCATGACCACCGTCCACCAGGGCGCCATGCCGAGCGGCAAGACCGGCCGGCACATGATCCTGGCCGTCTGGACCGTCAACGACACCCCCATGGCGTTCTACGCCTGCTCCGACGTTCAGTTCTGACGACTGACGACTGACGACTGACGTTCAGTTCTGACGCTACGTCAGCTATCCTCCGGCGGCATGCGGACGACACCCGAAACCGTCGCGGAGCTCATAGCGCGCCAATGGGGCGACCACCGGCCAGGGCTGAAGAGCGAGGGCACGCCCGTCACCGTCCTCAGCCACCACCAGGCCGCCCAGCAGGCCGCCGTGCGCGCCGCGCTGCTCGTCGACCTCCTGCCGCCGGGGGCGGAGCCGCACCTGGGGGTGCTGCTCGACAACACCCCCGAGTTCCCGTTCTGGCTCGGCGCGGCGGCCCTCGCCGGGGCCGCCGTCGCCGGGATCAACCCGACCCGGCGCGGCCCCGAGCTGGCCCGCGACATCCTGCACACCGACTGCCGGATCCTGATCACCGAGCGTGCCCACCTGACGCTGCTCCGCGGCCTCGACCTGCCCGGCGTACGGATCCTCGTGACCGACACCGAGGAGTACGAGGCCCTCCTCGCGCCATACGCGGGGGCCAAGCCGGGTGACGCGACCCTTGGCGCCCCCGGCGCGCCCCGCACCCCCGGTCCCGCCACCCGCCTGCTCCTCTACTTCACCTCCGGCTCCACCGGCGCCCCCAAGGCGGCCATCTGCACCCAGGGCCGGCTCGCCGGCGCCGGTGCCTCCCTGGCCCGCCACTTCTCGGTCACCCCGGACGACGTCCACTACATCTGCATGCCGCTCTTCCACGGCAACGCGGTCATCGCCGACTGGCTCCCTGCCCTGGCCGGCGGGGCCGCGGTGGCGCTGCGCCGGCGCTTCTCGGCCTCCGCGTTCCTGGACGACGTACGGGCGTACGGGGCGACGTACTTCACCTACGTCGGCCGGGCCGTCCAGTACCTCCTGGCCACCGACCCCCGCCCCGACGACCGCGACCACACCCTCCGGCTCGGCTTCGGCACCGAGGCCGGGGCGGTGGACGCGGCCCGCTTCGCCGAGCGGTTCGGGGTCCGGCTGGTGGAGGGCTACGGGGCCACCGAGGGCGGCGCCTCGGTCCAGCGCACCCCGGACACCCCGCCGGGCGCTCTCGGGCGGGCCGGCGCGGGGGACGACCTCGCGGTGATCGACCCGGCCACGGGCGCGGAGTGCCCGCCGGCGGTCCTCGACGCGAGGGGCCGCCTGCTCAACGGCGACGCGGCCATCGGCGAGCTCGTCAACCGCGGCCGCAGCCTGTTCGAGGGCTACTGGCGCAATCCGGACGCGGAGGCCGCCCGTACCCGCGACGGCTGGTACTGGACCGGCGACCTCTTCTTCCGCGACCCCGAGGGCTTCCTCTACTTCGCGGGGCGCACGGACGATCGCCTGCGGGTCGACAGCGAGAACCTGGCCGCGGCAGTGATCGAGAACATCCTGGCCCGGTGGTCCGACGCGGCCGCGGTCGCCGTGTACGCCGTCCCGGACGAGGTGGCGGGCGACCAGGTGATGGCCGCGCTCGCCCTCCGCGAGGGCGCGGCCTTCGACCCGGAGGCCTTCGCCGCGTTCCTCGCCGCGCAGCCGGACCTGGGCACGAAGATGTCCCCGCGCTACGTCCGGATCCTCGAAGCCCTGCCGACCACGGCGACGAACAAGGTCCACCGGGTCGCCCTCCGCCGCACCGGTTTCCTCACCCCGGACCCGGTCTGGTGGTCCCCGCCGGGCCGGTCGGGCTACCGCCCCCTGGACGCCGGGGCACTCGCGGCCCTGCTGGCGGCGTACGACTCCCAGGGCCGCCGCCACCTCCTGGAGATCGCCACCACGGCCCGGTGACACCCCCGGTAATGGTTTTGAGCACTCCGGAGGAGCAGGTAGTATTTTCTCTGTCAGGCGCCGCTAGCTCAGTTGGTTAGAGCAGCTGACTCTTAATCAGCGGGTCCGGGGTTCGAGTCCCTGGCGGCGCACCTGTACTTCGGGCGGTTTCCGGTTCACCGGAAACCGCCCGAAGTGTTTTCTGGGGCCCGCGCACCAGGGACGACGGCGGTCCTCACAGCGTGAGCGACAGCAGCAGCGGCGCGGCCTTCCGGTTCAGCACGTCCGCGGCGGCCCGCAGCCGGTGGGCGTGCTCGACCGGCAGCGACAGGGCCAGGCAGCCGACCGAGGCCCCGGCCGTGATCGGCACCGCAGCGCAGACCGTGCCCACGGCGTACTCCTGGAGGTCCAGTACCGGAACCGTGGCGGGCTGACTGTCCAGCTTCGAGAACAGGATCCGCTCGTTCACGATCGTCTTCGACGTGAGCCGCGCGATCTTGTGACGGGACAGGTGGTCACGCCGCCCGTTCTGGTCGAGCTGGGTCAGCAGGCACTTTCCGACCGCGCTGGCGTGCGCCGCCGAGCGGAAGTCGACCCACTCGTGCACCTTCGGAGTGCGCGGGCTGTCCGCGAACTGCGTGATCTTGACCTCGCCGTCCACGTACCGGCTGATGTAGACCGCCGCGCCGACCGAGTCCCGCAACCGGTCCAGAGTCTCCTGGAGCTTGTCCTGGAGCGCCTGTTTCCGGTCGATACCGGAGCCGAGCAGGACGAGTGAGTCGCCTATGGCATAGGCACCGTCGGACACCTGCAGTACGTACCCCTCCCGTCGCAGCATGAGCAGCATCGGCGTGAGATGGGCCGCGGGCAGGCCTGTCTCACGCGCGATCTGGACGTCGGTCACACCACCGGTGTGCCGTGCGATCGTTTCGAGTACGCGCAGGGCGTACTGCACCGAATGGAACGGCGCGGTCGGCTCGGGCTTCAGCGCCACGGTTTCCCCCTACCAGGTTGTTACCGCTTGCCCTACCACGATAGCCATCAAGCGGCCCACGTGGAGCGCCTGTTGATGAGATTGATGGCTCAATCAGGTCCCCCGGCCAGGCCCTACTCACTTGGCATATGCCCCTGTCATGCGCACGGCCCCGCTGTGCCGGGAATGCCCGGCGACGCCCCACGGTTCGACTTCTTCGTACGGACGCCGAATGTGACGGGAGCGACGATGAGTGACACCGGGGACGCCGGCCGGACCGCGGGCGAAGGGGCGGCCGAGGGCGAGGCCGGAGGGACGGTCGCGGGGGCGGTCGCTGGGGCAGGCGCCGGGACAGTCGCCGGGGCAGGAGGGGCGGCGGCCGGCGGTGACCCGGTCCGCGGGACCGCCCGGGGCCGGGCCCCGGTACCGCTGTCCGTGCTGGACCTCGTCACCGTCGGCGCCGGCAGTACCGCCCATGCGTCCCTGCGTACCAGTGTGGACATCGCCCGGCTCGCCGAGTCCCGCGGCTACCACCGCCACTGGGTCGCCGAGCACCACTCCATGCCCGGGGTCGCCAGCTCCTCCCCGGCCGTGATCCTGGCCCACCTCGCCGCCCACACCTCCCGGATACGGCTCGGCTCGGGCGGGGTCATGCTGCCCAACCACGCCCCGCTCGCCGTCGCGGAGCAGTTCGGCACCCTGGAGGCGCTCGCCCCGGGCCGGATCGACCTCGGGCTGGGCCGCGCCCCCGGCACCGACGGGGGCACCGCCGCCGCGCTGCGCGGGCCCGGGCGCCTCGACGAGGCCGCGGACGAGTTCCCCCGGCGGCTCTCGGAGCTGACCCGCTTCCTCGACGACGACTTCCCCGACGGGCATCCGTACTCCCGCGTGCACGCCGTGCCCGGCCCCGTGCAGGGCCCGGCCGGGCGGCCGCCGCTGTGGCTGCTCGGGTCCTCCGGGTTCAGTGCGCGCCTCGCCGGCGAGCTGGGTCTGCCCTTCGCGTACGCCCACCACTTCTCGGCGGCCGGCACCCTGCCCGCCCTGGACCTCTACCGGCAGACCTTCCGCCCCTCGGCCGTACTGGATGCCCCGTACGCCGTCATCGGGGTAGCGGCGCTCGCCGCCGACACGGCGGAGGAGGCCCGCGCCCAGGTCCTCACGGGCGCGCTGTCGATGCTGCGGCTGCGCACCGGACGGCCCGGGCTGGTCCCGACGCCCGAGGAGGCGGCGGCGTACCCGTACTCCCCGCTGGAGCGGGAGTTCGTGGACGGCTGGCTCGCGAACATCGTGCACGGCACGCCCGACGAGGTCCGCGCCGGACTCGACGACCTGGCCGGGCGGACGGGCGCCGACGAGCTGATGCTGACCGCCAACGCCCACAGCGGCGCCGCCCGGTTGCGCTCCTACGGACTCGTCGCAGATGCGTACGGGATGCCGGAGGCGGGTCCCGCGGCTGGTTGACCGAGTGCGAACGGGGTTCGGCTGGTTTGTTGCCGAAACCTTGCGAGGGAGTGCCTGAAGGCAGCCTTAAATCGCTCGTCACCCGGGGTGGCGAGCGGTTTCCTACGTCAGCTCAGGTCTCTGACAAGGGGATTTCTTCCGCGAGTGGTCTAGTCCTTCTTTGGTCCAAACCATTGACTCGGGTGTGGAGCGATCGCTATCACTTCTCCCACCCGAACTCTCGCTTTCCCCTCCCACCCCCACGGAGACAGTTCATGCACATCCGTAAACCCCTCATCGCGGCAGCCGCCACGGGCGCGCTGGCAGCCGGAGCGCTGGCCTCCTTCGCGGGGCTCGGTACCGCCCAGGCCGCCGACACCCAGGTCACCGCGGCCGCCGCTGCCGGCGGCGTCCGGATCGCCTACTACGACCAGTGGAGCGTGTACGGGAACGCCTTCTATCCCAAGCACCTCGACACCCGCGGAATAGCGGGCAAGCTGGACGTCATCAACTACTCGTTCGGCAACATCCACCCCACCGACCTCACCTGTTTCGAGGCGAACAAGGCGGCGGGCGACGACAACAACGCCAGTGCCGGTGACGGCGCGGGCGACTCGTACGCCGACTACCAGAAGTCCTTCAGTGCGGCGGACAGCGTCAGCGGGGTCGCCGACAAGTGGGGCCAGCCGATCGTCGGCGTCTTCAACCAGTTCAAGCAGCTGAAGGCCAAGTACCCGCACCTGAAGATCAACATCTCGATCGGCGGCTGGACGTACTCCAAGTACTTCAGCGACGCGGCGAAGACCGACGCCTCCCGCAAGAAGCTCGTGTCCTCCTGCATCGACCAGTACATCAAGGGCAACCTGCCGGTCGAGGGCGGCTACGGCGGCGCGGGCACCGCGGCCGGCGTCTTCGACGGCATCGACATCGACTGGGAGTACCCGGGTTCGCCGGGCGGCCACCTGGGCAACCACTACGCCCCCGAGGACAAGCAGAACTTCACACTCCTGCTCAAGGAGTTCCGTACCCAGCTCGACGCGTACGGCGCGGCCAACGGCGGCAAGAAGTACCTGCTGACCTCGGCGCTCCCGGCCGGCCAGGACAAGATCAAGTACATCGAGACGGACAAGATCGGCGCGTACCTCGACTACGCGAACATCATGACGTACGACATGCACGGCGCCTGGGACGGCGACGGGCCTACGTACCACCAGTCCCCGCTGCTGCCCTCGGCGGCCGACCCGACCGACCCGATCGCGCCGGGCACCGAGAAGTACAGCATCAAGAACGCCATCGACTCCTGGCTCGACGGCAACGCGGCCTACGGCATCGCGGGCGGCTTCCCCGCCAGCAAGCTGACGCTCGGGTACGAGTTCTACTACCGCGGCTGGAAGGGAGTCCCGGCCGGGACCACCAGCGGCCTCGCCCAGACGGCGACCGGCCCCTCCGCCGCCCGGCCCACCAGCCAGCAGGCCGGCATCGCCAACTACAAGGAGCTCGGCGGGATCGTCGACAACGCGGCGACGACCTACTGGGACGACCAGGCCAAGGCCTCGTACTTCTACAAGGACGGCGAGTTCTTCACCGGCCTCAACCAGAAGTCCATCCAGGCCAGAGTGGACTACGGCAAGCAGCGCGGCCTGGCCGGCGCGATGATGTACTCCCTGCTCGGCCTGGACGACAAGGCAACGCTGCTCAACCAGATCTCGGACGCCCTCGGCGGCAGCACCCAGCCGCCGGTCACCCCGACGGCCACGCCCACCGCGACCCCGACCTCCACGCCCACCGCGACCCCGACGGCCACGCCCACCACGGGCTGCACGGCGCCGGCGTACATCGCGGGCACCGTCTACACCGGCGGCAACGAGGTCTCGCACAAGGGCCACAAGTGGAAGGCCCAGTGGTGGACGCAGAACGAGGAGCCCGGCACGACGGGTGAATGGGGTGTCTGGAAGGACCTCGGCGCCTGCTGATCTCCCCCCACCCCGCGCCGAGCGACGGCCGCCCCCGCCCCCATCCAGGGTGCGGGGGCGGCTGTCTCTCAGCGGCTGTCTCTCCAGCGGCTGTCTCTCCAACAACCGCCGCCGCCCTACGCGAGGGTCCCCGGGCGGGTTCCGATCATCTCGGCGATCCGTTCGGGGGCCACCGCGCGGGAGTAGAGCCAGCCCTGGCCCGTGTCGCAGCCGACGCGGCGCAGCCGGGCCGCCTGGCCGGCGGTCTCCACGCACTCCGCCGTCACCGTCAGGCCCAGCCGGTGCGCGAGCTGGACCAGGGCCTCCACGATCGTTTCGTCGGCCGGGTTCGGATGGGTGCCCTCCTCGTAGCGGAAGCCCCGGACGAAGGAGCCGTCCAGTTTCAGCACCGAGACCGGCAGCCGGCTCAGGTACGCGAGGTTCGAGTACCCGGTGCCGAAGTCGTCGATGGCGATCCGCACGCCCATGTCGCTCAGGGCCTGGAGCGCCTGCAGGGGCCGGCCCGCGGAGCCCATCACCGCCGACTCCGTGAGCTCCAGTTGCAGCAGCTGCGGCGCGAGCCCGGTGTCGGCCAGGATCTCCGCCACGTCACCCACCAGGTCCGAGTCCCAGACCTGGCGCACCGCGACGTTGACGGACACGAAGACCGGGGCGTCGCTGGGCTGCTCGATCTGCCAGCGCCGGGCCTGCCGGCAGGCGGTACGCAGCACCCACTGACCCAGCTGGACGATGGAGCCGTCCTCTTCCGCAATTCCGATGAACCGATTCGGCGTCAAGGTCCCGAACTGCGGGTGGTTCCACCGCACCAGGGCCTCGACCCCGCGCACCACCCCGCTCTCCAGGTCCACGAGCGGCTGGTACTCCAGCTCGAACTCCCCCCGCTCCACGGCCGGCCGCAGGGTGGACGAGAGCGCCTGGCGGGTCATGCGGTGCGCGTTGCGCTCCGGGTCGAAGAGGGTCCAGCGGGCCTTGCCGTCCGCTTTCGCCCAGTACAGGGTGGTGTCAGCGGCCTGCATCAGCGCGGTCGCAGAGGTGTCCGCCGCCGCCCGCTCCACCACGCCGATCGACGCGGAGACCGACAGCCGCTGCCCGGCCAGGTCGAACGGCTCCTGTACGGCGGTCAGTACGCTCCGCGCCAGATCCGCGAGCTGCTCGGTGCCGGTGGATTCCTCGACCAGCAGGGCGAACTCGTCGCCGCCGAGCCGCGCGACCAGGTGCCCGCCCGTGCGCCCGTAGCCGGACTGGTCGGCGCACTGGGTCAGCCGGGCCGCGACGGCGGTCAGCAGCCGGTCGCCGACGCGGTGGCCCAGGGTGTCGTTGACCGCCTTGAACCCGTCGAGGTCCAGATAGCACAGGCCGATCCGGCCGGTGCCGCCCTCCTCGTAGGAGGAGGCCTCCAGGGCGGCGGAGAGCCGCTCGAAGAACAGGGCCCGGTTGGGCAGCCGGGTCACCGGGTCGTGCATCTGGAGGTGCCGCAGCCGGGCCTGGAGGTCGCGCCGGTCGCTGATATCGGCGACGGACAGCAGGACGTCGCCGGTCCCGGGCACGGGTCCGACGGTGACCTCGGTCCACAGGGAGTGCCCGTCGGGGTGTTTGAGCCGGCGGGTGCAGCGCAGCCGGGCCTGCCGGCCGCGCAGCACCTCCTGGTAGGCCTGCCAGGTACGGGCCTCCGCGGCCAGGTCCACCAGGTCCGCGGCACGCTGCTCGACGAGCGAGTGCGGCTCGCTGCCCAGCAGTCCGGCGAGGGCCTGGTTGGCGGCGACGACGTATCCCTCCCGGTCGACGACGGCCATCGCGAGATGGGCCGCGTTGAAAGCGGCCCGGTAGTCGCGCAGTTCGGACTCGGCCCGGGACGGAGTTGCCGCCACCGACACTGTCGGGTGACGCTCCGTGATGGCCGATCGGATGCTGTCGGCCGCCGAACCGGTTCCCTCTGAGGTTCCGCTCACCGTTGGCTCCCGCAGTGCTCGTGAGTGTCCGTGCAGGAAAGTGTGCCGATCATAGAGGCTGCCGTACGGCCTATCCAGCGGCGTCGCCGGGTGGGGGGACGGTACTTCGGCGGGATGACGCCGTGATGACGGTTCGTCCGCCGATCGCCGGGCGACCGTTTCTGCGCGGCTGTGAGCATGCGGTGGTCGCCGCTGATCTCACGTGATCGGTCGTGACGTTCTGTAGGTGGCGCGTGAAGCCCAGGGGTCACCGGCTTGCCGTATCGCTCACCCGTGTGGGGCAGCGGAACATGGCATTAATAAGACAATCGCCTCAAGGTGGCTAGAAAGGTACGAATCCACCACCGGAGGTCGATGTGCCGCGACAGCAGACACCCGGGGGAGTGGACCGCTCCCGCTTGCGAAGCACGGCGGCAGGGGTCACCTCCCTGGCGGCGCTCGCCGCCATGTCGCTCGTCGCGGGGCCCGCAGTGGCCGATTCCGGATCCGGACCCTGCGTACTGACCCGCACCGCGGCGCACCACTCCCTGGGTCTGGACACCTGGAACCGCGCCTACCCCAAGCCCGAGCGCACCCTCAACGCGGTCATGGTCTTCCTCTCCTTCCCCGACCACCGCACCGCCCTCACGCCCGAGGAACTCACCGGCGACTACTTCCCGGCGACCAGCGACTTCTTCGAGCGGGCCTCCTACGGGCGGTTCCACCTTCTCCCGCACCCGCAGAAGCGGTGGATCCGGATGCCCAGGCCGTCCACCGCGTACGGGATACAGCGCGACTGGGCCCCCGCGGACCGGGCCGCCTACCTCCGGGACGCGGTCGCGAGCGCCGACCCGGAAGTGGACTTCAGCAAGTACGACATCGTGTACTTCGTCGCCGACCCGGACGCGCCCGGCGTGGACTCCGACGCGACCAAGGTCGTCAACTTCGACCGGCCCATCCGCGCCGACGGCATCGACCTGCGCCGGATCGTCACCGTCTTCGAGCAGCACCCGCCGGACCGCAATGTGCTGGCCCACGAGACCGGGCACGTCTTCGACCTGCCCGACCTCTACCACCGGCCGACGGACGGCAAGGGCGACTGGGACACCCACGTCGGGGACTGGGACGTCATGGGCAGCCAGTTCGGGATGGCCCCGGACCTGTTCGCCTGGCACAAGTGGAAGCTGGGCTGGCTGGACCCCTCGCAGGTGGACTGCGTGCAGTCCGGCTCCTCGCTGCACACCCTCCAGCCGCTGGCGGAGGGCGTGCCGAGCGGCGGAACCGGCGGGACCCGGCTCGCGGTGGTCCGTACCGGCCCCGGCAGCGCTATCGCCATCGAGGCCAGGGGGTCCGCCGGCAACGACGGGGACACCTGCACGGAGGGGGTCCTGGTCTACCGGGTTCGCAACGAGGCGGCCTCGGGCGGCGGGCCGATCGAGGTGCTGGACGCGCATCCGGACACCGAGGCGTGCTGGGACCGCTCGGTGTACCCGCCGCTGGCGGACGCGCCGCTGGGGGTGGGGGAGACGTACACGGTGCCGGGGGAGCGGATCACGATCGAGGTGGCGGACCGGACCCAGTCGGGCGCGTACACGGTCAAGGTCACGACGTAGCCGGCTTACGGGGCACGAAGAAGGCCTCCGGGACACGAAGAAGGCCCCCCACTCGCGTGGGGGGCCTTCGACCGTCTGTGCGCCGCCAGGGACTCGAACCCCGGACCCGCTGATTAAGAGTCAGCTGCTCTAACCAACTGAGCTAGCGGCGCCTGCTGACGTCGTAGACATTAGCATCCGGACCGGCGGAACGAAAAATCGATATCCGCAGCTCGGGCGGCGCGGACGAAGGCCCAGAGCAGCGCCTCGGGCCCGGGCAGCCAGGGCTCCCGGGCGTCGGGGGCCACCAGCCAGCGCGACGGCCCGGGGTCGGCGGCCAGCGGCGGTACGGTGACGGCGTCGCCGAGGCCGTGACAGAGCGGCGCCGCGACGGGCTTCTTCCACTCCTCCCACGCCAGCAGGGCGGGCAGCCGGTGGGCCGTGCCCGGAGTGGCGAAGAGCAGTACCCGGCCGCGGTGCACGGCGGCCGGACCGGAGCCGGGCCCCTCGGCCCACAGCAGGTCCAGCATGCGGCGCCCGAGGACGAGCGGGACGTTGACGACGTCGAAGGCCGTGCCGCAGGGCAGTACGGCGGGGGCGGTGGGCCGGGCCTGCCACAGCGCGAGGGTGCTGCGGGGATGGGCGGCCGCGGAGGCGAGCCAGGCGGCGCCCTGCGGGGTGACGTGCGTCGCGGGGGCGGTGTTGCGGACGTCGAGGGCGGGGCAGCCGGTCAGGGTCGTCATATGCCAAGGTCTACCGGGCGTGACGCAGTCGTTCCGCGGAGTTACCGAAAACCGGGACAGGGCGGGTGTGCCTGGAGTATGTTGCGCCCCGCATATGCCGCTTGCCCTCTACAAGGCCTCGGGTCCGGCGCCGCGCTGGAGGTCCTCGCCGAATTCGATCATCTTGCGGGCGTAGTCCTCGGTCCATTCCGCCCGCTCGGCGATCTCGGCCTCGGAGAGCCGGTCGAACCGCCGCGGGTCCGCCAGCTGCGCCGCCGCCAGAGCCTGGAACTCCACGGCCCGGTCCTGCGCGGCCCGAAACGCCAGCGCCAGCTCCGTGGCGCGGTCCAGCAGCTCGCCCGGGTCCTCGATGGACTCCAGGTCGAAGAAGTGCTCCGGGTCCGTGGCGGCTTCCGAGGGCTCGAAGAGCAGCGGCGCGGGCCGCAGCTTCCGCTCGGTCCGCTCGGGCTCTGCCATGCGTGTCCTCCTGCTTGTCTGCGTGCTGACCTTCCGGGCCACCGTCCATTGTCCAACGCCGCGCAAGAGTGCCCGGGGACGGGCTGGAACCCACGCATGGCCGGCGAGGGACAGGCCCGGCGGTCCGGCCAGGGCTACGGCCTCCAGCTCACCCGGTGCTCCGCGAGGTGGGCGAGTACCGAGTGGTTGGCCTCCCAGCCCTCGGAAAACAGGATCACCATGTAGCCTCATCGGAAGTAGATGGGGACTACGGTCACGTCCCTCGACCGCATCACTCGGAATCAGACCCACTGGGAGATGTTTGCTGACAAGTGCTACCAGGGAGGAAAGGACGTCATCTGTCTCGATGATCCTTCCTTGGACATCACCCCCGGCAATGGCCGGATGATCGCTTACATCAAGGCGACGCAAGCGCAGGAGTACCGGGAAGCCATCGTGCAGAAACGCCGGAATCAGACTCAGTACTACCGTGATGAATCCCTGTGGGGTGGCGGGACTTGGCCCTTCGGTTACCGCCCGGTGCTGACGGAGTACCAGGGCAGGCAGCGCTACAAGCTGGTCATCGACCCAGTGACGGGACCCCTGATCCGTGAGGCGTACGAGCGGATCGGTGTCCAGGGGTGGAGCATGAGCCGCCTCTGTGAGGACTGGAACAAGCGGGGTGTCCTTACGTCGCAGGATTACCAGCGGAGCGTGAATGCCGGCGAGAAAAAGGGTGGCGTCAAGACGGCCATAAAGGGAACTCGGTGGACCACCTCCACCTTGGGGAAGATTCTGAAGAAGCCGATCCTTCAAGGAATCGCCATGCATAAGGGTGAGCCGCTTCTTCGTGACGGCATTCCTGTGCGATGGGCAGACCCAATCCTCAGCGATGATGAATTCACCAAGTTGCAGGTGGCCGTTACCGCCCTCGGTCAGCATCGTGCCGGCATCAAGTCCAACGCATCTCCCATGGCAGGTGTTCTCCACTGTCCGTGCGGCAAGAAGATGTACGAGAACAGCTCGGTCGGAAAGTTGAACACGGGAGAGATCCGGCCCCACAAGTACTTCCGCTGCTCCTCGTGGTCCAACGGCAAGGCGTGTGAGTTCTCCGTCTCCTGGCCTCAGGATGAGCTCTACGCCATGGCGGAGCATGCATTCCTTGCCAAGTTGGGCAATGACGAAATCATGGAACGTCAGTATGTTCCGGGTAGGGACAACAGGAAGCAGATCCAGGAGCTTGAGCGCGCCATCGGAAATCTGTCGCAATCTATCGCATTGGCCGCTTCCCCTGTTGTTGTTTCTTCCCTGACCGGCACGATGGAGCGGCACGCGGCCAACCTCGAAGCGCTGATGGCTGAACCCTTTGTGCCAGGGCGTTGGGAGGTCACCAGCACTGGCCAGACCTACGCCGAGAAGTGGTCAAAAATGGCAGGCTGGAAGGAACAGGGACCCTTCCTTCGTGAAGCTGGATTTCGGCTCTTTGTCTGGGGGCACCCCAAGGAAAAGGGGCGAGATGTGGCTGTCTATGTCATCTCGCCGCATGATGTCGCCGAGAGGGCGAGTGATGCTCTGGCTGGATCTGTTGAGCCGAGTGACGAAGAAGCGTGGAATCTTGAAGCCTTGAAAGCCTTCAAGGAGGTGCTGGAGTTGGAGATTACTCAGTCGAGGGTTAGTGCCTCTTAGCTGAGGCCTGGGCCTCTGCTAAGGCAGGGCCCCTTCCCGCCACTTAGATACTGGTAGTAATATATAACCAACCGCATAAATAAGGTACGTGTCCTCTTGAGGCATCCCGGACAAGCCGCGAAGCAAGTGGGATGGGGATCACAGGGTCGAGTGGAGAGTACTCAAGGGAGGCTCGTCGGCCCCGCCCCCTGGGGTAATGGGCCGGAGAAGGGCCCGCAGGGTGGCTCGCGGCTCTCCGAAACCCGTACTGGATTGGAGGGTGGCTCTCCGTGCGGTTCCCGTCCGGGCCGACCCGTGCGATACCCCCGAGGTGTAGCGCACCGTGACGACGGCAGTCGATCTCAGAAACCGTGGCGGGCTCAAGGGATCAACGCACCACCCACGGATGATCATGTGGGCCCGCGGTGGCCAAGGTCCGGAAGGCCAAGGGGGAGAGCGTCAGTGCCATTGCCAAGGCTCTCGGAGTGTCCAGGTCCACCCTCTACAGGCACCTTGGAGAACCCTAGGTGCGGGTCACTCGTGCATGGTCGCTAGCCAGCCGGCGGAACAGTTCATGGCCCGTCCGGCCGGAGTGTCGTAAGGCCCAGTCCTGGGCGGTCTCCTGTTCTTCCTGTGGACCAGAGTCGGCTCCGCAGTCGACGGCGGTACAGAAGAGCTCCCAAGTAACTCCGCCCTCGGGGGCGTGGCGAATGGCGTGCTCGACGTATCGGAACGTGGTGCGCATCACCGGGCAGCCTGACCGTGCGGGTGCTGGCGGATCTCTACGTTGCAGTCCACCACTCCGGACAAGTCCCGTAGCTGGTAGTGCTCCGTCCGCTGTTTGCCCAGGGCGGCGCAGACGGCACAGTTGGGAGCCGGCTTGGGGTCAGGCTTCGGGAAGGGATCGCGTTGCGGAACCCGGTGCCACTGCCTTGTCGTTGTGCCGGTCATGCTGCACCCCATTCAAGTCGCCCACTGGTGTCGGTGATCGTCCCGCCGATCACCGGCGCGGCCTAGTGTGATTCCTAGTGCGAAGTGGCCTCATCGGTAGGGAATTTGGTCGTCTAGTGGCGCCTGTAGTGGCAGGGTGGGGGCATGGACGTAGGGGAGCTGATCAGGGACCTGCGGAAGGCTCGCGGATGGAGCCAGGGGCGGCTGGCCTCTGAGATCAACAAGGCGCACGGGACGGCACTCTCCCGGGAGTACGTCAGCAACTGGGAGCGCTCGAAGATCCGGCCCGGCGGTTTCTATCTCGCTGCACTGTCCGGTGTTCTGGACGTGCCCCTAGCTGTCCTGGAAGGTGAAGTGGACCGACGTCAGTTCCTCACGGATGTTGCGGGAGCTTCCATAGCTCCTGTGGTTGCCTCGGATCTCTTGTCCAAGGGGTTCGCTGCGCGGCTGCAAGGTGGCCCGACAGCGGACGCCTGGGAAGGCAAGCTGGCGACCTACGGCACCGAGTACATGTCGCTGGGAGCGGCTGACATCCAGCGCCGGGTGTCCGGCGAACTGGTCGTTGTTCAACAGCAACTGGAGAACCGTCGGCTCTGGTCTGTCGCTTCCCGCCTCATGACCTTGTACGCCAAGACCTTTCCGGGATCGGACGGATCGAAGGCGGTGCACTGGTACCGCATGGCCGCGAAGGCCGCAGACGAGTCCGGCGACGACGAAGCGAGAGTGTGGGTCCGGGGCCGGGCGGCCATCGCTCTGGGCTATGAAGGGGCTTCCCTGGGCGTTGCCGATGTGCTTGCCGATCAGGCCCTGGTCATAGGGGGACGTCCCTCCCTGGGGTTGCTCAACGCCGTGATGGGCAAGGCTCACGCCGCAGCACTCCGAGGCGACCGGGACGAGGCTCTGAAGCTTGCCGACCACGGGCGACGCATCTTCGACGGGGCAGGGTCGTACGAACAGACCTCGGACTACGCCGTTCCCTGGTGGCGGATGAACGTCTTCCTGTCGCTGCTGCTGGCCCGACTCGGTGACGAGAAGGGAGCCGTCAGCGCACAGGAGGAAGCCCTTCGAGAGCTTCCCGAAACGCTTCCTCGCTTCCGTACGCACCTGGAGATGCACCGGGGTCTGATGCTGGCTCGGTCCGGTGACCGGGCAGGTGGAGCAGCGCATGCACGGGCCGCCTTGGCTGCTCTGCCACCCGAGAAGCACTCTCTGACGCTGCGGATGCTCATGGACGAAGTGACCGGGCCCTGAGGGCAGCGCTGCCCTACGGCCGCCACGAGACGCGGTGGTTGGACCAGAAATCCCACGTGGCCATCATCGCCTCCCAGCCGTCCGGGAACTTCACCGTCACCCCCAGCTGGACCGGTTCCGTCGACGGGTGGTCGTCCAGCAGCTCCGCTATGCCCGCCCGGGCCACCACCACGCAGGCGTGCCGGTGCCGGGAGGCCAGCACGCACAGCCGCCCCGTCTCCAGGTGGAAGGCCGTCGCGTCCGGGCGGCCCGACAGCGGGTGCAGCACCACCGTGAGGTCGTACTCGCGCCCCTGGAGCCGGTTCGCGGTGTCCACCGTGACCCCGGTGACCCCGAGCGAGACCAGTGCCGCGCGGACGGCGGCCGCCTGGTCGCGGTGCGCGGTGCCGACGGCGATCCGGTCCGGGGTCAGCGGGATGGGCCCGGGCGACTGCTCGTCGGCGGTGACGGCGCCCCGGTCCAGGGCGCGGCGGACCACCAGGGCCACCGCCCGCACCGCCTCCGGGTCGGTGCGCGGGGTGTGCCGGGCGGGCAGCTCCAGCAGGCCCCAGCCCGACTCGGCGGCCTCGTCCAGCACCCGGTCCGGGCCAGAGCCGTCGCCCGCGACCCCGTACGACAGCCGCCGCTCGCCCGGGCCCGTGCCGCTGCGGAACTGCGTGTACGGGTAGAAGGCGCGGGAGACCAGCGGCGCGGCCGTCGCCGGGAGCCGCCAGGACACCGGCAGCCGGTGCTGCGGCAGCTGCGGGTTGTGCGCCAGCAGGGTGGTCACCGCCGACGCCGAAGGGTCGTAGGACAGCCCGGCCCACTGCTCCGCGCCGACCACGCTGAACGGGTCCAGCTGCCCCGGGTCGCCCACGAACAGCGCCCGCTCGAACAGCCCGGCCACGGCCAGCAGCGCGTCCGAGCGCATCTGGTACGCCTCGTCCACGATGGCGTGCTCCCAGGGCTCCGCGTCCTTGACGTAGGCCCACTTCGCGGCCGTGGAGATGGTGATCGGCAGCTCGGCGAGGTCCCCCGGCTTGGCCGAGAGGGTGACGGAGGGCAGCTCGCGCAGCGCCGGGTCGTACGCGTCCCCCTCGCTGCTGTGCAGCCTGCCGACCTTCAGCCCAGGGTCCTTGCCGTGCAGCCGCAGCACCAGGTCGTCGACCTGCGCGTTGGTCTGCGCGACCACCATCAGCCGGCGCCCCGCCGCGGCCAGCTCCCGGGCCGCCCGGACCACGAGCGTGGACTTGCCGGCCCCGGGCGGGGAATCGACGACCACGCCCCGCTCCGTCCCGTGCAGGGTGTCGTGCAGGATCGCGGACGTCGCCCGGTCGGCGGCCGCGCCCGGGTCGAAGGCGGCGGCGGAGGCAGTCGCGGTCACAGCACGTCCTCAGCGGTCACGGGGTCGGGCGCGGCATCGGGCATCCGGGCGGCGGACAGGTGTCCGGGCGGCCCGCCGTGCGTCCACGGGGTCTGCTCCGGGTCGGGCAGCTTCGGGCCGCCGCGCGCGTCGTGCTCGAACAGCGTCCAGCACACCCGGTCGCCCTTCTCCGGCACCGAACCCTCCTCCGGTTCCCGGCCGCGGCCCATCTTGTCCAGCAGCCGCAGCACCAGTTGCCCGTCCTCCTCCCAGCACACGAACTCGGCGGCCTGCGGGCGCCCGTCCAGCGAACGGAACACCTTCCCGCCGCCCCCGTCCGCGAGCTGCGGCCGGTCCTCCGTCGCCACCGTCACCAGCGGGCGCGGGCTCGGCCGCTTGGACTGTGTCCACTCCATGACCACCTCGGTGACCTCGCCGGCGAAGGCCTCGCCCACGAGCCGCCGGCCCGCCATCACCAGCGGGTCGTCGAGGGCCTCCTGCGCGTCCAGGCGCACCTGCTCGGTCTCCCGCGTCGCCAGCTTCTGCGCCGCCGTCACCGCGTCGTCGCGGCGTGGCTGCGGGGGCTCGCCCGCGCGGACCCGGTCCCGGTGGCCGGTGTAGGACCAGCGGTCGCGGGTCCAGCGCTCCTCGGCCCGCTCCCCGGGCGGCAGCTCGCGCAGCAGGTCCAGCGCGTGCCACACCGCCCACCAGGTGCTCGACATCTGCTCCACGACCAGCCGCCGGATCGCCTGCTCGGCGAACCGCATCCGGTCGCCGTCCCCCTCCGCGTCGCCGCCCCCGTCCCCCTCCCGGGGCCCGGCCGCCCGCGCCGCGTCGAACTTCGCGATGGCCGGGGCCAGCAGCTTGTTGTCGAACGCCGGATCGGTGGCGGGGCCGGCCGGCGGGACCAGCAACTGGCCGTTCCCGTCGCGGCCGAGCTCCACGGCCAGCGCCCGCTCGGCCCCGGACTGCCCCTCCGCCGGGTCGATCCACTCCAGCAGCGCGCGCAGGTGCTGGTCCTCCAGGTTGCTCTGGCCGGTCGCCCAGTGCCGGGACAGCAGATCCGTCGCCGACAGCAGCATCGAGGAACCGGGCACCCGGGAGCGCTCGCCGAGGTGCGTGAACCAGCGCCCCAGCAGCGGCACCTGGGCGGGCGCCGGGTAGGGGTTATCCGGATCCTCCTCGGCGGTCCGCCGGAACCGCATCGACCGCCCCAGCAGGCGGACGTACTCGATGCCCGCCCGGCTCGGCACGATCAGCTGCGGCGCGTCCACGCACAGCTCGGCCTCCACCTTGACCCGCTTGCCGGTCTCCGGGTCGGTCTCGGTCCGCTCGACCGGCTCGACGACATCGGCGTACTCGTCGATGTACGGCATCACGCGCTTCGCCAGGTCCGCCAGGAACTCCCAGCGCAGGTCCCGGTCGCGCGGCTGCGGTATGACGAGGATCCGCGGATCGTGGGGGTCGGTGCCGACCATCGCCCCCAGCGGAGCCCCGGCCTCACCCGCCGTCGTCAGGGGTACGAAGACCAGCGGGTTCTCGCTCAGATGCCGGTGCCGTACGGTCGCCAGCGGCTGCGCCTTCCCCGCGCGGACGGCCTCCAGCCGGGCCAGGGTGGTCAGCAGGGACATCCGGCCTCCTCCCGGTGGATGCGGGCGGGGGCCTGCTCCAGCGCCTCCGCGCGCAGCCGGGCCGCCCGGTGCAGCGCGGCCGCGGTCGGGTCCTCGGGGGAACCGCCCCCGGCGGCCGCCGCGAGAGCCGCCTCGACGGTGGTCAGCGCGCCCAGCTCACCCCGTACGGAACGGCCCAGCGCGGTCACCTCGTCGGCGGCGCGGGCCCGGTCCCGGCAGTGGAAGGCCAGCTCGCAGGCGGCCAGGCACTCGGGGGCGTAGGCGGCGGAGACGGCGGACACCGCCTCGGTCAGCTCCTCGGCCGGCTTGGCGGGATCGAAGCTGAGCCCCTCGGGCAGGGCGGCGGCCAGCTCCTCGACCCGGGTCAGCCGGTCAAGCTGGCGCCGGGTGACCGAGCGCTCGCGGCGGACGTCGACCACGGCGGCGGTGGGCAGGTTGGAGAAGTCCTTGGGGCAGACCAGCAGCACCTGGTGCCCGACGGCGGCCCCCTCCACCTTCCCGGCCGTCTTCTCCAGTGCCAGTACGTAGACGGCGGCCTGCCGGGCGGCGGCGCCCACCTTCGCGGCGTCGGCGGCCCCATCGATCATCGGGAACGACTTGATCTCCACGACGGTCCAGCGGCCGTCGGGATGCACCACGACGGCATCCGGCTCCAGGTACGCGGGGGTGCCCGCGACCTCCAGGGCCAGCATCGGGTGGTCCAGCAGGGTCCACGCGCCGTCGGCGGCCCCCGCTGCCGTCGCCTCGCGCAGCGCGAGCGCGGTGCGGGCGGCGCGGCCCTCGGGCCCGGCGGCGGTCAGATCCGGGACGCGGGCGGCCGGCCCGGGCGGCTCGGCACCGGCGCCGAGGCGCTCGTACACCAGGCGCAGCAGCTCCGTTCCGCCGTCGCCCTTGACCTTGGCCTCGAAGGAGTTCCCGCGGATGATCGCGAACTGCGACTGCCCGAAGGCGGGGGGCGAGCCGAGGGCCGCGGCGAGCGCCGTCTTGTCCACGCCGGCGCCGTCGAGCAGGGCGCGTCTGCCGCAGCCGGGGTTGGCGGCGAGCGCCGCCAGCGCCCGTGCGTCGAGCGGGCGCGGCGGCACGGCGGGGCCGCGCAGATCGGCGAGCCGCTGCCGCAGTGTCGTCGGCTGCAGTGTCGTCGGCCGCGGGGACGTCGGCTGCGGGGACGTCGGCTGCGGGGTCTTCGGCTGCGGACCGCTGCGCGGGTAGGAGCTCACGGGCGGAAGTGTCCCATCCGCCACTGACAATCGTGGACTTACCAGGGAAACCGGCTGTTCCTGCGCCGATTTCCGGGACCGGGGCGGGCTGTCCGCCACCGGTGTGATGGATGATGTACGGACGACGGAATCGCCGTATAAACGTGCGAACCCCCATGGACCGGGAGAAATTCACATGGCCCCCCGCATCCTGCTGGCCCGCCACGGCCAGACGGCGTGGTCCCAGCTCGGCAAGCACACCGGACGCACGGACGTGCCCCTGCTGGAGGAGGGCAAGCGGGGCGCGAAGCTGCTCGGCGAGCGGCTGGCCCGCGAACCGTGGAACGGCCTGCCCGGTGTCGAGGTCCGCACCAGCCCGCTGGTCCGCGCGAGCGAGAGCTGCGACCTGGCCGGCTTCGGCGGCCAGGCGGAGCCGTGGGACGCGCTGATGGAGTGGGACTACGGCGACTACGAGGGCATGACCCCGGCAGAGATCCAGGCGGTCCGCCCCGGCTGGCTCATCTGGCGCGACGGCGTCCCCGGCGGCGAATCGATCGCCGACATCGGCGCCCGCGCGGACGAGGTGATCGGCTGGGCCCGCTCGGCCGAGCGTGATGTCCTGGTCTTCGCCCACGGCCACATCCTGCGCACCCTGGCGGCCCGCTGGCTCGGCTTCGACGTCTCCTTCGGCGCCCGCATCCGACTGGAGCCGACCTCCCTCTCGGTGCTGGGCTGGGCATACGGAGCCCCGGCGCTGGAGCGCTGGAACGACACCGGACACCTGGACGCGTAGCCCTGCCGGGCAGCCCTTACGGGGGGCGCGCCGCCTGGGCCCGCCCGGCGCTCCGGCGGACACGCCCGCCGACGGCTCCCGTCAGACGGCTGCCTGACGGGACAGGAACGCGCCGACGCGGGGTGAACGCTGGTGGGGGACCAGGGTGCGGGCCGTCGCGGACAGCATGGACTCGATCCGGGTGGACTGGACCTCGGTGAGCAGGTCCAGGACGCGGCCGCCCGCCCAGGCGGCCTCGTCGGGGGCGCCCGCGCGGGCCAGGTTGTCGGCGAGCTCGGCGGTGTAGAGGGCCACGTTCCGGGCGAAGTGCGGGTCCTGGAGGTCCGCGGCGCGGCGGGCGTGCCGGGCCGCGCGGGCGTGCTCCCCGAGCGCCGCCCAGCAACGCGCTTCCAGGGACTCCAGTTCGGCCTCGCCGAAGAAGGACATCCACTCGGGGTCCGCGGCCGCGTCGCCCCGGGAGAAGTCCGTGTGCGCCCGGGTCAGCGCCTCCTCGCAGGCCCTGCGGTCCGCCAGCCCCGCCCAGCCGCCCGCCTCCCGCAGGGCCAGCAGCGAGAGCAGCCGCGGGGAACCGAGGGAGCGGGCGGCGCGCCGGCCCGCCTGGGCCGCCCGTACCGCCTCGCGGGGGCGCCCGCAGTCCCGGGCCAGGAAGGCCATGTTGCTGAAGGCGTGCGCCTCCAGACCGGCGTCCCCCGCGACCCGGGCCGTGGCCAGCGCCTCGGCGTAGTGCGAGCGGGCGTCCTCGAAGCGGCCCGAGTCGTGGGCCAGCCAGCCGACCGAGACGGCCAGTTCGCCGGCGCCCGCGTGCAACCGGTCCTCGGTGGACTGCCGGGTGGCCCCCGCGTCCAGCAGTGCGTAGGCGGTGCGCAGTGGTTCGGCGGCGCGCTGGTAGAGGGCGTCGGCCCCGTGCCGGTCGTCCAGCAGCCGGATCTGGCGTACGGCGTCCTCGACGGCCGCGGCCTCGGACTCGCCGGCGCGGGAGGGGAGGCGGCGGCTGTCGCCGAGCAGGGTGAGGCCCAGTGTCGCGGCCGCCACGGTCGCGGAGCCGCCCGCCATGAACGCGCGACGCAGCACGTCGCTCTCCTTGGAACGGTGGGTGAGATGGGTGAGGTGGGTGAAGACGGGGGGCGCGGGCGGGCGCTGGGCGGAGCGGCCGCGGACCGCCTCGCGCGGGGAGAAGCCCAGGTCGGCCAGGGTGAGGCCGGGGAACATGTGCAGGAAGACCCGCTCGTACGCGTAATTGGGACAGCGGATCTCGCCGGACTCGACCCGGCCGATGTAGCGGGCGTCGCAGGAAACCGTTTCTCCGATCTCCCTAGCCGCCCGGCGCACCATGGCGGCGAACTCGGCCGGTGAGTGCTGTGCGCGCAGCCGCCGGAACGCCTGGTTGGGTGAGTGGGGGGACGCCGCCATGGACGTGGCCTCTCTGGCAAGGAACGCAGCGCCGGTGCTGCGACATGTGACGCGGGGGCCCGGCGCGCATGAACGTACCGCCAGCGACGGTGCGCGCATGCGGTGTTTAGCTACAAAACGGATATCTCACCCGCGATCCGCCATGAACTGCCATCCTTTGCGGCATCGTTGCGCCGCACCCGTTGACGTTCCCGTGCGTTGAACCCATGCGGAGTGGGAGGTGACTCTCAAACTCCAGCGCAGACTCCGGCGCAGTCTCCTGCGCTCGTACGCGGATCGAGGAGGGGTTCCCTTTCATGGAGAGCACTGGAACGAACACCGCGCCCGGGCCGGGCGTTGCCACCCCGGTACTGGTCGGGACACCGGCCGGCGCCCCGGACCTGGTCACCGTCCCCACCCGCCAGGGACTGGAGGCGGTGGACATCATCCGCCGGGCCGCCAGCCAAGCCGCCTCCGGCGTCGGCCCGGTGCTGCACGACGGCTCCGGCGACACCCTCGGTTTCCTCGTCCCGCCCGGCACCGCCGACGCCTGGGACCTGCCGGGCAGCGCGTGTACGCAGACCAACGGGCGCGGGATGCGCTTCGGTGACGCCGACATCGCGTCCCCCGTCGCGGGCTGTACGGGCTGGCTGCTCCCGCCGGAGGCGGTCGGGCCGGTCACCGACCCGGACGTGCTGCGTGCGGCGCTCGGCGAGGCGGCCCGGCTGATCGAGGCGGCGGACAACTGCCGCTGACCCCTCCGCAGCGTTGACCAGTCACAATGGGGTGGTGGCAGGCAAGGGCAAGGGCAAGGACAGCAGGCAGCGCGGACGCGGTACCTCCGAGGCGGTCGTCGGGCAGGTGGACGGCGGCCGGGCGGAGCTGACGCCGGACCGGGAGCGCTCCAATGCCTGGACCCTGCTGATCGACGGGGCCCCGCAGTCGCACGTCGACCTCGACGACCCCGGGTACCTGGACTTCGCGTACCAGCGGCGGATCGGCCACCTGATCGACCTCGCCGCGCCTGCCCGGCAGCCCTTGAACGTGGTGCACCTGGGCGGTGGCGCCTTCACCCTCGCCCGCTACACGGCCGCCGGCCGCCCCCGCTCGACCCAGCAGGTGGTGGAGATCGACGCCGGTCTGGTGGCCTTCGTACGGGAACACCTGCCGCTGGACCCCCAGGCGCGGGTCCGGGTCCGGGCGGTCGACGCGCGGGCGGGCCTGGCCAAGATCCCGGACGGCTGGGCCGACCTGGTGATCGCGGACGTGTTCAGCGGCGCGCGCACACCGGCGCACCTGACGAGCACCGAGTTCCTGGACGACGTACGCCGTGCCCTGGCGCCCACCGGGTGGTACGTGGCCAACCTCGCGGACGGTCCGCCGCTCGCGCATCTGCGGGGCCAGATCGCCACGGCCGCCTCGCGCTTCACGGATCTGGCGCTGGCCGCCGACCCGGTGGTGTGGCGGGGGAAACGGTTCGGCAACGCGGTACTCGTGGCTGCCGACCGGGAACTGCCCGTCGCGGAGTTCACCCGCCGGGTGGCCAGTGACCCGCACCCCGGCCGGGTCGAGCACGGCCGGGCCCTCGCGGACTTCGCGGGCGGCGCGGCCCCTGTCGGCGACGCCTCGGCGACGCCCTCCCCGGAGCCGCCGCCGTCGGTGTTCCGTTAGGGCGGGTCCGGGCGGACGGGCGGACGGGCGGCAGTCGGCTTCCGCGGCCGAGCCGGAGAGGGGGGCCGCCCCACGTGGGCAAGGCGGACGCGTGCCCGGTCGCCGACCGGCCCGGCCGCGCTACCGTTCGTCGATCTCCACCACCGGCGCATGGTCGTGCCAGGTGCAGAACACCGAGACCTCGCGGCCGTCCCGGGTGAAGGTGACCCGGATCCAGAAATCCTGCTTCCACAGCTGCATCCGCCAGCCCGCCGCCGGGGTCGCGGAGACCAGCTCGGCCGAGGACTCCCCGAGGTCGAAGACGACCCGGCCGCCCGAGACCGAGTACCCCTTGACGTCGCCCTGACTCGCCTCCTCCTGCTGCCGGCTGGGGCGCGGCGCGGCCGACGGCTTCTGCGAGGGCTTCGCGGGGGAGGAGGGGGACGCGCTGCCAGCGGGCGACGCCGACGGCGAAGCGGAACCGGAAGGGGAAGCGGAAGCGGAAGGCGGCGGATCCGAGCCCTGCGTGGAGGAGGACAGGGGCTGCGTCGCGAGGGGAACCGCGAGCGGAGGATCGTAGGCGGTACCGGACATGACGGTGTGCACGCCCCACCACGACAGCGTCACGGCCGCCGCGGTCGACAGCGTCCACGCCATGGCATGTACAAGTCCTCGTCGCATCAGGGGACATACTGCACCACCCGCCCCAGAGGTGGCCCGACACCCCTCGGGGTCGCCCGAATGGACTACGGTGCGGCCATGGCTAGTGTGCTCGTGGTCGAGGACGACCAGTTCGTACGTTCCGCCCTCATCCGGCACCTGACCGAGGCCTCCCACACCGTGCGGAGCGTCGGCACGGCCCTGGAGGCCCTGCGCGAGGTCGCCCACCACCGCTTCGACGTGGTCATCCTCGACCTCGGGCTGCCCGACCTGGACGGGTCGGAGGCGCTGAAGATGCTGCGCGGCATCACCGACGTGCCCGTGATCATCGCGACCGCGCGCGACGACGAGGCCGAGATCGTCCGGCTGCTCAACGACGGCGCCGACGACTACCTGACCAAACCTTTCTCCGTGGAGCACCTGTCCGCCCGGATGGCCGCCGTCCTGCGCCGCTCTCAAGCAGCCGCGGCCGAACCGCCCTCGCGTGTGCTGCGCGTCGGCGGGCTGGCCATCGACCCGCTGCGGCGCCAGGCCGAGCTGGACGGGGCCGTGCTGGACCTCACGCGGCGGGAGTTCGACCTGCTGGCCTTCCTCGCCGGGCGGCCCGGGGTGGTCGTGGCCCGGCGCGAGCTGCTCGCCGAGGTCTGGCAGCAGTCGTACGGGGACGACCAGACCATCGACGTCCACCTGTCCTGGCTGCGCCGCAAACTGGGCGAGACGGCCGCGAGCCCCCGCTATCTGCACACGCTGCGGGGGGTCGGGGTCAAGCTGGAGCCGCCGCTGTGAGGCAGCGGCGATGAGGTGGGCGCGAGCGCGATGAGGTGTGCGCGATGAGGTGGGCGCTGGTCAAGGTGTGTCTCGCGGTCACCGCCATGGTGGTCGTGGCCTTCGCCGTGCCGCTCGGGCTGGTGGTCCAGGAGATGGCCAGCGACCGGGCCTTCTCCAACGCCGAGCGGCAGGCCGCCACGATGGGGCCGACCCTGTCCATCACCACGGACCCGGCGCAGCTGCGCAAGGCGGTGGAGTCCACGCAGATGGGCGCCGCCCGGCGGATGGCCGTACACGTGCCGGCGGTGGGTGACCGCGCGCCCGTGGACATCGGCAAGGGCTGGGTGGGCGAGCGCGCGGTGGCCGAGACCCGCCGGATCGGGCGGGCCACCACGGCCTCCGTGGCGGGTGGCGGTTCGGCCCTGCTCCAGCCCACCGCGCTCGGTTCCGGGGACATCGCGGTCATCGAGATCTACGTACCGGAGAGCGAGGTCAGCAATGGCGTCGCGACCGCCTGGCTGGTGCTCGCCGGCGTGGGCCTGGCCCTGATCGTGGGCTCGGTGGCGGTCGCGGACCGGCTCGGCGCCCGCTTGGTACGGCCGGCCGAACGGCTCGCGGACGCCGCGCACCAGCTGGGCGAGGGCCGGCTCGGGGCGCGGGTTCCGGAGGACGGGCCGAAGGAACTCCGCTCGGCAGCCGTCGCGTTCAACTCCATGGCGGACCAGGTGGTGGAACTCCTGGCCAACGAGCGGGAGCTGGCCGCCGACCTGTCGCACCGGCTGCGGACGCCGCTGACGGTGCTGCGGCTCAACACGGCCTCGCTCGGGGACGGGCCGGCCGCCGAGCAGACCCGGTCGGCGGTGGAACAGCTGGAACGGGAGGTCGACACGATCATCCGTACGGCCCGCGAACAGCGTGCCCCCGGCGCCATGGGCGGGGCGGGGGCCGGCTGCGACGCCTCCGAGGTGATCCGCGACCGGATGGCCTTCTGGTCGGCGCTCGCGGAGGACGAGGGCCGCGAGGTGCGGCTCGCGGGGGTGGAGCGGCCGGTGCGGATCCCCGTGGCCCGGCCCGAGCTCGCGGCCGCCCTGGACGCCATGCTCGGCAACGTCTTCCGGCACACCCCCGAGGCCACCCCGTTCGCGGTGGACGTGCATGACGCGGGGGACGCGGTCATCGTGCTCGTCTCGGACGCGGGCCCCGGGATCGCCGACCCGGACGCGGCCCTGCGGCGCGGCAACGACGGCGGCCGGGACGGCTCGACGGGGCTCGGCCTGGACATCGTGCGGCGGGTCGCGGAGTCGACGGGCGGCGATGTGCGGCTGGGGCGCTCGGTACTCGGCGGGACCGAGGTCCGCGTGTGGATCGCCCTGGACGACCGCGCGCGGGGCGGGACCGAGGGTGCACGCGGGCGCCGACGTAAGCGACGGGGCGCCTGACGGCGGTGAGGCGACGGGCCGTGGCGGGGCGGGGCAACCGGCCGCGACGGGGCGGCCGACCGGGCAACTGAAGTAACCGGGCGGCAGTCGGGGGCGCGCCTAGCGGCCGGTATGTCCGCGTCTCGGTACGGTCCGCGGCATGGACACCCTCATCTTCGGCGGCCTCCTCGCCACGCTGATCGCGATGTACCGGGACTCGTCCCGGATGATCGTGCTCGGGGCCTGGTGGGTCATGCTCGTCGCCGTGATCCTGCTGATGGCGCACCACATCACCAGCGGCCTCGCCCTGACCCTGAGCTACTGATGACACTGTCGGCGCTGAACAACCTCGTCCCGGAGGCCCCGCTGGAGGGCGGGCTGCTGGGGCGGGTGCAGTACTGGTTCGCGTGCTTGTTCGCCATCGGGTGGACGGGCGTGGTCTGCGGCGGGCTCTTCTACCAGTTCGGGCTCTGGGAGTACCCGTGCCCGCTCTGCATCGTGCAGCGGATGTTCATGCTGCTGGCGGCGATGGGCGCGGCGTACATCGTCCGCACGGCGCTGACGGACGGGGCGGTGACCGGCCGCGACTACATGATGGGCTGGGGCCTGGCCCTCGTCGCGATGATCGCGGGCTCGTTCGCGTCCTGGCGGCAGATGATGCTGCACATCCTGCCGGGCGACAAGGGCTACGGCAGCGAGGTGTTCGGCCTGCACCTGTACGCATGGGCGTGGATCCTCTTCCAGGCCTCGGCCGTCGCGATCGGCATCGTGCTGGCCTTCGCCCACTCGACGGCCGACCGCGCCATCCCGACCTCCGGGCCCGGGCCGTACCGGACGCTGGGAACGCTGACGTTGTGGTTCCTGGGGCTGGTGATCGCCGTGAACGCTGTGGCGGTGTTCTTCGAGGAGGGCCTCCACTCGTTCCTGCCGGACGACCCCTCGCGCTACGAACTCCTCTATGACGTCGGCATCCTGGATCGGAAGTGAGCATGCGCTACGCAGTTCTGGGCACGGGCATGGTCGGCCGTACGGTGGCCGCCCGCCTGCTCTCCCTGGGCCACGAGGTGGTCGTCGGCACGCGGGACCCCGAGGTCACCCGCGCGCGCCCCGAGTTCTCCCACGGGCACCTCCCGCTGGCGTCCTTCGCGGATGCCGCGCGGGAGGGCGAGACGCTGGTCAACGCCACGAGCGGGCTGGTGAGCGTGGCCGCGCTGACGGAGGCGGGCGCGGCGGACCTGGACGGCAGGATCCTGATCGACGTCGCGAACGCGCTGGACTCCTCTCGGGGATTCCCGCCCCCACTGGGTGTGGTGAACGACGACAGCCTGGGCGAGCTGATCCAGCGGACGTTCCCGGGGATGCGGGTGGTGAAGACGCTGAACACCATGAACTGCCGGATCATGGTCGAGCCGGAGCGGGTCCCGGGGGACCACAACGTGTTCCTGTCCGGCGAGGACCCGGACGCCAAGCAGTCCGTACGGGCCCTGCTGCGCTCCTTCGGCTGGCCGGACCCGCGCATCCTCGACCTCGGCGGCATCGAAACGGCCCGCGGTCCGGAGATGGTCCTCCCGCTGTGGCTCCGCCTGATGGGCACCCTGGGCCACGCGGACTTCAACTTCCAGATTCAGACCGCGGAAACCACGGGCTGAGGCGGGCCGGTCGGGTCAGCGGTAGTAGGTGACGATGGCCTGCACGGTGCCCGGCTCGTACAGCACCCACCTGTCCTCGTCCTTCAGCCGGTGGCCGTTGACCTCGACGGTGGGGGTCCCCGGGTTCCCCGCCTCCTCGTAGGCGCGCTCTGAAGCGGTCACCCACGCCGCGTACTTCATCTCCTTCACCGCCGAGTCGAATGCGTGCCCCCGCAGCCCCTTGACCTCACCCGCACGCTCCAGCAGCACCGCGTCCGTGTATCCGCCGGGCGGCGCCGGGCTGGCGAACAGCACCTGGTGGAACGCCGCGAACTTTCCCTGTTCCAGGGCCGCCCGCAGCGCGTTGGCGGCCTTCTTCGAGCTGTCCCCGCTGTCCCGGTCCAAGAAGCTCGCCAGCCGGTACTCGGTGTTGATCTCCCCGTTGAGGACCGCCGTCCGGATCCCCGGCCCGGCCCCCTCGGTCTCGTATTCGCGGGCGGACGGGCAGCTCATGTCCTCGTACACGCGCAGTGTGACCTTCGCGTCCGGGGCGCCCACCAGGACGGTCGTCCCGTCGGCGGCCAGAGACTCCGGCAGATCGTCGGCTGCGGCGTACCGCGGGGCGTTTCCCCAGACGTTCGTGACGACCACGGCGGCGGTCACGGCGACCGCGATCGAACTCCAGACCGCGCGACGTCGAGTCATGCGCACAGACGTTCCCCTCCCCAGGTGAAAAGAGGACTGTAGCGTCGGCGCCCGCTCGCCCGCACCCGGGATTCTCCGAGGTCGGGGCGGCGCGGGTGGCGGTCCCCGGACGGCGGCGCAGATGTTGCCGGGTTCGGGGGCCCCGCCGAGTGTGGGCCTGACGGAAGGAGTCACGCATGAGAGTCATGCTCCGCGCCCACCTGGACACCGCGGCCGGCAACGAGGGCATCAAGAGCGGCGCCCTGCCCCAGTCCATGAAGAAGCTCATGGACAAGCTCAAGCCGGAGGCGGCCTACTTCGGCCTCCACGAGGGTGTCAGGTCCTGTTGGATCGTCTTCGACCTGCAGGACAGCTCGATGATGCCGCCCCTGATGGAGGAACTCTTCCTGAACTTCAACGCCGATATCGAGGTGGCTCCGGTGATGGACGCGGCGGGGCTGGCGAAGGGGCTGGCGGCGATGGAGTCCTCGCCGGGCTGACCAGCGGCCCCTGCCCGGCGGCCGCCCATGCCAGTACGGCGGAGGCGGCCGCCGCCGCGCACGACACCGCGAAGGCCGCCTGGTAGCCGTACGCCCCCGCCAGCGGGCCGGCCGCCGCCGCGGCCAGTGCCTGGCCGACGATCAGGCCGCTGCCCACTACGGTCATGGCCTCGCCCATCCGCTCCGCCGGCCCGCCCGCTCGACGAGCCCGAACAGCGCGATCAGGTGCGGGGCCACGGCCAGCCCGATTCCGGCGACGGCGAACGCGGCGCCCCACAGCCCCGACACCGCCAGCAGCGGCGGCGTTCGCGGCGCAGGCGGCGAGCAGCACGGGGCGGTGCCCGCGCCGGTCGGCGAGCCGGCCGATGACCGGGCCGCCGAGGGCCTGGCCGAGCCAGAGCGCGGCCGCGACGGCGCCGGCGTCGCCGATGCCGTCGCGTTCGTTGATGAGCAGAAGCGTTCCGATGGGGCACAGCGCGGCGGGCAGCCGGGCGAGGAACGCGAAGACGGGCAGGGCGGGACCGCCGAGTGCGAACACCCCGCGGAAACCGGCTGTGGATTTGGGCGACACAGGCGACACAGGCGACACGGACAACGCGGACAACCTCCATCCGCACGCCGACCCTCCCGTGTCTCCGGCGCGCACCGTTGCCCGTAGAGCCGACCGTAATCGCGGAATGCCCGCCTCGGAAGCCCCTGTTCGGGGGCCGGTCAGGTCCGATTCTCTGTGGTCAGCCGCTTGGCCTGGGCGCGGCCGACCTCGGCGGCGCGGTGCAGGTAGTCGGCGATGACGGTGAGTTCGGAGTCGGAGTAGCCGTCCAGTACGGCGCCGAAGGCCCGGCCGGGGGTGTCCCAGGCCGCGCCGATCCGTTCGCGGGCCTCGGACGTGAGCGCGACGAGGGAGCGGCGGCGGTCGTGCGGGTCGGCCTGCCGTTCGACGATGCCGGCCTTGACCAGCCGGTCGACCAGGCGGGTGGCGGAGCCCGAGGTCAGGCCGGTGAGGCGGGCGATGTCGCCGGTGCTTACCGGGTCTGGCTCCATGTCGAGGAGGGCGACGCACTGCATGTCGGTGGGGTGTAGGCCGACGTGGTCGGCCATGGCCTGGTTGAAGAGCGAGTAGTCGGCGTAGTGCCGCTGGCTCTCGGTGACGATGCGCGCGAGCAGCTCGGCTCGGCTCCACTCACCACTCGAACGAGGGGAATCGGTTGACATCGGCTTCTCCATGCTTCAAATTTGACTGTGTGACGCAGGGAATGCGCCACACAGAATCTGCGCCACGTGCCCATCTTAGCGGGAGCCGTGCGCACCAACGTGAGGAACCCCAGCCATGTCGAACAGCACCGTGACCAACTCCCCGATCCTCGTCACCGGCGGCCGCGGCGCCGTCGCCCGGGGCCTCTCCGGCCTCCTGACCGCCCACGACCTCCCGCACCGCCTCGCCTCCCGCGAGCCCGACTCACCCGGCACCATCCACTGCGACCTCACCGACCCGGCCACCTTCCCCGGCGCCCTCGCCGGCGTCCGCTCCGTCTTCCTCTACGCCGAAGCCGCCGCCATCGACGCGTTCATCAAGGAGGCCGTCACCGCCGGAGTCGAGCACGTCATACTCCTGTCCTCCTCCTCGGTGCTCGCCCCCGACGCCGCCGACAGCCCGCTCTCCGCCTCGCACCTGGCCGTGGAGGAGGCCCTGCTCGCCTCCCCGCTGCGCACCACCCTGCTGCGGCCCGGCTCCTTCGCGAGCAACGCCCGCGGCTGGGCCTGGTCCCTGGAGTCCGGCCGCCCGGTCCACCTGCCCTACCCGGGCTCCCACTGCGACCCCGTCCACGAGGCCGACATCGCCGAGGCCGCCTTCGCCGTCCTCACCGACCCCGCCCTGGCCGGCCGCGCCTACACCCTGACCGGCCCGCACTCGCTGACCTTCACGACCCAGCTCGCGATACTCGGCGGCGTCCTCGGCCGCCCCGTGCCCATGGAGGCCGTCTCCCCCGAGCAGTGGAAGTCCGAGGTCGACGGCTACATACCCGCCGCGTACGCGGATGCGCTGCTCGCCTACTGGGCCGCCAACGACGGCCTCCCGGTCGAGATCACCGACGCGGTCGAGCACCTCACCGGCCACCCGGCCCGCTCCTTCGAAACCTGGGTGGAAGACCACGCCGCGGAGTTCGCCGCGACCGCGTAAACCATGCCCGGTCCGGATCGACGTGGTGGCACCATGCCGTGCCATGACAAAGGACAGCTCCAGCACGTTCCAGGCAGGGCAGACGGGCCTCATCGTCAGGTTTCCGGAGGCCGAAGCCGCCGTCGACGCGTGGCGTCAGCGGTTCGACCCCTCGGCCCAGGCTGGCGTTCCGGCACACGTCACCATCCTCTTCCCGTTCCTCGAAGCGAGCCGGATAGACGCCCTCGTCCACGCGGAGATCGCCCAGACCCTGGACAGCCATCGGGCTTTCGACGTGCGGTTTGAGAAAACCCGCCGTCTCCCCGGCATTCTGTACCTCGCCCCCGAGCCGGACACGCAGCTGCGGCAGCTCACCCAGGCGATCGCCGATCGGTGGCCCGAGACCCCGCCGTACGGCGGCCGGTTCGCCGAGGTCATCCCGCATCTCACCGTTGCCCAGACGGAAGACGACGGGATCCTGGAGGAGGTTGAGGCCGACCTCGTCGGCAGGCTCCCGCTGACGGCGCGCGTCTCGTCGGTCCAGCTGATGGTCCACGACGGCACGGGCTGGCAGATGCGGGCGTCGTTTCCGCTGCGGGGGTAAGCGTGACGGCTGCGGGGCGCTGTGGCCGTCGACGCCCGGGGAGTAGGGAGTAGATTCACAGCTGGGAGGGAGCCATGAACGGGCACGGGCGCAGTGGGGGACGGCCGACGCTGGAAGAGGTGGCTGTCCGGGCGGGTGTCGGGCGCGGCACCGTCTCCCGGGTGATCAACGGATCGTCCAAGGTTAGCGAGCACACGAGGGCCGCCGTCGAGGCCGCGGTCGCCGAGCTCGGGTACGTGCCCAACCGCGCCGCACGCGCCCTCGCGGCCAACCGCACCGACGCCATCGCCCTCGTCGTCCCCGAGCCCGAGGCCCGCTTCTTCGCCGAGCCGTACTTCTCCGATGTGGTGCGCGGGGTCGGTGCCGCCCTCGCCGAGACCGACGTCCAGCTGGTCCTCACCCTGGCGGGGAGCGACCGTGAGCGCCGCCGCCTCGCCCAGTACCTGTCCGGGCACCGAGTCGACGGTGTGCTGCTGGTCTCCGTGCACGCCGGGGACCCGCTGCCCGACCTGCTGGCCGAGCTGGGCATCCCGGCCGTGATCAGCGGCCGGCGCTCGGCCGACGAGGCACTGCCGTGGGTGGACTCCGACAACCTGGCGGGCGCGGCCGAAGCCGTACGCCACCTCCTCGGGCAGGGCCGCCGTGCGATCGCCACGATCACCGGCTCGCTGGACGTGTACGGGGCCCAGTGCCGACTGGACGGCTACCGGCAGGCACTCACCGCCGCGGGGCACCCCGTTGACGAGCTGCTGATCGCGGCCGGTGATTTCACCGAGGAGGGCGGCCGCCGGGCCATGCGTGAGCTGCTGGAGCGCCGCCCCGGGCTCGACGCGGTCTTCGCCGCCTCCGACGTGATGGCGGCGGGCGCCCGGCGGGAGCTGCGCGCGGCCGGCCGCCGGATACCGGACGACGTGGCGCTGGTCGGCTTCGACGACTCGGTGGTGGCCAGGCACATGGACCCGCCGCTGACCAGCGTGCGCCAGCCGATCGAGGAGATGGGCCGCACCATGGCGCGGGTGCTGCTGGAGCGGATCGCGGGGGAGTCCCCGGACCACGCCATCGTGCTGCCGACCGAGCTGGTGGTCCGGGAGTCCTCGTAGGGCAGGTGAGCTACGGACGTGACGCAGGCCACGCGGCCCACACGGCCCTCGCGGATACGCAGAAGGCCCCGGTCCGCTTTCGCGGACCGGGGCCTTCTCGCAGGGTGAGTGACGGGACTTGAACCCGCGGCCACCTGGACCACAACCAGGTGCTCTACCAACTGAGCTACACCCACCATGTCCGGTCAGAAAACCGACCGGCCGAAGAAAAGGGTACAGGGTCCGGGAGGGTGCTCGCTCCCCCCTTTCCCCGCGCCCGTCTCCGGGAGTACTACTCGGCGGGCACCACGTGCTTCGCGGCGATGGTCCGCGCGGTGTCCGAGTCGGGCCCGGGCTGCGGTACGAAGACCGCCTCCCGGTAGTAGCGCAGCTCGGCGATGGAATCCTTGATGTCCGCGAGCGCCCGGTGGTTGCCGTTCTTCGGGGGGCTGTTGAAGTACGCCCGCGGGTACCAGCGGCGTGCCAGCTCCTTGACCGAGGACACGTCAACGATCCGGTAGTGCAGGTGGCTCTCCAGCGCGGGCATGTCACGCAGCAGGAAGCCGCGGTCGGTGCCGACCGAGTTTCCGCACAGCGGCGCCTTGCGGGGCTCCTTCACGTGCTCCCGTACGTACGCCAGGACCTGGGCCTCGGCATCCGCCAGGGTGGTCCCGCCGGCCAGCTCGTCAAGCAGTCCGGAGGCGGTGTGCATCGCGCGCACCACGTCGGGCATGGTCTCCAGGGCCGCGTCCGGCGGGCGGATCACAATGTCCACGCCGTCACCGAGCACGTTGAGCTCCGAGTCGGTGACCAGTGCGGCCACCTCGATAAGTGCGTCGTCCGTCAACGAGAGCCCGGTCATCTCGCAGTCGATCCACACCATGCGATCGTTCATGCGTCCCACCTTAGGGGGTCCCCCACGCGGAAGGTCCCCCACACCGGTGCTGGACCGATGCGGGGGACCTCCGTCAGACAGCGCTCATACAGCGCCCAGGGCGAGCGTCACGCGTGTTCGCGCAGGCCCCGTCCCGGTGCGTACAGCTCCGTCACCGTCGGGCCCGCCGCGGCCAGGGCCGCGGCCGTCCGCTGGGGCTGCGGAGTGCGCTGGTGCGGAACCGGCCCCTCCGAGAGCTGCGCCACCTGTGCCACGTCGGCCTGCGGCCGGCGCGCCCGGTAGGCGGAGCGGTAGGCGGCCGGGGAGGACCCCAGCTGGCGCCGGAAGTGCCCGCGCAGCGCGACGGGCGAACGGAACCCGCAGCGCCCGGCGACCTCGTCGACCGAGTAGTCGGAGGTCTCCAGCAGCCGCTGGGCCTGGAGCACCCGCTGGGTGATCAGCCACTGCAGCGGCGCGCTGCCGGTCAGCGAGCGGAACCGCCGGTCGAACGTGCGCCTGCTCATGTAGGCGCGCGCCGCCAGCGTCTCCACGTCGAACTGCTCGTGGAGGTGTTCCAGCGCCCACGCGACGACCTCGGCCAGCGGGTCGGCGCCGATCTCCTCCGGCAGCGACCGGTCGAGATAGCGCTCCTGGCCGCCCGTGCGGCGCGGCGGCACGACGAGCCGGCGGGCCAGAGCCCCGGCCGCCTCGCTGCCGTGGTCCGTGCGCACGATGTGCAGGCACAGATCGATTCCGGCCGCGGTGCCCGCGGACGTCAGCACATCGCCGTCGTCGACGAACAGCTCGCGCGGATCGACGTGGACGGACGGGTACCGCTTGGCCAGCGTCGGCGCGTACATCCAGTGCGTCGTCGCGGGCCGCCCGTCCAGCAGACCGGCGGCGGCGAGCACGAAGGCTCCCGTGCACAGTCCGACGATCCTGGCCCCCTCCTCGTGTGCCTGGCGAAGCGCTTCGAGCGCTTCAGGCGGCGGAGGTGAGGTGATGGAGCGCCATGCCGGGACGACGACCGTGCCTGCCCGGGCGATCGCCTCCAACCCGTATGGCGCGGTCAGTTCGAGTCCGCCGGTGGTCCGAAGCGGACCGTCCTCCCCGGCGCACACGAGTAGTCGATAGCGTGGAACTCCCGCGTCCTGTCGGTCGATGCCGAACACTGAAAGCGGAATGGAGCTCTCGAAGATCGGTCCGCCGCTGAAGAGCAGCACCGCGACGATCTCCCTGCGGCGACGCCCCGTGAGTTTCCGGCCGGCGTCTGCGACGACGGCGGTGGAATCCTGGCTCATGGCGCTAAGCCCCCCTTGGGTGTCGCGACTCCTTGGTCTGGTCGCACCTGCACGTTTCCCCTCGGCCTTGCACGTGGATCCCCCGCCGTAAATACATGATCGAATCTACTGCGTCCCGTGGTGTCGGCGTGACAAGTTCAGCACGCAGCGCTATGTCGACTTGGCAACTTGGCGAAAAGCATTCGATCAGTAAGCGTTGCATTCCGCTACCGGTGAAGGAGGGGTTCCGCACGGCCTTGGCCAGTACCCGTAGGGTCTTGAGGTCCCTCGGGCTCTGTAGTCGCTGGTGGTAGGGGGGTTGGGGGGACATTCCGGCAAGGAACGGACCTCACCCGGAAGTTGGCTGAAAACGTGCGGGTGTGTGCGTACGAACCGGTCAGTCCTGAGGGGACACGCCCGAGGGACTGTGGCAGCCGCGGTGGGAACCGGCCCCGCCGCGCGAATGCCGGCCGCGGTGCCCGGACGGACCGCTCGCCTGCGGCCGGTCCTCCGCGAGGACCCGGGCCGCGGCCCGCTCGGCCTTCTCCGAGTGGCGCAGCAGCACCCGGCACGCGGCCGTGACGGCGGCCAGGCCCAGGGTCGCGACCGCCGCCCCGCCGAAGGAGGTCCCGTACACGACGAGGACCACCGGGACGAGCAGACAGCTGAAGGCGGCCCAGCGCACCACGTCACCCGCGGGGTCGTCATGGGGGCGCCTGCCGGGGTGCACGGACGAGTGAAGGGGGGAGGGCGGGAACGGGTGCGGGGGGCGGACGGACTGCGTCGGCGGAGCGGGCTGGACGGGGCGAACCGGATGGCCGGGCACGGCGTACTCCCTGCGGCTCTTCCTGGACGGTCGGACGCCTGTCCAACGCCCCGCGCCCGGGCTCGGTCACTGCGCGCACGGGTGGCTCGTCACTGGCTGTAGGGGACAGTGGTCATTGCCAAGCGGCGACCGCTCCGGCATGCTCCCTGGGACGCTCTCCAAGGGCGGCATGCCCTGTGCAGGACAGGAGTGTCGCCGTACCCTGGTGGGTATGGGCTTGGGAAGATGCTTCCCGGACAGAGCTCCGTCACACTGAGTCGTCGTTTTCGCCCGCTGTAGCCCCGTCGCCTTGTCCCTTCCCCCGAGGATCTCTTCGCCGAGACATTCATGGCCGGTCACGAATTCCCCGAACCCGCGGACCGCAAGCGCAAACCCCTCGCCGACCACGCGTCGAGCGACCTGCGCGCGGTGGAACAGACACGCCATCCCTGCGACCCGGCCTTCCGGCACGGGGTCGTCGTGGGATTCGACGGCTCCACGTCCAGTGAGCGAGCTCTCGCGTACGCGATCGGAATGGCCCGCCGCTCCGGATCCGGTCTGATCATCGTCCATGTGGCCAACCGGCTGCCCACCACCGTATGGGCCGGCTGTGAGCCCCCGGTCTTCGTGGACGTCCCGGACCACCGCACCGAGGTGCTGGGGCTGGAACTCGCCTGCGCGGACTACCTGGCCGAGGTGCCGTGGATCCTCGTCGAGCGGGGCGGAGACATCTGCCACGAGCTGGAGGAGGTCGGCCGCGAGTACTCGGCCGACGCCATTGTGGTCGGTTCCACACACGGGATCGTCGGCCGGATCTTCGGCTCGGTGGCGGGCCGGCTGGCAAAGCGCGCGCAGCGACCGGTTGTTGTCATTCCGTAACCCGCTGTACGCCGATTGTGCGGTTGTGAACCCCCTTGTAAAGGGTAGATAAATGCTGCTGGGACGCAGCAAACAACAGCAGATCGAAGGGAGCCCGCCGTGGACAAAGGTGTCTCTGCGGGAAGCACGGCCTCGACTTCGACCCTCGGGAACATCGCCCTGGGTCTCACTCTTCTCGCGTTCGGTATCGGCCACACCGGCGTCGTCGACGGCGTGACCGCGGCCAACTCCGTGTCGCTCGCGACATACGTCGGCGGTCTCGCCCTGTTCGTCCTCGGAATCCTCGAATTCCGTGATGGCAACGGGTTCAACGGCACGGCGTTCGCGGGCCTCGGCGCCTTCTGGTTCACCTGGGCCACCGGGTCCGACGGAAAGGTTTCGGCAGACGCCGCCGGAATGTTCCTCATCCTGTTCGCCCTGCTCGCGCTGACCCTCACGATGGCAGCCCCGAGCGGACTGTTCGGCCAGGGTGTGTACGCCCTGTTCACCCTCTCCCTGCTGCTCCTGGCGATAGGCGTGCTCGCCGACAACGGCGGGCTGGCCAAGGCCGCCGGCTGGGTGGCCGCGGTCTCCGGGCTGCTGGCCTGGTACGGAGCCACGGCCGCGCTGGCCCACTGGCCCATGACGGTGGGCAAGACCTCGGGCAGCGGCGCGGTCGCCGCGAGCTGAGGGACGCAGGAGAGCAAGCAGTACGCGAACGGCCCCCCGGACCTCGATCAAGATGAGGTTCGGGGGGCCGTTTTGGCATTCGCGGGCCCGGCGGGGTCCCGGTCCGACTACTCGACCGTGACGGACTTCGCCAGGTTGCGCGGCTTGTCGATGTCCCGGCCCATGGCCAGGGCGGTGTGGTACGCGAACAGCTGGAGCGGGATGCCCATCAGGATCGGGTCCAGCTCGTCCTCGTTCTTGGGCACGAGGATGGTGTGGTCGGCCTTCTCCTGCTCGCGGTGGGCGACCGCAAGGATCCGGCCGCTGCGGGCCTTGATCTCCTCCAGCGCCGCGCGGTTCTTCTCCAGCAGGTCGTCGTCCGGGACGATCGCGACCGTCGGCATGGCCGGCTCGATGAGCGCGAGCGGGCCGTGCTTGAGCTCGGAGGCCGGGTAGGCCTCGGCGTGGATGTAGGAGATCTCCTTGAGCTTCAGGGAGGCCTCCAGGGCCACCGGGTAGCCGCGGACCCGGCCGATGAACATCATCGACTTGGCCTCGGCGTACTCGGCCGCCAGCTTCTTGATGTCCTCTTCGCCCTCGAGGATCTCCTGGATCTGCGCGGGCAGCTTGCGCAGGCCCTCGATGATCCGCTTGCCGTCGGTGACCGAGAGGTCCCGGATCCGGCCGAGGTGCACGGCGAGCAGCGCGAAGGCCACGACCGTGTTGGTGAAGCACTTGGTGGAGACGACGCAGACCTCGGGGCCGGCGTGCACGTACACGCCGCCGTCGGCCTCGCGGGCGATCGCGGAGCCGACCACGTTGACCACGCCGAGGACGCGGGCGCCCTTGCGCTTGAGCTCCTGCACGGCCGCGAGCACGTCGTACGTCTCACCGGACTGGGAGACCGCGATGTACAGGGTGTCGGGGTCCACGACCGGGTTGCGGTAGCGGAACTCGGAGGCCGGCTCGGCGTCCGCGGGGATGCGGGCCATGCCCTCGATGAGGCCGGCGCCGATCATGCCCGCGTGGTACGAGGTGCCGCAGCCCAGGATCTTGACCCGGCGGATACCGCGCGCCTCGCGCGGGTCCAGGTTCAGGCCGCCCAGGTGGACCGTGCTGAAGCGGTCGTCGATCCGGCCGCGCAGCACGCGGTCGACCGCGTCGGGCTGCTCGGAGATCTCCTTGTGCATGTAGGTGTCGTGGCCGCCCATGTCGTAGGAGGCGGCCTCCCACTCCACGGTCTCCGGAGTGGCGGTGGTGGTGGCACCGCTGGTGGTGTAGGTGCGGAAGTCGTCGGCCTTGAGGGTGGCCATCTCGCCGTCGTCGAGGGTGACGATCTGGCGGGTGTGGGCGACCAGCGCGGCGACGTCCGAGGCGACGAACATCTCCTTCTCGCCGATGCCCAGGACGACCGGGGAGCCGTTGCGGGCGACGACGATGCGGTCCGGGAAGTCGGCGTGCATGACGGCGATGCCGTAGGTGCCCTCGATCGCCTTGACGGCCTCGCGGACCTTCTCCTCCAGGGTGGCGGCCTGGGAGCGGGCGATCAGGTGGACGATGACCTCGGTGTCGGTCTCCGACACGAAGACGATGCCGTCGGCCTCCAGCTTGGCGCGCAGCTCGGCGGCGTTGTCGACGATGCCGTTGTGGACGACCGCGACCTTGTTGTCGGCGTCCAGGTGCGGGTGGGAGTTGATGTCGCTCGGAGCGCCGTGGGTGGCCCAGCGGGTGTGGGCGATACCGGTGGTACCGGCGAAGCGCTTGGGGACCCGGGACTCCAGCTCGCGGACGCGGCCCTTGGCCTTTACGACCTTCAGCGCCGCGGCCTTCGGGCTGTTGACGACGATGCCCGCCGAGTCGTAGCCGCGGTACTCAAGGCGCTGGAGACCCTCCAGCAGCAGCGGTGCCACGTCACGCTTGCCGATGTAACCAACGATTCCGCACATACGGTTTTGCCCCTCCTGAAGTTCGTTCGCTCTTGCCGCTCCGGCCGGCGCTTTCGCCGGCCGTCGCGGCTGCTCAGCCGTAGACGATGCGGCGCAGCTGCCGGAGCGAGAGCTCCGGGGGCGCCACCGCGCGGTGCGGCAGTTCTGCCGCGATCCGCTCGAAGGTCTCCGCGTTGACCGCGCCACCGGACTGGAGCTCACGGTGGCGGCGGCGGACGAATTCCTCCGTCGTCTCGTCGAAGTACGCGAGCACGTCGAGTACCACCCGGGCGGCTTCACCGCGCTGGAGCGCGGTGCTGCGCACCAGGTGATCGACGAGTTCGTCGTGCGACGGGCGGCGGTCGAGCATCCGTAGATACTGACGGGCCTCAGACCGGAATGCAAAAATCCTGCCCGGAATCGGGCAGGATCCGGCTGGTCTGGACCAACGGAGGGGGAAATTCCGGTCTGGTTCGGAGGGAAGCCGCCCAAAATCCCCACTTTCGTCACCCGGCAACCGTCGACGGTCCACATACCGTCCTTCCGGATGATTTCCGCCGTCCGGAGCTTCTTCCGCCCACCTGGAAGCGGGAGTTGGCCTATACCTGGGCGCATGAGAGTCCTGCGACGCACGCTCGGCACCCTCCTCGTCCTCGGCGCGGCCGTCTCCTGCACCGCCGCCCACGGCGACGACGCCAAACCCCGGGGCGAGCGCCCCGCCGCCCTGGCCCCCTACGAACGGCTCCTCCCCGCGCCCGCCTCCGTGCGGGCGGCGGGCCCCGGATACGCCTTCGGCGCGGGCACCGTCATCCGCACCGGCCTCGCGGACGGCGCGGCCGCCGACGAGGTCCGGCAGGTCGGCGAGCTGCTCGCGGAGCAGCTGCGCGGGCCCAGCGGGCTGCCGCTGCCGGTGGTCGACGCAGCGGACGACAAGGACGCCGACGGGATCCGGCTGCGCCTCGACGAGGACGCCGCCGGACTGGGGCGGGAGGGGTACCGGCTGGAGACGGCGGCCTCGGGGGTCACCCTGACCGCCCGGACCCCGGCGGGGCTCTTCCACGCGGGGCAGACGCTGCGCCAGCTGGTGCCGCTGTCCGGTCCGGGGACGGTGCCGGGCGGGACGGTCACGGACGCGCCGCGGTTCGCGTACCGGGGGGCGATGCTCGACATCGCCCGGCACTTCTTCACGGTCGAGCAGGTGAAGCGGTACGTCGACCAGCTCGCCCAGTACAAGGTCAACGCGCTGCACCTGCACCTCACCGACGACCAGGGCTGGCGGATCGCGATCGACGCGTGGCCGCGCCTGGCGGAGTACGGGGGCGGCAGCGAGGTCGGCGGCGGCCCGGGCGGGTACTGGACCAAGGAGGACTACCGGGAACTCGTCGCCTACGCGGGAGCGCGGTACGTGGACGTGGTCCCGGAGATCGACATGCCGGGGCACGTGAACGCGGCGCAGGCCTCGTACGCGGAACTGAACTGCGACGGCAAGGCGCGCGAGCGCTACACCGGGATCAAGGTCGGCTTCAGCTCGCTGTGCGTCGGCAAGGAGCGGACGTACGAGTTCGTCGACGAGGTGCTCGGGGAGCTCGCGCGGCTGACGCCCGGCCGCTACCTTCACATCGGGGGCGACGAGGCCCTCTCGACGCCGGCGGCGGACTACGCGGCGTTCATGGACCGGGCGCAGAAGACGGTCGGGCGGTACGGGAAGACGGTGGTGGCCTGGCACCAGCTGGCGACGGCCCGCCCGGCGAAGGGGGCCGTGCTGCAGTACTGGGGCCACGACCGGACAGCGGCGGCGGACAAGGCGGCCGTGGCCGCGGCGGCGAAGGCCGGACACCCGGTGATCCTGTCGCCGGCGGACCGGCTGTACCTGGACATGAAGTACGACCGGGCCACGAAGCCGGGCCTGGCGTGGGCGGGGTACGTCCCGGTGCAGCGTGCCTACGCGTGGAACCCCGGGTCCTACCTGCCCGGCGTCGCGGAGTCCTCGGTGCTGGGCGTGGAGGCGCCGCTGTGGACGGAGACGATCGGGACGCGGGGCGACCTGGAGTACATGGCGTTCCCGCGGGTCCTGGGCCTGTCGGAATTGGGCTGGTCCCCGGCCTCGGCCCTGGACTGGACGTCGTACCGCCAGCGGCTGTCCGCGCAGGGCCCCCGCCTGGACGCGCAGGACATCACCTTCTACAGGGCCCCGGACGTGCCGTGGTCCTAGGGCCCGGAGTGAGGCACGGGACCGGCTTCCGGGGAGCCCGGGCAGGGACGGGCGCGCCTCCCGAGGGACCGTATCGGGAAGCGCGCACCGCCCCCTTTTTCACCGTCGGGCGAAGGGCGCGACGGGGTTCTTGAGGGTGCCGATCAGCTGGAGGGCGGCCGCCGGGTCGGCGAGGTCGACCATCTGCTTGTTGTTGCGCAGCTGGAGCCGGTTCAGGCAGGACAGCTGGAACTCCTCCGCGAAGAGGTCGTACCGCTCGAAGCGGTCCGCCAGGGCCGGCACGGAGTCCTGGTAGTCGTGGGCGCAGTCCGCCACCGCCCGCCAGAACGTTTCCTCGGTGCAGATGCCCTCGGAGGCCAGGATCGAGCCCAGGAAGCGGAAGAAGCAGTCGAAGACGTCCGTGAAGACGGACAGCAGCTTCATGTCCTCCGGGATGTCCGCCCGGACCCGCTCCACCGCGGGCGGCAGGACCGCGTCCGGGTCCATGACCACGATCTCCTCGGCGATGTCCTTGAAGATCGCCCGCTTCACCACGCCGTTCTCGATGACGAGGATCGTGTTCTCGCCGTGCGGCATGTACGCCAGGTCGTACTGGTAGAAGCAGTGCAGCAGGGGGAGCAGGTAGGCGCGCAGGTACGGCTTCAGCCACTCGGCCGGGGTGAGGCCGGACTCCTCGATCAGCGCGCCGACGAAGGACCGGCCCTCGGAGTCCACGTGCAGGAGGGAGGCCATCGTCGCGAGGCGCTCTCCCTCCCGCAGGGAGTTCACCGGGGACTCGCGCCACAGCGCGGCCAGCATCTTGCGGTACGGCGAGTAGCGGTCGGTGGCGCGCTCGTACTGGCGGTGGTGGTAGCCGATCGCCGCGCGCTCGCGGATGATCGAGAAGTCGACGGACTTCAGGACCTCGTCCGACTCGATCAGCTGGTGCAGCCAGTCGTTGATGGCCGGGGTGGCTTCCATGTACGCGGCCGACAGGCCCCGCATGAAGCCCATGTTCAGCACCGAGATCGCCGTCTTGACGTAGTACTTCGTCGGCGTGGTCGTGTTGAAGAAGGTACGGATCGACTGCTGCGGCAGGTACGCGTCCTCGCCCTCGCCCAGCAGGACCAGGCGGCGGCTCGCGATCTCGGCCGCGAAGGTGACCGTGGTCTTGTTCCACCACTGCCAGGGGTGCACCGGCAGCAGGTGGTAGTCCGCCAGGTCCAGGCCCAGGGCGGACAGCTTGGCGGCGAAGCCGGCGACGGCCGCCTCGCCCAGCTCGGCGCGGACGAAGGGGTCGTGGTCCAGGCCCGCGCCCGCCGTGAAGGTGGAGACGTCCTTGCGGGCGGCGACCCACACCAGGTGGACCGGGCTCGCGGTCTCCGGCGCGTACGAGAGGTACTCGTGCACGCCGAAGCCCAGGCGGCCGTTGTTGGCCACGAAGCACGGGTGGCCCTCGGTCATGCCCGTCTCGATGTCCTGGAAGGAGGACTTGGCGAGGACGGCGGCGGAGACCTGCGGCTTGGTGTACTTGAAGCCGGCGCCGGCCAGGGTGGAGGAGATCTCCTCCAGGTAGACGGGCAGCACCTCGGCGCTCAGGCCCAGGGCCTGCTGGAGCTCGATGTGGAAGTCGAGGGCGTCCAGCCCGGCCTGCTCGCCGTCCTTGTGGCGGGTGATGGAGGGCTCGTCCACCGCCCAGTGGTCCAGCGCGTGCAGGACGGCGGTGAACCGGTACTCGACGGTGCCGTCGTCGCTGAGCACCGAGTACCGGTCCTCGCCCAGGGCCTTCGGGGTCAGCAGGCGCTCGTGGGAGAACTCCGCGAGCGCCTTGCGGACCAGCGCGCGGTTCGCGCGGGCCCACAGCTCGGGCGAGAGGTGGGAGATGGCGTCGGCCAGGCTCATATCGACACTTCCTGGGTGATGCCGGTGGCCGCCTCGAACCGGGCGCGGGTGCAGAAGCTGAGCAGGGCGACCTTCTCCGGCTTCTGGACCTCGCGCTCGGGAACGAATCCGACCGCCTCGTTGAGGGCGTGCACCGCCGTGTTGCGGACGTCCGGCTCCACCACGACCCGCTCCGTCTCCGCGTCGGCGAAGAGGGCGGCCATCACCGTCGTGATCACGGCGCGCGTGAAGCCGCTGATGGGCTGGTCGCTCGGCGCGACGAGGAAGTGCATGCCGACGTCGCCGGGCCGGGCGTCGTACAGGCCGACCAGCTCCAGCTCGCCCGGGTCGTAGCTCTCCATCAGGAAGGCGGGGCGGCCCTCGTGGAGGCCGATGAAGGCCTGGTGGTGCTCGTGCGCGGCGATCCGCATGTACTCGCGCTCCACGTCGGGCAGCGAGGCGTCCTGCATCATCCAGAACGAGGCTTTGGGGTGCGTGACCCAGCCGTGCAGCATCTCCGCGTCGGCGAAGGGGTCCAGCGGGCGGACGGAGAAAGTCCCGAGGGCCGGGTCCGTCCGGGTGAAGAGGGTGTCGGTGGTGCTCATACGTGCGTGCCTTCCGGGGCTGCGAACTGCTGGAACGCGATGGACTTCTCGACCTTGTAGTGCTCGCGGCCGAGGAGCTCACCGACGATGCAGGCATTGCGGTACGCGGCCATGCCCAGGTCGGGCGAGGTCAGGGAGTGGTTGTGGGTCGTGCCGTTCTGGAGGTACACCCCGCGGCCCGTGGTGTCGACGCTGTAGTTGCGGGCGGCGTCGAGGCGGCCGCGGCCGTCGAAGTTCAGCCGCTCGCGCACGGGGGCGAGGAACGCGGGGACGCGGTACTTGTAGCCCGTGGCCAGGACCAGGCCCTCGGAGGTGAGGGTGAAGTCCCGCTCCTGCTCCTCCTGGCGCAGGCCCAGGGTGTAGGTCTGCGTGGTGGTGTCGTAGGCCGTGCTGTTCAGCGAGGTGTTGGTCAGCAGGGTGGTCGGGACCGGGCCCGGCATGCTGATCTTCTTCTGGTAGAGCAGGTCGAAGATGGCGTTGATCAGATCGCCGTCGATGCCCTTGAAGAGGTTCTTCTGCTGGGTCTCCAGCCGGTAGCGGGTGTCCTCGGGGAGGGCGTGGAAGTAGTCCACGTACTCGGGCGAGGTCATCTCCAGCGTCAGCTTCGTGTACTCCAGCGGGAAGAACCGCGGGGAGCGCGTGACCCAGTTGAGCTGGTAGCCGTACACGTCGATCTCGGCGAGGAGGTCGTAGTAGATCTCGGCGGCGCTCTGGCCGGACCCGACCAGGGTGATCGACTTCTTCTTCTGCAGCTCCGCCTTGTTCTGCATGTAGGCCGAGTTGTGCAGGAAGTCGCCGCCGAGGCCGGCGCAGGCCTCCGGGACGAAGGGCGGGGTGCCGGTGCCCAGGACCAGGCGGCGGGCCAGGTGGGTCTCGCCCTTGTCGGTGTGGACCTCGTAGAGACCGGCCTGCTCGTCGTAGGTGACCTCGGTGACGGAGGTGGAGTACAGGACGTTGTCGAGCCGGTCCGCGGCCCAGCGGCAGTAGTCGTTGTACTCGGCGCGCAGCGGGTAGAAGTTCTCCCGGATGTAGAACGAGTACAGCCGGTCCTTGTCCTTCAGGTAGTTCAGGAAGGAGAAGGGCGAGGTCGGGTCGGCGAGGGTGACCAGGTCCGACATGAACGGCGTCTGCAGGTGCGCGCCGTCGAGGAACATTCCGGCGTGCCACTCGAAGTGCGGCTTGGACTCGATGAAGAGGCCGTCGAGTTCGTCGATCGGGGCGGTCAGGCAGGCGAGTCCCAGGTTGAAGGGACCGAGGCCGATTCCGATGAAGTCGTGGGGCTTAACGGTGGACGGCAAGGGATTCTCCCAGGAACTGCTCGGCGTGTGCGGCGAGAAGGTCGAGGACGGCCGTGATGTCGGCCGTCGTGGTCTGCGGGTTGAGGAGGGTGAGCTTCAGGTACTGCTTCCCGTCCACCTTGGTGCCGGCGACGACGGCCTCGCCGGAGGCGAAGAGTGCCTTGCGGGCGTGGAGCTGGGCCTCGTCGACGAGGTCGGCGGGGATCTCCTCGCCGGGCAGGAAGCGGAAGACGAGGGTGGAGATCTGCGGCTTGACGACGACCTCGAAGCGCGGGTCGGCGTCGATGACGTCCCAGCCGGCGGCGGCCAGGTCGACGACCTCGTCGAAGAGCGAGCCGATGCCGTCGGCGCCCATCACACGCAGGGTCATCCAGAGCTTGAGGGCGTCGAACCGGCGGGTGGTCTGGATGGACTTGTCGACCTGGTTCGGGATCCGCTCCTCGGCCATGCGGCGCGGGTTGAGGTAGTCCGCGTGGTACGTGGCGTGCTTCAGGGTGTCCCGGTCGCGGACCAGCATCGCGCTGGAACTGACGGGCTGGAAGAACGACTTGTGGTAGTCGACCGTGACCGAGTCGGCCAGCTCGATGCCGTCGAGGAGGTGCCGGCGGGTGGGCGAGACCAGCAGCCCGCAGCCGTACGCGGCATCCACGTGCATCCACGCGGAGTGCTCGGCGGCCAGGGCGGCGATCTCGGGGAGCGGGTCGATGGACCCGAAGTCGGTGGTGCCGGCGGTGGCGACGACGGCCATGGGGAAGAGGCCCTCGCGGGCGCAGTTCTCCAGCTCCAGGGCGAGCACGGAGGTGTCCATGCGGCGGTTGCGGTCGACCGGGACGGAGATGACGGCCTCGTAGCCGAGCCCGAGCATGGCGGCCGACTTCTTGACGCTGAAGTGGCTGGCCTCGGAGGTGAAGATGCGCAGCTTCGGGAGGACCTCGGACTTGGGGAGTTCCCGCGTGCTGTTCTTCATGACGATCCGGCAGGCCTCGTCGCGGGCCAGCAGCAGCGCGTGGAAGTTGGACTGGCTGCCGCCGGAGGTGAAGACGCCGTCCGCGCCCGGGCCGAGGCCGATGCGCTGGGCGGTCCAGTCGATCAGGCGGCGCTCGATGAGCGTGCCGCCGATGGACTGGTCCCAGGTGTCCAGCGAGGAGTTGACGGCCGAGAGGACTGCCTCGCCGAGCACGGCGGGGATGACGACGGGGCAGTTGAGGTGGCCGAGGTAGCGCGGGTGGTGGAAGTAGACCGCGTCGCGCAGGTAGACCTCCTCCAGCTCGTCGAGGACGGCGGCCGTGTCTTCGAGTGGCCGGTCCAGGTCGATCCCGTTGATGACCGGGGCGAGTTCGTCGACGGATATGCCGGTGTGGGGACGCCGCGTGGTGGCGAGTTTGGCGGCGACGCGTTCGACGCCCTCGGTGACGGAACGCCGGTACAGGTCCGCGGTCGTCTCATTGAGCAGATGCGAACGCATCAACTTTCCTCCGGGCAGGCAAACGGGGGGCGGGGATGGGGTTTGAGGTACTTAGGTTAGCCTAACCTAAGTATCCCGCCAAATAGCGATGGGCCCCGGCTACGGCCGGGGCCCATCGCTCAAATGCTGTGGGTGTGGCGGGAGTTGCCGCGCGGGCGGCAGTCCGAGGGGGCTAGTGCCGTGGCGTTAGAGGTCGGACGTGGGGTCCTCGCTGGCCGCCTGGCCGGCGTAGGCCTCCGCGAGGAGCTCCTCCTCGCTCGCGCCGAGCCGCCAGTAGCCGGTGAAGCGCACCGCGCGCCGGTCGACGGAACGTTCCTGCACCAGGTGGCGGCGTACCGCCCGAATGGTTCCGGCCTCGCCCGCGATCCAGGCGTACGGGGCCTCGGCGGCCGGGAGTTCGGCCGTGCGGAGCTCGCTGAGCACCTGCTCGGTCCGCTCCCGGCCCGCGCCGCCCGCGCGCACGATCCAGGTGATGTCCACGTCGGCGCGCGTCGACAGGGTGAGCCGGTCGTCCGCGTGTGGGACCTCGAACCACGCCTTGACGCGGGTGCCGTCGGCGAGGCGGTCCAGGATCGCGGCCGCCGCGGGGAGTGCGGTCTCGTCCGCGTACATCAGGATCGCGTCGGTGGCGGCCGGCGGCTGGAACCGTACGGACTTGTTCTCCGCGACGGCCGGTCCGATCGCCATGATCCGGCGCCCGCTGACGGCGCGTCCGGCCCACGCCGAGGCGGGGCACGCGTCCCCGTGGAGCACGAAGTCGATGTCGACCTCGTCCACACCCTCGGGCGTACGGCGCTGCTCGCGCACGGTGTACGAACGCATCACCGGGCGGTCCTCGTCCGGCATCCCGCGCCAGGCGCCGAACCAGGTGTCCTCGTCCGTGGAGGGGAGCACGGTGTGCTCCTGGTGCGAAGGCGGCAGGAAGAGCGAGAGGCTCTGGTCGTAGCCGCCCGATCGGAAGCCCGCGAGGGACTCGCCGCCGAACGTGACCCGCAGGAACGAGTGCCCGAGGCGGCGCGTGCGGAGCACTTCGAGCTCGAAGAACCGGAAGTGGACGGCGGCCGGGGCGGCGTCGGATGCGGTGGCGGTCATGCGGAGAGTCCCCCCTGGGAGTCGTCCCGGCGCGGGGCGGGCGCCGGGATTCAGCTGGTCCGGCCGGTTTGGCCGGTCCGGCTGGTCAGGCTGTCAGGCTGGTCAGGCCGGTTCAGCCGACCTTCTTGGCGTTCTGGATGGCCTTCGCGAGGTCCTCCAGGATCTGGGCGCACTTGTCGTACGAGTAGATCGGCTCGGTGACACGCGGGGCGACCTGGCCGGCCTTGACGGCGGGCAGCTCGGCCCAGGTGGGCTTGGCCTTCAGCTCCTCCTTCTGGAGGGTGCCGGTGCGGTTGTCGAGCAGGACCAGGTCGGCCTTGTACTTGCCCGCGTTCTCCCAGCTGAGGCTCTCGAAGAAACCGCCCGCGTCCAGCTTGTCCTTGTCCGGGGTGACGAACTCGACGCCCAGGGTCTCGAAGTACTTCAGGTCGGCCGAGGTCTTCGGGGTGGAGACGTAGAACAGGTCGGCGGAGCCGGAGCCGACGAGCACCTTGATGCCCGGGTTGGCCTTGGTGGCCTCGCGCACCTTGGCGGCGGCGGCCTCGAAGCGGGCCTTCGCGTCGGCGGTCTTCTTGGTGTTCAGGTCGGCGCCCAGGGACTTGGCGAGGTCCGCCGTGCGCTCCAGCGACTTGTCCAGGGAGGCGTCGCCGCCCACGCCGATCGCGACGGCCGGAGCCAGCTTGAGGATCTTGTCCTTGGAGGCCGCCGGGACGTACCAGTAGGTGCCGTCCCAGGTGTTGGTGGCGACGAGGTCGGGCTGGAGGGCCGCGTACTTCTCGACGTTGAACTCGTCGTAGACGTTGCCGAGGATCTCGACCTTGGAGATGTCCATCGAGCCGGCCATCGCGTCGGGCTTGCCGTCGGCGGTCTTGGTCGGGCCGAAGACGCCCTTGACCTGGACGCCGTAGTCGTAGAGCGCGGCGGCGGTGCCGGTGTAGGCCACGATGTTCTTCGGCGTGGACTTCGTGCTGACTTCCTTGCCGAGGTCGTCCTTGAAGCTCCAGGGACCCGCGGCCGTGGCGCCCTTGTCCTTGGCGTCCGTCTCGCCCTTCGCGGAGCCGGAGCCGCCGCACGCGGTGAGCGCCGCGACGAGGCCGAGGGCGCCGCCGGCCGCGATGAGACCGCGGCGGGAGAGGTGGGACGTACGGGACTTGGGCATGTCGATGTCCGCTTTCATGCGTGCCGGGCGGCCACTGGGCCGTTCGGTAGGAAGGTTAGCCTAACCTTGGCTGGAAGCGGTAAGGGGGCCCTAACTTTCCGGGCCCCCTGTCCTGCGTCCGTACTGCGCCTGTCCTGCGCCTGCCCTGTGCTCCTGGCGGGCCTCTAGCCGGCGAAGCCCAGCTCACGGGCGATGAGCATCCGCTGGACCTCGCTGGTGCCCTCGCCGATCTCCAGAATCTTGGAGTCGCGCCACATACGGGCCACCGGGTACTCGTTCATGAAGCCGTAGCCGCCGTGGATCTGCGTGGCGTCGCGGGCGTTGTCGACGGCGACCGTGGAGGAGTACAGCTTCGCGATGGCCGCCTCCTTCTTGAACGGCTCGCCGGCCACGAGGCGGGAGGCCGCGTCACGCCAGCCGATACGGGCCATGTGGGCGCGCATCTCCATGTCCGCCAGCTTGAACTGGATGGCCTGGTTGTCGCCGATCGCGCGCCCGAAGGCCTTGCGCTCCTTCGCGTACTTCACCGACTCGTCGACGCAGCCCTGCGCGAGACCGGTCGCGAGCGCGGAGATGGCGATACGGCCCTCGTCGAGGATGCGCAGGAACTGGGCGTACCCGCGGCCTTCTTCGCCGACCAGGTTGGCGAGCGGGACGCGTACGTCCGAGAAGGCCAGCTCGCGGGTGTCCGAGGAGTTCCAGCCGACCTTGGAGTAGGGCGCGGCCACCGTGAAGCCCGGGGTGCCGGACGGGACGATGATCGAGGAGATCTCGGGGCGCCCGTCGGCCTTGCGCCCGGTGACCGCGGTGACGGTGACCAGACCGGTGATGTCCGTACCGGAGTTGGTGATGAAGCACTTCGAGCCGTTGATCACCCACTCGTCGCCGTCCCGGACGGCGGTGGTGAGGGTGCCGCCCGCGTCGGAGCCCGCGCCCGGCTCGGTCAGGCCGAAGGCGCCGAGGATCTCGCCGGAGCACATCTTCGGCAGCCACTGCCGCTTCTGCTCCTCGGTGCCGAACAGGTAGATCGGCATGGCGCCGAGGGAGACGCCCGCCTCCAGGGTGATGGCGACCGAGGAGTCGACGCGGGCCAGCTCCTCCAGGGCGATACCGAGGGCGAGGTAGTCGCCGCCCATGCCGCCGTACTCCTCGGGGAAGGGCAGACCGAACAGGCCCATGCGGCCCATCTCGCGGACGATCTCGTACGGGAACTCGTGCCGCTCGTACAGGTCGCCGATCTTGGGCGCGATGACGTCGTGCGCGAACTCCTCGACGGTACGGCGGAGTTCCTCGTGCTCGGGGGTGAGCCGGTGGTCGAGGGACATGTCTTCGTTACTCCTTGTGGGAGAGGGCGCGGACGGTACGGGAGGGGCTGGGCCGGCCCAGCTGTTCCGCCATCCACACGCTCGTGGCGGTGAGTGCGGCCAGATCGACACCGGTCTCGATGCCGAGGCCGTCGAGCATCCACACCAGGTCCTCGGTGGCGAGGTTGCCGGTGGCGCTCTTGGCGTACGGGCACCCGCCGAGGCCGCCGGCGGAGGCGTCGACCGTGGTCACGCCGTGCTGGAGCGCGGCGAGGGTGTTGGAGAGGGCCTGGCCGTAGGTGTCGTGGAAGTGCACGCCGATACGGTCGGTCCCGACGCCCTCCTCGTTGAGCTCGCTGAGCAGCACCTGGACATGGCCCGGGGTGGCGACGCCGATGGTGTCGCCGAGGCTCAGCTCGTCACAGCCGAGGTCGAGCAGGGCCTTGGCGACGCGGACGACCTGGTGGACCGGGACCGGCCCCTCCCAGGGGTCGCCGAAGCACATGGAGAGATAGCCGCGGACGTGCACCGGCTTGTCGGCGGACTGCTTGGCACGGGCCACGACGGGCTCGAACATGGCGAGGGACTCGGCGACGGTGCGGTTCAGGTTGCGGGAGGCGAAGGTCTCGGTGGCGGACCCGAAGACCGCGATCCGGGTCGCCCCGAGGGCGAGCGCGCGCTCCAGACCGCGCTCGTTGGGCACGAGCACGGGGAGGGCCGCCTCAACGTCGCCGAGCAGGGGGTAGAGCTGCTCGGCGTCGGCCAGTTGGGGAACCCACTTGGGGTGGACGAAGCTGGTGGCCTCGATGGTGGTGAGGCCGGCGCCGGCCAGCCGGTGGATGAACTCCGCCTTGACCTCGGTCGGGACGGCGGACTTCTCGTTCTGCAGCCCGTCGCGCGCGCCGACCTCGTGGATCCGCACGCGGGCGGGCAGCCCGGCGGCCGGGACGGTCATGGGCAGCCCGTTCACGCGCTCTCCTCCTCGTCGTCGGCTTCGGGGGTGATGACGGCCAGCAGCTGGTCCATGGCGACCGTGGTGCCGGGGGAGACGTCGAGCTCCGTGACGGTGCCGGCGTGCGGGGCGGAGATGACGTGCTCCATCTTCATCGCCTCGACGACCAGGAGGCTCTGCCCGGCGGCGACCCGGTCGCCGACGGCGACCTTGACGACGGTGACGGTGCCGGGCATGGGGGCGGCCAGGGTGTCGGCGCCGGTGTGGCCCCGGCCGGTGAGGGCGGCCGCGACCGGGTCGTGGTGCTGGACGTGCCAGGAGTCGCCGTCGCGGCCGAGCCAGATCCCTTCGGGGGAGCGGGCGTAGGCGAAGCGGTGAGTGACGCCGTCGAGTTCGACAGTGAGGTGGTCGGCGGTGCGGGCCACGATCCGTACGCGGGCCGGTGCGCCGGCGCTCTGCCGGTGTGACTCCGCCGGGTTGCCGGGTGCGGGCTGAGTACCGGGGGCGCCGCCCCCGGACCCCCGCGCCTCAAACGCCGGCGAGGCTTGATACGGCGCGGCACCGCCGTTGCCGGGTGCGGGCTGCGCCTCAAACGCAATGAGCAGTTCCGGCTCCGTGCCGTGCGGGCGGGTGCGGATCGTTACCGGGTCCTGGCCCGGGAGGCGGAAGTGGTGGAGCGTCCAGGCGGGAGTGCCGCCCAGGCGCCAGCCGTTGGCAGTCCCGAACGGGTCGACCCATGCGGCGGGGCCGCCGGTCCGGCCCGCCCCCGAGCCCCCGGCAGGGTGTCGGGAAGGGGCGGGGTCGGGGAGAGGAGCCTGGGCCAGCAGCGCAGCAGCCGCGTAGACCTCCGACGGGACGCCGTCCGGGAGCATGGTGGACAGGTCGCGCTCGACCAGGCCCGTGTCCAGGTCGCCGGAGACGACGTCAGGGTGCGCCAAAAGCCTGCGCAGGAAGCCGGTGTTCGTCTGGACGCCCAGGATGACCGTGTCCGCCAGGGCGCCTCGCAGCACACGCAGTGCAGCGGCGCGGTCAGGCCCGTACGCGATGACCTTTGACAGCATCGGGTCGTACGTCGACCCCGTGTCCACCCCCGCCACCAGGCCCGAGTCGGTACGGACAGACCCGCCCGAAGGCTCGGACAGCGCCAGGACCGTTCCCCCGGAGGGCAGGAACCCGCGCGCCGGGTCCTCCGCGCACACGCGCGCCTCGATCGCATGGCCGGTGAGACGGACCCCGGACTGGTCGAAGGCGAGGGTCTCGCCGGCCGCCACGCGCAGTTGCTGCTCCACCAGGTCCAGCCCCGTGATCAGCTCCGTCACCGGGTGCTCGACCTGGAGCCGGGTGTTCATCTCCATGAAGTAGTACGAGGACGGGTCGCCGCCCGGGACGATGAACTCCACCGTGCCCGCGCCGACGTACCCGCACGAGCGCGCCGCCTCCACCGCGGCCGCGCCCATCGAGGCCCGCAGCTCCGGCGTGAGCAGGACCGAGGGGGCCTCCTCGATCACCTTCTGGTGGCGCCGCTGGAGCGAGCACTCGCGCTCGCCGAGGTGGACGACATTGCCGTGGGCGTCGGCCAGCACCTGGATCTCGATGTGCCGGGGCCGGTCCACCCAACGCTCCACGAGGAGGGTGTCGTCGCCGAAGGAGGAGCGCGCCTCGCGCCGCGCCGCGGCGATCTCCTCCGCCAGCAGCCCGGCGTCCCGCACCAGCCGCATGCCCTTGCCGCCGCCGCCCGCCGAGGGCTTCAGCAGCACCGGCATGCCGATCTCCTCGGCGGCCGCGACCAGCTCGGCGTCCGTCAGGCCGCTGCCCGAGGAGCCGGGCACGACCGGGACCCCGGCCGCCTTCACGGTCTCCTTGGCCCGGATCTTGTCGCCCATCAGGGAGATCGCCGAGGCGGGCGGCCCGATGAAGGCCAGGCCCGCCTCCACACAGGCAGCCGCGAAGGCCGCGTTCTCGGCGAGGAAGCCGTACCCGGGGTGGATCGCCTCGGCCCCCGTACGCCGTGCGGCGTCGAGCAGCCGCTCCACCGACAGGTAGCTCTCGGCGGCCGCCGCGGGGCCGATACGGACGGCCGTGTCGGCCTCCCGGACATGACGGGCGTCGGCGTCCGCGTCGCTGAAGACGGCCACGGACCGCACGCCGAGCTCCCGCAGCGTGCGGATGACCCGGACCGCGATCTCGCCCCGGTTGGCGATCAGAACAGTGCTGAACATCAGTGAGGTCCTCACATCACACGTCACATACGGAAGATGCCGAAGCCGCGATCGCCCAACGGGGCGTTCGCGCACGCGGTCAGGGCCAGCCCCAGCACCTGCCGGGTCTCCATCGGGTCGATGACCCCGTCGTCCCACAGCCGCGCCGTGGCGTAGTAGGCGTTGCCCTGTTCCTCGTACTGCGCGCGGACCGGGGCCTTGAAGGCCTCCTCGTCCTCGAGCGGCCACTCCTGGCCGGCGCCCTCGATCTGGTCCCGCTTGACCGTGGCGAGCACGGACGCGGCCTGCTCGCCGCCCATCACCGAGATCTTGGCGTTGGGCCACATCCACATGAACCGCGGCGAGTACGCCCGCCCGCACATCGAGTAGTTGCCCGCGCCGTAGGAGCCGCCGACCACCACCGTCAGCTTCGGGACCCGGGTGCAGGCCACGGCCGTGACCATCTTGGCGCCGTGCTTGGCGATGCCGCCGGCCTCGTAGTCGCGGCCGACCATGAAGCCCGAGATGTTCTGGAGGAACAGGAGCGGGATCCCGCGCTGGTCGCACAGCTCGATGAAGTGCGCGCCCTTCTGGGCGGATTCGGAGAACAGGATGCCGTTGTTGGCGATGATCCCGACCGGGTGGCCGTGGATCCGGGCGAAGCCGGTGACGAGCGTCTGCCCGAACTCCGACTTGAACTCCTGGAAGCGGGAGCCGTCCACGATCCGGGCGATGATCTCGCGGGCGTCGTACGGGGTGCGGGAGTCGACGGGGACCGCGCCGTACAGCCCGTACGGGTCCACCTTCGGCTCTTCCGGCGCCTCGACCGACCAGGGCAGGGCCCCGCGCTCGGGCAGGGTCGCCACGATGTTCCGTACGATCCGCAGCGCGTGCGCGTCGTCCTCCGCGAGGTGATCGGTCACGCCCGACACCCGGGAGTGGACCTCGCCGCCGCCGAGCTCCTCGGCCGTTACCACCTCACCGGTGGCGGCCTTCACCAGCGGCGGGCCGCCGAGGAAGATCGTGCCCTGGCCGCGGACGATGACGGCCTCGTCGCTCATCGCCGGGACGTACGCCCCACCCGCCGTGCAGGAGCCGAGGACGGCGGCGATCTGCGGGATACCGGCGCCGGACATGCGCGCCTGGTTGTAGAAGATCCGCCCGAAGTGCTCCCGGTCGGGGAAGACCTCGTCCTGCATGGGGAGGAAGGCGCCGCCCGAGTCGACCAGGTAGAGGCAGGGGAGACGGTTCTCCAGGGCCACCTCCTGGGCGCGGAGGTGCTTCTTGACGGTCATCGGGTAGTACGTACCGCCCTTGACGGTGGCGTCGTTAGCGACGATCACGCACTCGCGGCCACTGACCCGGCCGATGCCGGCGATGACACCCGCGGCCGGGGCGGCGCCCCCGTACATGCCCTCGGCGGCCAGCGGGGCCAGCTCCAGGAAGGGCGAGCCGGGGTCCAGGAGAGCGTCCACACGGTCACGGGGGAGCAGCTTCCCGCGGGAGGTATGACGGGCACGAGCCCGCTCACCGCCCCCGAGCCGGGCCGCGTCCAGCCGGGCACGCAGCCCCTCAACCAGCTCGCGGTGGGCGGCCTCATTCGTCCGCCAGGCCTCGGACGCCGGGTCCGCGGCGCTCGTCAGCACTGGTGCCTGCTGCATCGGTCGAGCTCCCTTGCTCGGTGCACGTTGTTAATGGGCGTTAACACGTATGGGGCCTAGGTTAACGACCGCTAACGGCCCTGTCTAGAATGGATTCCCATGAGCACCAGAGCGGCCGCCCCGACCCGTCGCGAGCAGATCCTCAGTGAGGCCGCTCGCCTCTTCGCCGAGCGTGGATTCCACGGCGTCGGCGTCGACGAGATAGGGGCCGCGGTGGGCATCAGCGGCCCCGGCCTGTACCGGCATTTCGCGGGCAAGGACGCCATGCTCGCCGAGCTGCTCGTCGGGATCAGCGAGCGGCTGCTGACCGGCGGCCGCCGTCGTGTGGAGGAGGCCGGGGGCGACCCGGTCGGGGTGCTGGCCTCGCTGATCGACGGGCACATCGACTTCGCGCTGGACGACCGGGCGCTGATCACCCTCCACGACCGGGAACTGGACCGGCTGCGCGAGGCCGACCGCAAGCTCGTGCGGCAGCTCCAGCGGCAGTACGTGGAGCTGTGGGTGGACGTCGTACGCGAACGGCACCCGGAGGTGGGGGAGGCCGAGGTACGGGTGTCCGTGCACGCGGTCTTCGGGCTCTTGAACTCGACACCACACCTGGCCGCGCTGGGCCGGGAGGCGACGGAGTCGCTGCTGCGGCGGCTCGCGAACGGGGCGTTCGGGGCGCTGTCGGGGTGACGTGACGCGTCCGTTGGGCGGGATGGACGGGACGGCTCCGCCTGAACGGCGGCAGAATGGGCCGCATGCCGATAGAGACGCCCGTACCCAGCCGCGCCGAACTCATCGATCACTTGATCCGTACCCGGATCGCGGGGGATGTCGCGACACCGCGCGAGAACAACCTCTCCCACTACCGCAAGCTCGCCAACGGGGATCGGCATTACTGGCTGGGCCTGGAGCTCGGCAACCGCTGGGCGGACGAGCAGGACGTCCTCGCGGTGATGGCGGAGCGGTGCGGGGTCGTGGACGACCCGGCGTACCGCTTCGGCCAGGACACCATCGACCCGGAGCTGACGGTCTCGGGCCTGGACCGGCTGGCGACGCGACTGCGGAAGGCCGCGCTGGACCGGCAGAGTGTGCTGCTGGCCACGGGGCACCCGGGCGGGCTGCTGGACGTCCACCGGGCGACGGGCGCCGCGCTGCGGGATGCCGGGTGCGAGATCGTCGTCATCCCGTCGGGGCTGGTGGCGGACGAGGGCTCGGTGTGGCAGTTCGCGGATGTGGCGGTACTGGAGCGAGGGGCGACGCTGTGGCACACCCATTCGCCGGAACCGATGGCGGCGATCCTGGACGGGCTGGCGGCCGCGAATCGCCCGCAGCCGGACCTGGTCGTGGCCGACCACGGCTGGGCGGGGTGTGCGGCGCAGCGGGGCCTGGACGCGGTGGGCTACGCGGACTGCAATGACCCGGCGCTGTTCGTCGGTGAGGCCGAGGGCACTCTCGGCGTGGCGATCCCGCTGGACGACCACGTCCGCGATCCGCGGTTCTACGACCCGATGGTGGCGTACCTCCTGGCCGCGGCCGGCCTCCGCTAGCTGTTTTTAGCCCCGTCGGCCGAATCGGCCCCGCCGTCGTTTGAGGCGCGGGGGTTCGGGGGCAGCGCCCCCGACAACGGCGCCGCACAGGCGGGGCCCGGGGGCCGGCTCCCGGCGGCGGCGCCGCAGCCGGACGGGGTCCGGGGCCGCTGCCGGGGAACGGTGGAAGAGCGGGGCGGGGAGGTGGCCCCGCGCAGTGGTGGCCCCGCGCGGTGGTGTTCGGCGGGTCAGTGGAGCCAGCCGCCGGTCAGGGTCTGGACGGCCGAGCCGTCGGCGTCGGCCAGCTTCACCCCGACGAAGTCACGGGCCCAGTCCGACGTCTGCACCCGGAACGGCATCCGCTCCGCCGCCAGCAGCGCGACCACCGGCGCGGCCGCCTCCGCCGAAGTCTGCGCGTTCCCGAAGGACTTCAGCGTCCGGTCGATGTAGGCCTCCAGCGCAGCGGCGTACGGCCCCGCCGCAGTCAGCAGGCCCGGGATGTCGATCCCCTGGCTGGCGATGAACTCGCTGGCGACGGCACCCGGTTCGACGACGCTCACCTGGACACCCACACTGGCGGCGACCGGCGCGAGGGACTCCATGAACCCCTCCACGGCGAACTTCGCGGCGCAATACGCCTCATTGAACGGCTGCCCGATCACCCCGCCCACGCTCGTGACCGTGATGACCCGGCCACCCGAGGCGCGCAGGTGGGGGAGCGCCGCCCGGGTCAGCTCGACCACGCCGAAGTAGTTGACCTCCATGGCCGCCCGAACCGGCTCCATGCCGTTCTGCTCGATCGTGCCGACGAACCCGGCCCCCGCGTTGTTCACCACCGCGTCGAGCCGGCCGTGCTCGGCCACGACCTCCTCCAGGCAGGAGGTCACGGACTCGGCGTCGGTCACGTCCAGGCGCTTGACCTGCACGAGATCGGCGACGCCGGCCTCGGTGGCGGCCTTGAGCAGGGCGTCGGCGCGGCCCGTGTCCCGCATCGTGGCGACGGTGTGCCAGCCCGCCTTGGCGGTCGCAACCGCGGCGGCCAGGCCGATACCCGAGGACGTGCCGGTGATGAGGACGGTCTTGTTGCCGGTCATGGGGGTCTCCCAGCGGGGCTGTAGAGCGAATTTGTGCGTGCACACACACATTAGCTTTGTGTGCGTGTGCACGCAAGTGATGGGTAGGCTGCTCCCATGGCGAACAACGACCTCACCATGGGCGATCTCACCCCCCGCGACCACGCCTTCTACGGCCTCGTCTGGGCGGGGTCCACGCTCAGTGCCCGGGTCGACCAGGCCCTCGCGCGCCGCCACGACCTTCCGCTGTCGTGGTTCGAGGTCATGCTCTGGCTGCACGGCCAGAAGGAGCCGGTCGCCGCCTCCGACCTGGGCGCCAAGACCCTCCTCAGCCGCAGCCAGGTCTCCCGCGTCGCCGATTCCCTCCAGGCCCGCGGCCTGGTCGAGCGGATACCGTCCCCCACCGACGCCCGCTCGGTCCGGATCGCCCTCACCGACGCGGGCCGGCGCGCCTTCGCGGAGGCCGACACCACCCGCCGCGAGGTCCTCGCCGACGTCTTCGACGACCGGCTCGACGACACGGACATCGCCGCCCTGGAAGCGATCTGGGCCAAGCTCAAGTCCCGTTAGGAGCGGGCGTCGGCGTCGGGTCCAAGTAGCCGCGATCAGTCGCGCGTTCCGCGCACGACGGGCGTGAGCTTGCTACGCGTGCCCGCGCGGCACGCGCACCACGCCCTCCTGGATGACGGTCACGGCCAGCCGGCCGTCCTGCGTCCAGATCCGGGCCTGCCCGAGGCCGCGCCCGGCGGCCGCCGAGGGGGACTCCTGGTCGTACAGCAGCCACTCGTCCGCGCGGAACGGCCGGTGGAACCACATCGCGTGGTCCAGCGAGGCGCCCACCACGTCGCCGACCGCCCATCCGCCCCGCCCGTGCGCGAGCAGCACCGAGTCGAGCAGGGTCATGTCGGAGACGTACGTGGCCAGGCAGGTGTGCAGCAGCGAGTCGTCGCTGTCGAGCTTGCCGGCCGTACGGAACCACACCTGGGAGTGGGGCTCCAGCGGTTCGCCCACGCTGCCCCACGGCGGAGTCGTCGCGTACCGCAGGTCCACCGCGCCGCGCGCCTCGATAAGCCGCTCCACCGTGCCCGGGTCGCGGAAGATCTCCCGGTACGCCGGCAGCGACTCGGCAGCCGTCAGCAGCGTCTCCGGATCGGGGGCCTGCGGCATCGTGGCCTGGTGGTCGAGGCCCTCCTCGTACGTCTGGAACGACGCGGAGAGGTGGAAGATCGGCTGGCCGTGCTGGACCGCGACGACCCGGCGGGTCGTGAAGGAGCGCCCGTCGCGGATCCGGTCCACCGAGTAGACGATGGGCGCGCCGGGGTCACCGGCGCGCAGGAAGTACGAGTGCAGCGAGTGCGCCGTACGGTCCTCGGGCACGGTCCGGCCGGCCGCGACCAGTGCCTGGGCCGCGACCTGACCGCCGAAGACACGCGGTATCAGCGCCGAACGGCTGGTACCGCGGAAGATGTTCTCCTCGATCTGCTCAAGGTCGAGCAGATCGAGGAGAGTCGTCAGAGCCTCGTTCATGGACTGAGACTAAGTTCCTTACAGGCCCATCGACTTGGCGATGATGGACTTCATGACCTCGCTGGTGCCGCCGTAGATGCGGTTCACGCGGTTGTCCGCGTACAGGCGGGCGATCGGGTACTCGTTCATGTAGCCGTAGCCGCCGTGCAGCTGGAGGCACTTGTCGATGACGCGGTGCGCGACCTCGGTGTTGAAGAGCTTCGCGGACGCGGCCTCGGCGGCGGTCAGCTCACCGGCGTCGAGAGCCTCCAGGGCGCGGTCGGCGACGGCCTCGGCCGCGTCCACCTCTGCCTGGCAGGCGGCCAGCTCGAACTTGGTGTTCTGGAAGTGCGCGACCGGCTTGCCGAAGACGGTGCGGTCCGTCACGTACTGCTGGGCGAACCGGACGGCGGCCTTGGCCTGCGCGTACGCGCCGAAGGCGATGCCCCAGCGCTCGGAGGGCAGGTTCTGGCCGAGGTAGTAGAAGCCCTTGTTCTCCTCGCCGAGGAGGTCCTCGACCGGCACCTTCACGTCGACGAACGCCAGCTCGGCGGTGTCGGAGGTCCGCAGGCCGAGCTTGTCGAGCTTGCGGCCGATGGAGTAGCCCTCGGACTTGGTGTCCACGGCGAAGAGGGAGATGCCGAAGCGGCGGTCGTCCTCGCGCGGGGCGGAGGTGCGGGCGCAGACGATCACACGGTCGGCGTGCACGCCGCCGGTGATGAAGGTCTTGGAGCCGTTGAGGACGTAGTGCGTGCCGTCCTCGGAGAGCTTGGCGGTGGTCTTCATGCCCGCGACGTCGGAGCCGGTGCCCGGCTCGGTCATCGCCAGGGCCCACATCTCCTCACCGGAGACGAACTTCGGGAGGTAACGCTTCTTCTGCTCGTCGTCGGCCAGCATCTTGATGTAGGGCAGGGCGAGCAGCACGTGCACGCCGGAGCCGCCGAACTGGACGCCCGCGCGCGAGGTCTCCTCGTAGAGGACGGCCTCGAACTTGTGGGTGTCCAGGCCCGCGCCGCCGAACTCCTCGGGGACGTTGATGCCGAAGATGCCCAGCTCACCGAGCTTGTAGTAGAAGTCACGCGGCGCCTGGCCGGCCGCGAACCACTCGTCGTAGACCGGGACGACCTCGGCCTCGATGAAGGCGCGGATGGTCTCGCGGAACGCCTCGTGGTCCTCGTTGAATACGGTACGGCGCACGGCCGGCTCCCTTCGGTCGCGGCGGTCCGCCGCCATGGCTAAGCGCTTGCTCAGATTAAGTTACCCGCGAGTTGTCCCCGCTGTCCAGAGTCGGTCAGGTCACGTCCGCCGCCGCGATCCACCACCGGCCCGGGGTACGCCACTGAGGTCCAGCAGCGTGTGGAGGCGTTCGGCGGGCAGGCTTGGATTGGCCGCCGCGCCTTCCGCCGTCGCGGGATCCTCCAGCAGGGCCGGGAGCGCCTCCCCCGGGACCAGCGGGTTGGCGGCGGCCGCCCGTCGTACGTGCGCCGGAACCGGGAACTGGACCCCGCGGCCATGGAGGCCGACCAGTTCCCAGGCGATGTCACCTGCCGTGAGCATCCCGTCATGGCCCGAATCCTGCGCGGTCAGCAGGGCTTCGAGGACGTCGTCGGGCAGGGGCCGGACCACGCGCGGTCGCGGATTGGGCCCACCGGCGAGGTAGGCCCGCACGAAGGAGGAGGCGTCGTCGACCAGCCGGCCGCGCTGCGCCGGGTCGACGTGGGGTTACGGGCGAACGCGCGCCGGACCGCCCGCTCCGGGTGTGCGATCACCGCGTCGATGACGTCCGGGGGAAGGTCGCGCTCCTGGCAGAGGGTCTTCCAGACCGTGCGCGCGGCCGGGTCGAGCAGACGTATCAGTACATCGGACGGCGCGGCCGCGTTGGACGCGACGCCGCGCAGCCAGTGTTCCTGGAGGGAGGACATCGGGACATCCTCGCAGCGATCACGCCGTCAGGCGGTGGGCGGCGGAGTGACCTGAGTGACCTCCCACCGCAGCGCGAACCACAACTCCATGCGTGTGTCCGGGTCGTCGAGGTCGCGGCCCAGCAGGGTGGCGGCGCGGGCCACACGCTGGCGGACTGTGTTGCGGTGGATCCCGAGGGCGGTGGCGGTGCGGTCCCAGCTGCCGTGGTGGGCGAGCCAGGCGCGGAGGGTCTCGCGGTGCGCCGGGTTCAGCGGGGCGAGCAGGGACTCGGCGTGGGCGCGGGCCTCCGCCGGGTCGACGAGGGCGGCCAGGCCGCCGCGCGAGTGCCGGATCAGCGGGGTGCGGGCCGCCTCCGCGCGGTCCAGGGCCCGCCCGGCCTGGGCCGTCGCGGTCGCCAGCTCCGCCGGCGCGGCCGGGGCGCTCACCCCCAGCCGCCACCCTGGCTGCGGGGCCGGCTCCCGGTCGGTGAGCAGCCGTACGAGCCCCCCGGACTCCTTCCGGGGGTGCCCCCACCCGCCCGGGTCCAGCAGTACGGTGCCCAGCGCGGCCGCCAGGGCCTGCGGGTCGCCGGAGCCGCGGGCGTGTACGACGTGCCAGGGCCCGGGGGCCAGGGCCCCGGCGGGATCCCCGTCGAGGAGGAGCCGGGTGAGGGCGGCCGCCTCCGCCCTGGCCGGGCGATCGGCGGTGAGCAGGGTCAGCAGGACCGCGGCCACCGAAGCGATGGTGTGGTCGCCCGGCGTGCGGCCGGGGGTGGCGAGCGCGAGCACCCGGCGGCCGCTCATCGCATAGGCGGCCAGGTGAGTGCCGCCCACGGAGTCGGTGGCCGTCATGGCGGAGCCGGGGGACACGCGGCGGGCCAGTGCCGCCACGGCGGCGAGGACGTCGTCACCGGGGACGGGCCCGGCGGCATGGAGCGGGGTCGCGGGCTCCACCGCCGAGGTCGGGGGCTCCGCCGCCGGGGCCGGGGCGTCGGGGACGGCCGGGGTCTCGGGGACGGCCGGGGTCTTGGGGACGGTCGGGGTCTGGGGGGCGGTCGGGGCCTGTGGGACGGCCGGGGTGTCGGGGATGGTCGGGGTCTGGGGGGCGGTCGGGGCCTCTGGGACGGCCGGGTAGGCCAGGATGCGTGGGGCGTCGGGGACACCCGGGGAAGCCGGAATGTCCGGGGAAGCCGGGACGGCCGGCGAGGCCGGCGAGGCCGGGGGCAGCAGCGCCGTCCAGCCCCCCAGGCTCGCCGCCAGGCGGGACAGCACCGCCGGAACCGGGTCGGGCCTGGCGGCCGCGGCGGCGAGTGACTGCTGGGCCTCGGTGATCCGGCGCAGCTCCCGCGTACGGGCCTCCGCCATCAGCCGCCAGACCGTACGGGCCACCGCGGTGAACGGAGTCCCCGGCGGGACCTCCAGCAACGGCAGCCCGTACCGGTCGCACGCCTCGGCGAGGCCCGGCGGCACCGCCTCGTGCACGGGGGCCACGCCGAAGCCGAGCGCCGCCACCCCGGCCTCGGAGAGCCGCCTGACATACGCATCGACGTCGCTGAGCGCCGGCGCCGCCCCCGCCGTCAGGAGCAGCTCGCCACCCAGCAGGTACGGGGACGGGTCCGCCATCTCGGAGGCGTGCACCCCGTGCACAGCGGCCTTGGCGGGCCCCGCGAGGTGGCGCAGGCCCAGCTCCCGGTCGGGGAGCAGCGCGCCGAGGGGGACCGGCGGGGTGGGCGGGACCTCCATGGATACTCCCTACACATCGAGAACGGTCTATGGATAGAACGTACACTTCGCCACTTCGTGGACACCGCCTTACGCTCGAAGGACCGCACTTGTAGGACCTTCAGAAGGGCACCCCCATGAGCACGCAGCCGCGCGGCCCCGTCGACTCCTCCCGCATCCCGCGCTACGCGGGCCCCGCGACCTTCGCCCGGCTGCCGCGCCTCGACGAGGTCGGCTCCGCCGACGTCGCCGTCGTCGGCGTGCCCTTCGACTCCGGCGTCTCCTACCGCCCCGGCGCCCGCTTCGGCGGCAACGCGATCCGCGAGGCCTCCCGCCTGCTGCGCCCGTACAACCCGGCCCAGGACGCCTCCCCCTTCGCCCTGGCCCAGGTCGCGGACGCCGGCGACATCGCCGTGAACCCCTTCAACATCAACGAGGCCGTCGAGACGGTCGAGGCCGCCGCGGACGAGCTCCTCTCCTCCGGCTCCCGCCTGATGACCCTCGGCGGCGACCACACCATCGCCCTCCCCCTCCTCCGCTCCGTCGCGAAGAAGCACGGCCCGGTCGCCCTGCTCCACTTCGACGCGCACCTGGACACCTGGGACACCTACTTCGGCGCCGAGTACACGCACGGCACCCCGTTCCGCCGTGCCGTCGAGGAGGGCATCCTCGACACCGAGGCGCTCTCCCACGTCGGTACGCGCGGCCCGCTGTACGGCAAGCAGGACCTGGACGACGACGCCAAGATGGGCTTCGGCATCGTCACCTCGGCGGACGTCTACCGGCGCGGCGCCGACGAGGTGGCCGACCAGCTGCGCCAGCGCATCGGCGACCGTCCGCTGTACATCTCCATCGACATCGACGTGCTGGACCCGGCGCACGCGCCCGGCACCGGCACCCCGGAGGCGGGCGGCATGACCTCCCGCGAGCTGCTGGAGATCATCCGCGGCCTGTCCTCCTGCAACCTCGTTTCCGCCGACGTCGTCGAGGTGGCCCCGGCGTACGATCACGCCGAGATCACCTCGGTCGCGGCCTCGCACACCGCGTACGAGCTCACCACGATCATGAGCCGTCAGATCGCGGCGGCGAAGGCGAAGGGCAACTAAGCACCGTGACGCACGACCACGACCTGGTACTCCGTCCCACCGAAGCCCAGACGGCGGCCGCGCTCGCGCCGCCGCCGGGGCGGACGGGCGGGGACCTGGTCGTGGAGACGCTGCGAGGCCTCGGCGCGACGACCGTCTTCGGTCTGCCGGGGCAGCACGCACTGGCCCTCTTCGATGCGGTCGGCCGCTCGGACCTGCGCCTGATCACCATGCGGGTGGAGAACAACGCGGGCTTCGCGGCGGACGCGTACGGCAGGATCACCGGAGAGGCCGTCCCCCTCCTCCTGTCCACGGGCCCGGGGGCGCTCACCTCCCTGCCCGCCCTCGCCGAGGCGGCGGCCGCCTCCGCCCCGGTCCTCGCCATCTCCTCCCAGGTCCCCACGGCGGGCCTGGGCGGCGGCCGCCGCGGCCACCTGCACGAACTGCGCGACCAGTCCGCGTCCTTCCGGGACGTGGTGAAGTCGGTCCACATCGCGCGCACCCCCTCCCAGATCCCCTCCGTCATCGCCGAGGCCTGGGAATCGGCCCTCACGGTCCCGCACGGCCCGGTCTGGGTGGAGATCCCGGAGGACGTGCTGCGGGCGGAAACCGTCATCCCGCAGGTCACCGGCATGGACGCGACCCCGCACGAGCTGGCGCCCCGCCCCGAGCTCACGGCGGTGGCGGCCCACTGGCTGTCCTCTGCCTCCCGCCCGGTGATCATCGCGGGCGGCGGAGTCATCCGCTCGGACGCGGCGGGCAAGCTCAAGCAGCTCGCGGAGCGCCTCAACGCCCCGGTGGTCACCACCTTCGGCGGCAAGGGCGCCTTCCCGTGGACCCACCCGCTCTCCCTCCAGTCCTGGCTGGAGGACCGCCACATGACGGACTTCCTGGAGGACGCGGACGTCCTCCTGGTCGTCGGCTCGGGCCTGGGCGAACTCAGCTCCAACTACCACACGTTCCTCCCGACCGGCCGGGTCATCCAGATCGAGGCGGACCTCGGCAAGCTGGAGTCCAACCACCCGGCCCTGGGCATCCACGCGGACGCCCGCCTCGCCCTCCAGGCCCTCCTCGAAACGGTCTCCGAGCGCGAGGACCCGCAGGCCCCCGAGCGCGTCCGCCTGCTCCTCTCCTCCATCGAGGCCCGCCTCGCCGCCCAGGACCTGACCCTGGAGCAGGAGCTCCTGACCTCGATCCGCGCAGCCCTCCCCGCCCGCTCCCCGTCGTTCTGGGACATGACGATCCTGTCCTACTGGGCCTGGTCGGCCTTCGACGCGAAGCACCCCAACACCATGCACTCGGCCCAGGGGGCGGGCGGCCTCGGCTACGCCTTCCCGGCGGCCCTCGGCGCCTGCGTCGCGGAGCCGGGCACCCCAGTCCTGGCGGTCTCCGGCGACGGCGGCGCGATGTACTCGATCGCCGACCTCGCCACGGCCAGGCAGCACGACCTGGACGTCACCTGGCTGATCGTGGACGACGGCGGCTACGGCATCCTGCGCGAGTACATGACCGCCTCTTTTGGGACATCCACCGCCACGGAACTCACCCGCCCCGACTTCGTGGCCCTGGCGGAATCCTTCGGCGTCCCGGCCGCCCCGACCTCCCCGGAAACCCTCCGCGCGGACCTCGCCAAGGCCCTCAAAACCCCGGGCCCCTCGGTCCTGGTCATTCCGGCCAATCTCCGTATGTTCGCCCCGACGCACGTCTAGGCATGCCGACGGGCTCGCTAGGGTGTCGTGATCAGGCCAAGAGCGGAGTGCAAGGGGGAGCAGTGTCGTTCGAGGAAGAATGGGGCCGGCACAAGCAGGCGGCCGCGCCCGCGGACCCGTCGCCGCAGATGCGGCTGAACCAGCTCCCCGCCGATCAGGGCGGCTCGGCGCCGCCCGGCAGCGGGTACGGGGTGCTGGCCACGGCCCCTCCCCAGAAGAAGAAGGCCGCCAACACCATCGAGAACGTCCTGCAGCCCGGCACGACGAAGGCCGCGGACGCGGCCGACGAACCGACCAAGAACGCCGTCAAGGCCTTCAGCGGCTGGGAGACGGCGGCCGGTCTGACGAAGGCGCACACGCACTGGGACGACCAGGTGAAGCGTCTGATGGGTCGCCTGAATTCGGAGAAGACGGGCCTGCGCGGCGCGTCGAACCTGTTCACCGGGAACGACCAGCTGACGGGCCAGAGCTTCCAGCCGTTGCAGTCCAAGGTCACGGGACTGTAGGGAGAGACGTGCCGAACTACTCCGAGATCATGCAGACGGACCTCTCCGCGCTCACCACGGCCGCCGACGGCTGGAAGGCAATGGCGGGGCAGTTCAAGACCATGGAGGACGTCTACAAGGACGAGGTCCAGAGCGTCTCCACGGGCAACGGCTGGCTGGGCTCCAGCGCCACGACCGCCGCCACCAACTCCTCCATGACGCGCCATGAGTTCGCGGCCGCGCAGAAGGAGGCGCTGGCCATGGAGTCCCTGCTCCGTGACGCGCACGCCCGCTTCACGGACCTCAAGGGGCGAGTGGTGTCGGCCGTAGCGGACGCCAAGACCGCCGGCATGAAGGTCTCGGACGCCGGCATCGCGAGCTACGACTTCTCCAAGGCCGACCCGGCCTCCGCGAACGCGATCCGCCACGATCCCGACCTCCCGGAGGTCGAGCGCTCCTGGACGCGCCGGATCGGGGACTCGGTCAAGGCGGTCACGGAGTTCGACGCGGACGTCAAGGTCGCCCTGCTGAACGCGTCCGGCGCGGACGGCACGGCGATGTTCGGCTTCAACTCGAAGCCCGTCAACGACGTCGAGGCGGTGGAGGCGCTGGCCCTCACCCAGAAGATCCGCGACGGCAAGGCATCTCCGGAGGAGCTGCGGCACTACAACGACGTCCTGAAGCAGAACTCCGGGGACAAGCACTTCAGCGAGGCGTACCTGAACTCGCTGGGGGCGAAGGACACCCTGCTGCTCGCGGACCAGATGAACCTGGCGTCCAACGACCGCGGTGCGTCGGCGGCCGACAAGAAGCTCTACGAGTCGATCAACTCCGGCCTTGCGGGGACGATCGCCTCGGGCACCAAGGACCCGGACAGCTACGCGTACAAGCCCTTCGTGAACGGGCTCAACGAGCAGGGCAAGGAGCTGGTCGCCAAGGGCCTGCGGCCGACGTACGGCTACCAGGCGCTGGTCACCCTCATGGGGAACGGCGGCGGCTACGGCAAGCAGTTCCTCAACGACATCGGCGACGGCATGATCGCGGCCGAGAAGTCGAAGCCGCACATGTACGACCACGCCTACGACTCCCAGCGCCCGAACCTGGTCTCCGACCCCCTGGACGGCCTGCTCGGCATCATGGCCAAGGACCCGGACTCGGCCACGTACTTCCTCGACCCCGAGGCGCCCGGCAACAAGAACGAGCACCTGAAGTACATGCTCAGCGACCGCGACATGCCGGACCCCTGGATCTCGACCGCGGTCGGCCCCCCGATGGAGATGCACGGGGACAAGACGGCGGGCCTGGGCGCCGCCATCCAGGCTGCGGCCACGGGCCACACCGACGGCGAGAAGCTCGGCCCGCCCGGGCCGCACACCGAGGGCCAGGCGCGGGTGATGCACGAGGCGATCCAGCTCCTCGACGGCGACATGAAGGGCGACGAGTTCAAGGAGGACCTGGAGGGCCTGCGCGAGCCGATGGCGAGGGCACTAGTGGACTACGTGGCCGACACCCACGAGATCCTCGGCGGTAAGAACACCGATCTGGGCGGTCACGCGGGCAGCGAGTCCATCTATGGTTCGGGTGACAAGGCCCAGATCGCGGTCGGACAGGGCAGTCTGATCCGTGTGATGCGCGGCATCGCGGACGACGGCCCGTCCTACGGCCTGATGGTCCAGGCGGAGCGGGCCTATTCGGCGGAACAGCTCGCGACTGCCGTGCCGTTCAAGGCCGGATCTCCGCACGAGGCCAGTATCGACTGGGACAACCGTGCGCACGACATCGGAGCCGCATCCGGGGCCCTCAACGGCATCGGGGCCGACGTCTACAAGGACAAGGAAGACGACAAGGTCAAGTGGGCCGAGGGTACGGCCGAGTACACGGCCGCGAGCGTGAACGGGCTCATCGGCGAGATCCCGGTGGTGAGCACGATCGGTGGCTCGCTGATGGACGCGGCCAAGTACGACTGGGTCGAGGGTGTCAAGGACGCAGCCGAGGAACTGAGTAAGAAGGAGTCCAGCGACAACTACTCGGCGGGCATGGACGGGACCAACAAGCTGTTCGACGCATGGAGGGACCAGCGGCAGATGGACGGCAACGACCCGGAGGCCGAACACGCTCAGAACGAAGCGGGCGAGGCCTACACGAGCGGGCGGGAGGCTGCCCGTGCGCACCTCCGGCCCTGACGTGCGGAAGGCTTTCGCAGGCTCGGCGCTCGCGCTCCTCTGCGTAGTGACCCTGGCATCGTGCACCTCGGACGATTCCGCGTCGAAGTCCGCGGACCTCTGCGGGATCAGCCCGTCCTCGGAGGAGGAATCGCTGGTGCGCGAGGTCCTCGGGAAAGAGGACTTCGCGACGAAGGCCTACGGCAGCACGAGCGCCTTGGTGGACAAGATGGAGCGCGCGCTGCCGAAGATGCCCAAGAGGGACATGTTCTACACGAACGCATGCGGATACAGCGTGGGTGGAGAGCAGGGTGACTCCGGTGTGACCTTCCTGGCCGGGTGGTTTCTTCGGACCTCCGAACTGCCCTCTTTCCCCAGCGACATGTCCTACGATGTGAACGGTGCGCGCGGTGTAGCGCGAAGCAGCAGCTCGACGCTGCTCGTCCAGTGCGACATGCCTCGTGAACTCAGGGCGCAGTCGCAGAAAGTGTGGCTCACGGCGGACACCACGTTCACGTTCAGCCCGTCCCGGCCGGACGTGGACCAGGCGACCAGCGACCGGCGTATGACCCTCACCTACCTCATGGCCCGCCGCGTCACCGAAGCCCTCGGCTGCGAGAACAAGCCACTGGAGAAGCCTCCCGTGGTGAAGCCGCTCCCTACCCCCTGACCGGAACCTCAGCCCAGACGGCCTTCCCGATGCCGTGCCGCCGGGGGCAGCAGCCCCAGCGCTCGGCCAGGGCCGCCACGATCGCGAGCCCGCGCCCCCGTTCGTCGCAGTCCGCCACGACCTGCGGCGTGAGCTTGACGGCGGGGCCGGCGTCGGCGACCTCCACCCGCAGCACCCCGTCGTACCGCGCGAGCCGGACCCCTAGGTCCCGCCCCTGCGGTGCGCGGGCGTGCCGTACGGCGTTGGTGACCAGCTCGGAGAGCAGCAGCTCGGCCGTCGCGGCCTGGGCATCGTCCACCTCCCAGGACGCCAGCTGCTCGCGCACGAGGGTGCGAGCCCGTCCAGGGGTCCGGAGGCTGCGCGGAAGGAGCCAGTAAATCTCGTCGGCCTGCGGCATCACCATGAGGAAACACCTCTCTAGAGATAGTCCCTCAAGTGAAGCGTGCGGCCCCGTGCGGGGTCAAGGGCTTCTCTAGAGATAGTCGGTCCTGTCGCCTACTGGACGCGCGCGCCACCGCTTCGGCGCGATGGGGTGCCTAGGATGACTAGAGATGATCAGGGAGGACCGCATGCCGAGGAACGGCGCCACACGGCAGCAGCCCAAGTACAAGCGCATCGCTGCCGCACTGAAGGCCGCCATCGAGGCAGGCGAGTACGGCCCCGGTGACCGGCTGCCCGGGGAGAACGACCTCATGGCTACCTACGGCGTCGCCCGGATGACCGCACGGCAGGCGCTCGGCGTGCTCCAGTCCGAGGGACTGACCGAAGCGCGCAAGGGCGCCGGGGTCTTCGTACGGGAGTTCCGGCTCATCCGGCGTCGCGGGATTCAGCGGCTCGCCGCTGACGTGTGGGGTGAGGGGCGGTCCATCTGGGCCGCGGACACCGAGGACCGCGAACCCGAGGTCGAGTTCATCGGGGTCACCGAAGAGGCGGTTCCCCGTGCCATCGGTGCCGTGCTCGGGCTGGCGGCCGGTGCGTCCGCCTGTGTGCGCCGACGGCGGTTCCTGCTCGACGGGAAGCCCGTCATGGTGGCCACCTCGTACCTCGACGCCGCACTCGTCGCCGGTACCCCCATCGTGGAGCCCGACAGCGGCCCCGGCGGGATCTACGCCCGGCTCGCCGAGCTGGGACGCGGGCCCGCCCGGTTCCGGGAAGAGGTCCGGTCGCGGATGCCGAGTCCCGACGAGGCCGCGCGGCTCGGGCTGGCCGCCGGGACGCCGGTCGTGCTCGTCGTGCGGACCGCCTTCGCGGCCGACGGCAGCGTGGTCGAGGTCAACGAGATGGTCCTCGACGCCTCCGCCTACGTCCTGGAGTACGAGTTCGACGCCTCCTAGGGGCTCCGTCTCGGCCCCGTCCCGGCCCCGTCTCCCGGATGGGCCAGGTCGGCTCGCCCCGCTGCGCGGAAACCCGTTCGATTGTTGCGGCGGGATGAAATCCGCCGGTCGGAGCGTTGGCGCTTCCGGCAGGACAGGACGAACGGGGAGGCACCACGTGGCGGCGGCGCAGACGGCGACTGGGGAGAAACAGGGCTGGGGCAGGCGGCTCGCCGCCTACACCTGGCGGTACAAGACCAATGTGCTGCTCGCGCTCGGGTCCTCGTTGGCCGGCATGGCCGTCATGGCGCTCGTGCCGCTGGTCACCAGGACCATCCTCGACGACGTCATTGGGGACAAGTCCAAGCCCATGGGGCCTTGGGCGGGCATGCTCATAGGGGCGGCCGTCCTCGTCTACGCGCTGACGTACATACGCCGGTACTACGGCGGCCGGCTCGCCCTCGACGTGCAGCACGACCTGCGCACCGACATGTACGACACCATCGCCCGCCTCGACGGGCGCCGGCAGGACGAGCTGTCCACCGGGCAGGTCGTCGGGCGGGCCACCAGCGACCTCCAGCTCATCCAAGGGCTGCTCTTCATGCTGCCCATGACCATCGGGAACTTCCTCCTCTTCGGGATATCCCTCGGCATCATGGTGTGGCTGTCGCCGCTGCTGACCCTGGTCGCGCTGCTCATGGCCCCCGCCCTCTGGTTCATCGCCAAGCGCAGCCGCAAGAAGCTCTTCCCCGCCACCTGGTGGGCCCAGGGCCAGGCCGCCGCCGTCGCGACCGTCGTCGACGGGGCCGTGACCGGCGTCCGCGTCGTCAAGGGCTTCGGGCAGGAGGAGCAGGAGACCGGCAAGCTGCGCGCCGCCGGGCGCCGGCTGTTCGCCGGGCGGATGCGGGCCATCCGGCTCAACTCGCGGTACACCCCCGCCCTCCAGGCCGTGCCCGCCCTCGGGCAGGTCGCCATGCTGGCCCTCGGCGGCTGGATGGCCACCAAGGGCCAGGTGACCCTGGGTACCTTCGTGGCCTTCTCGACCTACCTCGCCCAGCTGGTCGGCCCCGTGCGCATGCTCGCCATGGTGCTCACCGTCGGGCAGCAGGCCCGCGCCGGCGTCGAGCGGGTCTTCGAACTCATAGACACGGAGCCGGTCATCGAGGAGGGCGAGCGCGAGCTGCCCTCCGACGCGCCCGCCACCGTCGACTTCGAGGACGTCCGGTTCGGGTACGACCCCGAGCGGCCCGTACTCGACGGGTTCTCGCTCTCCATAGCCGAGGGGGAGACCATCGCCCTCGTCGGATCGTCCGGCAGCGGGAAGTCCACCGTTTCCCTCCTGCTTCCCCGCTTCTACGACGTCGACCACGGCGCCGTCCGCGTCGGCGGGCACGATGTGCGCGAGCTGACGTACGACTCGCTGCGCGCCGCGATCGGGCTCGTCCCCGAGGACTCCTTCCTCTTCTCCGACACCATCCGCGCCAACATCGGCTACGGCCACCCCGGCGCCACCGACGAACAGATCGAGGCCGCCGCGCGCGCCGCACAGGCCGAGGGCTTCATCCACGCCCTGCCCGCCGGGTACGACACCACGGTCGGCGAGCAGGGGCTCACCCTCTCCGGCGGCCAGCGCCAGCGCATCGCCCTCGCCCGGGCCATCCTCACCGACCCCCGGCTGCTCCTCCTCGACGACGCCACCTCCGCCGTGGACGCCCGTGTCGAGCACGAGATCCACGAGGCACTGCGGGCCGTCATGGCCGGCCGTACCACCCTGCTGATCGCCCACCGCCGCTCCACGCTCGCCCTGGCCGACCGGATCGCCGTACTCGACCACGGGAAGCTCTCCGCCATCGGGACACACGAGCAGCTCGAGCGGACCTCCCCCCTGTACCGGCGGCTGCTGACCGACCCCGACGCCCTCGGGGCCGGCTCGCCGCGGACCCCCGACGCCCCGGCGATGGCCGAGTTCGAGCGCGACTTGGAACGGGACATCGAGCTCGAGGCCGAGATCGACTCCGAGCCGGTGAACGCGAAGCGGCGGGTCTCCGACGGCGTCACCCCCGAGCTCTGGCGCAGGCAGGACAAGGACAAAGCCGGCGGGACGAGCGCTCCCGCCGCGGCGGCCGGCGCCCCCGCCGGTGCGCCCGGAGCCGGGCACTCCATGGCCGGGGCCGTCGCCGGAATGCCGGCGACCCCCGAACTGCTCGCGCAGGTGGCCGCACTGCCGCCGGCCGACGACACCCCCGACGTGGACGAGACGCGCGCCGCGGCCGCCGAGGACAGCTACAACCTGCGCCGGCTGCTCCGCGGCTTCTGGGCGCCGCTCGCCATCAGCCTCGGCCTCGTCGCCGTCGACGCGGGAGCCGGGCTGCTGCTGCCGATCCTGATCCGGCACGGCATCGACAAGGGTGTGGAGCAGGCCGCCCTGGGCGCGGTGTGGGTGGCCGCGGCGCTCGCCCTGGCGGTCGTCGTCGCGCAGTGGGCCGCGCAGTTCGCCGAGACCCGGATGACCGGGCGCACCGGCGAGCGCGTGCTGTACGCCCTTCGCGTCAAGATCTTCGCCCAGCTCCAGCGCCTCGGCCTCGACTACTACGAGCGCGAACTCACCGGCAAGATCATGACGCGGATGACCACCGACGTGGACGCCCTGTCGAGCTTCCTGCAGACCGGGCTCGTCACCGCCGTCGTGTCCGTGTTCACCTTCTTCGGGATCCTGATCGCCCTGCTCGTCCTCGACGTCGAGCTCGCGCTGATCGTCTTCGCCACGCTCCCCGTGCTGGTCCTCGGCACGATCGTGTTCCGCCGCAAGTCGGTCGCCGCGTACGAGCTCGCCCGCGACCGGGTGAGCCTGGTCAACGCCGACCTCCAGGAGTCCGTGTCCGGGCTGCGCATCGTCCAGGCCTTCCGCCGCGAGCGCGTCGGAGCGGACCGCTTCGCGGAGCGCAGCGACTCGTACCGACAGGCCCGGGTGCGCGGCCAGTGGCTGATATCCGTCTACTTCCCCTTCGTCCAGCTGCTGTCCTCGGGCGCCGCGGCGGCCGTGCTGATCGTCGGCGCGGGACGGGTGGAGGCCGGCACCCTGACCACCGGCGCCCTGGTGGCGTACCTGCTCTACATCGACCTGTTCTTCGCCCCCGTCCAGCAGCTCTCCCAGGTCTTCGACGGCTACCAGCAGGCCACCGTCTCGCTCGGCCGGATCCAGGGGCTGTTGCGCGAGCCCACCACCACCCCGAGGTCCGCGACCCCGCGCGAGGTGCCGCGGCTGCGCGGCGAGATCGCCTTCGAGGACGTCCGCTTCGCCTACGGGACCGCTGAGGAGCGGGGCGAGAAGGAGGAGGCGCTGGCCGGAATCAGCCTGCGGATACCCGCCGGGCAGACCGTCGCCTTCGTCGGCGAGACCGGGGCCGGGAAGTCCACGCTGGTCAAGCTGGTGGCCCGGTTCTACGATCCGACCGCCGGGCGGGTCACCGCCGACGGCGCCGATCTGCGGGAGCTCGACCTGACGGCGTACCGCCACAGGCTGGGCGTGGTCCCCCAGGAGCCGTACCTCTTTCCCGGGACGGTCCGCGACGCCATCGCCTACGGGCGGGAGGGCGCGAGCGACGCCGAGGTGGAGGCGGCCGCCCGCGCGGTCGGCGCCCACGACATGATCGCCACGCTGGACGGTGGCTACCTGCACACCGTCGCCGAGCGCGGCCGAAACCTTTCGGCCGGCCAGCGTCAGCTGATCGCGCTGGCCCGCGCCGAACTCGTCGACCCGGACGTGCTGTTGCTCGACGAGGCCACCGCCGCGCTCGACCTGGCCACCGAGGCGCAGGTCAACCAGGCCACCGACCGGCTCGCGGGCCGGCGCACCACCCTGGTCGTCGCACACCGGCTGACCACGGCCGCCCGTGCCGACCGCGTCGTGGTGATGGACCGCGGCCGGGTCGTGGAGGACGGGACGCACACCGAACTCCTGGCCCGCGGCGGCCGGTACGCCGAGCTGTGGCGGACCTTCGTCGGAGAGGACGAGCACGCCGCCGCCTGACATCCCGAACCGGCCGGTACTGACCTACTGACCTACTGACCTACTGACCTGCTGACCCCCCGGATGCCCTTGCTGCCCGCAACCATTCGGGGGGTCAGCGCGTCGTACGTGAGTACGGGGCCCGGGTGTGGTGTGCGACTGATGGGGGGACAGGGTGCGATACGGAGGCAACGGGCGCGGCCGACTGGCGGCGTCCCTCGGGGTGTTCGCGACGGCTCTGGTGTTCTGCGCGGGCGGGCTGCTGATGGCGCCCCCCGCACAGGCGGCCGCCGGCGCCTGCGAGGGCCGGCTGGTCACCTCGCTGCCGTTCTCGACGGGTGAGCTGCGCGTCTACAAGAGCCGTACCCGCGCGTGCGCCATGACCGTCGCCGCGCGCCCCGGCACGCGCCGTTTCATGTCGGTGAGCATCCAGCCGCGTGGCGGAGTGCCCGTCCGCGATTCAGGGCAATTCTCCCGTTATGCCGGACCCGTCAGCGTCGCCGCGATCAGCCGCTGCGTGTATGTAAAGGGGAGCGTAGGGGCCGGATCGGCCGAATCCGGCTGGATACTGTGCTGACGGAGCGGCCCAACTAGGTCTGGTCATCAGTGCATTGACCCCGCTAGGTTCACGCCCACCGCAGTGAACTGAAGGGGAGGGTTAATGCGCAAGACGCTCGGATGGCTGCTGTCGCTCGTGGTGCTCATCGGCACCATGGGCGCGGCCGGATTCACGGCTCAGGCGGCCACCGCCGCCGGTCCCGAAGCCGGCCCGGACATCAAGGACCAGATTCTCGCCGTGCCGGGGATGAGTCTGATCGAGGAGAAGCCGTACCCCGGGTACCGCTTCTTCGTACTGAACTACGTCCAGCCCGTCGACCACAAGAACCCGTGGAAGGGCACCTTCACGCAGCGCCTGACGCTGCTGCACAAGGACACTTCCCGGCCGACGGTCTTCTTCACCTCCGGCTACAACGTCAACACCAACCCGCGCCGCAGTGAGCCGACGACCATCGTCGACGGCAACCAGGTGTCGCTGGAGTATCGATTCTTCACGCCCTCCCGGCCCGACCCGGCCAACTGGTCGAACCTGGACATCTGGCAGGCCGCCAGCGACCAGCACCGCATCTTCACCGCCCTGAAGGCGATATACAAGAAGAACTGGCTCGCCACGGGCGGCAGCAAGGGCGGTATGACGGCGACGTACTACGAGCGCTTCTACCCGCGAGACATGGACGGTGTCGTCGCGTACGTCGCGCCCAACGACGTCGTCAACAAGGAGGACTCGGCCTACGACCGGTTCTTCGGCAAGGTCGGCACCAAGGAGTGCCGCGACAAGCTGAACGCGGTGCAGCGCGAGGCGCTCGTGCGCCGCGTGCCGCTGGAGGCCAAGTACGCCACCGCCGCCGCCGAGAACGGCTGGACCTTCACCACCGTGGGCAACCTCGACAAGGCCTACGAGGCGGTCGTCCTCGACTACGTGTGGGCCTTCTGGCAGTACAGCCTCCTCGCCGACTGCGCCTCCATCCCGACGGCCGCCACGGCGACCGACCAGGAGATCTGGGACACGGTCGACGCGATCTCCGGCTTCTCGGCCTACGCCGACCAGGGCCTTGAGACGTACACGCCGTACTACTACCAGGCGGGCACGCAGCTCGGCTCGCCCGACATCAAGCAGCCCCACCTGGGCAACCTGAGCCGCTACGGCTACCAGCCGCCGCGCAACTTCGTGCCCCGCGACATCCCCATGACCTTCCAGCCGGGAGTCATGGCCAATGTCGACAACTGGGTCCGGAACAACGCCAACCAGATGCTGTTCGTGTACGGGCAGAACGACCCGTGGGGCGCCGAGCCCTTCCACCTCGGGTACGGGGTGCACGACAGCTACGTGATGATCGCGCCGGGCGCCAACCACGGGGCCAACGTCGCCAAGCTCCAGGAGGGCGAGAAGGCGCTGGCCACGCAGAAGATCCTGCAGTGGGCCGGGGTCGCCCCGGCGGCCGCGCTCTCCGACGCGGGCCGGGCGACGCCGCTCGCGAAGCCGGACGCGCGGCTCGACCAGAAGGACCTTGAGCGCGAGCCGCAGCTGCGCCCGTAGCTCTGCAACGTAGCTCTCAAGTAGCCAGCCTGGGCCACGGGAAGGCGTACACCGTCTAGTACTCGCACGGTCTAGTACTTATCGGCCTCGTACGTCAGCCCGTGGCCCAGCGGGTAGCGGCCCGGCACCGGCACCGGGAGGCGGCCGGAAGGCCGTACCGCCCCGGTGATCACCCGGGCCGCCGCCCGCAGTTCCACATCCGTCCAGGAGTACGTCGCCAGCTCCGCCGCGCACTGCGGCAGCCGGGCCGGGTCGTACGGGTTGCGGATCGCCACGGCGACCACCGGAACCCCGGTGGCCACCAGCTCCGCGACCAGTGCCCGCTGCGGACTGTCGCCCTCCGGGACGTTGTACGTGCACACCAGGACCGCCGCGTTCCCGGGAGCGGCCGCCACCGCCCGGGCGGGCGGCACGGCCGTAGCTCGGCAGCCCAGGGCGGTCAGCTCCCGGGCCAGCACCACCGTGGGCGGCCCCGTGGTGCCGCTGGGGGACGCCGGGTCTGTCCCGGTCACCAGCAGCCGCGGCGCGGTCGCCGGATCCAGCGGCAGCAGCCGTACGGGATTGGCCAGCAGGGTCGTCGTACGGGCCGCGATCTCGTCGGCGGCGGCCAGGTGCGCGGCCGTGCCCGCCGTCGCCTCCACCCGCTCCGCCGTCGTGTACGGCGAGTCGAACAGGCCCCGGCGGACCTTGAGTTCCAGGATCCGCAGCACCGACTCCTCGATCCGCTCCTGCGACAGCTCGCCCGCCTCGACGGCCGCCAGCACACTGCGCTGCGCCAGGGCCAGGTCCGGCGCGTTCAGCAGCTGGTCGCAGCCCGCCTTCAGGGCCAGCACCGGGACCCGGTCGTCCCCGTACTTCTGGCGGACCCCGGCCATGTCGAGCGCGTCGGTGACCACCACACCCCGGAAGTCCAGGCGTTCGCGCAGGATGCCGGTCACGATCGGCCGGGAGAGGGTCGCCGGGTCCCCCGAGGGATCGAGCGCGGGGAAGACGATGTGTGCCGTCATCACCGCGTCCACGCCCGCCCGCACGGCCGCGCGGAACGGCGGCTCGTCCAGCTCCTCCCACATGGCCCGGGTGTGCCGCATCACCGGCAGCCCGACATGGCTGTCGGTCTCGGTGTCCCCGTGGCCGGGGAAGTGCTTGGCGGTGGCGGCCACTCCGGCGCGCTGGTAGCCGCGTACCTGGGCGGCGGCCAGCACCGCCACCGCACGCGGGTCGGCGCCGAAGGACCGTACGCCGATCACCGGATTGGCCGGGTTCACATTCACGTCGGCCACCGGCGCGTAGTCCTGCCTGATCCCCATCGCGGCCAGCTCGGCGCCCGCGATGAGCGCGGCCCGGCGGGCGTCGGCCGCGGAGCCGCCCGCCCCCAGCGCCATCGCCCCGGGCAGCAGGGTCGCGGGCTTGCCGATCCGCGCGACGATGCCGTGCTCCTGGTCGGTGGACAGCAGCAGCGGGACGCCGGATCCGGTGTCGGCGGCCGTCCGCTGGAGGTCGTTGGACAGCCGGGCGATCTGCTGCGGGCTACGGGTGTTGTGGGCCCAGCCGAAGTAGATGACCCCGCCGAGGTGGTAGCGGGAGACCACCTCGGCGGCGGTGCGCACGCCGAACTGAGCCAGGTTCAGCTCGGCGTCCGCCGGGTCGGGATCGGTTGCCGAATGCCCGTAGGCCCGGGAGACGAAGAGCTGCCCGACCTTCTCGGCGAGGCTCATCCCGGCCACCAGGGCGCCGAGCCGGGCGGCCCGGCCCGCCGAGCCGGGGTCGTCGGGCCCGGGCGCCCTGCGGGCACCTGTGGCGGCGGAGGCCCCGGTGGCGGCGGAGGCGGCCCCGGTGGCCGTGGCGGCGGCCAGGGCGGCCGCGGCGAGCAGGGTCCGGCGGGAGGCGTGATACGGCACGCGCCGGACCCTACTGCGGGGCTACGCCCGCGGAGCCACGGACACTCGCCGGGTCCCCCGGAAGGTGGGCTCCGGTGGCGGTACCGGCGGCCGTACCGGTGGCGGTACCGGCGGCAGAACCGGCGGCGGCATCGGCGGCAGCACGGGCACCGGCGGCGGCACCGGCGGCGGCATCGGCGGCCGTACCGGTAGCCGTACCGGCGGCAGCACGGGCCCAGTGCTCCTGGAGGGTCCGGGTCGCCTCCGTGATCGCGGGCCGGCGGGCCGCACCGGTCCGCCACAGGGCGTACAGCCTGCGTACGGGTCCCGGCTCCAGCGGTACCGCCACCGCCCCGGGCGGCAGCGCGCCGGTGCCCAGGCGCGGCACGACCGCCACCCCGAGCCCGGCCGCGACGAGGGCGACGATGGTGTGGTTCTCCTCGGCGACATGCGCGATGTCGGGCTCGAACCCGGCCGTCCGCAAGGTCCGCATCAGCCAGTCGTGGCAGACCCGGCCGGGCGGCTGGCACACCCAGCGCTGGCCGCCGAGGTCCGCCCGCCGGATGATCCGGCGCCGGGTGAACGGGTGGCTCTCAGGTACGACGAGGTCGCAGCGGTCGTCCCCGATCACCGCCTGCTCGATGCCCTCGGGGGACGGCAGCGGGGCGATGTCCCAGTCGTGGGCCACCGCCAGATCGGTGACACCCCGGGCCACCAGGTCCACCGACAGATGGGGGTCCACCTCCGTGAGGCGGACGTCCAGCGCCGGATGGCGGCGGGCCAGGTCGGCCAGCACCCCCGGCAGCAGCCCGCGCGCGGCCGAGGCGAAGGCGGCCACCGTCAGCAGCCCGCCCGGCTGCCCGCGCCGCTCCTCCAGGGTGGTCTCGGCGCGCTCCACGATCGCCAGCAACTCCTGGGCCGTGTCGGCCAGATGCCGCGCCTCCTCGGTGAGCGCGACCCCGCGCCCGCGCCGCTCCAGCAGCGTCGTGCGGGTCTCCCGCTCCAGCTTGGCGATCTGCTGGGAGACGGCGGAAGGGGTGTAGCCGAGGGCGGCCGCGGCGCCGGCGACCGAGCCGTGGACGGAGACGGCATGCAGGGCGCGCAGCCGGGACAGATCGAGCATGCGGTCCATCGTAGGCAGCTCCGGCGCCCCGGTCACCCATAAGCATTGCTTCATCCATTACGGAAGAGATCCGCGCTGGTGCTACATGGTTCGGGCGTCGATGCTCGGAGCATGCGTCCCGTACACACCGCACTCGCCGTACTCGTCGCCGCCGTCTGGGGGTTCAACTTCGTCGTCATCGAGATCGGGCTCGGCCACTTCCCGCCGCTGCTCCTGTCCGCCCTGCGCTTCCTCGTCGCCGCGCTGCCCGCCGTGTTCTTCGTCGGGCGGCCGAAGGTCGCCTGGAAGTGGATCCTCGGGGTCGGAGTGGCCCTCGGCATCGCCAAGTTCGGCCTGCTCTTCACCGGCATGGCCGCCGGAATGCCGGCCGGGCTGTCCTCGCTCGTGCTCCAGATCCAGGCCGTCTTCACCGCCGTCCTCGCCGCCGTCGTACTCAAGGAGCGCCCCGGCCGGGTCCGGATGCTCGGCATGGCCGTCGCACTGGCCGGGATCGCCGTCGCCGCCGTGGACGGGGGCACCTCCGGGCCGGTGCTGGGCTTCGCGCTGGTCGTGGCGGCCGCCGCCTGCTGGGGCGTGTCCAACGTGCTGACCCGCAAGGCGTCCCCGCCCGACGCGATGAACTTCATGGTGTGGGTGTGCACGGTCCCGGTGCTGCCGCTGTTCGGGCTCTCGCTGCTGTTGGAGGGGCCCGAGCGGGACCTGGCGGCACTGCGCGCCCTGGACTGGTCGGGGGCGGCCGTCATCGGGTACGTGGCCTGGGTGTCGACCGTGTTCGGCTTCGGCGCCTGGAGCTACCTGATGCGCCGCTACCCGGCCTCCTCGGTCGCGCCGTTCTCACTGCTGGTGCCGGTGTTCGGGATGTCCTCGGCCGCGCTGGTCCTGGGCGAGGGGATCTCGGGGCTGCGCTGGGCCGCGGCGGTGCTGCTGGTCGGCGGGGTGGCGGTCACCTCGCTGGCCCCCGCGCGCGGTGCGGCGCGTACCGGATCCGTCAGTGCGGGGAGTCCTCCTGTAGCGGCAGCCGCCAGTCCTGCCCCGTGAGAGTGACGCCGTACGAGCGATGCGGGCGCTCGGCGACGAGGGTGAACCCGGCGCGCTCGTAGAGGGAACGGGCCGAGGTCAGCACGTCGTTGGTCCACAGCACCAGCTCGCGGTAGCCGACCGATCGGGCGAAGGCGACGACGGTGCCGACCAGCAGGGCGCCGATGTCGTGGCCGCGACCGGCCGGCTCCACGAGGAGCAGCCGCAGCCGCGCGGTGCCGGGCGCACCGTCCTCCCGTACGCACATCACCGAGCCGACCGGGCGGCCGTCCAGCTCGGCGATCCAGACGCGCTCCAGGTACGGGTCGTGGTCCTCGGCGAAATCCGCGACGATCCGGGCCACCAGGCCCTCGAAGTCCTGGTTCCAGCCGTACTCGGCGGCGTAGAGCGCGCCGTGCCGCTGCACGATCCAGCCCAGGTCGCCGGGCTCGGGATCCCGCAGCCGTACCTGTCCGGCAGAGGTGTCACCAGGGGGCTCCATGGCGCCCGAGGATAGCGCGGAGGGACCCGTCTGGCTCCGGGGTAGGGGGGTAGGGGGTACCGTTACTTCTTGCGGCGGCCGAGGAGCCGGCCCATCAGTTCGCCGAGGATGCCGCGTTCGGCCGGGGCGGCGCCGGCCGGCACAGCGCCTTCCGCGGTGGCCGCGCCCGGGGCGGCGCCCGCGCCGGGGGCGGCTCCGGCTTCGGCTCCGGCGCCCGCTCCGGCTTCGGCTCCGGCGCCCCGGCCGGCGGCCGCGCGCTTGGCGAAGACCGCCAGGACCGCCGGGATCAGCACCTCGATGACCCGGGTGACGGTCGGCGCGGGGATGCCGGTCCTCTTCGAGACGGCTTCGGCCACGGGCTTGCTCGCCTTGGAGAGCACTCCGGCCATCAGCCCGCCACTGCCCGGCCCGCCGCCGAGGGTCGTCGCGCCTTGCAGCGGGGGCTCGGCCACCTCCGCGAAGGCCTGGCGGACCTCGTGGCCTTCGTCGTCATCGGCGGCGGCCCTGTGGTGGAGGTCTCCGGTCATCGCCCCGACGGTGGCCGCGACCGTGTCGCGCGCACCGTCGGCATCGGTGCCGAGCAGGCCGGCGATCTCGGTCAGCTTGTCGTCGCCGAGTTCGTTGAGCACGTCGTCCTGGAAAGAGGGATCGCTCATGCCCCGAAACACTACGTCTGTGCTGTTTTGGCGGCACCTTGAGTCAAAGAAAAAATAAAACTGCCCCTCGGCGTGCAACCGTCTGCGTGGATCGCGGGTCGTATGTTGCGTCGGCACTTCCGGGAGGGGATCTGGGGGGATCGGGAAGTCCGACGAGGGAGGGGTAACCGTGAGGGGGTCCGGCCGAGAGGCCGGACCCCCTTCTCGGTTCTCCGAGGTCGGCCACGGCGAAGTTGTCCACAGCGAAGTTGTCCACAGCGAAGTTGTCCACAGCTTCCGCGCGCTGTCGGCGGCTGCCGGTAGCTTCGTGCCATGACAACCAACGGGGTGGTGCAACAGGCGGTGGTCGAGGGGGTGCTGGAGCGCATCACCTACGCCAACGAGGAGAGCGGGTACACGGTCGCCCGGGTCGACACCGGCCGCGGCTCCGGTGACCTCCTCACGGTCGTCGGCGCCCTCCTCGGGGCGCAGCCCGGCGAATCGCTGCGCATGGAGGGCCGCTGGGGCTCCCACCCGCAGTACGGCAGACAGTTCACGGTGGAGAACTACCGGACCGTCCTCCCCGCCACCATCCAGGGCATCCGCCGCTACCTCGGCTCCGGCCTGATCAAGGGCATCGGCCCGAAGATCGCCGACCGGATCGTGGAGCACTTCGGCACCGACACCCTGGACGTCATCGAGGAAGAGCCGAAGCGGCTGATCGAGGTGCCCGGGCTGGGGCCCAAGCGGACCAAGCTGATCGGCGCCGCCTGGGAGGAGCAGAAGGCCATCAAGGAGGTCATGGTCTTCCTCCAGGGCGTCGGCGTCTCCACCTCCATCGCGGTCCGCATCTACAAGAAGTACGCAGACGCCTCCATCTCGGTGGTGAAGAACCAGCCCTACCGGCTCGCCGCCGACGTCTGGGGCATCGGCTTCCTCACCGCGGACCGGATCGCCCAGGCCGTCGGCATCCCGCACGACAGCCCGGAGCGGGTCAAGGCCGGACTCCAGTACGCCCTGTCCCAGTCCACCGACCAGGGCCACTGCTTCCTGCCCGAGGACCGGCTCATCGCCGACGGGGTCAAGCTGCTCCAGGTGGACACGGGGCTGGTCATCGATTGCCTGGCCGAGCTGGCCGCCGACCCGGAGGGTGTCGTACGGGAATCCGTGCCGGACCCGCAGGGCGGCCCGGACCTCACCGCCGTGTACCTGGTGCCCTTCCACCGCGCCGAGCTGTCGCTGGTGGGGCAGGTACGCAGGCTCCTGCACGCCGAGGACGACCGGATGCCGGCCTTCCAGGACGTGGACTGGGACAAGGCCCTCGGCTGGCTCGCGGGGCGGACCGGGGCCACGCTGGCGCCCGAGCAGCGGGACGCCGTGAAGCTCGCCCTCACCCGCCGGGTCGCGGTCCTCACCGGCGGGCCGGGCTGCGGCAAGTCCTTCACCGTGCGCTCGATCGTGGAGCTGGCCCGGGCCAAGAAGGCCAAGGTCGTGCTCGCCGCCCCCACCGGCCGGGCCGCGAAGCGCCTCTCGGAGCTCACCGGCGCCGATGCCTCCACCGTGCACCGCCTGCTGGAGCTCAAGCCGGGCGGGGACGCGGCGTACGACCGGGAGCGGCCGCTCGACGCGGACCTGGTCGTCGTGGACGAGGCCTCGATGCTGGACCTCCTGCTGGCGAACAAGCTGGTCAAAGCCGTGGCCCCGGGGGCGCACCTGCTGCTGGTCGGGGATGTGGACCAACTTCCCTCGGTCGGCGCCGGCGAGGTGCTGCGCGACCTGCTGGCCGAGGGCGGCCCGGTGCCCGCGGTCCGGCTCACCACGATCTTCCGGCAGGCCCAGCAGTCGGGCGTGGTGACCAACGCCCACCGGATCAACACCGGCCTGCCGCCCATCACCCACGGGATGCCGGACTTCTTCCTCTTCCCCGAGGAGGACACCGAGGAGGCCGGCCGGCTCACGGTGGATGTGGCCGCGCGCAGGATTCCGGCCAGATTCGGGCTCGACCCGCGCCGGGACATCCAGGTGCTCGCGCCCATGCACCGGGGCCCGGCCGGCGCCGGAAACCTCAACGGCCTGCTCCAGCAGGCCATCACCCCGGCCCGGCCGGACCTGGCCGAGAAGCGCTTCGGCGGCCGGCTCTTCCGGGTGGGCGACAAGGTGACCCAGATCCGGAACAACTACGAGAAGGGGGCCAACGGTGTCTTCAACGGCACCGTCGGCGTGGTCACCGGCCTCGACCTGGACGAACAGCGGCTGACCGTGCGGACGGAGGAGGACGAGGAGGTCGCGTACGAGTTCTCGGAGCTGGACGAACTGGCCCACGCGTACGCCATCACCATCCACCGCTCGCAGGGGAGTGAATATCCCGCGGTGGTGATCCCGGTCACCACCGGGGCTTGGATGATGCTCCAGCGAAATTTGCTCTACACGGCGGTGACCAGGGCGAAGAAATTGGTCGTGCTGGTCGGGTCCCGCAAAGCCCTCGGCCAGGCGGTGCGTACCGTTTCCGCAGGCAGGAGGTACACGGCGGTCGCGCCCAGGCTGTCCGGCCGCATACCGGTGGGAAACATCACCTAGATGATCGATCATTTGGGGTTCTCGCCACCGTGCGGAGGGGGCAGGATGAGCAGGTTGAAGGCACTCAGTGCCGTCAAAAGAACCAAAGGCCGACCCCGAGTGCACTCTCCTGTGCCAAATGGGGGAAGGTAGAGGCAGTCAGGGCACCTCGAAGAAGAGGCACTACGTCGGTGAGGGATGACGTGAGCGACAACTCTGTAGTACTCCGGTACGCGGACGGTGAATACACCTACCCGGTGGTCGAGAGCACCGTCGGTGACCAGGGCTTCGACATCTCGAAGCTGCGGGCCCAGACCGGGCTCGTCACCTTGGACAGCGGCTACGGCAACACCGCGGCGTACAAGTCCGCGATTACCTACCTCGACGGAGAACAGGGCATCCTGCGCTACCGCGGTTACCCGATCGAGCAGCTGGCCGAGCGTTCGACCTTCATCGAGGTCGCGTACCTGCTGATCAACGGTGAGCTGCCGACCGTCGACCAGCTCGCGTCGTTCCGCAACGAGATCACCCAGCACACGCTGCTGCACGAGGACGTGAAGCGCTTCTACGACGGCTTCCCGCGTGACGCGCACCCGATGGCGATGCTGTCCTCCGTGGTCAGCGCGCTGTCGACGTTCTACCAGGACAGCCACAACCCGTTCGACGAGACGCAGCGCAACCTCTCGACGATCCGGCTGCTGGCCAAGCTTCCGACGATCGCGGCCTACGCGTACAAGAAGTCTGTCGGCCACCCGGTCGTCTACCCGCGCAACGACCTCGGCTACGTCGAGAACTTCCTGCGCATGACGTTCTCCGTGCCGGCCCAGGAGTACGACCTGGACCCGGTCGTGGTCTCGGCGCTCGACAAGCTGCTGATCCTGCACGCGGACCACGAGCAGAACTGCTCGACCTCCACCGTGCGCCTGGTCGGCTCCTCGCAGGCGAACATGTTCGCCTCGATCTCCGCCGGCATCTCGGCCCTGTGGGGCCCCCTGCACGGTGGCGCCAACCAGTCGGTGCTGGAGATGCTGGAAGGCATCAAGGCCGACGGCGGCGACGTCGACGCCTTCATCCGCAAGGTGAAGAACAAGGAAGACGGCGTCCGCCTGATGGGCTTCGGGCACCGCGTCTACAAGAGCTTCGACCCCCGGGCGAAGATCATCAAGGCTGCGGCGCACGATGTCCTCTCGGCGCTCGGCAAGAGCGACGAGCTGCTCGACATCGCGCTCAAGCTGGAAGAGCACGCGCTTGCCGACGAGTACTTCGTCGAGCGCAACCTCTACCCGAACGTGGACTTCTACACCGGTCTGATCTACCGGGCCATGGGCTTCCCGACCGAGATGTTCACCGTGCTCTTCGCGCTCGGCCGCCTTCCCGGCTGGATCGCGCAGTGGCACGAGATGATCAAGGAGCCGGGTTCCCGCATCGGCCGCCCGCGCCAGATCTACACCGGCGAGGTCCTGCGCGACTTCGTCCCGGTCGAGGCCCGCTGAGCCAAGGCCGCTGAGCCAAGGCCGCTGAGCCCAGGGCGCCCTGAGTCAGGGCCGCTGAGCCGAGGCCCGCGGAGCCAAGGACGCCGGGCGCTGTCTCCCGTAGACAGCGCGGCGCCCCGAAGCAGCGAAAAGCGCCCCGCCGCCGATCCCCCCACGGGTCGACGGTCGGGGCGCTTTCCTTTCCCCGGAACGGATTCCCCCCACGGGACCCGAGCCGGGGCGTCGGCGAGGAGTGCACACGAGGTGTGCACCCCTTGGGTTATTGCCGGGACCCGTACGGGTCGGGAGGGCCGCTCAAAGCTCCCCTTTGAGCACGCGTCCCGGCCGGCTGATGCCTCGGGAATCCCCCAAGACTCCCGTGAACGTCCCCCAAGACGTTCTTGGCATCGCCCCATTAGACCCGTGGCACCGCCCGATGGTTACGTTCAGATCACTGTGATCTGCGTCTCCCGTGAAGGAACTGTGCCGGAACCGGGGAGACGATCCACTACCGGAAGGATCGCAACCGGAGGCTGTTGCTGACCACGAAAACGGAGGAGAAGGCCATCGCAGCCCCTGCAATCATCGGGTTGAGCAGTCCGGCGGCCGCCAGCGGCAGCGCCGCCACGTTGTAGCCGAAGGCCCAGAAAAGGTTGCCCTTGATGGTCGACAGGGTCCGCCGCGAGAGCCGGATCGCGTCCGCCGCCACCCGCAGATCGCCCCGTACGAGGGTCAGGTCGCCCGCCTCGATGGCCGCGTCGGTGCCGGTGCCCATGGCCAGGCCGAGGTCGGCCTGGGCGAGGGCGGCCGCGTCGTTGACCCCGTCGCCCACCATGGCGACCGTACGGCCCTCCGCCTGGAGGCGGCGCACGACGTCGACCTTGTCCTGCGGGAGCACCTCGGCGATCACCTCGTCGATGCCCACCTCGCGGGCCACCGTCTCGGCCACGGCCCGGTTGTCGCCGGTCAGCAGTACCGGGGTGAGGCCCAGCGCCCGCAGCAGGGCGACCGCCTCGGCGCTGGTCTCCTTGACCGCGTCAGCCACCGTCAGGACCCCTCGGGCCGCCCCGTCCCAGGCCACCAGCACCGCGGTGCTGCCGGCGGCCTCGGCGGCCTCCTTGGCCTGCGCGAGCCCGGCGGGCAGGGTGATCGCCCAGTCGGACAGCAGCCGCTCGCGGCCCACCAGGACGGCGTGCCCGTCGACCACGCCCTGCACGCCGAGCCCGGCCACGTTCTCGAAGCTCTCAGGGACCGGCAGATCGCCCGCCAGCTCGGCCGCGCCCGCGGCGACGGCCTGCGCGATCGGGTGCTCGGAGGCGTGCTCCAGGGAGCCCGCGAGGCGGAGCAGCTCCTTCTCGTCCACGCCCTCGGCGGTGTGCACCGCCCCGAGGGTCATCCGGCCGGTGGTGACCGTGCCGGTCTTGTCCAGCACTACGGTGTCCACCCGGCGGGTGGACTCCAGCACCTCGGGCCCCTTGATGAGGATGCCGAGCTGCGCGCCGCGGCCGGTGCCGACCATCAGCGCGGTCGGGGTGGCCAGCCCCAGGGCGCACGGGCAGGCGATGATCAGGACGGCCACGGCGGCGGTGAAGGCGGCCGTCGGGTTGTCGGTGATCAGCAGCCAGGTCACCCAGGTGCCGAGCGCGAGAAGCAGTACGACCGGTACGAAGACCCCGGAGATCCGGTCGGCGAGGCGCTGCACCTCGGCCTTGCCGTTCTGCGCGTCCTCCACCAGCCGGGCCATCCGGGCGAGCTGGGTGTCCGCGCCGACCCGGGTGGCCTCGACGACCAGGCGGCCGGAGGCGTTGACGGTGGCGCCGGTGACCGGGTCTCCGGCCGTGACCTCCACCGGGAGCGACTCACCGGTCAGCATCGAGGCGTCCACGGCGGAGCTGCCCTCGACGACGGTGCCGTCGGTGGCGATCTTCTCGCCGGGGCGGACGACGAACAGGTCGCCGACCACGAGGGCGCTCACCGGGATGCGGACCTCCGCACCGCCGCGCAGGACGGCCACGTCCTTGGCGCCCAGTTCCAGCAGGGCCTTGAGCGCGGCGCCCGCCTTCCGCTTGGAGCGGGCCTCCAGGTAGCGGCCGAGCAGGATGAAGCTGACGACGCCGGCCGCGACCTCCAGATAGATGGTGGAGGAGCCGTCGGTGCGCGAGATGGCGAAGTCGAACCCGTGGCGCATGCCGGTCATCCCGGCGGTCCCGAAGAACAGGGCCCACAGCGACCAGGCGAAGGCGGCGAGGGTGCCGACCGAGACCAGGGTGTCCATGGTGGCGGCGCCGTGCCGGGCGTTGGTCCAGGCGGCCTTGTGGAAGGGGAGGGCGCCCCAGACGACGACGGGGGCGGCGAGGGTGAGCGAGAGCCACTGCCAGTTGTCGAACTGGAGGGCCGGGATCATCGCGAGCAGCACGACGGGGAGGGCGAGGGCCGCGGAGACCAGCAGTCGCCCGCGCAGCGCCGTCAGCTCGGGGTCCCGTACCTCCTCGGGCTCCGGTGCGGCCGTGGCGGTGTCCGTCGCGGGCGTCGTGGGCTGCGGCGCCGGCGGCGGGGGCTCCTGCGCCGTGTACCCCGTCTTCACGACGGTCGCGATGAGGTCGGCGACCTGTACGTCATCCGCGTAGGAGACCCGGGCCTTCTCGGTGGCGTAGTTCACCGTGGCGGTGACGCCGTCCATCCGGTTCAGCTTCTTCTCGATGCGGGCCGCGCAGGAGGCGCAGGTCATCCCGCCGATGGTCAGCTCGACCTCGGCCGTCTCGGTCGTTTCGGTGGCCTCGACCGCTTCGGATGCCGCTATGGGTCCGTCGTGCACTGTGCTGCTGCTCATGTCCGGCTCCAGGGGGAAGGCCGGGCCGTACGGAACCAGTATGAGCTGGCCGGTACGGCCCGACGAGGTACTGCGTGGAGGAGGTGCTCAGGCCTGGTCGGCGGCGAGCTCGTATCCGGCCTCGTCCACCGCGGCGCGCACGTCGTCCTCGGCGAGCGGGGCGGCGGAGACCACGGTGACCTCGCCGGTCGCGGCCACGGCCTTGACCGAGCTGACGCCCGGCAGGGCGGTGAGCTCGGCGGTCACCGCGCCCTCGCAGTGCCCGCAGGTCATGCCGGTCACCCGGTAGACGGTGGTGACTGCGCCGGTCTGGACGTCCGCCGCGCTGTCGTGGCAGGAGCTGGTGCTGGAGCAGCAGGAACCGGCCGACTGCTGGGTTTCCGTCTCGGCGGTCATGTCGTTCTCCTCTTCGGGGGCGTGCGAGTCCGGTCGCCGGGCGGGGCGGCGATTCACTCCAACCGTCCTCCCCGACACTCAGAGACTATACCCCTAGGGGGTATCGAAGCGAGCATCTTCAGCAGTTCTTTCCCGCCGGGCGGGTTGTGATGGACAAGTCCCCGTGAACCGTATGTAAACGGCACGCCCAAGGCGTGGCGCACGCGGGGCTCTCCTCCTGATCAGGACGATCGCGCTGCTCGCGCCCATGGCAGGGGCGGATTCGGTCTCGGGGCCGCCTTCGTGAGCCCGGGTCAGCGAGGGGGAGTCGCGGTGACCATCGGCTCCAGGTAGCGCAGCAGGACGGTCTTCAGTTCGGTGATGTAGGCGGCCCGTTCGGCGCCCTCGTGAGCCAGGATCAGGTCCAGCGCCGCCTTGAAGATTCCCAGGATCATGTTCGAGGTGTGGGCGAGCTCGGCCGACGTGGCCTCCGGGGTGTAGGTGCGCAGGACGCCTTCGACCCGGGTGAGCAGGTTGGAGTGAAGCTCCTCGTGCTCCTGGGTCATGCCGGGGACGCCGGAGCCGTGCATGAGGGCCCAGAAAGCCGGGTTCTCGCAGTTGAAGGCGATCACCGGGTCGAGGACGGCGTCCAGCAGCTCGGGCAGCGGCTTGGACAGGTTCTCGGGCAGGAAGGCCTGGCCGTGCAGCTCGTGCGCGCGGTGCAGCAGGTGGCCGCCCAGCTCGACCGCGATGGCCTCCTTGTTCGGGAAGAACTGGTAGAGCGTGCCCGGTGAGACGCCGGCCTCGCGCGCGATGGCGTTCGTGCTGGCCGCGGCGTAGCCGGTACGGCAGAACACGCCGGCCGCCGCCGCCAGGAGCTGGGCGATCCGGCGTTCCCCGCGGGCCTGGCGGCGGCGCGGGGTGCCCGCCGCCTCCGAGTCCTTTTCAGCACCTTTGTCCGTCGGTGCGGCCTGGGGGTCCTTCGGCATGTCCCATTCCTTTGCTTCCCGTGGGTGATTGACAAACGCGAGAGGTCACTCGCATTCTTGGGAAACGCGAGCGACTGCTCGTGTTTGCCAGTCTAAATGTCCTGGCAATCACGGTGAAGGGGACACCGAGCCATGTCCGAAGTCAAGAAACCGCCGTCGCCCGGGGAGAGCGGCTGGTGGACCCGGTTCGTCACGGCCCGGCCGCGGCTCTCGCTGCTGCTCGCCCTGGTGGTCACGGCACTGGCCGTGTTCGCGGGCGGCGGCGCCGCCGCCCGGATGGGCAGCGGCGGCTGGGAGGACCCGGACGCCCGGTCCACCTATGCCACCGAGGCCCTGGAGCGCGAATTCCCGTCCTCCCAGCCCAATCTGCTGCTCCTCGTCGACGCGGGCGCCGGGGTGGGGAAGGCCGGGGTGGACGATCCCGCCGTCGCCGCCGAGGCGGAGCGGCTGACCACCCGGCTCGCCGCCGAGCCGGGGGTGACCGGGGTCGGCTCGTACTGGCGCACACAGCTGCCCACCCTGCGCTCCGAGGATGGGCGGCAGGCGCTGATCGCCGCCCGGGTGGTCGGCGACGAGAAGGCCGCCACCGAGGTAGTGGCGCGGATAGCCCCGCGCTACGAGGGCGAGCACGGACCGGTGCGGGTCTCCCTCGGCGGGCGGGTTGCGGTCCAGCGCGAGGTGACCGCCACCATCCAGGAGGACCTGCTGCGCGCCGAGCTGATCGCCCTGCCGGTGACGCTCGTCCTGCTGATCCTCGTCTTCGGCAGCGCCATCGCCGCCCTGCTGCCGCTCGGCGTCGGCATCGTCGCCATCATCGGCACCAACGCCGTGCTGCGGGGCCTCACCGAATTCACCGACGTCTCCGTCTTCGCCCAGAACCTCACCACCGCGCTCGGCCTCGGGCTCGCCATCGACTACGCCCTGTTCATCGTGCGGAGGTTCCGCGAGGAGCTCGCGGCCGGCCGGGACCCGGTGGGGGCCATCGGAGCCACCCTGCGCACCGCCGGGCGCACCGTGCTGTTCTCGGCGCTGACCGTCGCGGTCGCGCTCTCGGCGATGCTGTTCTTCCCCATGTACTTCCTGCGCTCCTTCGCCTACGCCGGGGTCGCGGTGGTCCTGCTCGCGGCGGCGGCCGCGCTGATCCTGCTGCCGGCGGCGCTGGTGCTGCTCGGGGAGCGGGTCAACTCCCTCGACCTGCGCCAGCTGTGGCGGCGGCGCCGGCGTAAGGCGGGCCCGGGCGGCGCCGGTGCCGAGGAGGCCGGCCTCGCCTCCGGTGCTTCCGGCGAGTCGGGGCGGGGCTGGGCGCGGTCGACCGCGCTGGTGATGCGCCGGGCCCCGTTGTTCGCCGTGGCCACCACGGCGGGGCTGCTGCTCCTCGGACTGCCCTTCCTCGGGGTGAAGTTCGGCACCGTGGACGACCGCCAGCTGCCGGAGACCGCTTCATCGCATCTGGTGCAGCAGCAGATCCGGGACGGCTTCCCGGGCAGCCCCGGGAGCGGGCTGATCGTGCTGGCCGAGGGGGCGCGGAGCCCCGCCGACCTCGACGCCTACCGGCAGCGGGTGGCCGGTCTGGAGGGGGTGCTCCGGGTGGACGGCCCGGTCAGTTCCGGCCCCGGCGCGCGGTCCGCGTACTTCTCGGTGATCACCGAGGGCGAAGCCGTGGGGCAGCAGGCCCGGGACCTGGTCGGCGAAGTGCGGAAGGTGGACGCCCCCTTCGAGACCTCCGTGACCGGACAGGCGGCGGTGCTCGTCGACGCCCAGGACGCCATAGCCGAGAAGCTGCCCGCGGCGCTGGCCTTGGTGGTACTGGCCACGCTGCTGCTGGTCTTCCTGCTCACCGGCAGCGTGCTCATACCCCTTCAGGCGATATTGCTCAACGCGCTGAGCCTGACGGCGATGTTCGGAGCGGTGGTGTGGGTCTTCCAGGAGGGCAACCTCTCCGGACTGCTCTCCTTCACCTCCACCGGGGACATCGAGACCACCCTGCCCGTGCTGATGTTCTGCATCGCCTTCGGGCTCTCCATGGACTACGGGGTGTTCCTCATATCCCGGATCAAGGAGGAGTACGACCGCACCGGGGACCACGAGGGGGCGGTGCGCACCGGGTTGGCGCGCACCGGCGGGCTGATCACCGCGGCTGCCGTGATCCTGGCGGTGGTGATGGTGGCCATCGGCACCTCGCGGGTCACCAACACCAAGATGCTGGGGCTCGGGATCGCGCTGGCCGTGCTGATGGACGCGATGGTCGTCCGCAGTCTCCTGGTCCCGGCGGTCATGAAGCTGACCGGGAAGGCCACCTGGTGGGCGCCGGGCCCGCTGCGCAGGCTCCACGAGCGGTTCGGTCTGAGCGAGGGGGAGTCCGCGCCGGCGGCAGTGCCGGCGGATTCGGCGGATTCGACCGAGGCGGCGGATTCGGCGGAGTCGGCCGGGCCGGAGGCGGGGGAGCCGGAGAAGATACCGGCCGGGAGCCGATAGCGCGCGGCCCGACCGGGGCCGGCGGGGGCTCCGGGTCGGCGGTCCTTCGGGCGGCCGGGGCCTTCGGGCGGCCGGGGTCCGAGGGGACCCCGGCCGCCCCGGGAACCGGCCCCGGTTAGTCCTCGCGGCGCCCCCGGTTGCCGGGTCGGCGGGCCACCCAGGCGCGGATGCTGTCGGCGTACCAGTAGGGCTTGCCACCCTCCTGGTGATCGGGCGCGGGAAGCAGCCCGTGCTTGCGGTAGGAGCGCACCGTATCCGGCTGGACCCGGATATGGGCGGCGATCTCCTTGTACGACCACAGCTGTCGGTCGCTCATCCACGACACCTCCTTGTCCACGCCGCGGGGCCGGCCGGGAGGCCGTCGGGGGAGCCGACGCGTGAACAGTGACGATCACTCGGGTAGTTCCCGGAGAACGACGCTGGGCGAGAGCAGGGGAGTGTCTGTCGACTGTCTGTGACGGAAGAACCGCGTAACGCGGACATGCGTGACACAAGGGCGACCGCTGTGACAGATGCGCCACAAGGGGGTGAGCGTGATGAACCGGCCCCGCGGGCGCGGCGTGCGGGGTGCGGCGACAGGTCAGTGGTAGAGGGGCGGCCGGTCCGCCAGTTCCACGGTGGTGCGCGTACCGGTGCGCGCGGCCGTGAGGCCCGCCTCGGAGACGGCGGCCGCGGCATAGCCGTCCCAGGCGGTGGGGCCCTCGACCCGGCCCCGGGCGGCTTGGGCCACCCACCGCCGCAACTGGCGGTCGTAGGCGTCGGCGAAGCGCACGGTGAAGTCCTGGGCGATCTCCCCGCCCCACCGGCCGGCGGACTGGACGACCATCGCGTGGCCGTCCCCGATGCGGGCGCTGCCGGCCTCGCCGACCGCCTCGCACTGCACCTGGTAGCCGAAACCGCAGTTGACGAAGATCTCCACATCGACGATCGCCCCGCCGGAGGTCTCCAGCAGCACCAGCCGGGGATCGCGCAGCCCCTCGGGGGCCGCCGAGGAGGGCGTGGGGGAGAGCACCGACACGGCGGTGATCTCCTGGCCGAGCAGCCAGCGGGCCGCGTCCACCTCATGCACCACGGAGTCGCTGATCAGCATGTCGCTGGTGAAGAAGGACGGCGAGGTGGCATTGCGGTGGCGGCAGTGAAGGAACAGCGGCCGCCCGATCCCGCCCGCGTCCAGCAGCTCCTTGAGCCGCTCGTACTCGGCGTCGTACCGCCGCATGAACCCGACCTGGACCAGGCGCCGGCCCAGCCGCTGTTCCGCCTCCATCACGCGCAGCGCCCCCGCCGGGTCCGGGGTCAGCGGCTTCTCGCACAGCACCGGCAGCTCCCGCTCCAGGGCGTGCCGGATGGCTTCCTCGTGGGCGGGCCCCGGGGAGGCGATCAGTACGGCCTGCACCCCGGGCGCGGCTATCGCGGCCGCCGGATCCGTATGGACGCTCGCGCCGTCCAGGCCCGCCGCGACCTCCTTGGCCCGGTCCCCGTCGGGGTCGGCCACGGCCACCACCCGGGCCCCGCCGACCGTCCCACCGATCCGGCGGACATGGTCGGCGCCCATCTTCCCCGTCCCGATGACGGCGATGCCTAGCGTGCTGCTCATCTCAAGTTCCCTTCAGCTGGTCAGCGGGCGCCACAGGAGCGCAGGTAGGAGCGGGTGCGGCGGGCGATCGGCAGCGGCTGGTCGGGCGGGCAGGGGTACATGTCCTGCTCCACGATGGCGAAGAGGTCCACGCCGAGCCGCTGCGCCGCGGCCAGTACGGGCTCCAGCGCGGGCACCCCCGACGGCGGTTCGCACATCACCCCGCGGGCCACCGCCGGCCCGAAGGGCACCTGCCCGGCCACGACTTCGGCGAGGATCCGCGGATCCACCTGCTTGAGGTGGAGGTAGCCGATGCGTTCGCCGAAGGCCTCGATGGCCTGGACGCTGTCCCCGCCGCAGTACGCGTAGTGCCCGGTGTCCAGGCAGAGGGAGACCAGGGCGGGGTCGGTGGCGTCGAGGAAGCGGGCCACGTTCTCCGGGGTGTCGATGTGGGTGTCGGCATGCGGGTGCACGACGATCCGCAGCCCGTACCGGTCCTGGACCTCCCGGCCCAGGCGCTCGGTCTGGGTGGTCAGTTCGCGCCATTGCCCGGCGGAGAGGGTGCGGTCCTCCAGCACCCCGCCGGTCTTGTCGTCGCGCCAGAAGGACGGGATCACGACGAGGTGCGCCGCACCCATGGCCTGGGCGAGCGCGGCGATCCGCGACACGTGCTCCCAGGTGTCCTCCCACACGGCGGGCCCGTGATGGAGTCCGGTGAAGACGGTGCCCGCGGAAACGCGCAGGCCGCGCTTGGCGGTTTCGTCGGCGAGGCGTGCGGGATCGGTGGGGAGATAGCCGTACGGGCCGAGTTCGATCCACTCGTACCCGGCATCGGCGACCTCGTCGAGGAACCGTTCCCAAGGGGTCTGCTCGGGGTCCTCCGGGAACCAGACACCCCAGGAGTCCGGAGCCGAACCGATGCGGATACGGGTCAACGCGGGTGGGGAGGACGTCATGGCGGCCACCTTAGGGGGCGAGGCTCGAATGGGCTGTAAGGACGACTGGGAGACGTGGGAGGAGTGCCTGTGACCACTGCGGACGGGCTGGGGTTCGACCTGATCACGATGGGGCGGATCGGGGTGGATCTCTACCCGCTGAGAATCGGTGTACCGCTCGCGGAGGCGGACACCTTCGGCAAGTTCCTGGGCGGCTCCCCGACGAACGTCGCGGTCGCGGCGGCGCGGCTGGGGCGGCGGGTGGCGGTGATCACCCGGACCGGCGCGGACCCCTTCGGGGCGTATCTCCGGGCGGAGCTGCGCGGGTTCGGGGTGGACGACCGGTGGGTGGCGGAGGTGGCTGCCTACCCGACGCCGGTCACCTTCTGCGAGGTGTTCCCGCCGGACCATTTCCCGCTGTACTTCTACCGCTCGCCGAAGGCGCCCGACCTGGAGATCGAACCGGGGGAGGTGGACCTGGAGGCGGTGCGGTCCGCGCGGGTGTTCTGGATGACGGGGACCGGGCTGAGCCAGGAGCCGAGTCGTACGGCGACCCTGGGCGCGCTGGAGGCCCGGGCGAAGTCCGGGATCACGGTCTTCGACCTGGACTGGCGGCCGATGCTGTGGTCGGGGGAGGAGCCCCGGCCTTGGTACGAGCGGGCCCTGGGCCTGGCGACGGTGGCGGTGGGCAACCTGGCGGAATGCGCGATCGCGACGGGGGAGGCGGAGCCGCACGCCGCGGCGATGGCCCTGCTGGCGGCCGGGGTGGAACTGGCGGTGGTCAAGCGCGGGCCGGAGGGCGTGCTGGCCGTGCACCGGGACGGGCTGGTGCTGGAGGTTCCGCCGGTTCCCGTCGAGGTGGTGAACGGGCTGGGGGCGGGGGACGCGTTCGGCGGGGCCCTGTGCCATGGGCTGCTGGAGGGGTGGGAACTCGGGCGGGTACTGCGGTACGCCAACGCGGCGGGGGCGATCGTGGCTTCGCGGCTGGCGTGCTCCTCGGCGATGCCGTACGCGAAGGAAGTGGAGGAGGTGCTGGGGTCGTGACGGTGACCGGGTCGCACGAGATGGACCACACGGCGCTGCGGATCCTGACGCTGGGGGCGGGGGATACGTACGCTCACCCGTGCGGGGACCGTGAGTGGATCGTCCTCCCGCTGGCCGGGGGGTGCGTGGTCCGCTGCGCGGAGCCGTCCCCCCGCCCCGCGGGGGCCCCGGACGCCGTGTTCGAACTGCGCGGCCGCGAGAGCGTGTTCACGGCCCTGACCGACTTCGCGTATCTCCCCCGGGGCGGCAACGCGGAGATCGGCTCCGCCGCAGGGGGACGATTCGCGCTCGTCGGGGCCCGCTGCGAGCACGTCCTGCCCGCCCGGTACGGGGCGGCCGAAGACGTCCCCGTGGAGCTGCGCGGGGCCGGTCAGTGTTCCCGGCAGGTCAACAACTTCGCCGCCGCCGACACCTTCGCCTGCGACCGGCTCATCGCCGTCGAGGTGCTCACCCCCGGCGGAAACTGGTCCTCGTACCCGCCCCACAAGCACGACGAGCACCACCCGGGACACGAATCCCGCCTGGAGGAGATCTACTACTTCGAGATCGAGCCGCACGACGGTACCCCCGGTCTCGGATATCAGCGTGTCACCCCCTCCCCCGCGGGGAAGACCGACATCCTCACCGAGGTGAGGACCGGAGACGCGGTGCTGATCCCGGACGGCTGGCACGGGCCCTCGATCGCGGCGCCCGGGCACGCCATGTACTACCTCAATGTGATGGCCGGCCCCGGGGAGACCCGGGAGTGGCTGATCCGCGATCACCCCGACCACGGCTGGATCCGGGGCACTTGGGCCGGCCAGGACATCGACCCCCGGCTGCCCTTCTACCGAGATCGAGCGGAGGAGGAGACCCGATGAGGCTCACCGTCGCGCAGGCCCTCGTACGGTTCCTGGCGCGCCAGTACACCGAGCGCGACGGCCGCCGGCACCGGCTGATCGCCGCCACCTGGGGAATCTTCGGACACGGGAACGTGGCCGGCATCGGGCAGGCGCTCCTGGAGACCGGCCAGGAGGACATGCCCTTCCTGCAAGGGCGCAACGAGCAGGCCATGGTGCACGCCGCCGTCGGGTACGCCCGCCAGCGCGGGCGGCTGTCCGCGCACGCCGTCACCACCTCCATCGGGCCCGGGGCGACGAATCTGGTCACCGGGGCAGCCCTCGCCACCGTCAACCGGCTGCCCGTGCTGCTCCTGCCCGGGGACGCCTTCGCGACGCGGCCCGCCGATCCGGTGCTGCAACAGCTCGAAGTGCCCTACGCCGGGGACATCTCCGTCAACGACGCCCTGCGGCCCGTCTCCCGCCACTTCGACCGGATCACCCGCCCCGAGGCCCTGATCCCGGCCGCCCTCCAGGCCGTGCGCGTGCTCACCGACCCGGTGCAGACCGGCGCCGTCACCCTCGCGCTGCCGCAGGATGTGCAGGTCGAGGCGTACGACTGGCCCGAGGAGTTCTTCCGCGAGCGGGTGTGGGGGGTGCGGCGGCCGCGCCCCGACCGTACGGAGCTCGCCCAGGCCGCCGAGGCGGTACGGGCCTGCGCGCGCCCCCTGATCATCGCCGGGGGCGGGATCCGGCACAGCGAAGCCCAGAGCGCCCTGGCGGAGTTCGCCGAGGCCACCGGCATTCCGGTGGCCACCACCCAGGCGGGCAAGGGCGTGCTCCCCTACGACCACCCCGCCGAGGTGGGCGGGATCGGGCACACGGGCACGGCGACCGCCGCCGAGCTGGCCCGCGGGGCCGATCTGGTGATCGCCGCCGGGACCCGGCTGACCGATTTCACCACCGCCTCGGCGACTTTGTTCCAGCACCCGGGCGTGCGGTTCATCGGGATCAACCTCGACCCGTACGACGCCCACAAGCTCACCGCCCGGCCGCTCGTCGGTGACGCCCGCGAAACCGTGGCCGAGCTGCGGCAAGCGGTCACCGGGTACCGGGTGGATCCCGCGTACGAGTCGACGTACAAAGAAAGGAAGAAGCGCTGGGAGCTGCGGGTCGACCAGGCCTACGCGGTGCCGGACGCCGACGAGGACGCGGCCCCCACCCAGGCCCAGGTGCTCGGGCTGCTCGACGGGATCGTCGATGAACGCGACATCCTGATCAACGCCGCCGGCTCCCTGCCCGGCGACCTGCACAAGCTCTGGCGGGCCCGGTCCGCCGACCAGTACCACGTGGAGTACGGGTACTCCTGCATGGGCTACGAGATCCCGGCCGCCATCGGCACCGCCCTCGCCGCGCCCGGCCGCCCGGTCTGGGCGCTGGTCGGCGACGGGACGTACCTGATGAATCCGACCGAGATCGTCACCGCGGTGCAGGAGGGCGTCCCGATCAAGGTGGTGATCCTCGACAACCACGGGTACGCGTCGATCGGAGGCCTCTCGGGAGCGGTGGGCGGCGAGGGCTTCGGGACCGCGTACCGCTTCCGGGCGGCGGACGGTTCGTACAGCGGGGAGCCCCTGCCCCTGGACCTCGCGGCCAACGCGGCCTCCCTCGGGATGGCCGTGATCCGCACCCGCACCATCGGTGACCTGCGGAAAGCCCTCGCCGAGGCGCGGGCGGCGGACCGTCCCACATGTGTCTACGCACAGACCCGAACACCCGACACTGTGTCGGGCCCACCCCCGGCACAGGCGTGGTGGGATGTTCCCGTGGCCGAGACCGCGACCCGTGCGGCGGCGGCTTCGGCCCGCGAAGAGTACGACCGGCAAGCCGCGCAGCGACGTCGCCATCTGTGAAGGAGCAAGGCAATGAAGACCGTCAACCACTGGATCGGTGGCAAGACCGTCGAGGGCGCGTCGGGCAACTACGGCCCGGTCACCGACCCGGCCACCGGCGAGGTCACGACCCAGGTCGCGCTGGCCTCGGCCGAAGAGGTCGACGCGGCGGTACAGATCGCGAAGGAGGCCTTCGAAAGCTGGGGCCAGTCCTCGCTGGCCGCCCGTACCAAGGTGCTGTTCGCCTACCGCGCCCTGCTGGACGCCAACCGTGACGCCATCGCCGAGCTGATCACCGCCGAGCACGGCAAGGTGCACTCGGACGCGCTGGGCGAGGTCGCCCGCGGCCTGGAGATCGTCGAGCTGGCCTGCGGGATCACCACCCAGCTCAAGGGCGAGCTGTCGACCTCCGTCTCGAACCGCGTGGACGTCTCCGCGATCCGCCAGCCGCTGGGCGTGGTCGCGGGCATCACCCCGTTCAACTTCCCGGCGATGGTGCCGATGTGGATGTTCCCGCTGGCTGTGGCCTGCGGAAACACCTTCATCCTCAAGCCGAGCGAGAAGGACCCGTCGGCTTCCAACAAGCTGGCCGAGCTGGCGAGCGAGGCCGGTCTGCCGGCGGGCGTGCTGAATGTCGTGCACGGTGACAAGGTCGCGGTGGAGGCTCTCCTGGCCCACCCCGACATCGCGGCCGTGTCCTTCGTCGGCTCGACCCCGATCGCCCGCCACATCCACACCACTGCCTCCGCCAACGGCAAGCGCGTGCAGGCCCTCGGCGGCGCCAAGAACCACATGCTGGTGCTGCCGGACGCCGACCTGGACGCCGCCGCCGACGCGGCGGTCTCGGCCGCCTACGGCTCGGCCGGCGAGCGCTGCATGGCGATCTCGGCGGTCGTGGCCGTCGGCTCCATCGCCGACGAGCTGGTGGACAAGATCCGCGAGCGGGCCGAGAAGATCAAGATCGGCCCCGGCAACGACCCGACCTCCGAGATGGGCCCGCTGATCACGGCCGCGCACCGGGACAAGGTCGCCTCGTACGTGAAGGGCGCCGCGGCCCAGGGCGCCGACGTGGTCCTGGACGGCACCGGCTACACCGTCGAGGGCAACGAGAACGGCCACTGGATCGGCCTGTCGCTGCTGGACAACGTGAAGACCGACTCCGACGCCTACCGCGACGAGATCTTCGGCCCGGTGCTGTGCGTGCTGCGCACCGAGACCTACGAGGAGGGCGTGGCCCTCATCAACGCCTCGCCGTTCGGCAACGGCACCGCGATCTTCACCCGCGACGGCGGTGCGGCCCGCCGCTTCCAGCTGGAGATCCAGGCCGGCATGGTCGGCGTCAACGTGCCGATTCCGGTGCCGGTGGGCTACCACTCCTTCGGCGGCTGGAAGGACTCCCTCTTCGGCGACCACCACATCTACGGCAACGACGGCGTCCACTTCTACACCCGCGGCAAGGTCGTCACCACCCGCTGGCCGGACCCCGCGGACGCCCCGGCAGGCGTGGACCTCGGCTTCCCCCGCAACCACTGACCCCGACAACCACCCCTGACCGCAGCCCCCTGACCGCAGCCCCCGGCCAACCCTCACCGGCCGGGGGTTCCTGCTGGCCGGGCCAAGGTCGGGTCGGGTTCGCGTTGTTCGTCGTCGTCCGTGCGGCGGCGGCGCAGAGTTCGGAAGGCGATGCCTGTGCCGGTCAGGAGCACGAGTGCGCCTGTGGCGGGCCACGGTACGGCTGCGAAGTCGGCCTCGGAGTCGGAGGACAGATCCGGGTAGGCCTCCGCCCCGGCTGAGATCCGTACGGTGACCCAGTCCAGCTGCGGTGCGTCCGCCCATGGCTCGGTCAGTTCGATCCGCTGGCCGGGGAGGAGCACCAGTTTCAGTTCGCGGGCCGGGCGGTTCAGTACGCTCCGGCCGAGCAGGCCCTCGGCGGTCACCGTCACCTTGGGCTCCACGACCACATTGCCCCGGTTGACCAGCGTGTACGAAACGGTGGCGCGGGCGTCCTTCAGCCAGGGCAGCAGGGGAGCGGCCCGGCTGACCTTCACGTCCTCCACGCTCAGCCCGGGGGTCACCGGCCCCGGCACGCGGAAGTACAGCCGGGCGCCCACCTGGCGCTTCACTCCGACCTTGACCTTGCCGTCCCCCTGGACGCCCTCCAGCTGGGTGTTGAGCGCGACGATCCCGCCGACGTGGTCGCCCGGGGTCGCGTCCTGCGGGACCTGCACGGTGAAGGGGATGTCCTTGCGGCCCTTGGGCGGCACGGTGACCGTCGTAGCGGTCTCCGGCGGCAGCGCGATCCACGCGCCGACGTCCTTGCGCTCGGCGTCGACCGGCAGCAGCGCGAAGGCGCCGCCCGCCGGGGTGTTCACGGCGTCCGTGGCGAAGATCTGGAACGTCAGCTCCTTGTCGGAGGAGTTCAGGATCGTCGCGCTGTCGCTGACGGTGGTCCCGGCCGGGCCCTGGTGGAAGAAGTACCCGCGGTCCGTGATCGCCGCACCGGCCGGGGGTGTCGGGAACACCCCCCAGGTGCCGTTGTCCGCGGCCGCGGCGGGAGCGGAGGCCGCCAGCAGGAGTCCGAGGGACAGGCCGAGGAGGGCGAGGAGGCCGACCACGCCGCCCAGGCCGACCAGGCCGTGGAGCGGACCGGGCAGAGGGCCGGGAGGACCGGGCAGAGGACCGTGGAGCGGGCCGTGCAGAGGGCGGCGGATGCGCATGGCAGGTCTCCAGTCGAGGCGGACAGGGGAAGAGGTGGTGCGGCGCCGGAGCGCCGCACCACCCCGGGGTGGAGCTAGGTCACGCGATCGAGAAGGTCACGACCGACTGGTAGCTGTCGGCGAACATGAACGGCGGGAGCTGGATCATCCCGGCGCCGCCGACGGCGAACTCACCACCGGTCAGCTCGTCCCCGCCGGCGGCCTGCGAGGCCACCTTCATCGGGGTGTCCGTGATCGCGCCGGGCGTGCCCGCGGTGCAGGTGCTCGGGCTGTCCGGGTTGGTCACGGTGCAGGACGGCTGGATGCCGATCTGCGCCTTGGCCATCGAGTGGCCGGTGGTCTCGTTCAGGAACGGAGTACGGGTCGCCGTCACGTCCCAGCCGAGCGAGCCGCCGCGGAAGTCCTGGACGGTCGCGGCGTTGAAGACGCCGACTACCGACTGGGCCTTGCCGTTGATGGTGACCGGCGGGAAGGCGACGGCCGGCTGGCCGTCCTTCGGGCCGAGCGCCAGCGGGCCGGGGAGCACCTCGATGTTGACCGGGTTCTTCACGCCCGCCTGGTCCTCCAGGAACACGAAGGACTTGTACGGGGTGACCGAGCCGTCGATCTTGATGGCGTCGGCCTTCTTGGTGACCGTGATGTCGCAGGTGGCGGCGCCGGTCGCGTCCGCCGAGCCGGTGCCTGTGTCACCGGTCGCCGTGCCCGCGAGCAGGGCGGAGCAGGTGACCGGGCCCGCCGGGAAGTTGGCGCCGGTGGCGACGACGGCGGTGCCGGCCTTGCCGCTGTTGGGCGTCAGCTTGGTGGTGACCGGGTCCTTGGGCAGCGCCTCGACGGCGACCGAGCCGAGTGAGGCGCTCGGCCGGGGTGCCGGGGTGCAGGTCGTGGTGAAGACCGAGCCGCTGAGGTCGGCGTCGGTCACCGCGAGGTCGAGCTTGACATCGACCGTGGTCCCCTCGGTGCCGTCGGGGATCTTGACGGTCCCGGAGAACGCCTTGGGGTCGAGCGGGGTTCCGGCCACGACGCTGACGGTCTCGGGCGGACTGGTGACCACCTGGGTGGTCGTACCGACCTTGAGGGTGATCTTGGTGGTGTTCACCGTGGTGACGGAGAAGCCGGGGACCAGCGGGCTCGCGCCCGGGTCGATCGTGATCGGGACGACATCGCCGGCCTTGGCCGTGTCGGGCAGGGTGATCGTGTAGTTCTGGTTGCCCGAACCGTCTGCCTGCGGCGCCGGTGCGTCGCAGTTCTCGAACACAGCGGTGGTCTTGGTCGCCGCCTGCGCGGTGCCTGAGAGGCCCACCACGCCACCCGTCAGTGCCAGGGAAAGGGCGCCCGCCCCGGCCAGAACTCTTCGTCGGAACGTTGTACTCACTGGGTCGCGACTCCTTCGTCAGACGAACCCTCCCCCCACCCGCTGTGTGGGGGAGGCCGAGCCGGTGCGGTGGCCGACATTGACGCGTCGCGGTGATGAGAAGTCAATGGATTGCTTTCGCCCGAAGGACACACAAATTGATGTCCCATCAGAACGGGTCTGATGGGACATCGGGTACCGACTGGTTGGTGTGCGAGGGGGCTGAAGGTCTACTTGTCCGTGGGGGTGTGCAGGAGCAGGTTCGGGGTGCCGGCCGGGAGGCCGCTGATGTGGTCCGAGACGGCGCCGCGCACCAGTGCCGCGGCGACCTGGGCCGGGGTCTTCGCGATGCCGTCCGCCAGGATCAGCGCGGCTACGCCTGCCACGTGCGGGGCCGCCATGGAGGTGCCCGTGGCCCGGGCGAGGGCGGTGGCGGAGCCCTTCCAGGCAGAGGTGACGGCCACACCTGGCGCGGAGAGGTCCACGCAGGAGCCGTAGTTGGAGAACGCCGGCCGCCGGTCCCGGGCGTCGGTCGCGGCGACCGTGAGGGCCTGGCGGACGCGGGCCGGGGATCCGGTGCAGGCGTCCGCGCCCTCGTTGCCGGCCGCCACGGTGACGGTGATCCCGGAGGCGACCGCCCGCATCACCGCCGCGTCCAGGGCGAAGCTACGGGTGCCGCCCAGGCTCATGTTCGCGACGGCGGGCGTCCCGGGGGCCTTGGCGGCGTCCTTCACCAGCCAGTCCAGGCCGCTCAGGATGTCCGACAGGCTCGCGGAACCGCGGCAGTCGGCCACCTTCACCGCGACGAGGGAGACCCCCTTCGCCACCCCGTACGTAGCACCGCCGACGGTCCCCGCGACATGCGTGCCGTGGCCGTTGCAGTCCGCGGAGCTCTCGAAGAACACCGCGTTGTGGCCGGCCCGGGCGCGGCCCCCGAACTCCTGGTGGCGGGTGTTGATCCCGGTGTCCACGATGTAGGCGGTGACACCCCGCGCCTTCGCGGCGTACGTGTAGGAACCGTCGAGCGGGAGCTCACGCTGGTCGATCCGGTCCAGTGGCCAGGGCGCGGGGTTCTGCGCGTCGCTCGTGTGGAACTCGGCGTCCGGCTCCACGGAGGCCACCCGGGGGTCGACGGCGAGGGCGGCGGCGCGGGCCGCGGTCGTACGGACGGCGAACCCGCTCAGCGCGGTGTCGTAGACGGCGCCGACCTTGTCCCCCGACTCCGCCGCCTCGGCGGCCAGGGCGCGGGCGGCCGGGGCTCGGGTCGCGGTGTCCTTGAGGACCACGACGTAGGGGGCGGTGGGGGTTGCGGCGGCGGGGCCGGCGTGGGCGGTATGCGGCGGCGGCAGGGCGGTGGCCGCCGCCAGCAGGGCGGCGGCCGGGAGCAGCGCGGTGAATGCGGTCATGCGGCCGATGCTCGGCGAGGCGCGGGGCGGGCGCGCGGAGGGTGCGCCGAGTGGGCGCACGACACGCCGCCGGAAGGGCTATTTGCGGTGGGGTCGGGGGCGCGGGCGCGGGCGGGCGGGGGCGGGGGCAGGGG
>NZ_JAGGOY010000016.1:152690-244312 GCF_018614095.1 Streptomyces sp. ISL-87 | reverse complement strand
ACTAACGCGGAGCAGCACTAGCGACGGTCCCCAGGCATGCCGGGAGCCCGTCAGCACAGTCCAGTAGATGCAAAACGCCGTGATCGTACGTACGTGCGGACGTGCGCCGGGTGCATATATCTGATGCAAGCCACCGAGGGCAAAACGGCAGAATGCGACACGCCTCTTCGCCGAAGCACAGAAAGTGGAGGCCAGGCCACGGGCCACTGGTCATCGACGCGAACGCATGTGACCTGAGAGCGGAACGGATGGAAGCAAGCCCACCTGGGGAGAACTCCGAACAGCCAGCGTGCCACCAGAAAGCAAGGATGACCCAAAACAGATACCCGGCAGGGCGCTTCGAAGCCACATTCGCCGTTGAAGACCGGCTCGACGATGATCCGCGCCGCTGGAATGTCAAGTGGAGGCCGAGGGCACCGCGTACTCGGCTTCCCGCTTTTCGCTCCGGCGCGACCCCGACCAGCGAGGACACACTCTTGGCCACCACCTTCCTGTCCGAGGGCACACGGCGCGAAGTCGCCCGCGAGCAGATCCAGCTGGCCGCGGCCCGCCTGATTCCCGCGCACAGCGAGACGTTCAGCAAGAACCAGGCGTGGTTCGCCCTCGTCGGCGGCGGCCTGCACTACGTCGTCGACTCGACGCGGCGACCGGGCACCGGCCGTCCAACGTGGAGACGGCGCGCGTGGCCCTGGATACGCTGGGCTTCCCAGTGCTGTGCCTGGCGTACGGCAGTCTCCTCGCCGACGGGCACCCCGCCCACCGTGAGTAGGCGCCACCCCCTACGCCCCAGGCCCACACAGCATCAGAGCTGGTCGTAGTCCTGGTTGTATTCGCCCGCGTCCGGGCCGTCCGCCAGTCAGCAGATCAACCTCTCCGCCGCAGGTCAGGACGCTTACGGTCCGCGCCGGACAGGCATACGAACATCTGTGAGGCGGGTTGGTGGCCGAAACCGACTGGCGACTTTTGTCCCTGGTGACGCGTCGGCCAACTCATGACACTTCAGTCATGTCCTCCTGGGTAGCGATCGATTTCGAGACGGCGAACGAGCACCGTGGCAGTCCGTGCTCCGTTGGTATGGCAGCAGTTGATGGTCAGAGTGTTGTGGACACCTGGAGCAGCCTGATACAGCCGCCGGCCGGGTTCGACCACTTCAACCCGTACAACGTCCGGGTTCACGGCATCACGGCAGGCGATGTAGCCACCGCACCCGGCTGGAAGGCTGCGCTCGCCGAGATCGTCGCGTTCGCCGATGGGCGGCCCCTGGTCGCCCACAACGCCGGGTTCGACTTCAGCGCCATCCGGGCCGCCTGTGACGCCGAAGGCATCGCCTGGCCCGAGCTCCGGTACACCTGCTCTCAGGTCGTCGCACGCCGCACCTGGCAGCTGCTGTCCTATGGGCTGCCCCATTGCATGGACGCCGCCGGCCACGCCTTCACCGACCACCACCAGGCCGAAGCCGACTCCCGGGCTTCTGCCGAGATCATGCTCGCGGCGATGCGCGAAGCCGGCACGGCCTCGCTCGACGAGCTGCTCGACAAGCACCAGATCCGGTGGGGCTCCATGACCCCCGGCGGTCAGTGGCGCGGCAGCCAGTACCAGGGCTCGGGGCGCCGCGACCGCATGCCCGTTCCCGGGGCCAACCCCGACGCCGATCCCGACGGGGCCCTGTACGGACTGATCGTCTGCCTCACCGGCAAGCTCACGGCGATGGAGCGGCCCGAGGCGTTCGCCCGCCTCGCCGCGGTCGGCGCGCAGCCCACGAAGAACGTGACCAAGAAGACCGACATCCTGGTCTCCGCCACGCAGACCCAGCTCAAGCCCGGCGACACGCTGAGCGGCAAGTTGAAGGACGCGCAGGCTCTCCTCGACGCCGGCCAGGCCATCGAGGTCGTGGACGAGGACGAATTCCTCCGCCGCCTCGGGACCTGACCTGCCCCTGCGGGAGGCAAGCGCCCAGGTCATTGGCGCCAAATGCGTGAGCGGACGTGACGGGAAGACCGGGTCTGGAGCGGATCCAGCAGCACGCCGTATCCGTCTGACCAGGCACGTCCGGACTCTGCCGGACGGGGCGGGACTGCCCGGCAGGATCTTGCCGGGACTTTTAATCCGTTGGCTGTCGGTTGGAGTCCGACATGGCCTACTGCTCGCGGGCGAGGGTTGACCCCTCTAATGCGCTGCTCCCAGGCCCTCTGACCTGCGCAACCTCATTACGCCGACCCAGCGCCCCGGTGGCCGAGGCCAGTGTGCGCGGCGGCCGGGATCGTTCCCAGGCGACCTGCCTGGAAATCATCGAACGCCTGCTGGAGTTCATGCTGACTGTTCATCACGAACGGGCCGTAGTGCGCCATCGGCTCGCGGATCGGCAGACCGCCGAGGAGGACCACCTCGAAGTTCTCGCTGCGCGAGTCCTGCGAGGCGTCCGCGCGGATCGTCAGCGTGTCGCCGTCGCCGAAGACGACCGACTGGCCCATCTTGAACGGGCGGCGCTCTGCACCGGCCGTGCCGCTGCCCGCGAGGCCGTAGGCAAGGGCGTTGAAGTCGGGACGCCAGGGCAGGGTGACCTCGGCGCCCGGGTTCACCGTCGCGTGGATCATCGTGATCGGGGTGTGTGTGGCGCCGGGGCCGTCGTGGCCCGCGACGTCGCCCGCGATCAGGCGGATCAGGGCGCCGCCGTCCTGCGAGGCGAGCAGCTTCACCGTGCCACCACGGATGTCCTGGTACTTCGGCGCGATCATCTTGTCCTGGGCGGGCAGGTTCACCCACAGCTGGAGCCCGTGGAAAAGGCCACCGGACATGACCAGCTCCTCCGGCGGGGTCTCGATGTGCAGGAGGCCGGAGCCCGCCGTCATCCACTGGGTGTCGCCGTTGGTGATGACGCCACCGCCGCCGTGCGAGTCACGGTGGATGAAGGTGCCGTCGATGATGTACGTGACGGTCTCGAAGCCGCGGTGCGGGTGCCACGGGGTCCCCTTCGGCTCCCCGGCTCCGTAGTCCACCTCGCCCATCTGGTCCATCATGATGAACGGGTCGAGGTACTGGTAGTTGATCCCGGCGAACGCACGGCGCACCGGGAATCCCTCACCCTCGAAACCACCCGGGGCGGTCGTGACGGCCAGCACCTTGCGGGTGGCGGTCTCCGGGGCCGGTTCCGCGACGCGGGGGAGCGTCAACGGGTTCTCCACAGTCACTGCAGGCATGGTCGGAACCTCCTTCTGCGTCGAGTTTAGTTGAAACTCGAACTTTCTGCCACACCCGCACAGAACAGCGACCCCGCGCCGTCCATTCCCGCCCGCCCCGCACCCTCGTACGGGTGATGGCCATGACTGGACTTTCGAAGTATCTTCAAAATCATGACCGACACATCCGCCGTGAACTTCTCGGAGCTGGTCAATAAGAACCGGCAGACATTGGCCCGTCTGAGGCTGTCACGCCGCCTCCTGCTGCTGCGCAGAGACGGCGAGGACCTCATGCTGACGACCGCGGCGAGGGCAGAACAGGACCAGGCCGTCGTGTCGGCCGCCACTCGTATGCTCGCCGCCATCGTCAGACGCGATCCCGGCCGCATGGAGCTGCTGCTGGACCTGCTCCCCGAGGCGTTTCCCTGGGTGTGCTTCCTGCCGGAGGCGGACGTGCACGCATTCGCGGTCGAGCTGGTCGAGACGATGCGCGCCGCCGACTCCCTGGCGAATTTGTCGTCCGTCGCCCAGCTGCTCGTCGCATGGCAGCACACCGCCGAGGTTCACTCCGACCCGGAGCTGCTGAGTGCGCTGACCGCGGACCACGACGCGGACTACGGTGCCGTGCCGAGTCCTGGCCTCACCCGGTGACCGTGGGACGCGGCGACCGAGCTGCACCGCCCGCGACAGAAGGTCAGTGGGAGGTTCGCTTCGCCGACGCCGCCTCGGCGAAGGGCTGGGAAAGCCTCTGCCAGCAAGCCAGGGAGAACACATACCGCGCCTGGGTCGCGCTCCGCACCGACCCCTCCCCCCGCACCGAGACCCCTCGGCACCACCGGTTGAAGGGAAGCCTGGCGCACGGCACATACCGCGGGCAGACCTGCGAGCAGTGGCAGATCGAAGTCACCGGGGGCGGTCGTGTCTGGTACCTCGTGGACACCTCACGGAGTACCTGCTGGATCACCTACGCGGGAACCGCTCACCCCCGCGCCACGGACCGCTAGCAGCGGAGAGGCGGCGGCGGAGCACTGCGCCGGGACCGCCCCGCGGGTCAGCACGACCAGCAGCGCCGCCTCGGCCGCGCCGTAAAGACGGCTCAGCCGTACATGCGGCGCATCGCGTAGTCGACCATCTGCTCGACCGCCTTCGCGTCGAAGACCATCCGGTGGTCGCCCTCCATGTCGAGGACGAAGCCGTAGCCGGTGGGCAGCAGGTCGATCACCTCGGCGCCGGTGATCACGAAGTACTTGGACTCCTTGCCGGCGTACCGGCGGAGCTCCTTGAGCGTGGTGAACATGGGGATGACCGGCTGCTGCGTGTTGTGCAGCGCGAGGAATCCCGGGGTGTCGCCGCGCGGGCAGTAGACCTTCGAGCTGGCGAAGATCTGCTGGAAGTCCTCGGCGGACAGGGACCCGGTCGTGAAGGCCCGTACCGCGTCCGCGAGGGAGGGCGGGGACGGCTCCGGGTACAGCGGCTGCTCCGCGTAGCCACCGGCCATCTGCTGCGGCGGCGGCTGCGCGGCGTACTGCTGCTGCGCGCCGGGGTTCTGGTCGTAGCCGTACATGGCCGACAGCCTACCGAGGCCCGGGGGGCCCGGGACGCCGAGTTCCGGTCAGCCGGCCTTGGGCGCTGCCGCTGGGGGGAGTCAGCCTGCCTTGAGCTCCGCGACGAAGGGGGCCCAGGCGGCGGCCGTCATCACGAGGACGGGCCCGTCCGGCCTCTTGGAGTCCCGGACCGGGACGACCCCGGTCAGGCCGTCGGCCACCTCGACGCAGTCGCCAGCACTCGAATTGCTGTAGCTGCTCTTGCGCCAGCAGGCGGAGGTCAGGTCAATGTCGGTGCTTGCCATTTCGGAAGTCCTCTGCAGCTGCTTCGATCCTCGCCAGGGACGCCTCAGGTGACAGCGCGGCAGCCCTGAGCAGATCGTACGACCTCCGGTAGTCCTTCACGAGGCCCGGATAGTCGATGAGTTGGCCGCTGTGGATGCCCTCGGTGTACGCCAGCGGAGGCGCGTCCGGAAAAGTCATCAGCTTGACCATGCCCATCATGAGCGGGTGGGCCGTGGCTGTTTCCGGGAGGATCTGCAGAACGCCCTGGACGGAAGTGACCACCGCGGCAATGTGTTCCAGCTGGTCTGCCATCAGCTCCGGCGGTAGCAGCGGCCTGCGGATAAGGGATTCGTGCAGGATCGCCCAGTACGCCGGAGGCTGATCGCCCTCCCAAAGCGCAGCGCGCTCGATCCGCAAGCCGACCTGCTTCTCCACCGTCGCCGGCCTCAGCCACGGACTCCCGGTCCGGATGATCTTCAACGCGTAAGCCGGGGTCTGCAGCAACCCCGGGACGAGCATCGGAGCCCATTCCTCGATGGTCTCGGCGAACGGCTCCATCTCCGCGACGTCCGCGAAGTACTCCGCGTGCCCCGACTGCTTCGCCTTGCGCGCATCTTCACAGCGACGCTCGAAAAAGCCGTCCGTCGCCAGCATCCCGTCCACGTGCCGGGCCAGATCCAGTGGCATCCGGCGCTCGCCGCGCTCGATCTGGCTCAGGAACGGGACGCCCCGGAAGCTGCCCTCGGCCAACTGTTCCAGCGTGAGCCCGGCCGCCTCCCGCTTGTAGCGCAGCTCAGCCCCGTAGAAGGAGGGGACATTCGCCGACGCGTCCGGGTCCTTACGAGCAGGCACAACCCACCACCGCCATTTGCCACTTACCCAGCGCAACCGGAAACCCTTCCCACGCTACGCCGACCCACGCCAGCCTGTGAGCGGTTCGTCACAGTCCGCACAGGAACGGAAGGCCCCCACATGAGCGACCACGCCTACGACCGCGAGGCAATCGAGTGCCTGGAGCAGCTCCGCGCGGCCCTGGCGGAGCACGGGATCACGCTCCCCTCCCTCGAACTGCACCTGCTGTCCTACGCGGGGAACTACACCACCCCACCCTTGATCACCCTCGGCAACTGCAACACCGCCACCGCCGACCGCCTCGCAGACGCCCTCCGCAAGCGGTGAACCCGTTCACCATCCGGCTGCTCGCCGTCCCCAAGGCGGTCCCCGCCCTCCGGCACGCCGTGCGCGAGCACCTCGGCGCCAAGGGGAGCGCCGACGCCGAGCTCTGCGTCAGCGAGCTGCTGACCAACGTGATCACCCACCTCGGCGAGGGCACACCCGTCACGCTCCACATCACCGGCACCGGCGACGGCCGCACCCGGGTCGAGCTGACCGACCCCGACCCCCGCGTATGGCCCGTGCCGCGCCAGGCGGCGGACGAGGACGAGTCCGGCCGGGGTCTGGCCCTGCTCGACGCCGTCGCCGCCCGCTGGGGCGTGCACCCCGGGCCGCACGCCGGCAAGACCGTCTGGGCCGAGCTGCCGCACCCGTAGGGGGCCCCGGGACGGACTTGACACCCGTCACAGTCGCGCGCCAGGGGTTGCGTCTTATTACCGGCGGGTAGCATCATGACATTACCGATTGGTATGTACGAGGAACCTGTCTCCCCGAGCCTTAAACGGAGCCGTCGCCATGGGGCACTACAAGTCGAATCTCCGAGACATCGAGTTCAACCTCTTCGAGGTGCTCGGTCGCGACAAGCTGTACGGCACCGGCCCGTTCGGTGAGATGGACGCCGAGACCGCCAAGGACGTGCTGTCCGAGATCGCGCGCCTCGCCGAGAACGAGCTGGCCGAGTCCTTCGCGGACGCCGACCGCAACCCGCCGGTCTTCGACCCGGCCACCAACACGGCCCCCGTGCCCGCCTCCTTCAAGAAGAGCTACGAAGCCTTCATGGACTCGGAGTACTGGCGCCTCGGCCTGCCCGAGGAGATCGGCGGCACCACCTCGCCCCGCTCCCTCATCTGGGCCTACGCGGAGCTGCTGCTCGGCTCGAACCCGGCCGTCTGGATGTACTCCTCCGGCCCGGCGTTCGCCGGCGTCCTCCACGAGGAGGGCAACGAGGCGCAGAAGAAGGTCGCCCAGATCGCGGTCGAGAAGCGCTGGGGCTCCACCATGGTCCTCACCGAGCCGGACGCCGGTTCGGACGTGGGCGCCGGCCGCACCAAGGCGATCCAGCAGGCCGACGGCTCCTGGCACATCGAGGGCGTCAAGCGCTTCATCACGTCCGGTGAGCACGACATGGAGGAGAACATCCTCCACTACGTCCTCGCCCGCCCCGAGGGCCACGGCCCGGGCACCAAGGGCCTGTCCCTCTTCCTCGTCCCGAAGTTCCACTTCGACTGGGAGACCGGCGAGCTGGGCGAGCGCAACGGCGTCTACGCGACGAACGTCGAGCACAAGATGGGCCTCAAGGCCTCCAACACGTGCGAGATGACCTTCGGCGACCAGCACCCCGCCAAGGGCTGGCTGATCGGTGACAAGCACGACGGCATCCGCCAGATGTTCATGATCATCGAGTTCGCCCGGATGATGGTCGGCACGAAGGCCATCGCCACCCTCTCCACCGGCTACCTGAACGCGCTGGAGTACGCCAAGGAGCGCGTGCAGGGCCCGGACCTGGCCAACTTCATGGACAAGACCGCGCCCAAGGTCACCATCACGCACCACCCCGACGTGCGCCGCTCGCTCATGACGCAGAAGGCGTACGCCGAGGGCATGCGCGCCCTGGTGCTGTACACCGCCTCCGTCCAGGACGAGATCCAGGTCAAGCAGGCCGCGGGCGAGGACGCCTCCTCCCTCATCGGCCTGAACGACCTGCTCCTGCCGATCGTGAAGGGCTACGGCTCGGAGAAGTCGTACGAGCAGCTCGCGCAGTCCCTGCAGACCTTCGGCGGTTCCGGTTACCTCCAGGAATACCCGATCGAGCAGTACATCCGGGACGCCAAGATCGACACCCTCTACGAGGGCACCACGGCGATCCAGGGCCAGGACTTCTTCTTCCGGAAGATCGTCCGCGACCAGGGCGCCTCGCTGAACGTCCTCTCCGAGACGATCAAGAAGTTCCTGGCCGAGGCCGTCGGCGGCGAGGAGCTGGCCGGTGCCCGCGACGCGCTCGCCAAGGCAGCGGTCGACCTGGAGGCCATCGTCGGCCAGATGATCGTCGACCTCACCGCCACCGGCGAGGACGTCAAGAACATCTACAAGGTCGGCCAGAACACCACCCGCCTGCTGATGGCGTCCGGTGACGTGGTCGTCGGATACCTGCTGCTCAAGGGCGCGGCCGTGGCCGCCGAGAAGCTGGCGACGGCCTCCACGAAGGACGTCCCCTTCTACACCGGCAAGATCGCCGCCGCGAAGTTCTTCGCCGCCCAGATCCTGCCGGGCGTCTCGGTCCAGCGCGCGCTGGCCGAGTCCGTCGACAACTCCCTCATGGAGCTCGACGAGGCCGCCTTCTAGCCCTGGCCGGGCGTACGCGGTGCACACCAGCGGCCGGACCCTCCGTACGGGGGGTCCGGCCGCTGGCGTGCCGGGGGCTGCGCCCCCGGCACCCGCGCCGCCTGCCTAAGCCCCCGCACGCGCCGCGGGAGTACGGGGGCGTACGCCCGCGCCGAGGGGTTCGGGGGCGCCCGCGCGCTCCGAACCCCCGCCGCCCGGGTGGCAACCGCGTCCCCGAACCCGCGCGGCCGGCGCCCCGGCATTCCCGCCTTGTCAGCCGTTCATGGGACGCTCATAGGTATGAGTCGACAGGATCAGCACAGCAGCAGCAGCAGGGGGTACTCCGTCCCCACCGGGCGGCCGTACGCCCTCAAGGAGCTGCAAGCGAGCCTGGGCAGCCTCGGGGACCACCTGCGGGAGCTGTACGACGGCTCGCGCCCCGCCGAGTACGAGGGCATCGCCGACGCCCTCTACACCGCCTTCCAGACCGCCGCCGGGCTCGCTCCCGCCAAGAGCTACACCGGCTGCCCCGAGCACCCCAACGGCGCGCTCGACCCCGAGGCGCCCGACGGCTGGGGCCGCTGCCTCATCTGCAACGACCGGCGCCGGCTCGGTCTGCGCTCCCAGGGCTCCCGGGCGGCCGCCGCGGCCCCGGCCGCCGCGGAGCAGCGCCGGCTGGGCTATCCCGTGCCCGCGCCCCCGTACACCCACGAGGCGCTGCGCGCGCGCCTGCGCACAGTCGAGGACCAGCGCTTCCACCTGGGCCTCTCCTCCCCCGCGGAGGACTTCGTACGCATCGCGGACGATCTCCACCGCGCCTTCATCGTGGCCCGTGAGCTGTCCCGGCCGCGCAACGCCTCCGGCTGCTCCGAGCACCCCGGTGCGCCCATCGATCCGGACGCTCCCCCAGGTGAGGCCTGTATCTTCTGCGCCGGACGCAAAAGGCGCGCGCAGCGCTCGGCGCAGACCCCCGAGATGCTCCCGCGCATCCGCCGGGGCGAGCGCAGACAACTGCAGCGCAGATTCGAGCGTCCGCCGGGCTGAGGACGAGGGGGGCGCGGGGCCACACGCCTGTGCACCCCGGCCCTTCGGCTATCCCCGCCGCAGTCCGGCCATGGCGAACACGACCGTCGTTAAGGTGAACCACATGAGCTCTCCCGCCCGCTTCGACCGCGGCCACACCGACGATCTGATGACCTTTTTGACGGCCAGTCCGTCGCCGTACCACGCCGTGGCCAATGCGGCCGAGCGGCTGGAAAAGGCAGGCTTCAGGCAGTTGTCGGAAACGGACGCCTGGGACTCGGGCACCGGGGGCAAGTTCGTGCTCCGCGGCGGCGCACTCATCGCCTGGTACGTGCCGGAGGGCGCCGCGGCGCACACCCCGTTCCGCATCGTGGGAGCGCACACCGACTCCCCCAACCTGCGGGTCAAGCCGGTTCCCGACACGGGCTCGCAGGGCTGGCGGCAGATCGCCGTCGAGATTTACGGCGGGACCCTGCTCAACACCTGGCTGGACCGTGACCTGGGCCTGGCCGGCCGGCTGACCCTGCGCGACGGCAGCGAGCGCCTGGTGAACGTGGACCGCGCGCTGCTGCGCGTCCCCCAACTCGCCGTCCACCTGGACCGGTCGGTGAACTCCGACGGCCTGAAGCTGGACAAGCAGCGGCACATGCAGCCGATCTGGGGCCTGGGCGAGGTGCAGGAGGGCGACCTGATCGCGTTCCTGGAGGAGGAAGAGGGCCTGGCGCAGGGCTCGGTGGCCGGATGGGACCTGATGGTGCACTCCATCGAGCCGCCGTCGTACCTGGGCCGCGACCGCGAGCTGCTGGCCGGCCCGCGGATGGACAACCTGATGTCGGTGCACGCGGGGGTCGCCGCGCTGGCGGCCGTCTCCGGCTCCGAGCAGCTGGACCACATCCCGGTGCTGGCGGCCTTCGACCACGAGGAGAACGGCTCGCAGTCGGACACCGGCGCGGACGGGCCACTGCTGGGCAACGTGCTGGAACGTTCGGTCTTCTCGCGCGGCGGTACCTACGAGGACCGCGCCCGCGCCTTCGCGGGCACCATCTGCCTGTCCTCGGACACCGGCCACGCCATCCACCCCAACTACGCGGAGCGGCACGATCCCTCGCACCACCCGCGCGCCAACGGCGGCCCGATCCTGAAGGTCAACGTCAACCAGCGGTACGCGACGGACGGCAGCGGGCGCGCCGTGTTCGCGGCCGCGTGCGAGCGGGCCGGCGTGCCGTGGCAGACCTTCGTCTCCAACAACTCCATGCCGTGCGGTACGACGATCGGCCCGATCACGGCCGCCCGGCACGGCATTCAGACGGTGGACATCGGCGTCGCGATCCTCTCGATGCACAGCGCCCGCGAACTGTGCGGCGCGGACGACCCGTTCCTGCTGGCGAACGCGCTGGTGGCGTTCCTGGAGGGCTGACGCCCCTGGCTGACCGCCTGGCCGCCGCCCCCGGCCGCCACGCCTGGCCGCCACGCAAAGAACCCCGCCCCGGACCGAGTCCGGGGCGGGGTTGTACGTACTGGGCTCTGGGCTCTGGGCTCTAGCCGTCCATCCCGGCGAGGACCAGCGGCAGGCGGGCGGCGCCGTCGGGTGTGACGGTCACCGGGACACCCCAGTCCTGCTGGTGGACGTGGCAGGCCGGGTACTCGTTCGCCGGGTCGTCGTCGCAGGACGCCGCCATCGCGGAGACGTGCAGGACGCCCTCGGTGACGTCCGGGTTCAGGGCGAGGTCCCGGAACAGGTCGGTCCCGGCCCCCTCCCCTTCCGCCAGTAGCTCGGGCGGGGTCGAGGAGACCAGCAGGCGCGTCGACGGCCCGTAGCGGATGTCCAGCTTCTGCCCGCTCGGCGCCTGGAAGACCACGTCGAGCCGGAGCGTGCCCGGGGCGACCTCGGTGGCGGCGCGCTGGGTGCGGTGCGCGACGGCATCGACCCGGACCGCCTCCTCCGGCAGCCGCAGCCGGGTCAGCCGGTGCCGGGCGGACTCCACGACCACGATGTCCGCGCCGGCGAGCACGGCGTCGCTGGGCTCCCGCAGATCGGTGGCCAGCGTGGTGACCTGGCCCGTCGCCGGGTCGAAGCGGCGCAGGGCGTGGTTGTACGTGTCGCACACCGCGACCGAGCCGTCGGGCAGGGCGGTCACCCCGAGCGGGTGCTGGAGCAGGGCCTGGCCCGCGTCCCCGTCCCGGTGCCCGAAGTCGAACAGCCCGGTGCCGACGGCGGAGGTGACCGCGTACCCCTCGCCCTCCCGCTCGACGTACCGCAGCGCGCTGGTCTCCGAGTCCGCGACCCACAGCCGGTCCCCGGCGGCCGCGAGCCCCGACGGCTGGGCGAACCAGGCCTCGCCGGCGGGCCCGTCGACGAGCCCCTCGTTGGTGGTCCCGGCCGCGACCTCGACCGTCCCCGTCTCCGGGTCCCAGGCCCACAGCTGGTGCACACCGGCCATGGCGATCCACACCCTGCCCTGCCACCAGGCCACGTCCCACGGCGAGGACAGGTCCACCTCCAGGGCCGGCCCGGCGGTCGGCGAGCCCTGCCACCACTGCCGCCCGGTCCCGGCGACGGTCTCCACCGCGCCGGTGACGGGGTCGAACTTCCGGAGGGCGTGATTCACGGTGTCGGCCACGATGACCGACCCGTCGGGCAGCAGCGCCAGCCCCTGCGGCTCGCTGAAGGCGTCCGGCCCGAAGCCGCGCTCCCCGCTGCCGATCCGGCGTACGACGCTCTCCCCGTCGGCGGCCAGCTCCACCAGCTGGTGCCGCGTCGAGTCGGACACCAGGAAGTTCCCGGACGGCAGCACGAGCGCCTTCCCGGGGAACCGCAGGTCGCTCGCCACCGGCTCCGGCGCCACGTACGGCCCGTCCCCGCGCCGCAGCGTCCCCTTCGCCTCGTGCTCGGCCTCCAGCTCCTCCACCAGCCGCGCGATGGCGTGCGCATGCCCCTCACCGGCGTGCTGCGCCACGATGTAGCCCTCGGGGTCGATCACGACCAGCGTGGGCCAGGCCCGGACGGCGTACTGCTTCCAGGTCGCCAGCTCGGGATCGTCCAGCACCGGGTGGTGCACCTCGTAGCGCTCGACGGCGTCGACGACGGCCGCGTGCTCGGCCTCGTGCACGAACTTCGGCGAGTGCACACCGATGATCACGACGGTGTCGCGGTGCTTCTCCTCCAGCTCGCGCAACTCGTCGAGGACATGCAGGCAGTTAATGCAGCAAAAGGTCCAAAAATCCAAGATCGCAATGCGTCCCCGCAGGTCGGCGAGGGTCAGATCTTTCCCGCCTGTGTTCAGCCAGCCGCCCTTGCCGATCAGCTCGGGGGCACGGACACGGGCACGGCGAGGCGCGGGGGTGGGCGCGGCAGAATCCATGGAACAAGGGTGCCACCCCCAGCCATGTGCACCCGCAAGGGTGACGACGGGCGGCGGCCCCCCGTGGGACGCTGGCCGCAAGCAGCGAAGGAGGCGTCCGGCATGACCACCGCGCACGACTACAGCGAGGGCATCGACCCCGAGCACGCGCTGAAGTACGCCATCCAGCACCACAGCGGGGACCGTACCGAGATCATCGAAGGGGTCATCAGCAACGTGACGCCGAGTTGGGACCACGAGCGGTCAGCCAAGCTCGTACGCCGCCAGATCGAGGGGAGAGTGGACGAACTCGGCTGTGTAGAGGGCTCAGGAAATCTCGATCTGCCAGGGTCGCCGAACTGGTACGTGCCCGACATCGCGGTCGTTCCCGATGACCTCGCACACGGCGGCTCGGCATTGCAGCCCGATCAGACCCTCCTGATCGTCGAGGTCACCTCGGAGTCCAACGCCGAGACCGACCGTGTCGTCAAGCGCAAGCGGTACGCCGAGTACGGCGCACCCCTGTACCTCCTGGTCGACCGGGTAGAGAAGACCGTCACGCTGTTCGCCGGGCCGGGGCGGCTCGGCTACACGAAGGTCGACGGGCCGCACTCGTTCGGGACGCCGGTCCGCCTGCCGGCGCCGTTCGACCTCGTTCTCGACACCAGCGGGTTCTAGCCGAAGAGGGCGCTCAGGCGGGGCAGGCGGGAGGCGGTCTCCTCGGCGTCGTCGAAGTCGAAGGACCAGGCCGGGTCGAGGTCCGGGTAGCTGATGGTGAAGGAGTCCGACGGGAGTTCGCGGCCGGTGGCGGACTCGTAGGCGGTCCAGGCTATGGAGAGGGCCTCCTCGTCCCAGAGCTCCACGCCCTCGGAGGCCGCCGCGCGGACCGCCGGGTGGTCGGCGAGGGAGTCCGGGTCGGCCAGGGCGCGGGTGAAGGCCGTCTCGCCCTGGGTGAGGAGCCAGCCGCGGAAGTAGTCGAAGCCGTCGTCGGAGCAGCCGCCGTTGATCACATACGCCGCGGCCCAGAGCGGGGCTCTGTAGGAGTCCGCCAGCAGATCCCACAGCACCTGCTGGGCGGCGGCTATCTCGGCCGCCGGGGAGTCCGCCAGCAGCTCCGCCGCGCGCGCCGCCACCCGGTCCGCCTCCGCGTCCGCGCGGGCCGTCTCGATCAGCTTCCAGAACGTCTGCTTGTCCATGGGACGAGGGTGGCACCCGGGTCTGACATCAGGCGGATGCGGTGAGGAAGGAGTGGAGGGATTCCGTGAGGGATGTGATGAAGCCGTCCTGGACGTCGGCCGGGAGCAGGTCCAGGGAGAGGTAGGGGTTCAAGTCCTCCAGCTCGACCAGGAGGAGTTCGCCCGATGGCGCGCGGCAGGCGTCCACCCGCTGGATGCCGTGGGCCAAGGTGTTCCACTCGATGAAGGCGCGGGCGAAGGAGAGATCCGCCGGGGTGGGCTCGTAGGGCTGCAGCTCCCAGCGGCGCGCCGGGTCGGGGGCGTAGAGGGCGTAGAGGGCGTACTGGAAGGCGTCGTCGACGAAGTAGAACGACACCTCGTAGGTGAAGTCGATCCGCGGCTGGATGAGGATCTCCCCCGGCGGGCCGGCCGGGTGCGGGGTGAAGGTGAGACCGATGGAGTCCGCGCCCTGCTTGGGCTTGACCGCGTACGAGGGGACGTCCGGGAGGAGTGCCAGCCGGGCCGGGTCGTCGATGGTCGGGATCACCGGGTAGCCGGCCTCCGTCAGGTCGAGGAGGTACTGCTTGCCCGCCATGTCGCCGCGGCCCGTGAGCGGGTTGTAGACGCGGGTCCCGGAGGCGAGGGCGGCCGCGCGGAAGGCGTCGTAGGCCTCCTGGTAGTGCAGGACGGGGCCGCTGTTGCGGACGATCACGGCGTCGAAGCCCGGCATCAGGGCCTGCGCGTCCAGCGGATGGCACAGCGCAATCGGGAAGTGCTCGCGCAGCCGCGAGGTGAGGAATACGTCCTCGTCGCCGTAGCGGCGGCCGCGCGCCGGATACGCCAGGTCTGTCACATAGAGGAGAGGCATGGCCGCAACCTATCGGGGGCAGCGATCAGTGCATGAAGTACCTCGTACGGGACAAACTGCTGGCCATCGGGGACGACTACGGGAGGGCAGGGAGGACGACGCGGGCCCGCCCTGATCCGGAAGGCAGGCCTCAGCGCCCCAGGCGGCGGTCCTTCAGCGCCGGGAACTGCTCCCGGGTCTCGGCGACCTTCGACGGGTCCAGGTCCACCGTCAGGACGCCCTCGCCCGGGCCCGCCTCCGCCAGGGTCTCGCCCCACGGGTCCACCACCAGGCTGTGCCCGGCCTGCTCGACGCCCGCGTGGGTCCCGGCCAGCCCGCAGGCCAGGACGTACGACTGGTCCTCCACCGCCCGCGCCCTGTTCAGCAGGGTCCAGTGGGACCGGCGGCGGGCCGGCCAGCCCGCGGCCACGACCATCGTGGTGGCCCCGGCGTCGACCAGGCCGCGGAACAGTTCCGGGAAGCGCAGGTCGTAGCAGGTGGCGATGCCGAGGGTCTGCTCCGGCAGGGACACCGTGGTCAGGGATTCACCGGCCGACATCAGCACCGCCTCGCCCTGGTCGAAGCCGAAGCGGTGGATCTTGCGGTAGGTCGCGGCCAGCTCGCCCGCCGGGGAGATCACCAGGGCGGTGTTGTAGAGCGAGCCGTCGCCCGCCCGCTCGACCACCGAGCCGGCGTGCAGCCAGACCCCGGCGTCGCTCGCGGCCTTGGACATCGCCCGGTAGGTGGGGCCGTCGAGCGGTTCGGCCTCGGTCTCGAAGAGTTCGTAGGCGAAGGCACCCACGGTCCACAGTTCGGGCAGAACCACCAGATCCGAACCTGCCTGTTCCCGGACGAGATCGGCCGCCCGGGCCCGTCGCGAAGCGACCGACTCCCCGTCATTCACCGCGATTTGGATCAGCGAGGCGCGCACACTACCACCGTCCTGGCATTCAAGCCGTCAACTCGGGCCTACGATCGTCACACGAAAGCACTGCCGGGGTGCTCACCGGCAGCGTAGTTTTGGAAACAGTCCACACGCTTCCAGAAAACGCGCCACTGAACAGCACGCGAGGGGTCCCGTTGACCGTCCAGCCGCATCCCAGCCTCCAGCCCTATGCCGACGCGTGGACGCACTCCATCGAGGCGATATCCGAGCTGGTCCTCCCCCTGACGGAGGGCGAGTGGAACCGGGCCACCCCGTGCCCCGGCTGGTCCGTCCGTGATGTGGTGTCACACATCATCGGCATCGAGTGCGAACAGCTCGGGGACCCGCGGCCGATCCACACCGTCGCGCGGGATCTGCGCCACGTGGTGGACGAGTTCAGCCGGTACATGGAGGTGCAGGTCGACGTACGACGTCACCACACCGCGCCGGAGATGACCTCGGAGCTGGAGTACACGATCATCCGCCGGTCGCGTCAGCTGCGGAACGAGAAGCGGGATCCGGCCACGATGGTGCGGGGTCCGCTGGGCGACCAGGTGACGCTGGAGTTCGCGCTGCGGCTGCGTGCGTTCGACGTGTGGATCCACGAACAGGACCTGCGGACGGCGCTGGGCGTGCCGGGGAACTGGGACTCGCCGGGTGCGCACGTCGCGCGGGACGTCCTCCTCGCCGGGCTGCCGAAGGTGGTCGCGCACGCGGCGGGTGCGCCGGCGAACTCGGCGGTGGTGCTCGACGTGCACGGCCCGCTGGAGTTCATGCGGACGGTACGGGTCGACGGGGAGGGGCGGGGGACGCTGGACAATGCGCCGTCACTGGGCCCGGCGGTCTCGCTGACGATGGAGTGGGAGACGTACGTACGCCTCGCGGCGGGCCGCGTCCGCGCCCACGCGGTGGCCGACCGGGTGAAGGCCGAGGGCGACCCCGCCCTGGCGGAGGCGATCCTGACCCACTTCGCCGTCACCCCGTAGGAGCGGTGGAAGGGCGGGCACGGGCGGGCAGGGGGCGGCCCCCGCAGGGCGCTGCCCGCCTCCGCCTACGCGGGCGCCGTGGCCGGGGATTCGGGGAGTCTCCGGGCCGGGACGGCGGCGGACTGGCGGGTCCGCTCGCGGGCAAGGGCTCGGCCTCGGAGGCGGAGGATCTGGGCCGTGCCCAGCAGCTCCAGGGCGAAGATGGATGAGAACGCGATGCGGTAGTTGTCGCCGGTGGCGTCCAGCAGGACGCCCACCGCCAGCAGCGTCGTCATCGACGCGAGGAAACCACCCATGTTGGTGATCCCCGACGCCGTCCCCTGACGCTCCGCGGGATTCGCCGGGCGGGCGAAGTCGAAGCCGATCATCGACGCCGGTCCGCACGTACCGAGGACGACGCACAGCGCGATGAGCAGTGCCATGGGCGCCCGGTCGCCCGGGTAGAGCAGCACCGATCCCCACAGCACGGCCGTGAGGCCGACCGTGCCCAGCGCCAGCGGGATCCTGGACGACTGCCGGCGGCCCACGATCTGGCCGTAGACCAGGCCGAACGCCATGTTCGAGGCCACCACCAGCGTCATCAGCCCACCCGCGGTGGTGCGCGACAGCCCCTGCGCCTCGACCAGGAACGGCATCCCCCACAGCAGCAGGAACACCATCGCCGGGAACTGCGTGGTGAAGTGCACCCACAGGCCGAGGCGGGTACCGGGTTCCCTCCAGGAGTCCGCGATCTGGCGGCGGACGAAGCCCCCGCCTCCCGACGCCACCGACGCCACCGGCGCAGCCGGTTCGTGCCCCTCCGGGTGGTCCCGCAGGAAAAGTGTCAGCGGGACCAGGACGATCAGCCCCGCCACCGCGCTGCCCGCGAACGCCGGCATCCAGCCCACCCCGTGCAGCACCGGCGCGAGCACCAGCGTGGAGACCAGGTTGCCCGCCATCCCCACCAGCCCGGCCAGCTGCGCCATCACCGGACCCTGCCGGGCCGGGAACCACCGGGTGCCCAGCCGGAGTACGGATATGAAGGTCATGGCGTCCCCGCAGCCCAGCAGGGCGCGGGCCGCCAGCGCCATCCCGTACGAGGGGGACAGCGCGAAGCCGAGCTGGCCCGCGGTGAACAGCACCGCCCCCAGCGTCAGCACCTTCTTCGTGCCCAGCCGGTCCACCATCAGCCCCACCGGGATCTGCATCCCCGCGTAGACCAGCAGCTGGAGCAGGGAGAAGGTAGCGAGCGCCGAGGCGTTGACGTGGAAGCGGTCGGCGGCGTCCAGTCCGGCCACGCCCAGGCTGGTACGGAAGATCACCGCCACGAAGTACACGGCGACGCCGATCGACCAGACGGCCACGGCCTTCCGCCCGCCGGGCGGGTCCTTGACCACCGGCGGGGCGGCGCTCATCGGGCGGCCCCCCGCACCAGCGCCTCGACCCGGCCCACGTGCGCCCGTACCGCCGCGGCGGCCGTCTCCGCGTCCCCGGCCCGCAGCGCGTCCAGGATCTCGGCGTGCTCGGCCAGCGACCGCTCGATCCGGTCGGGGTGCGCGTGCAGCAGCGCCACGCCCATCCGCAGCTGCCGGTCGCGCAGTTGGTCGTACAGCCGGCACAGGATCTGGTTCCCGGCGCTGCGCACGATCTCCGCGTGGAAGCCCCGGTCGGCGGCCATCACCGCCGCGAGGTCGCCCTCGGCGGCGTGCCGGCGCTGCTCCTCGACCAGCGCGGCGAGCCGGTCCAGCAGGCCGGGCGGCGCCGGCACGGCCCTGCGTACCGTGAACTCCTCGACCAGCAGACGGGTTTCGATCACATCGGCGATCTCCTGCGCGGAGACCGGCAGGACCAGCGCGCCCTTCTTCGGGTACAGCTTCAGCAGCCCCTCGGTCTCCAGCCGCAGCAGCGCCTCGCGCACCGGCGTACGGGACACCCCGACGGCCTCGGCGACCTCACCCTCGGTGAGGAGCACACCGCCCTCGTAACGGCGGTCGAGTACGCCCTGCTTGACGTGCCGGTAGACGCGGTCGGCCGCGGTGACGGCGCTTGGGGTGGCGGTACTTGCGGTGGCGGTACTTGCGGTGGCGGTACTTGCGGTGGCCGGCATGCGCACAGGATAGATACATGAGAGGTGCAACCGTCTCCCTGTCCGCGATGTGGACGCCTCCCGCCCCCGACTGCATCGAAGGATGTACTCCCGCTTCGTCCACCCGCAGGACGTACGGGGCCCCGCGCCCCCCGACGCTGAAGTCATGGCCGAAACCCTCCTCACCCCGCCCGCGACCGCGACCCGCCTGCCCCTGCTCGACGTCCTGCGCGGCGCCGCCATCCTCGGCACGCTCATGACCAACGTCTGGATCTTCGCCTCGCCCGGATCGGAGTGGAGCGTGCTCCAGGGGGGCCTGGACCCGACCACCGCGAACCCGGCCGAGACCGTCTTCCGCTTCCTCGCCGACGGCAAGTTCCTGTCCCTCCTGACGATCCTGTTCGGAGTGGGCCTGGCCATCCAGTACGACTCCGCGGCGCGCCGCGGCGACCCGTGGCCGGGCCGCTACCCGCGGCGCGCCGCCTTCCTCTTCCTCGAAGGCACCGTCCACTTCGTCCTCGTCTTCGCCTGGGACGTGCTGATGGGCTACGCCGTCACCGCACTGCTCGTCGCCTGGCTGCTGGCCCGCTCCGAGCGGGTGCGGCGCGGCGTGATGTGGGCGGCGGGCGCGGTGCACCTGACTCTCATCGGGCTGGTGACGCTCGCCGACGTTGCCAAGCCGGATTCCGGCCCCAAGACCCCCGACGCCGACGCCGTGCGGCTCTACGCCCACGGCGGCTACGTCGACCAGATCCGCTTCCGCCTCGACCACGCCCTCGCGCTGCGCATCGAGCCCGTCTTCTCCTTCGGGCTGCTGGTCTTCCTCTTCCTCCTCGGCGTCCGGCTGCACCGTGCGGGCGCCTTCGCCCCGACCCGCGCGGGGCGCCGGATCCGGGTCCGGATGGCCGCCTGGGGGCTGGGCCTCGGGCTCCCGCTGGGCGCCGCCGCCGTGCTCGGCGGCGACGACTTCTTCGTCCTGGGCCGCTACGGCATCGCCCCGCTGATCGCCGTCGGGTACATCGGCCTGATCGGCGTCGCCCTCGACCGCTTCCGCGTCCCCCAGGCCCTCACCGCCGGCCTCGGCTCCGTCGGCCGCACGGCCCTGTCCTGCTACGTCGGCCAGAACCTGCTCTGCGTGCTGCTCTGCTACGGCATCGGGCTCGGCCTGGCCGACCGGCTGGCCGGGGCCGGCCCCTGGTGGGTGATGGGCCTGTGGGCGGCGGTCGCCCTCACCCTGGCGGCCTGCTCGCGGCTCTGGCTGCGGCGCTTCGACCGGGGCCCGCTGGAATCCGTACAGCACTGGGCGCTCAGTCCCCGCCGGTGACGGCGACCTCCAGCACGAATTCGTCGTACGGTGCCTCGTCCGGGTACGGCGGCCGGATCTGCGCGAAGCGGATCCGGGCCCGCCCGCCCGGGCAGCGGCCGTGGACGACGTACACCAGCTCGACGGAGGCGCCGGGCAGGACCTCCCGCGGCGCCGGGGGCGGGCCCTCGCGCACCGAGACCGCGTCGGCGTCCCCCGTCACCTGCCAGATCCACACGTACCCGCGCGCCCCGCGCCCGGTGAGCCGCAGCTCGTACGACTCACCGGCCCGCAGCGCGACCTCCCGTACCTCCACCCGCGCGGCCCCTTCGCTCAGGCGGGGCCAATCACCGGCCCCTCGTGCCAGCCCGCGCCGTCGCGCCAGTAGTGCTGGAGCCGGCGGTCGGTGCGCAGGACGATGACCTCCAGGTTGAACCCGAAACTGCCCTGGAGCATCCCGGTGACGGCGAGCGCGTCGTGCCCGAAGGCCGCGCTGCGGCTCCAGGCCGAGCCGCCAGCGTTCCCGCGCCACCAGTGCTCGACCCGCCCGCCCGCGCCGACCGCGCACAGCTCGTAGTTCCCGGCGGTGTCCTCGTCGGCGGCCCCGTACTGCGCCTCGATCAGGCAGGGCGCGGAGGTGATCCCGCTGCCGAAGACCTCCCCGGCGCGCCAGGCGAAGCCGTTCGGGTCGTCGCGCCACCACAGCTGCATCCGGCCGTCGGTGCGGGTGGCGACGAGGTCGAGGTGACGGGAGCGGGTCTGGACGAGGGCCGGCCCGTAGTGGGCGACCCCGGAGGCGAAGCGGCCTCCGTCGTTCCAGGTCCAGGGGGCGCCGTTGATCCGCCACCAGTGGTTGAGGCGGCCGTCGGCGGTCCGGACGACCACCTCGAAGTTGCCCGGCTGCCCGTAGTCGCTCTGGATGAAGGCCGGGGTCGAGCCGATGGCCGCGTCGCCCGGCCCGAAGGCACCGCCGTCGCGCCAGGCGCCGCCGGACTGCTCGTAGTACCAGTGGCGCAGCCGGCCGCCGGTGGTGACGTGCAGGGACTCCATGTTCCGGTTGTACGTGGTCCCCGTGAAGGCGGGCTGGCCGGAGGCGTCGCTCGCGAAGGTGCCGGCACGGGCCCAGGCGAAGGGGGCGTCGCCCTCGCGCCACCAGTGCTGGAGCCGGCCGTCGCCCGCGCCGAGGGTGGCCGCCATCTCGAAGTTGCGGTGGGCGCGGCCGTTGCCGCTCTCGTAGACGCTGCCGGCGTGCAGGCGGCGCTTGCTCCAGGGGTCGATGTTGGTGCCGCGCAGGCCGCACTTGGCCCAGTAGTCGATGTTGACCTCGCCGTACGCGATCCGGCCGTAGCCGCCGACGTGGTAGCCGGGCCCCCAGGAGTTCTTGAACAGCCAGCAGCCGGCCGCGTCGTCGTAGCCCACGATCAACACGCAGTGGCCACCGGCGAATTGGTCACTCGTACGGTGGTAGACCCCGGCCCCGAGGCCGAAGAAGTCGTCGTAGACATCGAAGCAGGCGGTCAGCGGGCCGACGGTGTCCAGCCAGACCTTCTGCTGCTCCACGTCGCCGAGCCGGACGTAGTCGCCGATCCGGACGGTCCGGCCGGAGCGGTCCCAGCTCGGGGTGTACTCCGCGCGCCAGGCGTCGCGCCGCTCGGCGGGCAGCCCGGGGGGCGGTGTGCTGTACGGCCAGCAATCGGGGTCGGCGAGGCCCCCGTTGGTCTTGATCCAGTCCAGCGCGGTCTCGGGGTTGGAGCCCTGCCCGCAGGTGAACTTCAGCCCGTCGTGCACATCGCCCTCGGACCGCTTGGCCCATACGTTGTGCTCGATGCGGGCCATGGACTCGACCAGCCCGGCGGCCCCGAAGGCCCAGCAGGACCCGCAGGGGTTCTGGTCCTTCACCTTGGTGATCCACGGCCACCCCCACCGCCGGCGCCAGTCGACGGCGGCGGGCCGCGCCGCCCCGGCGACGGCCCCCTGCGCCCCCTGCGCCCCCTCGATCAGGCCGTGCGCGGCCCTGCGCCGGGTGAGGTGCGGATTCCCGCTCTCCCGGCCGATGAGACCGGCGAGATCAACGAGGCCCGCGACGGCGGCGGGCGTGAGATTGGCCCCCGGTTCCAGGCCGAGCGAAGGCCGCGGTACGGGCTCGTCGTCGGCCAGGTGCTCGCTGACCGACCACCGCGCCCCCCGCTCCGCGAGCCGCGCGCGCAGCTCCCCCGCCGTCTGGACAGACTCCTGCGGCATACCGGCCCCCCAGTGTGCGGATCGCCCGTACGGATGCGAGCGAGACCCGGGAGCGTCCACCGTGCCAGGGGGCGCGTCAAGGGGGTCCGTACGGTCGCGCGGTGGCACGGGGGGCTCGCCGGGCGCCGGGGCGCCTGGGGCAGGGGCAGGGGCACGGGCGGGATCGGGACCGAGAGGGACGGCAGACCGAGGCCGGTGAGGAGGACGCCGCCCGGATCAGCTGTCCAGCGAGAGCGCGTTCTTGGCGTGCGCGACGGATTCCTCCGAGGCGGGTCCGCCGGGATTCTCGGTGGCCAGGGCCTGGTTGAGGGCGACGAAGGGACGCATCCGCTGCTCGTAGCGGACGTACGCGGCCTGGTGGTCGCCGGGCGCCTGGGCGAGGCAGTCGGCCAGCACGTGGGCGCCCACAAGAGCCAGGCTGGTGCCCTGCCCCGAGAGGGGGGAGGGGCAGTAGCCGGCGTCCCCGAGCAGGGTCACCCGGCCCCGCGACCACTGGTCCATGCGGATCTGAGCCATGGCGTCGCAGTAGAAGTCGGGCGCCTTGCGGGCGGCCTCGGCCAGGCGGGTCCCTTCCCACCGCAGGGAGGCGAGTTTGTCCACGACGAGCTGCCGGAGGGCGGTGCCGTCGCGGAGGTCGTGGGCAAGAGGGGCGGACTCGAAGCCGAAGGCGATCCTGAGTTCGGTGTTGTCGCGTACGGGCATGATGCCGAAGCCCGTGTCGCCGTCCCGCAGCCACATCTGCCAGTCGTCCAGGGCGAGGAAGTTGTCCGCGCTGAACACCGAGAGGTAGCTGCCCAGGTGGTGGGCGAAGCGCTCCTCGGGGCCGAAGGCCAGGCGCCGTACGGTGGAGTGGAGGCCGTCGGCCCCGACCACGAGGTCGAAGGTGCGGGACTTCCCATGCGCGAAGTCGACGCGCACGCCGGTGTCGTCCTCGTCGAGCGCGGTGATGCTGTCGCCAAAGACACTGTTCGACATCCACGTGCTGCTCTACAGCCATGTCCAGGGCCTGGCCGTGCACCTGGAGATGGAGGCTCACGCCGAAGCCGCCACGGGCCAGTCGGAAGACCAGTGGATGGACAGCCGTGCCCCCGCCCTCCGGGAGCTGGTGGAATCCGGCCGCTTCCCGACCTTCACCAAGGTGGTCGGAGCCTTCCAGGACGGCTACGACCTGCGGCTGGACGCGCTCTTCGAATTCGGCCTCAAGGCCCTCCTCGACGGCCTGACCCCGATCGTCGAAGGACCGTAGGCTGGCGGGTCAGACCGCGAGGGCCCGCTTGACCTCCCTACTGGGGGTACAGCGTCGGGCGCCCGGCTACCTGGGCCGGGGTGAGACCTTCCACCGTGAGATTCCCGGTCCACAGATGGTCTCGGTTGCAGTACGTGCCATCAAAGGCCATGCGGCGCCCACCGGCGCGAGCTTCCACCCCTGGCTGTTGAACTGGGCGATCCGGTCGCTACCGCAGATGAACGACCGGGAAGCCTGCGTCATGATCCATTGCGCTTTCTCGTGTTCTGACGCCGAGGAACGGCAGCTACGGCCTGCCATCGTCCACAGACCTCCCCACTCGATACCAGGAGTGAGGGGGCCGACGATGGCTACTTCCCCCAGCTTCCGGCTGTCGAGTGAGTGTGTGGCGTAGCCCAACACAGTGCCGAACATGGCGAACACGGTGACTCGGCTTCGTCCAGCCAGACCCTCGTCATTGCTGCTCATTGGTGGAACCCTTGCGGTGATGCGGTCCGGGCGCCTTAGCCACGCCCGGACCGCGTCGGTCAGGTCGTCAGCAGCACGGGCCGAGGGGCCACACGGTCCGGCGGACCCGCGCGGGGATGATCCCGAGCGACACGTTCGGCTGCCCCATGACCGAGAGCAGGTGTTCAAGCTGCTCTGCCATCGCGGCATCGTCACTGACCAGGTAGTAGAGGACGGTCTCTTCGAGGAGCACCGCGAACCGGTGGTCACCCTCGCGAAGCACCCGTGAACGGCGCTGGCGGGCCGCTACCGCGTCGGCCACGTCGTCGGGGGTGCCCTGAAAGGCTGTGATGGCCTTGAGTAGCCCTGTCGTGTATCCGGCGGTCTCGAGCATCCCCGGCATGACGTTCGAGGCGTAGACGCGAAATGAGCGGGTCCGCTGGTAGAGCGGGGTTGTCTGCTCGTGGATGCGGCGCATGCCGTCGCGGTGGATCTGTCGCCACTCGACGTACATGGATTCTGCGTTTCGGGACGCGGCGATTATGTCGGCCGCGTGGTCGTCGGCACCGCAGGCCGCACACCATGCCCGGATGTCGGCATCGGAGGGCGGGGTCTTGCCCCGGGCGATCCGGGAGGACTTCGACTTGTGCCAGCCGCACCTGGCGGCCAGCTCATGCCCTGAGAGCCCAGCGTCCTTCATGAGCCCTTGCAGGCGGGCGGCCACGGCTGCTCGTGCTGCTTGGGCACTGGAGAGCGGAGAGGAAGGCATGAACTGACCGGCCAGAGATTCAGACGGTGTACTTCTCGTGCGGGACAGCTCGATCCCAGACGGCTTCGAATGCTGACACGCACCGTTCGGCTACGGCGGGGTCGTCGGTCTGGTCGGTGTGGACCCACCGGCCGACGCCGTCGAAGATGTTGAACTGCACGAGCCGGCCGTCGAAGATCCAGCAGTCATTGCCAGGGAGGGCGAGGTCTGATGCGTTGCGACGGGGCAGCCATCGGATCTGTTCACCGGCGGCCACGTTGGTGAAGGTGCCGGAGTGCTCGAACGCGATGTAGTCGCTGACAGGCTCCGAGACGATCCGGGCGCGACGGATGACCACGCCCTTGGCCGTGACCTCCCGCACGAGGTCGAGCCACGGGCGCCACCACGAAGCACGATCCTCCGGGTCAAGCCGGTGGCCCTGCTGCCAGGCCGTGAAGCCTTCGATCTCGTTCTCGACGCCGTACGTATCGCGCATCTCAAGATGCACGGCTGACACCTGCACCGACCTGATGAGGTCAGCGAAGTCAGTCAGACTCTGCGACACGGAGCGGCGCCTCCCTGAGAAGCGGCACCATCCGCTTCGGAACTCTGATCACCGACTCATGCCCGGGGATCGGCACGTCTTGCGAGCTTTCGCCCGTGGTCTGGTCGTCTGCCGTCCACCCCTGGATCACAAGATCCTTCGAATCCTGGTCCACCCACACAGCGGGTGATCCGTGATCTCCGGACTCGGGATCTTTACCGACGAACCGTAAGGCCATGGTGTCCCTCCCTGTCGAGCGCGTTGCGCCTGGTTGCACAACCTCACTCTCGGGGATCGGGCTGGTCAAGGGTGCCGGAACAGCAGAAAACCCCCGCCTAGAGAGCCGGGGGCCTGGCTGTTGTATGGAGGGGGACCGGGTCAGACGGCAAGCGCCTGCTTGACCTGGGCAAGCGACGGGTTCGTCATGACCGACTCGCGGCCGCCGGCCGACGTCACGCGCACCGTGGGCACGGTCTCGTTCCCGTCGGCGACGCTGCGCACGAAGGCCGCCGCGTCCGGATCCCGCCAGATGTTGACCTTCCGGTACGGGATCCGGGCGAGCCGCAGCTGTGTACGCAGCTTGATGCAGTACGTGCACCCGGGCCGCCAGTAGACGGTGATCCCGGCCGTCACTGCGCCCCCGCGAAGGCCGCCCACGCGGTGTCGGTGACCCGGATGACCGGCCCGTCGGTCTGCTTGCTGTCCCGGAGCGCGACGGTCCCGGCCACGTTCGTGGCCACCTCCACGCACTCGGTGTTGGCCTGGTCGCTGCTGTAGCTGGACTTCACGAACTCGAACTCGTTCACGGGCTTACATACCTTTGCTGATGGCGTCGATCAGGTTCACGGAGTCGTGCGGCGCAAGGCTCAGGCGTGACACTCGGGCGAAGGCCCGGCTGTATGCCTCATTGGCCTCCGCCCCCTCTGCCCACAGGGTAGAGGCGATGGCCTCGGCGTAGCCGACGTCCAGTGCCCCGGGGTCCGCGAACGAAACGATGTTGAAGGAACCGTCCACACCGTGGTGCCTCCCTGCCCGGAAGGGCAGCACCTGCACGTGGACGTGGGGCAGCTTCGCCATCTGCACCACGTGCTCGAGTTGCGCGCGCATCATCTCGACGCTACCGACCTGGTGGAGCAACGCGGCCTCCCACAGCACCGCGTGGAACTCCAGCGGCTCATCGCCCCACAACCGCGCCTGCCGCTTGATCCGTGTCGTGACCAGCGCCTCGATCTCGTCGGGGTGCGACCAATTGGACGTGACACCCAGCGCGCGTACGTATTCCGGGGTCTGAAGCAGACCGGGGACCAGGGCGGGTTGCCACGTGCGGATGCGTGTGGCGACTTCCTCCATCGCAATGTACTCACCCAGGCCGCCCACGATGGGCATGTGCTGCCACCAGCCCTTGGCCTTGCGGCGCTCGCGATCCAGCTTGGCCAGGGACAGCAACCTGTGTACGGCTGCCTCGTCCGTCACTCCGTACAGCTTGCACAGGGCCACGATGTCCGGGTCGCGGAACGGGACCCAGCCGCGCTCCATCTTGGCGATCTTGGCCGCGGTGGCGCTCAGCACCTGCGCCGCCTGCGGCTGTGTCAGGCCCGCTGCGTCCCGCAACCGTAGGAGTTCTCCGCCCAGTCGACGCGCCAGCACCGTGGATACCCGGTTGTCCATGGAGGCAGTCTTCCGCGCCCAGCCCGGAGGGCACAACTACTCCCTGGGGATAGATTTCCCCGGAATAGCTTGCACCTAGTCCTGTGCGCGCCCTACCGTCGGTGACGAACTGCTCACTGCACAGCGTCAGTTGGCGGAAGCGCATCGGGCTGCCCGACATGCCACCGCCCTCACAGGAGGTGCACGATCGTGGAACGGTACGACGTACGGAACTACCCGCCCCGGCAGGACTCGGTGCCCGCGGCCCGGCGCCGCGCCGCATGGCTCGCGGTGGCGTGGGGGCAGCCCCAGGCGGCCGCCGATGTGGCGCTGCTGACCAGCGAGTTGACCACGAACGCCCTCCTCCACGGCTCGGTGTGGGACCGGTATCTCCGGGTCGAGGTGGAGCTCACCGAAGCAGTGCTCCGCGTCGCGGTCACCGATCCGAAAGGCGAGCGGCGACCCGGACTGCGAGCGGCCGCCGACGACGACCAGTACGGGCGCGGGCTGCACATCGTGAGCGCGCTCGCCGAGCGGTGGGGGGCCTCCGAGCGGGTGGTCGGAAAGACCGTATGGGCCGAACTGGGAATCACCGGGCCCGGATAGGGTTTCCGTATGGGGATGTGGAACGCGCCCAGCTCTATCGAGAGAGAGCTGTACGAGGCGAAGCTCAGGAACGACTGGCCTGCCTACTTCGACGGGCTGGCCCGGGCCGAGTTGTTCATACCGCTGGCCCGCGCCTACGCCGACGCGCATCCCACCAAGGTGCTGCTGGAGCCCCTGTACTTCCCCCAGGCCGGCGCCTACTGCTACGTCGCGTACACGGCCGGCATGCTCCCCGTACCCAGCCCCGACGGGGTCTTCAAACGCCAGAGCCTCTCCTGGTTCTCCGGCAGCTTCGAGCCCGGGGATCCCGCCTTTCTGGCCATCAACCCCGGCAGTCCCTGCGAGGCCTTCCTGCCCTCCTCCCCTGCCCACCGCGCCGTCTGGGACCACCACTGGAACCAGGCCCCCACCTACGGCCTGGAGCAGGACAAGGTCCACTCCCTGCACGTCGGCGGGCCGCTGCACGGGCCCGTCGCCTTCGGGCTGGCCTGCGGAGCGCACCTCTCCGTGCACAACGGGATGTTCTGGAACGCCCTCGCCTACCACGGCCAGGGCTACACCAAGGAACGCGAGAAGCTCAAGGAATGGTGGGGCGTCACCACGCGGGAGGACTGGCTGACCACCACCGAGCAGCTACTGAAGGCCGAGATGGTCAGCCCGGTCTGGGAGTACGCGCTGCGCGTGCGCCGGGCTCTCGCCAAGGACTTCGCGGGGCCCGTGGACATCGAACACTGGCGGCACGCCGCCGAGTACAGCCTGCGCGTGAGCGCGAGGAAGGCCGCCGAGCCCCAGATCACCCCCGACGGGGTCACCGTGGCCACGCCCCGCCCGGCCGCCGAGGTCGATGGGGAGATCGCGGGCGTGCAGCGGCTCATCGGACGCATCGCGCGCTACGAGCAGCGGTTCCGGGCCGACGGGCTGCTCAGCGAGGGGAAATTCATCCGGTCGGTGGAGGCCTGGGACTACGGGCGGGCTTCGCAGATGGCCCGCTGGGGCCTCGGCGCACGCTTCGGCTCCCTCCAGGAGACCAAGGACGCCGTCGTCCGCGCCGGGAAGGAATGCCGGCTGGCGTACCGCTCCTGGGAGGACCTGTCCGTCGGGTACATCCTCGGGCGCTGCCTGCACTTCGACGAGGAGGAGTTCGGGCACTGGTACGAGAGCATGGCCACCGCACACCAGGCGCTGATGAGCGATCCCGGCAGCCCGTGGCTCAACATTCCCTGGACGTAAACATCGGCTAGTCCGGGCGCGGGGCGGCAAATCCGCGATATCGGCGGCATCGGCGAACTAGCCTCGCGCTCATGACCATTGAGCTGAACGACACCGTACGCACGCTGCTCGACTCCCCACACCCGGGGGTGCTCGCCACCATCAACCCCGACGGCAGTCCGCAGAGTTCCGTGGTCTGGGTGACCCGGGACGGGGGCGACGTGCTGATCTCCACCGAGCAGGGCCGCCGCAAGGAGCGGAACATCAGCCGGGACGGCCGGGTCGGCCTGACCGTGTTCGACCTGGCCAACCCCTTCCTCTACGTCGAGATCCGCGGCACCGCCACCGTCACCGAGGACGCCGGCCGCGCGGTCGCCGTCCGGATCGCCGAGAAGTACGCGGGCCCGGGCGCCGGGAAGGACTACGCGGACGCCCCGCCCGAGAACGTCCGCGTCGTCGTCCGCATCACCCCGGACAAGGTCCTCGGGAACGCCGCCCGCTAGGACCCTTTCCCGGGCGGGAGGCTACCGCCCCCGGGTCAGGCGTGGGGCGGCTGTTCCAGTACCAGGCGGATCTCCGTGACCTCGTAGCCCGCGCGGTCGAAGGCGGCGGCCATCGGGGCGTTGGCGGTGTCCGTGGTCGCGGTGATGCGGTCGGCGCCCTCTCCGGCGTGGAAGCGGGTGATCTCGGCCAGGATCTCGTCGATCAGGCCCTGGCCGCGCTGCTCCGGTACGACGCCCAGGTAGCCGACGTTGCGGTGGTACGGGGTCGCGGAGGGGATCGCCATTCCGGCCAGGGTGCCGTCGGGCAGCTCGGCGAGCCGCCACCAGGAACGCTCGCCGGGGCAGTCCAGGTAGAACTCGATGTCCTCGCGGGCCAGTTGGCCGGCGTCCATCGAGCGGAGTTCGTTCTGGGTGTGCAGGTCCAGGCTGTCGGCCGAGAGGCGGGTGAAGGCGTCGAGGAACTCCTCGTCGGTGCCCTCCCGGAAGACCAGCCGGCCGGTGGGCCCGGCGGTGCCGGCGGCCGGCGTCCACTCGTAGCGCAGCCGCTCGATCTCGCTGGTCAGGCCCGTCTTGTACGCGGCCTCCTGGCGCCAGGCCACGGCCGCGGCCAGGTCGGGGCGGGCGCGCCAGTCGCTGGGCAGGGAGATGTTGTACGCCGGGAGGTTGCCGAAGGCGGCGTGTCCGGCGGCCAGCAGCCCGGCGGCGACGGCGGCCGGGTCGGCGACGGTGGACCGGACCTGGAGGCAGTCGAGGGCGATCGGCCGCTCGCTGTCGGCGCGGCCCCACCACAGGGCGCGGGCCAGGATCTCGCCGTCCTCGTCCTCGGCGAACCAGATCCACTCCGGGCGGAACTGGTTCGCGGCCAGCTCCTCGCGGATCCTGTCGGCGGGGAGGGCTTCGACGGGGCCGTCGGCCGGGTAGGCGGCGGCACGGTCGAGATCGGTGGGGTCTGCGGTCGCAGAGCGGAAGAGCATGGGCCGATGATCACACTGCTGCGGCCGTCCCACCAGGGGTTTTCGTTCCGCCGTCGGGGTGAGGAGGGAGCGCTTCGGCGCCCGGCCGGGCATAGGGCAACGGGCGACCGGGCCAGTCCCCAGTTCCACGAGTGGATCGACACCGGCGTGATGAAGCGGGATCTGGAGCGCGCCCGGCAGACGACGGCTGACACGCCGAAGGCCCCCTCGCGGTGGTGCCGTGAGGGGGCCTCGGGTGTGGCTTACGCCCAGGTGATCAGGCGCCTCGGGTGCTCCAGGACCGCCGCGATGTCGGCGAGGAAGCGGGAGCCGAGCTCGCCGTCGATCAGGCGGTGGTCGAACGACAGCGCCAGGGTGGTGACCTGGCGTGCCTTGACCTTGCCCTTGTGGACCCACGGCTGGAGCTTGATCGCGCCGACCGCGAGGATCGCGGACTCGCCGGGGTTCAGGATGGGCGTGCCGGTGTCGACGCCGAAGACGCCGACGTTGGTGATGGTGATGGTGCCGTTCTGCATGTCGGCCGGGGAGGTCTTGCCGTCGCGGGCCGTGGCGACCAGCGCGGACAGGGCCTCCGAGAGCTCGCCCAGCGTCTTGGCGTGAGCGTCCTTGATGTTCGGGACGATCAGGCCGCGCGGGGTGGCCGCGGCGATACCCAGGTTGACGTAGTGCTTGAGCACGATCTCCTGGGCCGCCTCGTCCCAGGACGCGTTGACGTCCGGGTTGCGGCGGATGGCCACGAGCACGGCCTTGGCGATCAGGAGCAGCGGGTTGATCCGCAGACCGGCGAGGTCCGGGTCGTCCTTGAGCTCCTGGACCAGCTTCATCGTCCGGGTCACGTCGAGCGTGATGAACTCGGTGACGTGCGGGGCGGTGAAGGCCGAACCGACCATGGCCTGGGCGGTGACCTTGCGGACGCCCTTGACGGGGATCCGGGTTTCCCTGAGCTGCGCGCCCGGCGTCTGGCCTGCGGCCGGGGCGGGCGCCTGGGCCGGGGCCGGCGCCTGGGCCGGGGCCGGCGCCTGGGCCTGAGCCTCGGCCGGAGCCACAACCGTGGGCGCGGCCTGCGGGGCGATCGCCGCCGCGGCGGCCGCGTGCACGTCCTCCCGGGTCACGACCCCGCCGGCCCCGGTGGGGACCACGGCGGCCAGGTCGATGCCGAGCTCCTTGGCGAGCTTGCGCACAGGCGGCTTGGCCAGCGGGCGCTCGGCGCCCGCGTGCCCGTTGCCGTTCAGCACCGTTCCGCCGGCCGCGGCGGCCGTACCCGGCTGGGCCGGGACCGCTGCGGGGGCCTGGGCCGGGGCTGCGGCCGGCGCGGCGGGGGCAGCCTGCGCCGCCGTACCGGCAGCCTTGCGCGGGCGGCGCTTCGTAGAGGCCTGCGAGACGCCGTAGCCGACCAGAACGGGCTGGCGGGCCGCGGGGGCCGCTTCCTCCGCCTCGGCGGGAGCCGCCGCCGGAGCGGCAACCGGAGCCGCGGCAGCCGGGGCGGCGGCCGAAGCCTCCGCCTCGGCGGTGCCCGCACCGGCGTCCGTCTGGACCGAGATGATCACCTGGCCGACATCGACCGTCGTCCCCTCCTCAAAGAGGAGGGCGTGCACGACACCGTCGAACGGGATCGGCAGCTCCACGGCCGCCTTCGCCGTCTCGACCTCGCAGACGACCTGGCCGTCGGTGACGGTGTCACCCGGCTGGACGTACCACTTGAGGATCTCGGCCTCGGTGAGGCCCTCGCCCACATCGGGCATCTTGAATTCGCGGATCGTCACGGGAACGCTCTCCTCAGTACGCAAGCGAGCGGTCGACGGCGTCGAGCACCCTGTCCAGGCCCGGCAGGTACTCGTCCTCCAGGCGGGCCGGCGGGTACGGGGCGTGGAATCCGCCCACGCGCAGCACCGGCGCCTCCAGGTGGTAGAAGCACCGCTCCGTGATGCGAGCGGCGACCTCCGAGCCCACACCGAGGAACACCGGCGCCTCGTGGACGATCACGAGCCGGCGGGTCCGCTCGACCGAGGCCTGCAGACCGTCGAAGTCGATCGGGGACATCGAGCGCAGGTCCACGACCTCCACCGACTTGCCCTCCTCGGCCGCCGCGGCCGCCGCCTCCAGGCAGACCTTCACCATCGGGCCGTAGGCGGCGAGGGTGATGTCCGTACCCGTACGGGCCACACGCGAGGTGTGCAGGGCGTCCGGGATGGCCTCGACGTCGACCTCGCCCTTGTCCCAGTAGCGCCGCTTCGGCTCGAAGAAGATCACCGGGTCGTCGCTGAGGATCGCCTGCTGGAGCATCCAGTACGCGTCCGACGCGTTCGACGGGGAGACCACCTTCAGGCCCGGGACGTGCGCGAACAGCGCCTCGGGGGACTCCGAGTGGTGCTCGACCGCCCCGATGCCGCCCGCGTAGGGGATACGCACGACGACCGGCATCTTGATCTTGCCGAGGGCGCGCGCGTGCATCTTCGCGAGCTGCGTGACGATCTGGTCGTACGCGGGGAAGACGAAACCGTCGAACTGGATCTCCACGACCGGCCGGTAGCCGCGCAGGGCCAGGCCGATCGCCGTACCGACGATGCCCGACTCCGCGAGCGGGGTGTCGATGACCCGCTCCTCGCCGAAGTCCTTCTGCAGGCCGTCGGTGATGCGGAAGACACCACCCAGCTTGCCGACGTCCTCGCCCATGATCAGGACCTTCGGGTCCGTCTCCAGGGCCTTGCGCAAGGACTCGTTGAGCGCCTTGGCGATCGACATCTTCTCGACAGCCATCAGTGACCCTCCTCGAAGGACGCGAGGTAGGCGGCGAACTGGGCGCGCTCCTCGTCGACGAGCGCGTGCCCGTCCGCGTAGACGTTCTCGAAGATCGCCATGGTGTCGGGGTCGGGCATGGCGCGTACGACCTCGCGCACCCGCTTGCCCAGTGCCTCGCTCTCGGCCTCCAGGCCCTCGAAGAAGGCCTCGTCGGCGCCGCCGGTCGCCACCAGGTGGGCCTTCAGGCGCAGGATCGGGTCCTTCGCCTCCCAGGCCTGCGTCTCCTCGTCCCGCCGGTACTTCGTCGGGTCGTCGGAGGTGGTGTGCGCGCCCATGCGGTACGTGAACGCCTCGACCAGGGTCGGGCCCTCGCCGCGGCGGGCCCGGTCCAGGGCCCAGCGGGTCACGGCCAGGCAGGCCAGGACGTCGTTGCCGTCGACCCGGACGCCCGGGAAGCCGAAGCCCTGCGCGCGCTGGTAGAGCGGCACGCGCATCTGGCGCTCGGTCGGCTCGGAGATCGCCCACTGGTTGTTCTGGCAGAAGAACACCACGGGGGAGTTGTAGACCGCGGAGAAGGTGAACGCCTCCGCCACGTCGCCCTGGCTGGACGCACCGTCGCCGAAGTACGCGATGACCGCCGAGTCGGCGCCGTCCTTGGCCACACCCATCGCGTAGCCGGTCGCGTGGAGCGTCTGCGAGCCGATGACGATCGTGTAGAGGTGGAAGTTGTTGGTGTTGGGGTCCCAGCCACCGTGGTTCACACCGCGGAACATGCCGAGCAGGTTGGTCGGGTCGACCCCGCGGCACCAGGCCACACCGTGCTCGCGGTACGTCGGGAAGGCGTAGTCGTCGTCGTTCAGGGCCCGGCCGGAGCCGATCTGGGCGGCCTCCTGCCCGAGCAGCGAGGCCCACAGGCCCAGCTCGCCCTGGCGCTGGAGCGAGGTCGCCTCCCCGTCGAAACGGCGGGTCAGGACCATGTCGCGGTAGAGCCCGCGCAGGTCTTCGGTGGTGATGTCCTCGACGAAGGACCGGAACTCCGCGTTGTCCGCGGTCTCTACCCGATCCCCCTCGGGCGTCAGCAGCTGTACGAGCTGGGGCTCGGCGTTCTGCGCGGTGGCAGCGGCGGTCTTGGCGGCGCTCGCCGCGCCTGCCGCCCGCTTGGTGCCGCTGCTGCGTCGCGGCTTGCGCGCGGCAGTGCTCTCCACGGTCACGTGTGCTCCTCCGTCGGTCCGGCACCCGGGTTCTCCGGGGTCCAGTGCGGCTCACCTGAATCCGTACCCGCGCACGGGGTGGGTGCGAGCCGTGTACGGGATCCAGGCGTGACAGGTGCCCCGGCGAGTGCCCTGCACACAGCACGTTACCCAGTGCTCCGCATCACTGCGAAACCTCACTTGACCTGCGATTTTGCTTGGATTTCCAAGTAAATCCGCTGAAGTGGGAACAACCACTGGTCACAGCCTTGCAGGGGGCCGGAACAACGGCACGTTATCCCGGCCAACTGCGGCAGGGAAGGGGTGAGTGTGTGAAACCGAATCCGTGCGCGAAAACGGAAAAATCAAGGTATTCCTTCTGGACGACCATGAAGTGGTACGTCGCGGCGTGTATGAGCTCTTGTCGGTCGAAAACGACATCGAGATCGTCGGTGAAGCCGGTACCGCGACCGACGCACTGGTCCGTATTCCGGCCACCCGCCCCGACGTCGCGGTTCTCGATGTGCGCCTGCCCGACGGCAGCGGCGTGGAGGTGTGCCGAGAGGTTCGCTCACACAATGAGGACATCAAATGCCTCATGTTGACGTCCTTCGCCGACGACGAGGCCCTGTTCGACGCGATCATGGCCGGCGCCTCGGGCTACGTTCTCAAAGCGATCCGCGGCAATGAGCTGCTGAGCGCCGTACGCGACGTCGCGGCCGGCCGGTCCCTGCTCGACCCGGTGGCCACCGCCCGGGTGCTGGAGCGGCTGCGCGACGGCAACAAGGGCATGGGCGACGACCGCCTCTCCAACCTCACCGAGCAGGAGCGGAAGATCCTCGACCTGATCGGTGAGGGCCTGACCAACCGCGTCATCGGCGAGCGGCTGCACCTGGCCGAGAAGACCATCAAGAACTACGTCTCCAGCCTGCTGTCCAAGCTGGGGATGGAGCGCCGCTCCCAGGCCGCCGCGTACGTAGCCCGCGTCCAGGCGGAGAAGCGCGGCTAGCAGGGGCCACCAGTAGGGCTGTTCGACTCGGGACCGGCCGCCTCGGCACGCACTCCGACCGCGAGCACACACTCCGACCGCGCGCCTACTCGGGGTCGGCGCCGCCTCCGCCTCCGCCACCGTTGAGGCCGCCGCTCGGCGGCTCGGGGGGCACCACGGACGTGCTCGCCGTCGGCTTCGGCGACGTCGGCTTCGGCGACGTCGACTTCGAGGCCGAAGCCGTCGGCGGCGTGGCCGTGGGAGACGTCGACGGGGTGTAGCTCGGCGAGCTCTTGCTGCGGCTCGGGGTGGGCGTGAAGCTCTCCTCGAACGAGCGCGAGCTCTCCGGCGTCCGGTGCGTCGGCTCGGTGTCCGGGGTGCTCGGGGTGGACTGCGGGGTGCTCTGCTTGCTCTGCGAGGGGGACGGGGAGTTTCCGCCTCCGCCGCCGCCGTTCCCGCCGTTGCCGGCCACGTTGTTGACGGCGTAGGCCACTCCGGCCGCGATCGCGACGACCGCGAGCACCGCGAACAGCCACATCTTCCAGCGGCTGCCGCCGCGGTCGTCGTAACCTTCGTAGCCGCCGCCGTGACCACCCTGACCGCCTCCGTGGCCACCGCCACCGGGGAAGGCCGAGCCGTCGTCCGGGTTCAGCGGGGGCACTATCGGCTGCTGGAACTGATTGGTCGTGGAGTGCGAGGGGTACTGCTGCTGACCGCCGGTCCCGCCCATCGGCATCGCGTGGGTCTGGGCGGCGCCACCGCGGCCGTGCGGAAGGGCCATGGTGACCGGGCCGGTGTTCCAGGTACCGGTGTTCGGCCCCTGGTCCTGGAGCATCTGGATCGCGTACTGGACCAGCCCGCGCATCTCCTCGGCGCTCTGGAACCGGTCGTCCGGGTCCTTGGCCAGCGACCGCATGACCAGGCCGTCGAGCTCCTGCGGGATGTGGTGGCCCTCCGGCAGCTGCGAGGGCGGCACCGGGATGTCCTGCACGTGCTGGTAGACCACCGACAGCGGGGTCTCGCCGGTGAACGGGGGCCGCAGCGCGAGGAGTTCGTAGAGCAGGCAGCCGGTCGCGTACAGGTCGCTGCGGTGGTCCACGGCCTTGCCGAGGGCCTGCTCGGGCGACAGGTACTGCGGAGTGCCCATGACCATGCCGGTCTGAGTCATCGTCGACTGCGCGCCGTGCAGGGCGCGGGCGATGCCGAAGTCCATCACCTTCACCGCGCCGGTGTCGGTGATGATGACGTTGGCGGGCTTGATGTCGCGGTGCACGATGCCGTGCTGGTGCGAGTACGCGAGGGCTTCCAGCACACCCGAGACGATGATGAGCGCCTGGTCCGGGCCCGGGGCCTCGGCGCTGAGCAGCAGTTCGCGGATGGTGCGGCCCTCGACCAGCTCCATCACGATGTACGGGACGACGGTCGGGCCGACGCGGTCCTCGCCCGAGTCGTACACGGCGACGACGGCGTGGTGGTTGAGCCCGGCGACCGACTGTGCCTCACGGGTGAAGCGGGCCTTGGACACCGGGTCCTCGGCGAGGTCGGCGCGCAGCAGCTTCACCGCGACGGTGCGGCCCAGCCGTACGTCCTCGGCTGCGAACACCTCGGCCATGCCGCCGCGGCCCAGGCGGTGGGTCAGCCGGTAACGGCCGTCTCCCACGAGGCCGCCCGCGCCCCAGTGCTCAGGACCGTCGGCCATCCCGGCGCCGTTTCCCTCGGGTTCGGGTGCCATCAGTCCTCGCCGTCGTCTCTCTCGTCCCGCACTAGCGGTGGGTCCTCTTCAAGGGCCTCTTCCAGGGTCCTCTTCGGAGGCCTCTTCAGGGTCCTGTTCCGGTTCTCCGGTGAACGCTACAGCCTCGCAACCGCTCACCGTTCGGACAATGGCGCGCGGTGGCCTTGTGGTCACGGAACGGGCACCTGGCTTGACGTGTGCTTGCCCTCCGGCAGACTGGGCGCGACATGCGCTCAGCCAGACGCGTAGGGACACAGCCCGAGGGGAAGCAACAGTCATGAGCCAGGACGGCACACAGGGCCGATACGCAGGCGGCTCCCTGGCCGGTGGCCGTTACCAGCTAAGGGACTTGCTGGGTGAGGGCGGCATGGCGTCCGTCTATCTCGCCTACGACTCCGCCCTCGACCGGCAGGTCGCCATCAAGACCCTGCACAGCGAACTCGGACGCGAGGCATCCTTCCGCGAACGCTTCCGCCGCGAGGCGCAGGCTGTAGCGAAACTGTCGCACACGAACATCGTCTCGGTATTCGATACGGGTGAAGGCGACCTCGACGGTGCGCTGATGCCGTACATCGTCATGGAGTACGTCGAGGGGCAGCCGCTCGGCTCCGCACTCCAGGCGGACATCAACCAGTACGGGGCGATGCCGGCCGACAAGGCCCTGAAGGTGACGGCCGATGTGCTGGCCGCGCTGGAGACCAGCCACGAGATGGGCCTGGTCCACCGCGACATCAAGCCCGGCAACGTGATGATGACCAAGCGCGGCGTGGTCAAGGTGATGGACTTCGGCATCGCCCGGGCGATGCAGTCCGGGGTCACCTCGATGACGCAGACCGGCATGGTCGTCGGCACCCCACAGTACCTGTCGCCCGAGCAGGCGCTGGGGCGCGCCGTGGACGCGCGCTCCGACCTGTACTCGGTCGGCATCATGCTCTTCCAGCTGCTGACCGGGCGGCTGCCCTTCGAGGCGGACTCGCCGCTGGCCATCGCCTACGCGCACGTGCAGGAGGAGCCGGTCACGCCGTCCTCCATCAACCGGTCGGTGACGCCGGCGATGGACGCGCTCGTGGCGCGGGCCCTGAAGAAGAACCCGAACGAGCGCTTCCCCACGGCAGCGGCCATGCGGGACGAGGTCGCGCGGGTCATGTCGGCCGGTCAGACCGGTGCGCCGATGATCATCCAGGGCCAGGGTCCGGTGAGCAGCGGGGCGGGCGTGGGCTCGGCGGTGTTCCCGCCGGTGGACTCCGGGTTCCAGTCGCAGCAGCAGCCGCACCAGCCGTACCAGGTGCCGCACACCCCGGCGCCGGGCCCGTACGCGCCGACGCCGCCTCCGCAGACGCACGCGCAGGGCGGGTACGCGTACCCGCCGCAGCAGCAGCACACGCCGCCGCCGGTGCCGCAGCAGCACCAGCCGCAGCAGTTCGGCGCGCGGACGCCGCCGCCGTACACGATCTCGCCGAGCACCCCGGCCTCGTCCGGCTCCTCCGGCGCGGCGGGCGGCGACAAGCGGAACATGCCGGTGATCGTGGGCGCGATCGCGGTGGCGCTGCTGGCCATCGGCGGCCTGATCTGGGCGGTCGGGAACAGCGGCGAGGACAAGGACAAGAACAACCAGGCCGACCCGGGCGCGTCCACGTCCAGTTCGGCCAAGGCCGGGCACAAGGGGCCGGACCGGTCGCGCACGATCGAACCGGAGAAGTGCAAGAACGCGTCGAAGCACTACAGCGACTCGACCAAGTACTCGGCGCCGGACTTCCGCTACAAGGACATCCGGTCGGTCAAGGAGTGCCTCCAGGCGGCGGGCTGGATCTACGAGATCGTGGAGCAGGACGAGGCGGTCTACGGCGAGGACATCGTCCTCGTGCAGAACCCGGAGTCCGGCGCCAAGATCGAAAAGGAAGGCACCCGGTTCACGCTGACCGTCTCCACCGGCAACCCCCAGTAGGAGCCGACAGGAGTCGGTAGGAGTCGGTAAGAGCCGTGAGGAGTCGCCGGAAGGAGCCGTTCGCGCGGTAATTCGACATTCCTTGCATCCCGGGCGGCCCTGGCAGACCGCCCGGGATGCCGGTTTTGCCCCACCATGTGAACCTGAGCGAAACATCGGTCGCTCGGGACGGGAGGGGCAGCCCGTGACTCAACGTCTCCGTGCGCGGCGCAGGCTCGCCGTCACGATGACCGCCGTCGCGCTGACCGCCGTGGCGCTGGGCGCTGCGGTGGGCGGGAGCGCCGTCGCGCTGGGCCCCGCGGTGAGCGGGAGCGCCGTCGCGCTGGGCCCCGCGGTGAGCGGGAGCGCCGTCGCGCTGGGCCCCGCGGTGAGCGGGAGCGCCGTCGCGCTGGGCCCCGCGGTGAGCGGGAGCGCCGTCGCGGCTGCCGCCGCGGGGCCGGCCGCGACCGCCTCCGCGTCCGCCGGGGTCGTGGGCGACGTACCCGAAGAGGCCTACGAGGAGCTCGCCGGCAGTGTCGCCGGGGTCGGCCGGGACCGCCCGGGGCGGCCGGCGGCCGAGCCCGCCAACCCCGAGACCATGCTGGCCTCCCGGCCGCTGCGGCTGCGCCCGCGCCCCGAGCCCCCCGAGCCCCCCGAGCCCCCCGAGCCCGTCGCACCGCCCCCGCCGGTCGCCCCGAAGCCGTCGGGCACACCCCGCGTGACCACCGCCCTCGGCACCGGGCCGAATGACCGCGCCGCCGATCTGGCCGCCCACATACTGCCGCTCGGCACCGGATTCGCCCTGATGGGGATCGGCTTCGGCTGCATCGGGATGAGGCTGCGCAAGGGCCTGTAGGCGCGAGGCCCCGGCACATACGGCCGAACCCCTCCAGGCGGACGGAATCCGCGCGTCCCCCTCCCGATGTACGCCCCAGGACGGTTGTGAGCCGTCGGCATACTCGGTATACATACTCGGTATGTCGATCCGCCACGGCCTTCTCGCCCTGCTGGAACGGGGTCCTCGGTACGGCTCCCAGCTGCGCACCGAGTTCGAATCCCGCACCGGCTCCACCTGGCCGCTCAACGTCGGGCAGGTGTACACCACCCTCGCCCGCCTGGAACGCGACGGGCTCGTCGCCCCCGGCGGCGAGGACTCCGCCGGGCACACCCTCTACGCCATCACCGACACCGGACGCGCCGAACTGCGCGCCTGGTACGAGCGTCCCGTCGACCGCACCAACCCGCCCCGCGACGAGCTGTCCATCAAGCTCGCCATGGCCGTGGGCGCCCCTGGCGTGGACATCCGCGCCGTCATCCAGTCCCAGCGGCACTCCACGATCAGGGCGATGCAGGACTACACCCGGCTCAAGGGGCAGGCCCTCGCCGCGATCGAGCGCGGGCAGTCCCGCGAACGCGACGACCTGGCCTGGCTGCTCGTCGTCGAGCAGCTGATCTTCCAGACGGAGGCCGAGGCCCGCTGGCTCGACCACTGCGAATCCCGGCTCGTACGGCTCTCCCTGCTGGCCGACCGGAGAGCCGAGCCCAAACCACCCCAGGCCGCCGCCCACCCGGCTGCCGTCGACCCGGCCGCCACCGACCCGGCCGCCACCAACCCGGCCGCCACCAACCCGGCCGCCACCAACCCCGTAGCAGCCGCCACCGCCACCGACCGGCCCCGCACCGCCCGCACGCGGCGGGGCTGAGGACCATCCCAGGGGGACCCCTCATGCCCGACCAGCAACCCGTACTCCAGCTGGACAGACTCACCCGCGTACACGGCAGCGGCGCCACCGAGGTGCACGCCCTGCGCGGTATCGACCTCACCGTCCACCCCGGTGAACTCGTCGCCGTCATGGGCCCCTCCGGCTCCGGCAAGTCCACCCTGCTCACCCTCGCCGGCGGCCTCGACACCCCCAGCAGCGGCCGGGTCGTCGTCGAAGGCACCGACATCACCGCCGCGAGCCGCAAGGAACTGGCCGCGCTGCGCCGCCGCAGCATCGGGTACGTCTTCCAGGACTACAACCTGATCCCGGCCCTCACCGCCGCCGAGAACGTGGCCCTGCCCCGCGAACTCGACGGGATATCCGCCCGCAAGGCCCGGGGCTCGGCCCTGGCGGCCCTGGAGGAGATGGGCCTCGCCCAGCTCGCCGACCGCTTCCCCGACGAGATGTCCGGCGGCCAGCAGCAGCGCGTGGCGATCGCCCGCGCCCTGGTCGGCGACCGCCGCCTGGTCCTCGCCGACGAACCCACCGGCGCCCTCGACTCCGAGACCGGCGATTCCGTCCTCGCCCTGCTGCGCGCCCGCTGCGACGCGGGCGCCGCCGGCATCCTCGTCACGCACGAGCCGCGCTTCGCCGCCTGGGCCGACCGCGTGGTCTTCCTGCGCGACGGCACCGTGGTCGACGAGACCCTGCGCAGCCATGCCGATTCGCTGCTCTCGGGGCAGGCGGCCGGCCAGTGACCTCCTCGCTCCAAGGCTGGTACCACTCCTGGATCGCGGCCATCCGGATCGCCCGCCGCGACGCCTGGCGCGCCAAGGGCCGCAGCGCCCTCGTCCTCGCGATGATCGCCCTGCCGATCGTCGGCGTCAGCGCCGCCGACCTCACCCTGCGCAGCGCGGAGCTCTCCACCGAACAGCGGACGGACCGGGTCCTCGGTGCGGCCGACGCCCGGCTGGCGGACTCCGGGATGGGCACGGCGATCCACCAGCGCCCCGACGGCCACGGTTACGCCCCGGCGCGCGGGTTCGATTCCTACGAGCCCTCCGAGGAGGAGGATCCGAACCTGCTCCCATCCGCGCTGCCGGCCGGGGCCAAGACCTTGAAGGACAGCGTCGGCCACGCCAAGGTGCGCACCACGCACGGGCTGCTCGACACCGAGCTGCGCGAACTCGACACGCACAGCCCGCTGGTCAAGGGCCTGTTCACGCTGGACCGCGGCAGGCTCCCCGAGGCCGCGGGCGAGGCCATCGCCACCAACGCCTTCCTGGAGGACTCCGGGTTCTTCGTCGGCTCCACCGTGACCCCGCGCGGCTCGCAGACCTCGTACAGGATCGTGGGTGCGTACGAACTGCCCGACGAGCTCAAGCAGAAGCAGCTCATCGCCCCGCCCGGGAGCCTGCTCACGCCGCTCGACCGTGCGTTGGAGGCCGCCGGGAACCCCGGGGTGCACGCCGAGGACAGCTACTTCGTCAGCGTCGGCGGCGATGGTTTCACGTGGAACATGGTCAAGGAGGCCAACACCAAGGGCGTGGTCGTCACCTCCCGCGCCGTGGCGCTCGACCCGCCCTCGGACTCGGAAGTTCCGCTGTACCAGCAGCACGGGCACATGGACACCTGGGGCAGCGGCCCGGTCCTGCAGGCCACCGAACTGGCCATCCTGGCCACGGTCGTCGGCCTCGCCATGCTGGAGATCTGCCTGCTGGCCGGACCGGCCTTCGCGGTCGGTGCCCGGCGCTCGCGCCGCCAACTCGGCCTGGTCGGCGCCAACGGCGGCGACCGGCGGCACATCCGGGCCATCGTCCTCTCCGGCGGCCTGGTCATCGGCGCCGCGTCCGCGGTCATCGGCACCGTCATCGGCGTGGCGCTCACCGTCGCGCTCCGGCCGGTGCTGGAGGAGCAGATCGGCAGCCGCTTCGGCGACTTCGACGTCCGCCCGCTGGAACTCCTCGGGATCGGGCTGCTCGCCGTGGTGACCGGCCTGCTGGCCGCCGTCGTCCCGGCGGTCACCGCCTCGCGGCAGACCGTGCTGGCCTCACTCACCGGCCGCCGCGGGGTCCGCCGGGCCAACCGGATCCTGCCCGTCGTCGGCCTCGCCGCCATCGGCGCGGGGGCCGCCATCGCCCTCTACGGCACGGTCTCCGAGCTGGGCTCCGTGGTCGTCGCGGCCGGCAGCTCCCTCGCCGAGCTGGGCATCGTCGCCCTAACCCCGGTGCTGGTCGGCCTGTTCGGCCGGGCCGGGCGGTGGCTGCCGCTGTCCCCGCGGCTCGCGCTGCGCGACGCCGTGCGCAACCGGGGGCGTACGGCCCCCGCCGTGGCCGCCGTACTGGCCGCCGTCGCCGGCACCGTCGCGGTGGCCACGTACCAGCACAGCAAGGACCTCCAGGACCGGCACGAGTACGTCTTCTCCCTGCCGCGCGGCAGCGGGCTGGCGGAGGTCACCGAGAACTCCGGCTACCGGGACGTCCCCGCCGTGCGCGAGGCCCTGGCCAAGGAGTTCCCGCTGGCCGTACGGGCCGACGTGGAGCGGCTCGTCGTGGGCAAGCCGGGCTGCGACACGTACTCCGACGAGCCGGGCTGCGGGCGGGCCGAGATCCTCGTCCCGAAGGACCAGCGCTGCCCGCTCTTCGAGGCGGCGGACGGCCCCAACTCCTTTCCGCTCGCCGAGCAGAAGGCGCTGCGCGACGACTGGCGGTGCAAGGAGGACCAGCGCGGCATCGGCAAACAGTTCGAGACGGTGGTCGCCGACGAGAAGCTGCTCACCGTGCTGGCCGTCACCGATCCGGGCGCGGTGTCCGCGCTGAAGGCGGGCAAGGCCGTCTCCCTCGACAGGCGGAACTGGAAGGACGGCAAGGTCACCGTCCGGGTGATCGCCGACGCGAAGGCCGCCAACGCCGTGTCGGCGCCGGGGCAGGACCCGCCCGGCGAGGACAAGGTCTTCGCCGCCTACCGGGCACCCGAGGGAACCGAGGCCTACGGCCTGAAGCTGGTGCTGCCAGCCGGGGCCGCCAAGTCGGCGGGGCTGGTCACCGCGCCGTTCGGCTCGTACTTCACCCTCGACGGGACGGCGAGCTCGCAGCAGCGGCAGAAGCTGGACGGGGCGCTCGACGGGATGGGCGTGGACGCCAACGTCCGCATCGAGGAGGGCTACCAGGGCGCCGGCGGCCTGGCCGTGCTCGCCCTGACCGTCTTCGCGGGCCTGGTCACCATCGGTGCGGCCGGCATCGCCACCGGGCTGGCCCAGGCCGATGCCGAGGCCGACCTGAAGACCCTCGCGGCGGTCGGGGCGGCCCCGCGGGTGCGGCGGACGCTGAGCGGCTTCCAGTGCGGGGTGGTGGCCCTGATGGGCGTCGTCCTGGGCTCTGCGGCCGGGGTGCTGCCCGCGGTGGGGCTGCGGCTCACGGAGCGGCGGGAGGTGACCTCGCTCTACCGGTCGGCCATCGGCTCCGGCTTCGGGGCGGAATCGGGCACCGCCCCCTACGTGCCGATCGCGGTGCCGTGGGAAACGCTGGGCGGACTGCTGATCGTGGTCCCGCTGGGCGCGGCCCTGCTGGCGGCCCTGGTGACGAGGTCGAGCGGCGCCCTGGCCCGCCGGGCGGCGGGGTAATCCCCGGGCCCCCGTACAGGGTGGATCACGCCTGTACGGGGGCACACCGTGTGAGGACGGAGGTGTGCGAGAGAATGGCGGCATGGAGATGCCGAGGAGTGAACGGTCGCAGGACAGTCCCCCGCACGTCCTGATCGTCGGACAGGACGGGTTGACGGTCGGCGGCGCCGATGACGAGTCGCGCGAGGTCCCGGTGACGGAGATGGTCGAACAGCCTGCCAAGGTCATGCGGATCGGCAGCATGATCAAGCAACTCCTGGAAGAGGTACGTGCCGCTCCTCTCGACGAGGCGAGCCGGGTCCGGCTCAAGGACATCCACGCCGCGTCGGTGAAGGAGCTGGAGGACGGCCTCGCCCCGGAGTTGGTCGAAGAACTGGAACGCCTTTCCCTGCCCTTCACCGAGGAGGCCATTCCCTCGGAGGCCGAACTGCGCATCGCGCAGGCCCAGTTGGTGGGCTGGCTGGAGGGACTCTTCCACGGCATCCAGACGGCCCTGTTCGCGCAGCAGATGGCGGCGCGGGCCCAACTGGAACAGATGCGCCGCGCCCTCCCCCCGGGCGCGCCCTCCGACGACGAAGACGGCGGCCACGGCGCGATCCGCTCCGGCCCGTACCTCTAACCCCGCCCCATCCCAGGGCCCGGACCGCACCCCGCGCTCCGGGCCCGCCGCGCACCCAGGTCCGCCCAAATCCAGCCTCGCCGGCGTTTGAGGCGCGGGTCCGGGCGGAGCCCGGGGAACGGTGGAAGGGCGGGGCGGGGAGCAAATCCGCCCGTCGCGGACAGCCGGAAACCACGTGCAGCACCCGGCACGGGATGCGGCAGCTAAGTGCAGCGTCCCGCACGGGACATGGCCCCCCATACTCGAAGGTATGAGCTACGACGCGATCGTCCTCGCCGGCGGCGCCGCGCGACGACTCGGCGGGGCCGACAAACCCGCCCTCCCCGTCGGCGGACGCCCCCTCCTCGACCGCGTCCTGGACGCCTGCGCCGACGCCCGCACGACCGTCGTGGTCGGCGGCCGCCGCCCCACCGCCCGCCCCGTCCGCTGGACCCGCGAGGACCCACCCGGCGGCGGCCCCGTGGCCGCGGTCGACGCCGGGCTGCGTCAGAGCACCGCCCCGCTGGTCCTCGTACTCTCCGCCGACCTGCCGTTCCTCGACCGCGACACCGTCCAGGCCCTGCTGACCGCCCCCGGCCCCGCCGACGACGGCGCCATGCTCCAGGACGCCGACGGCCGGGACCAGCCCCTCGTCGCCGCCTACCGCGCGGAGCCCCTCCGCAGGGAGATCGCCCTCCTCGCCACCGAGCACGGCACCCTCGGCGGCCTCCCGCTGCGCGCTCTCACCGCCGAGCTCGGCCTGGCCAGAGTCACCGGTGCTGCGGCACTCGCCTCCTTCGACTGCGACACCTGGGAGGACCTCGCAGCCGCCCGTGCCCGCATCAGGGAGCATGGGAGCGTGCTGGACGAATGGATCACCGCAGTCAAGAGCGAGCTCGGCATCGACCTCGCCGTCGACACCAAGGCCCTGCTCGACCTGGCCCGTGACGCCGCCCACGGTGTCGCCCGGCCCGCAGCCCCGCTGACCACCTTCCTCGTCGGCTACGCTGCCGCCCACGCCGAAGCCACCGGCGCCGACCCCGCCCAGGCCGTCGCCGAAGCCTCCCGCAAGGCCGCCGACCTGGCCCTGCGCTGGGCGGCCGAGGCCGAGGCCGCCGAGACCCAGGCCGCCGAGACCCGAGAGAACGGCTCCGGATGACCCCCACCGACGCCGACCACGCCCAGGCCCCGGCCTCCACACCGGAGGCCAAGGCCACCGCCGAGCAGGCCCTCGACGAGGCCCTCGCCCTGGTCAGCCGCGCCCCCCGAGCGGGCGCGCCCGGCGCCCACCGCGCCGCCCCCTGGCCCCGCGCCCGGGAGATCGCCGCCGGCGCGGGCTCCGGTGTCCGGGGCCGCACCCACCGGGTGCCCCTCTCCGAGGCCCTCGGCGAAGTACTGTCCGCGCCGCTCGACGCCCTCACCGATCTGCCGTCCTTCGACACCTCCGCCATGGACGGCTGGGCCGTCGCCGGCCCCGGCCCCTGGGCCGTCCGCCCCGGCGGCGGGGTACTCGCCGGCTCCGGCCGGCCCGAGCCGCTCGCGGACGGCGAGGCCGTACGGATCGCCACCGGCGCCCGGATCCCCGCCGACACCACCGCCGTGATCCGCAGTGAGCACTGCCACGAGACCGGTACCCAGCTGTTCGCCGACCGGCCCGTCACCACCGGCCAGGACATCCGCCCGCGCGGCCAGGAATGCCGCTCCGGCGACCTGCTGCTGCCCGCCGGCTCCCTCGTGACCCCGGCCGTACTCGGCCTGGCCGCGGCCGCCGGGTACGACGAGCTGACCACCCGGCCCCGCCCCCGCGTGGAGATCCTGGTGCTCGGCGACGAGCTGCTCACCGAAGGCCGCCCCCACGACGGCCTGATCCGGGACGCCCTCAGTCCCATGCTCGGCCCCTGGCTCACCCGCCTCGGCGCCGACGTCATCAGTACCCGGCGGCTCGGCGACGACCCCGCCGGGGCCGAGGCCCTGCTGGCCGCCGTCACGGGATCCACCGCCGACGTCGTCATCACCACCGGCGGCACCGCCTCCGGCCCCGTCGACCATGTCCACCCCGTACTGCGCCGGGCCGGCGCGGAGCTGCTCGTCGACGGGGTCGCCGTGCGCCCCGGGCACCCGATGCTGCTCGCCCGGATCGGCGACCGCGCCGACGGCCGCCACCTCGTGGGCCTGCCCGGCAACCCGCTCGCCGCCGTCTCCGGGCTGCTCACCCTCGCCGAACCGCTGCTGCGCGCCCTCGCCGGCCGGCGCCAGCGCCCCCGGTACACGGCGCCGGTGCAGGGCGACGTACCGGGCCACCCGTACGACACCCGGCTCGTCCCGGTCCTGCTGACCGACGAGCACGCCGTACCACTGCGCTTCCACGGCCCGGCGATGCTGCGCGGCGTGGCGGCCGCCGATGCGCTGGCCGTCGTACCGCCGAACGGCGCGCGGTCCGGGCAGGACCTGGAGATCCTCGATCTGCCTTGGGCCGCGGGGGGATGTTTCACGTGAAACTTCCCGGCTCGGACGCCATGGCGCGGGGGGCCGACGAGAAACTCGTGTCCCGGCGCATCAAGCTCCCCACTCGTGTCATCGAGCGGCCGCTGCGCCAGGTCACCCGGCGTCTGCTGATGGCCCTGTTCGTGCTGTTCCTGACGGTCCTGATCGTGTGGGCCGACCGCGAGGGCTACCACGACAACGCCAACGCCAACGGCACGGTCGACTTCCTCGACTGCGTCTACTACGCGACCGTCACGCTCTCCACGACCGGCTACGGCGACATCGTCCCGTACAGCGACAGCGCGCGGCTGATGAACGTCCTGCTGATCACGCCACTGCGCGTTTTGTTCCTCATCATCCTGGTCGGAACCATTTTGGAGGTTTTGACCGAGCGCACGCGTGAAGAGTGGCGGCTGAACCGCTGGAGGAAGAACTTGCGTGACCACACGGTCGTCATCGGCTTCGGCACCAAGGGCCGCTCGGCCCTGCAGACGCTCCTGGCCACCGGCCTCCACAAGGAGCAGGTCGTCATCGTGGACCCGAGCGCCGAGGTGATCGACACGGCCAACGCGGATGGCTTCACGGGTGTGGTCGGCGACGCCACCCGCTCCGAAGTGCTGCTCCGCGCCGAAGTGCAGAGGGCACGTCAGATCGTCATCGCCACGCAGCGGGACGACACGGCGGTGCTGGTCACGCTGACGGCGCGGCAGCTCAACCGGAACGCGAAGATCGTCGCGGCGGTCCGCGAGGAGGAGAACGCGCCGCTGCTGAAACAGTCCGGCGCGGACGCGGTCATCACGAGCGCGAGCGCGGCCGGCCGGCTGCTGGGCCTGTCGGTCCTCAGCCCCAGCGCGAGCACGGTGATGGAGGACCTGATTCATCAGGGCACCGGCCTCGACCTGATCGAACGCCCCATCAGCAAGGCCGAGGCCGGCAGGCCCGTCCGGGAAACCGCCGACCTGGTCGTCAGCGTTCTGCGCGGTCATCGGCTGCTCGCCTACGACGACCCGCAGGCGAGCCCGCTCCAGCTGACGGACCGCCTGATCGCCATCGTCCGCGCGGCCCCGCCGACGTCACCTCAGGTGAGACTGGGCCCGGCGGATTAGCGCCGGCCGCCGGATTTGCGCCCGGCGCCGGCCGCCAACACGGGCTCCTGCACGGCGGGTCCGGGTTCGCGTAGCCTCCGGGCCATGCATGCGATCACCATCGAGCAGCCCGGCGGCCCTGAGGCCCTCGTCTGGTCCGACGTACCCGATCCGGTGGCCGGCGAGGGCGAGGTGCTCGTCGAGGTCGCGGCGAGCGCCGTGAACCGCGCCGACATCCTTCAGCGCCAGGGCTTCTACGACCCGCCGCCCGGCGCCTCCCGCTACCCCGGCCTGGAGTGTTCCGGCCGAATCGCCGCGATCGGGCCCGGGGTGTCCGGCTGGGCGGTCGGCGACGAGGTGTGCGCGCTGCTGGCCGGCGGCGGGTACGCGGAACGGGTCACCGTCCCGGCGGGCCAGCTGCTGCCGGTCCCGGCGGGCGTGGACCTGGCGACGGCCGCCGCGCTGCCGGAGGTGGTGTGCACGGTGTGGTCGAACGTGTTCATGGTCGCCCATCTGCACCCGGGCGAGACGTTGTTGGTGCACGGCGGCTCCAGCGGCATCGGCACGATGGCGATCCAGCTGGCCAAGGCCGTCGGTGCGCGGGTGGCGGTGACGGCGGGCAGCCAGGAGAAGCTGGCGCGCTGCAAGGAGCTGGGCGCGGACATCCTCATCGACTACCGCGAGCAGGACTTCGTGGCGGAGCTGAAGGCCGCGACGGGCGGGGCGGGCGCGGACGTGATCCTGGACATCATGGGCGCGAAGTACCTCGCGCGGAACCTGGACGCCCTGGCCGTGAACGGCCGGCTCGCGGTGATCGGCCTCCAGGGCGGGGTCAAGGCCGAGCTGAACCTTGGCGCGCTGCTGGCCAAGCGGGCGGCGATCACGGCCACTTCGCTGCGGGCGCGGCCGTTGGAGGAGAAGGCGGCGATCGTGGCGAGTGTACGGGAGCACGTGTGGCCGCTGGTGGAAGCGGGGCTGATCCGGCCGGTGGTCCACGCCGCCTTCCCCCTGCGGGGCGCGGCGGAAGCCCACCGGGTGATGGAGTCGGGGACGCACGTGGGCAAGCTGCTGCTCACGTCGTCGTAGTGCCCCGGACTCCACCTGGACCTGCGCCTCAAACGCCGGCGGGGCTGAAAACCCAGCCCCGCCGGCGTTTGAGGCGCGGGGGTCCGGGGGCTGGCCCCCGGCGGCGGTGCCGCAGATGTACAGGGGTCCGGGGCGGAGCCCCGGTTTCGGGAAGGGGCGGGGCGGGGACGGCTCCGCGCAGCGGCGGACCCGCACCCGCACCCGCACCCGCACCCGCACCCGCACCCGCTACAGCGAACGCAACAGCACCGCCGGGGACTCGACGCAGTCGGCCACGTACCGCAGGAAGCCCCCGGCCGTGCCACCGTCACACACCCGGTGGTCGAAGGTCAGCGACAGCTGGACGACCTGGCGGACGGCCAGCTCCCCCTGGTGGACCCACGGCTTGGCGACGATCCGGCCCACGCCGAGCATGGCCGCCTCGGGGTGGTTGATGATCGGCGTGGAGCCGTCGACACCGAACACCCCGTAGTTGTTCAGGGTGAACGTCCCACCGGTCAGGTCCGCCGGCGCCAGCTTGCCGGTCCGGGCCAGCTCGGTGAGACGGGCGAACTCCGCCGACAGGGACTCCGGGTTGCGTGCCTGCGCGTCCCGGACCACCGGGACCATCAGGCCCCGCTCGGTCTGCGCGGCGAAGCCAAGGTGCACGGCCGGGAGCCGGACGATCTCGTTGGCCACCAGGTCCACCGTGGAGTTGAGCTCCGGGAACCGGGCGAGCGCGGCCGTGCAGATACGGGCCAGCAGCGCGAGCACCGAGATCTTGGGCCCGCCCACGGCGTTCATCGCGGCCCGCGCCGCCATCAGCTCGGTGGCGTCCGCGTCCACCCAGCAGGTGGCGTCCGGAATCTCCCGCCGGCTGCGCGACAGCTTCTCGGCCACGACTCCGCGCAGCCCCTTGAGCGGGACCCGCGTCGCGCCTTCCGGCGCCGCCACGGCAGGAGCACCCACGACCGGAGCACCCACGGCCGGAGCGGCCGCAGCCGGCTCCCGCAGCGCCGCCTCGACGTCCGCCCGCAGGATCAGGCCCTCCGGGCCGGACCCGCGCAGCGCGCGCAGGTCCACCCCGTGGTCCCGGGCCAGCTTCCGCACCAGAGGCGAGATCACCGGCACCGGCCCGGCCGCCGTAACGGTGACAGGGGCGGAGGTGGCTGCCGCGACGACCGCCGCCGCCCCCGGCCGGACCCGCTTGCGGCGGGCCGGCCGGGAGTGGTCGGTGCCGTAGCCGACCAGCACATTGCCCGACCCGGAAACCTCCGTATCCGGCTCCGGCGCCGTGTTCGACCCCACCGCCACGGTGATCAGCGGTGCGCCGACCGGGAGTTCCGTGCCCTCCTCCCCGAAACGGGCGGTGACCACACCGCCGTAGGGGCACGGGACCTCCACCATCGCCTTGGCCGTCTCGACCTCGACGACCGGCTGGTCGACCTCGACGACATCGCCCACCGCGACCAGCCAGCGGACGATCTCCGCCTCGGTCAGGCCCTCCCCGAGGTCGGGGAGCTTGAATTCCAGTACCTGCGGCATCAGTTCTCCCACTGCAGGCGGGCCACGGTGTCCAGGATCCGGTCGACGCCGGGCAGGTGGTGCTTCTCCAGCATCGGCGGCGGGTACGGGATGTCGAACCCGGTCACCCGCAGCACCGGCGCCTCCAGGTGGTGGAAGCACCGCTCCGTCACGCGAGCGGCGATCTCCGCGCCCGGCCCGCCGAACCCGCCGGCCTCGTGGACCACCACCGCGCGCCCGGTCCGGCGTACGGAGGCGACAACCGTCTCCTCGTCGAACGGGACCAGCGAGCGCAGGTCCACGACCTCCAGGTCCCAGCCCTCCTCGCGCGCCGCCTCGGCCGCCTCCAGGCACACCGGCAGCGAGGGCCCGTACGTGATCAGCGTCGCGCTCGTACCCGTCCGGCGGATCAGGGCCTTGCCGATGCCCGGGACCGCCGCCGGGGCCTCCGGCGACCAGTCCGCCTTCGACCAGTACAGCCGCTTCGGCTCCAGGAAGACCACCGGGTCGTCGCTCGCGATCGACGCGCGCAGCAGCCCGTACGCGTCCTCCACCGTCGCCGGGGTGACCACGGTCAGCCCGGGCGTGGCCACGTAGTACGCCTCGGAGGAGTCGCTGTGGTGCTCCACGCCGCCGATCCCGCCGCCGTACGGCACCCGGATGGTGATCGGCAGCGGCATCGCGCCTCGCGTCCGGTTCCGCATCTTCGCGACGTGCGAGATCAGCTGCTCGAACGCCGGGTAGGCGAACGCGTCGAACTGCATCTCCACCACCGGCCGCAGCCCGTACATGGCCATGCCCACCGCGGCGCCCAGGATTCCGGCCTCCGCGAGCGGGGTGTCCGTGCACCGGTCCTCGCCGAACTCCTTCGCCAGGCCGTCCGTGATCCGGAAGACCCCGCCGAGCGTGCCGACGTCCTCGCCCATGACGTGGACCGTGGGGTCCTCCGCCATGGCGTCGCGCATGGCCCGGCCCAGGGCCTGGGCCATGGTCGCCGGCTTCGCCGCCACCCTCGTCCCCTTCGTCGCCGTCGTCACGCCTGCTCCTCCGCATCCAGCTCGGCGCGCAGCATGGCCGCCTGCTCCCGCAACTGCCCGGTCTGCTGCTCGTAGACGTGCGCGAACAGGTCCATCGGATCCAGCACCGGATCGGCGTTCATCCGCTCGCGCAGCGCCGCCGCCATCACCTCGGCCGCGTCCTTGGCGGACTGGATGCCCGCCTCGTCCAGCAGGCCGCGCGCGGTGAGCTCGCGCTCCAGCAGATCCACCGGGTCGTGCGCCTTCCACGCCTCGACCTCGGCGTCACCGCGGTAGCGGGTCGCGTCGTCGGCGTTGGTGTGGGCCTCGATGCGGTACGTGATCGCCTCGATCAGGGTCGGGCCGCCGCCCGCGCGGGCCCGCTGGACCGCCTCGGTCAGCACCTCGTGCATGGCGGCCACGTCGTTGCCGTCGACCAGCCGGCCCGGCATCCCGTACCCCACGGCCTTGTGGGCCAGCGTCGGGGCGGCGGTCTGCTTGGCGAGCGGGACGGATATCGCGAAGCCGTTGTTCTGGACCAGGAAGACCACGGGGGCCTGCCAGACGGCGGCGAAGTTGAGCGCCTCGTGGAAGTCGCCCTCGCTGGTGCCGCCGTCGCCGACCATGGCCAGTGCGACCACGTCGTCGCCGCGCAGCCGGGCCGCGTGCGCCAGGCCCACCGCGTGCGGCAGCTGGGTGGCGAGCGGGGTGCACAGCGGGGCTATCCGGTGCTCCCGGGGGTCGTACCCGGTGTGCCAGTCGCCGCGCAGCAGGGTCAGGGCCTGTACGGGGTCCAGCCCGCGCGCCACGGCCGCCAGGGTGTCCCGGTAGGACGGGAAGAGCCAGTCCTGGTCCTCCAGGACCAGCGCGGCCGCGATCTCGCAGGCCTCCTGGCCGACCGTCGACGGGTAGACGGCGAGCCGCCCCTGCCGGGTCAGCGCGGTGGCCTGTGCGTTGTAGCGGCGGCCTCGGACGAGCTCCGCGTAGCACCGGCGCATCAGCTCGGGGTCGAGCTTCTCGGCCGCCGGAGTGCCCAGCACCCGGTACGGCTCGGGGTCCGGGAGCAGCGGCGCGGCGTCCATACGGGGCCTCCAGGCGGGCGGCGGGGTGGAGCGGTGGGACGCACCGGCACCGGGCAGCTCTTGGACCGTCATGGCGGCGTACACCTCCTCGTGGGAAGCGGGCAGGGCGGACCCCGGATGTGAGGCCCCTCACCAACCGATTGTTCGGTTGTCTGCGCAATTTGGCTACAGGCGGCTCCAGGCTGTGGACAAACTGGCGCCGGGGCCCTGGGATGGGTGCAGGACGTCCAGCAGAGGGAGGCAGTGGGCAATGCCGGATGAACAAATGGCCGGAGCGGGTTCCGCACCGGTCCCGCCGGGGGGTGCTCCCGGAGTGCCGCCTGGGTCGCCTGTGCCGCCCCGCCCGCTGGATCCGATCGACCGTTCCATCATGCGGCTGCTCCAGGCGGACGGCCGCGCGTCGATACGGTCGGTGGCCGAGCAGGTCCACGTGTCGCGGGCGAACGCGTACGCCCGCATCAACCGGCTGATCGACGACGGGGTGATCCGCGGGTTCACCGCCCGCGTCAACCACGAACGGGCGGGGCAGGGCGCCTCCGCCTACATCACCCTGAAGATCGTCCAGAACTCCTGGCGCACGGTCCGCGAAAAGCTCCGCGAGCTGCCGGGGGCCGCGCACATCGCGCTGGTCAGCGGGGACTTCGACGTACTGCTGCTGGTGCACACGCCGGACAACCGGACGCTGCGCGAGCTGGTGCTGACCCGGCTCCAGTCGATCCCCGAGGTGCTGTCCACGCGCACGCTGCTGGTCTTCGAGGAAACGGACCTCCTGGCCCCGGGACCGGGCAGCGGCCCGGCGATCACGGAGGACTAGGGCAGGGGGGTGACGGGCCGGGGGAGGACGGTCCTCGTGCACCCCCTCCCTCAGGCGCCTACGGCGAGGTCCGCAGCCCGTCGAACGCCATGTGGACGACCGCGTCCGCCAGCTGGGCATGGTCGGCCGCCGGGTACGGGCGGTACCACTCGACGAGGGAGTTCACCATGCCGAACAGCAAGCGGGTGGCCAGCCGTATGTCCACGTCCCCGCGCAGGTCCCCGTCGGCCGCGGCGGCCTTGAGGAGGTCCGCCACCTGGTGGTCGAACTCGCGGCGGCGTTCCAGCGCCCAGCGCTCGGTGCTGGTGTTGCCGCGTACGCGCAGCAGCAGCGTCACGTACGGCAGTTCGGCGAGCAGTACCTCGACGGTGCGGCGCGTGACGTACTCGACCCGCTCGACCGCCCGGCCGCGTACGGCGCCCGGTTCCTCCAGGACGGCGAAGAGGCCGTCGAGGGCGCGGCTGACGGCCCGCTGGAGCAGCTCCTCCTTGCCGGCCACGTGGTGGTAGATCGAGGACTTGGAGATGCCCGCGGCCTTGGAGAGGTGTTCCATCGAGGTGCCGTCGTAGCCACGCTCGTTGAAGACCTGGACCGCGACGTTGAGCAGCGTCTCCGGGGTGTACGTGTCGCGCCTCGCGGTCGTCATTCCGTTTCCTCCCCCTCGTCCCCGGCTCCCTCGGGCCCCTCCGCGTAGCCCAGCCGGAACAGCGCGAGCGAGGGCGCGTAACGGCCGCCGGGACAGCGTTCGTCCAGGTGGTGCAGCAGGTCGTACGCCCAGTCGCGGCCGAGCCGGTCGTGCCATTCGGCCGGCCCCAGCGGGTAGTTGACGCCGAGCCGCATCGCCGTGTCGATGTCCTCGGCGGCGGCCACGCCCCGCGCGACGGCGTCGGCGGTGAGGTCGATCAGCATCGCGACGGTCCGGGCGACGATCATGCCGGGGACGTCGCCGATGACGGAGACCTTCTTGCCGAGCTTCTGGAAGAGCCCGATGGCCTCGGCGAGGGTCCGCTCGCTGGTGTCCTCACCGGCGGAGAGCGCGATGCGGGTGGCGCCGCGGTAGTCGAGCGCGAGGTCGAAGTAGACGACGTCGGCGAACTCGATCGAGGTCTTGCCGTCGGCGAGCACCAGCTGGCCCTCGCCGGGCAGCTGGATGTACGGGCCCCCGTGCTCGGTGGCCGTCACGGCGATCCCGGCCTCCTCCAGCAGCTCGGCCAGGCCGGCGGCGGGACCGAGGTCGCCGACGACGGTGACCTTGGCCGGGGCCTCCTCGGGGCCGGCGGTGTGCGGGGCGGGCGCCTGCGCGTCCGGGCCGTAGGGGAACCAGCCGTGCCCCGACTTGCGGCCGAGACGGCCCGACTGGACCAGCCGGCGCTGCGCGAGGGAGGGGGTGAACTTGGGGCTCCGGAAGAAGGACTCCCAGACGGAGCGGGTGACGGCCTCGTTGACGTCCTGGCCGATCAGGTCGGTCAGCGCGAACGGCCCCATCTTGAAGCCGCCGCACTCGCGCAGCACGGCGTCGATGGTGGCCGGGTCGGCGCCCCGCTCCTCGTACACCGCGAAGGCCTCGGCGTAGAAGGGGCGGGCGATCCGGTTGACGATGAAGCCGGGGGTGTCGGCGCAGCGGACCGGCGTCTTCCCCCAGCCCAGGACGGTGCGGTACGCGAGCTCGGCGGCGGCCGGGTCGGTCGCGGAACCGCTGACCACCTCGACGAGGGGGAGCAGCGGGGCCGGGTTGAAGAAGTGCAGGCCGAGGAAGCGGCCGGGGTGCGTCAGGCCGGCGGCGAGCTCGGTGACGGAGAGGGAGGAGGTGTTGGTCGCCAGGAGCGCGTCCGGCGAAACCACCTCTTCGAGTGCCGCGAAGAGCGCCTGCTTGACGGTGACGTCCTCGACGACGGCCTCGATGACCAGGGCGGCTCCGGCAAGGTCGGCGAGAGCGCCCGTCGAATCGATCCGGCCGATCGCGTCCTCGGCCTCGGTGCGATCGATGCGGCCCTTCGCGGCCATCCGCTCGACGCGGTCCTGCACGAAGGAAACGCCGTCGGCGGCGAGGGCGTGGTTGATGTCGTAGATCAGCACGCGGTGACCTGCGAGAAGGGCTACCTGGGCGATGCCCTGCCCCATGGTGCCGGCGCCGACGACCGCCACAGTGCGGGACCGCTCGATTGCTGTCATGTCCTGATCCTCCCGCACCGAGTTATCCACAGGTCTGCCGGGCCCTCTTGTCCCGACCGATCGTTCGGTTACTCTAACTCCAGTCTGCTCTTCTTCACCCGCCCCTGCCTGATCTCAGCCTGACAATCCAGCTGATCTTGCCCGGCTCAACGAGGAGTTGGTCCCTGATGGCCGCCGCGCTCACCGTCCCCCAGCTGTCCGCCAAGCACCGGCTGACCCTCGACCAGGCACTGGCCGCCATCCGCAGCCGCGCCTACTGGTCCCCGCACCCCGAGCACCCCAAGGCCTACGGGGAGACCGCCCCGGCCGACGGCCTCGCCGCCTTCGAGGCCGTCCGCGGCACCCGGCTCGACCTCGGGCAGCCCGGCACCGACGGCTGGGCGGGCGGCGAGACGTCCCCGTTCGGCCTGGAGCTGGGCGTGGAGTACCCGCATGTCGACCCGGATGTGCTGCTGCCCGCGATGCGGGCCGGCATGGGCGCCTGGCGGGACGCCGGGCCCGAGGCGCGCGCCCTGGTCTGTATCGAGATCCTGGCCCGGATCGGCGCGCGGACCCACGAGTTCGCGCACGCCGTCATGCACACCAGCGGCCAGGCCTTCATGATGGCGTTCCAGGCGGGCGGCCCGCACGCGCAGGACCGCGGCCTGGAGGCGGTGGCCTACGCGTACGAGGAGCAGACCCGGGTCCCGGGGCAGGCCGACTGGTCCAAGCCGCAGGGCAAGAAGGACCCGCTGGATCTCGGCAAGACCTTCACGGCGGTCCCGCGCGGCATCTCCCTGATGATCGGCTGCAACACCTTCCCGACCTGGAACGGCTACCCCGGCCTGTTCGCGTCCCTCGCCACGGGCAACGCGGTGCTGGTCAAGCCCCACCCGCGCGCGATCCTCCCGCTCGCCCTGACCGTCCAGGTGGCCCGCGAGGTCCTCACCGAGGCCGGCTTCGACCCGAACCTGATGGCGCTGGCCGTCGAGCGCCCGGGCGAGGGCATCGCGAAGACCCTCGCGGTCCGCCCCGAGATCAAGCTGATCGACTACACCGGGTCCACGGAGTTCGGCGACTGGCTGGAGGCCAACGCGCGCCAGGCCCAGGTCTACACGGAGAAGGCGGGCGTCAACACCGTCGTCGTCGACTCCACCGACAACTACAAGGGCATGCTGTCCAACCTGGCCTTCTCGCTCTCCCTGTACAGCGGCCAGATGTGCACCACCCCGCAGAACCTGCTGATCCCGCGTGACGGGATCGAGACGGACGCCGGCCACAAGACGTACGACGAGGTGGTTGCCGACCTCGCGGCCTCGGTCGGCGGCCTGCTGGGCGACGACGCCCGGGCCAACGCCCTGCTGGGCGCGCTCGTCAACCCGGACGTCAAGGCCCGCCTGGAGGCGGCGGCCGGCCTCGGCGAGGTCGCCCTGCCCTCCCGCGAGGTGACGAACCCGGAGTTCCCGGGCGCCGTGGTCCGCACCCCGGTGATGGTGAAGCTGGACGCCTCCAAGCCCGATCCGGAAGCCCCCTACCTCTCGGAGTGCTTCGGCCCGGTGTCGTTCGCGGTGGCGGTCGACTCCACGGCGGACGCACTGGAGCTGCTGCGGCGCACGGTGCGGGACAAGGGCGCGATGACGGTGGGCGCGTACACCACCTCGGCGGACACCGAGCGTGCGATCGAGGAGGTCTGCTTGGAGGAGTCGGCCCAGCTGTCGTTGAACCTGACGGGCGGCGTCTACGTCAACCAGACCGCGGCCTTCTCCGACTTCCACGGCTCGGGCGGCAACCCGGCGGCCAATGCGGCCCTGTGTGACGGGGCGTTCGTCGCGAACCGCTTCCGCGTGGTGGAGGTCCGCCGCCAGGCCTGAGCCCGGCCCGACCGCTGTGTCACTGCTCCGAAGCGCCGCCGGGGGCCCCACGGGCCAGCCCCCGGCGGCGCTTCGCCGCGTGATCAGCAGGCGTGATCAGCAGGCCTTCGGCCCGCCCCAGTGGAAGAGGGTCATGGCCACGCTGGTGGCCAGGTTGTAGCTGGACACCTGTGGACGCATCGGCAGGGACACCAGGTGATCGGCGCGGGCGCGCAGCTCGGGCGAGATGCCGTGGCGTTCCGAGCCGAAGGCGAGCAGGGCGTCGTCCGGGAGGGTGAGGGCGCGGATGTCATCGCCCTCCGGGTCGAGCGCGTACAAGGGTCCGGCGGGCAGGGTCTCCAGGGTGATGTGCTCCACGGTGGTGGCGTAGTGCAGCCCGGCCCCGGCCCGGACCACGTTGGGGTGCCAGGGGTCGAGGTCGCCGCGGGTCACCACGCCGGTGGCGCCGAAGCCGGCGGCGAGGCGGACGACCGCGCCGACGTTGCCGAGGTTGCGGGGATTGTCGAGCGCGACGATCGGTGCGGTGCGCGGCATCCGCTCCAGCCTGGCCCGCCCTTCGGCCGGGTCGGGCCGGACGGCGAGGGCGGCGACCCCGGTGGGATGGACGCGGGTCAGCAGCGTACGGAGCTCCGCCTTGCGGACCAGCCGGCCGACGTCCCCCTCCACATCCGGAGCCAGCTCGGCGGCGAGCGCCCGTACGGAGGCGGGGTCGTCCGCGACGACGGCCTGGATGTCGGCGCCGAACCGCAGGGCGTGCTTCAGGGCGTGGAACCCGTCGAGGAGTACGAGATCCTCCCGCCCGGCGGCCTCCCGCCACTGGCGCGCGATGTCGTCGGGGCTCCCGTGCTCACTCATACCGCCGAGCCTACGGGCCGTGGCCTGGGGGTTCTCCCCCCTCCCCGCCGGGCGAGCCAGAGGAGGAAGCCCGTCGGGAGGAACACCGCGTCGGCGGCGATCATCGCCAGCGAGAAGAACGGCAACCCCAGCAGCACCGCGATCCCCGCGTGCTCCAGCATCATCACCGCCAGCAGCACGTTCTTGATCCGCCGGTTGAACAGCGTGAACGGGAACGCCACCTGGACGGCGACCGTGCCGTACGACAGCAGCATCACCACCGTGCCGCTGCTCGCCAGCAACGCCGACAGCCCGGGCCACGGGCTGAAGTAGTCCAGGCCCAGCGGGTAGTACAGCGCCGAGCCGTCCTGCCAGCGCGATCCCTGGATCTTGTACCACCCCGCCGTCGCGTAGATCAGGCAGACCTCCGCCATGATCACCAGCATCCCCGCGTTGTGCAGCAGGTTCGCGAGGACGTCCAGGACCACCCGTCCTTCCCCCTCCGGCTCGTACCGGTCGGCCATCCACCACAGCCCCAGCACCACCCACACCGCTGCGAAGGCCAGCAGCCAGCCCATGGTGAACCGCCCGGCGACCGCCCCGTACGCGAGCACCGCGCCCAGGACGGCCCAGAGCACGGGCCCCGACCTCCCGCCGGACGGGCCGGAGGGCCGCCTGGCGTCCAGGGACCACACCTGCGCGCACCGCGTCAGCACCAGGTACATCGCCATCAGGTGGATGACGTTGTCCCCGCCGTCCCCCATGAACACGCTGCGGTTCTGCAGCGACAGCACCCCGGCCATGAACACCACGGACATCGCCCGCGTCCGCCACCCGAGCATCAGCAGCGCGCTCGACAGCACCGCCACCGCGTAGACGATCTCGAACCACACCGCGGAGTCCGACCACATCAGCACGGTGAACGCGTCGTTCGAGGCGATCAGCCGCTCCGCCAGCTCCCAGCTCCACGGCCCGTCGGGCCCGTACAGCTCGTGTCTGTGGGGGAACTCCCACAGCAGGAAGAAGAGCCAGGTCGCGGAGAAGCCGATGCGGACGACCGCGCTCTGGTACGGGCCCAGCGCCTGCCCGGTGACCTTCGCCAGCGCCCCTCCGGCGACGCCACGCGCCCGTCCGGCGGCGCCACGCGCCCGTCCGGCGACGCCACGCGCCCGCCTCATACCGTCCACCACGGCAGCTCCCGGTAGTACGTCTCGGTGTCGGTCCGCTCCGTCGACCACTTCGGCGCGGGCACCGCCCTCGTCACCGAGCGCAGCTGAATGCGTACGATGCGGCCTTCCCCGCGGTGGAGGGGGGTCAGCCGGTTCACCGCGATCCGCCGCAGGTACCGCTCCGACAGCTCACCGCGCTCCCCGTTCGACTTGTTGTCCTCGTCGTGGGAGCCGGTGAAGAAGTCCCAGGCCCGCCGGAGCTCGTTCTGCTGCGTGTGACTCGGCAGCGGGTTGTGCCGGATGGCGGCCCCGTCGTCGGCGGACAGGTCACGCCAGTCGCCGGTGACCAGCTCGCCGGCGTCGGTGCGCAACTGCGCCCGCGCCTCGACCGCGATGTTCTGCTGGAGGGGGTTGGGGGCGAAGAGCTTCCAGTTCTGTTCGAACTCGGGGTAGATCCACTCGTCCACCGTCCGCGCGTGCTGCCTGCTCACCGTGTTGGTGGGGGCGACGTGCAGGAAGACGAGGGCCAGGTGCCAGCAGGCCGCGACGGCCACGCCCCCCAGCGCCAGGGCCGCGACGACCCGGTACGGGGCGGACAGGCCGGCGATCCCGGGCGCCCTGGGCGGCGGGGCGAGCGGCGGGCCGGTCAGCGGGGCGAGCGGCGGCGAAATCGGCAGGGGAACCGGCGGCGGAACGGCCCCGTCAGCCGGCTCGCGCTCGTTCGAATCCATCCCGCCCCGATCATCCGGCGTCCACAGGGTTGACCACAGAGGTTGACACCCTACGGGCCGTCGTCTCACCATTGAAGAGTACGAACCGAACGATCGGTCGGTCGGGTGGACGGACGGTCGACAAACTCTGACAAGGGGCCGGGATGGTGGCAGTGACCCCGGAGACGGGGCAGGACATGGCCCTCGGGACAGGCACGGGCACGACAGCGGAGCCCGGTGCGGCAGACGGCGCGGCCGACCTCGGCGCGGCCGACCTCGGCGCGGCTGACCTCGGCGCGCAGCTCGCGGCGGCGTTCGACGCGGCCGTGGCGGCCGACGAGCGCGTGGAGCCGCGCGACTGGATGCCCGACGAATACCGCGCCTCTCTGGTCCGCCAGATGGCCCAGCACGCCCATTCCGAGATCATCGGCATGCAGCCCGAAGCCAACTGGATCACCCGGGCGCCCTCGCTGCGCCGCAAGGCGATCCTGATGGCCAAGGTCCAGGATGAGGCCGGCCACGGCCTCTACCTGTACAGCGCCGCCGAAACCCTCGGCACCAGCCGCGACGAGCTGCTCGACAAGCTCCACTCCGGCAAGCAGAAGTACTCCTCGATCTTCAACTACCCCACCCTGACCTGGGCCGATGTCGGTGCGATCGGCTGGCTCGTGGACGGCGCGGCGATCACCAACCAGGTCCCGATCTGCCGCTGCTCGTACGGTCCGTACGCGCGCGCCATGGTCCGGATCTGCAAGGAGGAGTCCTTCCACCAGCGCCAGGGGTTCGAGCTGCTCATGGCCCTCTCGAAGGGCACCGAGGCGCAGCACGCGATGGCGCAGGACGCGGTCGACCGCTGGTGGTGGCCCTCGCTGATGATGTTCGGCCCGCCGGACGACGAGTCGGCGCACTCGGCGCAGTCCATGGCCTGGCGGATCAAGCGGCATTCGAACGACGAGCTGCGCCAGCGGTTCGTGGACATCGCCGTGCCGCAGGCCGAGTCGCTGGGTCTGACCCTGCCCGACCCGGACCTGAAGTGGAACGAGGAGCGCGGGCACCACGACTTCGGCGCCATCGACTGGGCGGAGTTCTGGGACGTGCTCAAGGGCAACGGCCCGTGCAACGAACAGCGCATCGGCCAGCGGCGCAGAGCCCATGAGGAAGGCGCCTGGGTCCGCGACGCGGCCGCGGCGTACGCCGACAAGCACGCAGGCAAGGCAAGCACGGAAAGCGAGGCACGGGTATGACGCAGAACTGGCCCCTGTGGGAGGTGTTCGTGCGTTCGCGGCGCGGCCTCTCGCACACGCACGCGGGAAGCCTGCACGCCCCGGATGCGGAGATGGCCCTGCGCAACGCCCGCGACCTCTACACCCGGCGCGGCGAGGGCATCTCCATCTGGGTGGTGCCCTCCACCGAGATCACCGCCTCCTCGCCGGACGAGCGGGATCCGTTCTTCGCCGCGTCCGCCGACAAGCCCTACCGGCACCCCACCTTCTACGAGATCCCCGAGGGGGTGCGCCACCTGTGACCAGCACCGACGCGAACAGCACCGAGGCCACCAGCACCGAGGCCACCAGCACCGACGTCGTCAACGCGGCCGCCCTCACCCTCGGGGACGATGCGCTGATCCTCTCCCACCGCCTCGGCGAGTGGGCCGGGCACGCGCCCGTCCTGGAGGAGGAGGTCGCCCTCGCCAACATCGCGCTGGACCTGCTCGGCCAGGCCCGCGTCCTGCTCTCCATGGCGGGCGACGAGGACGAGCTGGCGTTCCTGCGCGAGGAGCGCTCCTTCCACAACCTCCAGCTGGTCGAGCAGCCGAACGGCGACTTCGCCCACACCATCGCCCGGCAGCTCTACTTCTCCGTCTACCAGCACGAGCTCTACGGGGAACTCGCCGCCGGGGACGGCCCGTTCGGGCCGCTCGCCGCGAAGGCCGTCAAGGAGACCGCGTACCACCGCGACCACGCCGAGCAGTGGACCCTGCGGCTCGGCGACGGCACCGAGGAGAGCCGGGGCCGGATGCGCGCCGCCCTGGACGCCCTGTGGAAGTTCACCGGCGAGATGTTCCAGCCGGTCGACGGGATCGCCGTGGACTGGGCCGCCCTGGAGCAGCGCTGGCTGGCCGCGGTGGGCGACGTACTGGAGCGGGCCGGGCTCGCCCTGCCCGAGGGCCCGCGCACCGGGGCCTGGGCTGCCGGGGCCGGCCGCAAGGGTCTGCACACCGAGCCGTTCGGGCGGCTGCTCGCCGAGATGCAGCACCTGCACCGAAGCCATCCGGGGGCGTCATGGTGACCACCAGCCCGTCGGCGGGCCAGTCGTCCAGCACGTCGCCCGGCCCGTCCCCCAGCACCGGCACGACCCGCCTGGAGGCGGAGCTGGCCGAGCTCGCCGGCTCCGTCCCCGACCCGGAGCTGCCCGTGCTCACCCTCACCGAGCTCGGCGTCCTGCGCGGAGTGCGGATGCATGAGGACGGCCACGCCGAGGTCACCCTCACCCCCACCTACACCGGCTGCCCGGCCATCGAGGCCATGTCCGCCGACATCGAGCGGGTACTGACCGGCCACGGCATACCCGAGGTGACGGTCACCACCGTGCTGGCCCCCGCCTGGTCCACCGACGACATCACCGCCGAAGGCCGCCGCAAACTCGCCGAGTTCGGCATCGCCCCGCCCCGCCCGCACGCGGCGGGCGGACCGGTCCCGCTCACCCTGTCGGTCCGCTGCCCCAACTGCGGATCGACGGACACCGAGCTGCTCAGCCGGTTCTCCTCCACCGCTTGCAAGGCGCTGCGCCGCTGCACCGCCTGCCGCGAGCCGTTCGACCACTTCAAGGAGCTGTAAATGGCCGCGTCCCCGTCGACGCCCACGTTGGGCTCCTCGCGCCCGGTGCGCCACGGCGCGTTCCACCCGCTGACCGTGGCGGCGGTCGACCGGCTCACCGACGACTCGGTGGCGCTGACCCTGGAGGTCCCCGAGGCACTGCGGGCCGAGTACCGGCACGCCCCCGGCCAGCACCTCACGCTGCGCCGCAGCGCCCCCGGCGGCGCGGAGATCCGCCGTACGTACTCGATCTGCTCCCCCGCCCCGGACCCCGGCGGCCCCGGAGCGGCGCAGCTGCGGGTCGGAGTGCGGCTGGTGGAGGGCGGCGAGTTCTCCACGTTCGCGCACAAGGAGATCGCCGCCGGGGACGTGCTGGACGTGATGGTCCCGGCCGGCCGCTTCGTCCTGGAGCCCGCCTCCGCGCCGGCCACCGGGCACTACGCGGCCATCGTCGGCGGCAGCGGGATCACCCCGGTGCTCTCGATCGCCGCAACCCTGCTGAAGGCCCGGCCCGAGGCCCGGTTCTGCCTGGTCCGCAGCGACCGTACGGCGGCTTCGACGATGTTCCTGGAGGAGGTCGCCGACCTCAAGGACCGCTACCCGGACCGGTTCCAGCTGGTCACCGTCCTCTCCCGGGAGGAGCAGGAGGCCGGGCTGCCGTCCGGACGCCTCGACCAGGAGCGGCTGGCGGCCCTGCTGCCGGCGCTGCTCCCCGTCGCCGATGTGACGGGCTGGTTCCTGTGCGGGCCGTACGGCCTGGTGCAGGGGGCGGAGCGGGCGCTGGGCGCACTGGGCGTCGTCCGGTCCCGGGTGCACGAGGAGATTTTCCACGTCGAGGACACCGCGCCGCCCGCCCCCGCGCCTTCGGCCGCCGCTGCCCACGGGCGGGTCACCGCCCGGCTCGACGGCCGCTCCGGCACCTGGCCGGTGCGGGACGGGGAGTCCCTGCTGGATGCGGTGCTGCGCAACCGCGCGGATGCCCCGTACGCCTGCAAGGGCGGCGTGTGCGGCACCTGCCGGGCGTTCCTGGTGACGGGCGAGGTCCGGATGGACCGCAACTTCGCGCTGGAGGCGGAGGAGACGGAGGCCGGGTTCGTGCTGGCCTGCCAGTCGCACGCGGTGACGGAGGAAGTGGAGATCGACTTCGACCGCTGAGCACTTCGGCCGCTGAGCGCTTCGGCCGCTGAGCGCTTCGGCCGCTGAGCGACAGCGGCCGCTTGGCCCTCCCCCTGTGCATTTTTGAGAACCTGTTCTATCTTGACGCACCGTCAGACCTGAACGGGATCCGGTGCACGCGGGAGGACAGGCAGTGGACTTCACCTTCACCGAGGAGCAGCAGGCCGCCGTCGAGGCGGCGAAGGCCGTGTTCGCGGATGTCGCCCCCGACAGCGTGCCCAGCCCCGCGCTCACCCGGGGGGCCGTCGCCGACGCGTTCGACCGGCCCCTGTGGGCCAAGCTCGCCGGCTCCGGCCTCCTGAGCCTGGCCCTCGCCGAGGAGTACGGCGGGGCCGGGCTCGACACCATCGCCCTGTGCCTGGTGCTGCGCGAGGCGGCGAAGGTACTGGCCCGGGTGCCGCTGCTGGAGCACTGCGCCACCGCCATGGCCGTCCAGGCCCACGGCGGTCCCGAGCTGGCCGCCGCCCTGCTGCCGGGCGCCGGGCGCGGAACGCTCGTCCTCACCGCCGCCGCCCACGGCCGCACCGGCCACGATCCCGCCGAACTCGCCGTCACCGCCCGCCGGGACGGAACTCAGTGGACCCTGGACGGGGTGCAGACCTCCGTCCCCTGGGCTCACAGCGCCGACTGGATCGCCGTCCCCGCCCACACCGGCGAGGGCGAGGCCGTCCTCGCGCTGATCCCGCGCACCGCCGAGGGGCTCACGCTCGCGGACCAGTACTCCACCAGCGGGGAGCGGCTCGCCGAACTCGCCCTGGACGGCGTACGGGTGCCCGCGACGCACCTCATCGACAATCCGGCCGCCTGGGACCGGCTCCGCCAGCTCCTCGCCACCGGGACCTGCGCCCTCGCGCTCGGCCTCGGCACCGGCGTCCTCACCATGACCAGCCAATACACCAGCAAGCGCGAGCAGTTCGGCTTCCCGGTCGCCACCTTCCAGGCCGTCGCCGTCCAGGCCGCAGACCGCTACATCGACCTGCGCGCCATGGAAGTCACCCTCTGGCAGGCCGCCTGGCGCCTCGACGCGGCCACCGGCGGAGCGGGCGGCCCGCTGCCGAGCGCCGGCGATGTCGCGGTCGCGAAGATCTGGGCCTCGGAGGGCGTACGCCGGGTCGTGCAGACCGCGCAGCACCTCCACGGCGGCTTCGGCGCCGACACCGACTACCCGCTGCACCGCTACCACGCCTGGGCCAAGCAGCTGGAACTCCAGCTCGGCCCGGCCGCGGCGCACGAGGAGGCACTGGGCGACCTCCTGGCCGCCCACCCCCTCAGCTGACGAGGGACCCTACAGGCCCATACAACCCCTACAGCACAAAGGCCGGGTTCCCGCTGTCCGTCACCATCGGGCGCCCGGCGCCGTCCCACGCCTGCATCCCGCCGTCGACGTTGACGGCGTCGATCTCCTGGCGCACCAGGTACTGGGTGACCTGCGCGGAGCGCCCGCCCACCCGGCACATCACGTAGACGCGGCGGCCGTCCTCGATGGCCTCCGTCAGCTCACCGAAGCGGGCCACGAAGTCGCTCATCGGGATGTGCAGCGCACCCTCGACATGCCCGGCCGCCCATTCGTCGTCCTCGCGGACGTCCAGGACAAAGCCTTCGGAGGGCACCGCGGCGGCGTCCACCGAGGGAAGCGGTCCGAAGTTCATACGTTGCCTTCTCTCATCGCGAATCTCCATCCCAACCTATCCGAACCCGCCCAACCACCCGGGCCGACCAAACCCGGCCCGGCCAAACCCGGCCCGGCCAAACCCGGCCCGCCAAACCCGGCCCACCAAATCCAGCCTCGCCGGCGTTTGAGGCGCGGGGCTGGGGCGGAGCCCCAGAGAACCCGGGCGCAGCCCGGGGCCCGCTTGCGCGGCGGAGCCTCACCCCACAAGCGGCCCCGACGGAGTCACCCGGCGAAACCGGCGAGCTCGGCCTCACGCTCGGAAACCTGCGCCAGCAACTGCTCCGCGATGTCGTCCAGCAGCCGGTCCGGATCATCCGGCGCCATCCGCAGCATCGACCCGATCGCGCTGTCCTCCAGCTCCTTGGCCACCATCGCCAGCAGCTCCTTGCGCCGCGCCAGCCACTCCAGCCGGGCGTACAGCTCCTCGCTCTCGCTCGGCCGCGCCGCCTCCGGCGCCGGACCGGCCGCCCACTCCTCGGCCAGCTCCCGCAGGAGCTGCTCCTCGCCCCGCCCGTACGCCGCGTTGACCCGCGCGATGAACTCGTCGCGCCGCTCGCGCTCGGCCTCGTCCTGGGCGAGATCCGGGTGTGCCTGTCGGACCAGCTCACGGTAGAGCCGGCGTACCTCCTCCGAGGGCCGCACCCGCTCCGGCGGCCGCACCGGCCGCTCGGTGAGCATCGCCGCCGCGTCGTCGGAGATCCCGTCCGAGCCGAGCCAGTCGTGGAACAGCTCGTCCACCCCGGGCATCGGCATCACCAGCGAGCGTGCGTCGCGGGCCCGCCGCAGGTCCTCGGGATCGCCGGTACGGGCCGCCTTCGCCTCCGCGATCAGCGCGTCCAGCTCGTCGAGACGCGAGTACATCGGGCCGAGCTTCTGGTGGTGGAGCCGGGAGAAGTTCTCGACCTCCACACGGAAGGTCTCCACCGCGATCTCGAACTCGATCAGCGCTCGCTCCGCGGCCCGCACGGCCCGGTCCAGCCGCGCCTCGGGCCGCTCGTCACCGGGGTCGCCAGAGGTGCCGGTGCCGGAGGTGCCGGGCTCTTCAGGGACTGTCTGCTCGCTCACCCGGCCAGCCTAAGGCCCGACCGCGCGAGTGTTTCACGTGAAACATCGCACGGTTTCACGTGAAACAACCCCCTTGCCCGCGACCGGCCCGCTGCCTGGCCCTCTGGCCTGGGCTTCTCAGACGCCGGCCTCCGCCGCGATCCGCCCGGCCCGCACCGCCGCCACCAGATCCGCGTGGTCGGCCTCGCTGCGGTCGGCATAGGCCACCGCGAACGTGGCCATCGCCTCGTCCAGCTCGTCGTTCTTGCCGCAGTACCCGGCCAGCAGCCGCGGATCGGCACTGTGCGCGTGCGCCCGGGCCAGCAGCGCGCCCGTCATCCGCCCGTAGTCGTCGATCTGGTCGACGGCCAGCGCCGCCGGATCCACGCTGCCCTTGCGGTTGCGGAACTGCCGCACCTGGAAGGGCCGACCCTCCACCGTGGTCCAGCCCAGAAGGATGTCCGAGACCACCTGCATCCGCTTCTGCCCGGCCACCACCCGGCGGCCCTCGTGCTCCTCCGCCACGGACTCGAAGCCCAGTCCCGGCAGGTACGGCAACAGCACCGACGGCCGCGCCTCCTTCACCTGGAGGACCAGCGGCTCTCCCCGGTGGTCCAGCAGCAGCACCACGTACGAGCGGGTGCCCACGCTCCCGGTGCCCACCACGCGGAAGGCCACGTCGTGGATCGCGTACCGGGCCAGCAGCGGCAGCCGGTCCCCCGGCAAGGTCTTCAGGTACGGGCCCAGCGAGGCCGCCACGGCCGCCGCCTCCCCGTCGCCGACCCGGCGCAGCACCGGCAGCGCGTCGACGAAGCGCCGGGCACCGTCCGCGTCCGACTCGGTGGACTTGGAGGCGAAGCGCGCGGAGGTGTTGTTGCGGGCCTTCTCCGAGACCCGCTCCAGCGTGCCCAGCAGATCCCGGGCATCGGTGTGCGAGACCAGCTCCTCGTCCGCGATGGCGTTCCACGAGTCCAGCGCCGGGAGCTTGGCCAGCAGCCGCATGGTCCGCCGGTAGGCGCCCACCGCGTCCAGCGCCGCCGCCCGGCAGGTGTCCTCGTCCGCGCCGGCCACCCGGCCGGCCAGCACCAGCGAGGTCGCCAGCCGCTTCACGTCCCACTCCCACGGGCCGAACACGGTCTCGTCGAAGTCGTTCAGGTCGATGACGAGCCGGCCGCGGGCATCCCCGTACAGGCCGAAGTTCGCCGCGTGCGCGTCCCCGCAGATCTGCGCGCCTACGCCGGTCACCGGGCCGGCGGACAGGTCGTGCGCCATCAGTCCGGCCGCCCCGCGCAGGAACGCGAACGGGTTCGCGGCCATCCGGCCCACCCGTATGGGCGTCAGCTCGGCCACCCGGCCGACGTTGGACTCCTCCACCGCCCGGACGGCGTCCGGCCGCCCGGCCGGCGCCTCGAAGTGCGCGTGCGCCGAGCGCGGTACGCGGGCCCGCAGCGCCTTGCCCGCCGCCCGGGGCGAACCGGCCACGACCCGCGGCGCGAACCCCTCGACGGCGGGTATCCGCCCGCCGTGCGCCACATCCGGCTCCGCCGCACGCTGCTCCGGTACCGCCACCATCTGCGCCGCCCCCACCCGTACCTGTCGTACTCAATCGGCCAACATCAACTCGGCCGACCGTATCTACAGCCCGGCGTCCCTGGCCAGATCTACAGCCCGGCGTCCCTGGCCAGCAGGGCCGCCTGCACACGGTTCTCGCACCCCAGCTTCGCCAGGATCCGGCTCACGTACGTTTTCACCGTCGCCTCGCTCATGTGCAGCCGCCGCCCCGCGTCCGCGTTCGACAGCCCCTCGCCCAGCAGCGCCAACACCCCGCGCTCCCGCTCGCTCAGCTCCGCCACCCGGCGCCGGGCCGCCTCACCGCGCCCCGCGGCGCGTCCCGAGGCCAGCTGGTCCACCACGTGCCGGGTGGCCGCCGGCGAGAGGTAGGCGTCCCCGGCCGCGGCCGCCCGGACCGCGCCGATCAGCTCGCCCGGCGCGGAATCCTTCAGCAGGAACCCCGCACCGCCCTCGCCCAGGGCCCGCAGCACGTTCTCCCTCTCCCCGAAGGTGGTCAGGATGAGCGCCCGCACGTCCGGCACCGCCCGCCCCAGTTCGCCGAGCGCGGTCAGCCCGTCCATCACCGGCATCTGGATGTCCAGCAGCACCACATCCGGCGCGTGCGCCCGCGCGAGCTCCACCGCCTCCCGGCCGTTCGCCCCCTCCGCGACGACCTCGATGTCCGGGGCGGAAGTCAGGATCATCCTGATCCCGGCCCGGATCAGCGGCTCATCGTCAGCGATCACCACTCGGATCACCTTGGCTGTCACCCGCGCTCCTACTGCTTGACCTCGTACGCCTGCTTGTCGACGAGCTTGCCGTCCTTGAAGCAGAACCGGAAAACGAGGTCGTGTCCCAGCTCCGCCGGCTGGTCCGTCGCCAGCAGCGCCAGGCACTTCGAGCCCTGCGGCCGCGCCGGCCCCTTCGCGTCCAGCCCCATGGTCAGGATCGAGTCCCCGCTCGGCAGCCGGTCGCGGGCCTCCTTCTCGGAGGCCCCGACCTGCACCTCGTCGTAGTCGGCCCGGCTGATCATCGCGTCGTTCACCGTGCCCAGCAGGAGCACCGCGCCGGCCCCGATCACGATCACCAGCAGCACCACCGCCGCGAACGCGATCCCGCAGCCCATCGCGACGCCCCCGGTCCTGCTGCGGGTGGTCATCGCCAGCTCGCGGTCCACCGCGGCCCAGTCCATCGGCGGCGCACCGTTCAGCATGTGCGCCTGGAGCTGCTGCCCGAAGTCGTCGGCGGCGTCCGCCACGCCGGCCGGCTCCGCCCCGTAGGGCAGTACCCCGGCCACCCGGAAGCCGCCGCCCTCGGTCGTGCCCGCGTGCACCATCCCGCCGACCAGCCGGGCCCGCTCGCGCAGCCCCGTGAGCCCCTGGCCGCCCGACACCACCTCGCCGGCGCCCGGGCCGGCCGCCGGCCCGTTGGCGATCTCCACCACCAACGAGTCGTCCTCGTACCGCAGCTCCACCGTGATCCGCGCCCCGGGAGCATGCTTGTACGCGTTGGTGAGCGCCTCCTGCACGATCCGGTACGCCGCGTGATCGCAGGCCGCGGCCAGCGGCCGGGGCTGCCCCGCCGAGGTCAGCCGTACGTCCGTCCCCGCGCCCCGGGCCGCCTCCACGACCCCCGCGATCCCGGCCACCCCGCGAGCCGCGGGCTGCGCCGCCTCCTCCACGGGGACCGGCGCCTCCACCCCGTCCCGCAGGATCCCGACGACCTCGCGCAGCTCGTGCATCGCGGACACCGACGCCTGCCGCAGCACGCCCACCGCCTCGCGCTGGCGGTCGGTGAGCTTCGGGTCCACCTCCAGCGCGCCCGTGTGGACCGAGATCAGCGCCAGCTGGTGGCCGAGGCTGTCGTGCATGTCCTGGGCGATCCGCTGGCGTTCCCGCAGCCGGGCCTGTCCGGCCACCATCGCCCGCTCGCGCATCAGCTGGGCGTTGCGCTCCTGGAGGGCGCGCAGCAGCGTACGGCGCTGGGACCAGTACCGGCTGGCCAGGCCCGGCATCACCGTGGTCGCCAGGAACAGCAGCGTGGAGAAGACGATCACCAGCAGTGGCCGCATGTTCGACCACTCGCTGACCACACCGAGGCCGACCGTCGCGACGAACGCCAGGATGAAGGCGGTCAGCGCCCGGCCCACGCCCACGATCCGCCGCCCCGCCGACCAGCCGAGCAGGCACGTCACGAACAGCGCCCCCGGCAGGAACGCGGCCGCCGCCGAGGCCACCACGAGCGTGCCCGCCGGCAGCCGTCGCCGCAGCAGCGTCAGCACCACGACGAGCACGACACCGGCGATCATCCGCCGCCCGGAGCCCTTGTCGAGCTCCTCGATGCCGAGGCCCAGCACCGCCGCTACCGCCGCAAGCGCCAGATCCCCCGCCACCACCCGCCGCGTCCAGGGCTCGGGCCCCTTCAGCCAGTCCCAGCCCGCACGCGTCCCCGCCATCGCATCCACGCGCCCGACCCTAGACACCGGCCCACACCGCCCGCCGCCCTCTTTCGTCTCGCCCCGCACGACGAAAGTCGGACACCCGACGCCCCGTCAGCAGCCCTGGGCACCCCGGGCGTGGCCGGGATCACTCCCCAACCGGAGGAAAAACACGCCCACCCCGGCACCCCGCCCCCGGCAATACGACCACCCCGGCACCACAACCCCGGCCCCCGCCCGTCGGACTCGGTGCGCGCGTACCGCTCGCGAACTCAGAGGCAGGAAACACGAAACGGCCGCCACCACTTTCGTGGTGACGACCGTTTCGTCGATGTGGGCGAGGGGGGATTTGAACCCCCACGTCCCGAAGGACACTGGCACCTGAAGCCAGCGCGTCTGCCGTTCCGCCACTCGCCCGAGTAGCGTCCCAGTGGCTCTTCCCTTGCGGGCCGTTCCCCTGGCGACATCGGAACATTAGCACGTCGGACAGGGTGGAATCACATCGCTTTCGAAGCCCCCGCCACCCCGGCCCCGACGGGCCCCTCCCGTACTCCGCTCCCGGTGCGGGACACTGTCCCCAGGGCGCCCCTACGATCCCTTGTGAGGACCAACACTCCTCAGCACGGGACCGATGGGGAACCACCCGAATCCGCCACGCGTGGATACGATCAGTAAGCAGTACAGGGCGACAACGACGGAGGAGGTGCCCCATGGGAGTCCTGAAGCGGTTCGAGCAGCGACTCGAAGGTCTGGTGAACGGCACCTTCGCCAAGGTGTTCAAGTCCGAGGTCCAGCCGGTGGAGATCGCCGGCGCCCTCCAGCGGGAGTGCGACAACAACGCCACCATCTGGAACCGCGAGCGGACCGTCGTCCCCAACGACTTCATCGTGGAGCTCAGCGCCGGCGACTACGACCGCCTGAGCCCCTACTCCGGCCAGCTCGGCGACGAACTCGCGGGCCTCGTCCGCGACTACGCCAAGCAGCAGCGCTACAGCTTCATGGGCCCCATCAAGGTCAACCTGGAGAAGGCCGAGGACCTCGACACCGGCCTCTACCGGGTCCGCAGCCGTACGCTCGCCTCCAGCACCTCCCAGGCACAGCCGCAGGCCCCCCAGGGCCAGCAGCAGCCCGGCGGCTACGGCTACCCCCCGGCCGCCGTCCCCCCCATGCCCGCGGGTCCGCCCCCCGGCGGCGCCGCGCGCCGGCCCGCCCCCGGCGGACCGGCCCCCGTACCCTCCGGCGGCCCCGGCACCACGCGCCGCTGGATCGAGATCAACGGCACCCGCCACCAGATCTCAGGCCCCACGCTCGTACTCGGCCGAAGCACCGAAGCCGACGTGCGGATCGACGACCCCGGCGTATCCCGCCGGCACTGTGAGATCCGGACCGGAACGCCTCCGACGATCCAGGATCTCGGGTCCACAAACGGCATCGTGGTGGACGGGCAGCACACCACCCGCGCTACGCTCCGCGACGGCTCGCGGATCGTCGTGGGCAGCACGACCATCATTTACAGGCAAGCCGAAGGGTGAAGCGGGGGCAATGTCAGAGCTGACCCTGACGGTCATGCGGTTGGGTTTCCTGGCCGTTCTGTGGCTGTTCGTCATCGTGGCCGTCCAGGTCATCCGCAGCGACCTCTTCGGTACGCGAGTCACGCAGCGCGGCTCCCGCCGCGGCGGCGGCGCCACCAGCGCCCCGCAGCAGACGGGCGGCCGGCAGAGCGCGCCGCCGGCGCAGCGCCAGCGCCGCGGAGCGCCCACCAAGCTCGTCGTCTCCGAGGGCACCCTCACGGGTACCACCGTGGCCCTCGCGGGCCAGACGATCACGCTGGGCCGGGCGCACGACTCCACGATCGTGCTGGACGACGACTACGCGTCCAGCCGCCATGCCAGGATCTATCCCGACCGTGACGGCCAGTGGATCGTCGAGGATCTCGGGTCCACCAACGGCACGTATCTCGACCGGACCCGGCTGACCACCCCGACGCCCATTCCGCCGGGCGCCCCGATCCGCATCGGCAAGACCGTCATCGAGCTGCGGAAGTAGTACGAGAATGAGCGAGCGGAGCGAGCGAGCCGCGGCGGTCCGTCCCACCGGGGACACGGACCCGAGCGCGCTCCCGACCGGAGGGTGGGCAGTGTGGCTCGAGACCGGTTGTACCCGGAGGCATCGTCGACTGGGCAGGTGCGCATGAGTCTGTCCCTGCGGTTCGCCGCCGGATCGCACAAAGGCATGATCCGGGAGGGGAACGAGGACTCCGGCTACGCCGGTCCCCGTCTCCTCGCGGTCGCCGACGGCATGGGCGGCCAGGCCGCAGGCGAAGTCGCCAGCTCCGAGGTGATCTCCTCCCTCGTGCAGCTCGACGACGACGTCCCGGGCTCCGACATCCTCACCTCGCTCGCCACGGCCGTACAGCGCGCCAACGACCAGCTCCGTGTGATGGTCGAGGAGGACGCCCAGCTCGAAGGCATGGGCACCACCCTGACCGCCCTCCTGTGGACCGGCCAGCGCCTCGGCCTCGTCCACGTCGGCGACTCCCGCGCCTACCTGCTCCGTGACGGCCTCCTCACGCAGATCACCCAGGACCACACCTGGGTGCAGCGCCTCGTCGACGAGGGCCGCATCACCGAGGAGGAAGCCACCACGCACCCCCAGCGCTCCCTGCTGATGCGGGCGCTCGGCAGCGGCGACACCGTCGAACCCGACCTCTCCATCCGCGAGGTCCGGGCCGGCGACCGCTACCTCATCTGCTCCGACGGGCTCTCCGGCGTCGTCTCCCACCAGACCCTGGAAGAGACCCTCGCCGACTATCACGGTCCCCACGAGACCGTGCAGGCCCTCATCCAGCTCGCCCTGCGCGGCGGCGGTCCCGACAACATCACCTGCATCGTGGCCGACGTCCTCGACACGGACAGCGGCGACACCCTCGCCGCCCAGATCAACGACACCCCGGTCGTCGTCGGCGCGGTCGCCGAGAACCAGCACCAGCTCTTCGACGGCAACGTCATGCAGACCCCGGCCGGCCGCGCCTCGGGCCTGGGCCGCCAGGTCCCGCCGCCCGCGGGCGCCTTCGGCCCCCCCGGCAGCGGCGAGGGCCCCGGCTACGGATACCCCGACCAGGGCCAGGGCGGCGGCGGATACGGCAGCTTCGGCGACGCCGACGCCCATGCCTACGACGGGGACGGCGGCTACGACGACACGTACGACCACCCCCGCCGGCGGCGCGGCAAGGGGCGCAAGTGGATCACGCGCACGCTGCTTCTGCTGCTCGTGGCCGGCGCCCTCGGAGGCGGCCTGTACGCCGCCCACCGCTGGACGCAGACCCAGTACTACGTCGGCGTCAAGGGCGAACACGTGGCGCTCTACCAGGGCATCAGCCAGAACCTCGGCTGGATCCACCTCTCCAAGGTGCAGACCGACCGCCCTGACATCGAACTGAAATACCTGCCGCCCTTCAAGCGCAAGCAGGTCGAGGCCACCATCACCGAAAGCAGCCTCGACGGCGCCCGCCAGAAGATCGACGAGCTCGGCGTCCAGGTCTCCGCCTGCAAGAAGGACGAAGAACGCCGCAACGCCGAAGCGCAGAACGCCCAGACACCCGCCCCCAGCCTGACTCCCGAGGAGCAGCAGCTGGTCGGCCAGTGCGGCAAGCAGTAGACATACGCGGGCGCAGGGGGCCCGTCACATCATGAGCGTTGTCACCAACACGACCACCATCGGCGCCATCGAGCTGCCGAGCCGGCGGAACACCGAGCTCCTGCTGCTCGGCTTCGCCGTGGTCATCCCGATCTTCGCCTACGCCAACGTGGGCCTCGCGATCGACGGCAAGCTGCCGCCCGGCATGCTCCTCTACGGGCTCGGCCTCGGCGCGCTCGCGGGCATCGCCCACCTCGTCGTACGCCGGTACGCCAAGTACGCGGATCCGCTGCTGCTGCCGATCGGGACCCTGCTCAACGGGCTCGGCCTGGTGCTGATCTGGCGGCTCGACCAGTCCGAGCGGCTGCAGAACCTCGCGAAGCGCCAGTTCGGCGTCTTCTCCGAGTCCGCGCCCCGGCAGATGATGTACACGGCGCTCGCCATCGCCCTGTTCTCCGTGGTCCTGCTGGTCCTGAAGGACCACCGTGTGCTCCAGCGGTTCACGTACATCTCGATGGCCGCCGCGCTCGTCCTGCTGATCCTGCCCGTCGTCCCGGGTCTGGGCGCGGACGTCTTCGGCGCGAAGATCTGGATCAGCGTCGCCGGCTTCTCCATCCAGCCCGGTGAGTTCGCGAAGATCGTCATCGCCATCTTCTTCGCCGGCTACCTCATGGTGAAGCGCGACGCCCTGGCCCTGGCCAGCCGCCGCTTCATGGGTCTCTACCTGCCGCGCGGACGCGACCTCGGCCCGATCCTGATGATCTGGGCGATGAGCCTGCTCGTCCTCGTCTTCGAGAACGACCTCGGCACCTCGCTGCTCTTCTTCGGCATGTTCGTGATCATGCTGTACGTGGCCACCGAGCGGACCAGCTGGATCGTGATCGGCCTGCTCATGAGCGTGGGCGGCGCGGCCGTCGTCGGCGCCACCGCCAGCCACGTCAAGGTCCGCGTCACCGCCTGGCTCGACCCCTTCGACTGCTACACGAAGTCCGGCGCCTGCGAGCAGGTCGGCCAGTCGATCATGAGCTTCGGCTCCGGCGGGGTCCTCGGCACCGGCTGGGGACAGGGCAACTCGGACCTCATCGGGTTCGCCGCCAACTCCGACTTCATCTTCTCGACCGTCGGCGAGGAACTCGGCCTCTCCGGCGTCATGGCCTTCCTGCTGCTCTACGGCCTGATCATCGAGCGGGGCGTCCGCACCGCACTCGCCGCCCGCGACCCCTTCGGCAAGCTCTTCGCCATCGGGCTGTCCGGTGCCTTCGCCCTGCAGATCTTCGTCGTCGCCGGCGGAGTCATGGGCCTCATCCCCCTGACCGGCATGACCATGCCCTTCCTCGCGTCCGGCGGTTCCTCCGTCCTCGCGAACTGGGTGCTCATCGCCATCCTCATCCGGATCAGCGACACCGCACGCCGCCCCGCCCCGGCCCCCGCCCCGTCCCCCGACGCCGAGATGACCCAGGTGGTCCGCCCGTCATGAACAAGCCCCTGCGCCGCATCTCGCTGTTCTGCGGGCTGCTCATCCTCGCGCTGCTGATCCGGACCAACTGGCTGCAGTACGTCCAGGCCGAGGAACTCAGCACCCGCAAGGAGAACCGCCGGGTCCAGATCGCCCAGTACGCCACCGAACGCGGCAACATCATCGTCTCGGGCGACCCGATCACGGGCTCGGCGACCACCGACGGCAGCGACTACAAGTACAAGCGGACCTACGTGGACGGCCCGCTCTGGGCGCCCGTCACCGGTTACGCCTCGCAGGCCTTCGGCTCCACCCAGCTCGAGTCCCTCGAAGACGGCATCCTCACCGGCAACGACGACCGGCTGTTCTTCGACCGCACCGTGGGCATGTTCACCGGCGAGAAGAAGCAGGGCGGCAACGTCGTCACCACGCTCAACGCCGTCGCGCAGAAGGCCGCCTTCGACAAGCTCGGCGACAAGAAGGGCGCCGTCGCGGCCATCGACCCGCGCACCGGCGCCATCCTGGCCCTGGTCAGCACCCCCTCGTACGACCCCTCCAGCTTCGCGGGCAACTCCAAGAACGACGAGAAGGCCTGGGTCGAGCTGAAGGACAGCGAGGACAAGAAGCTCGTCAACCGCGCCCTGCGCGAGACCTACCCGCCCGGCTCCACCTTCAAGGTGGTCACCGCCGCGGCGGCCCTGGAACACGGCGTCGTCACCGACATCGACGCGCCGACCGACACCCCCGAGCCGTACATCCTGCCGGGCACCAAGACCCCGATGGTCAACCACGCCAGCGGGTGCGAGAAGGCCAGCCTGAACAACGCGCTGCGGGTCTCCTGTAACTCCGTCTTCGCCAACATGGGCGACAAGGTGGGGCGGGACAAGATGGTGCAGACCGCGCAGAAGTTCGGCTTCAACAACGACAAGATCGACACCCCGGTCCGCGCCTTCGCCAGCGTCTACGACAAGACCATGGGCAAGGACGGCAACGCCCAGAGCGCGATCGGCCAGTTCAACACCGCTGCCACTCCGCTCCAGATGGCCATGGTCACCGCCGCCATCGCCAACGACGGCAAGCTGATGAAGCCGTACATGGTCAGCCAGCTCACCGCTCCCAACCTCGACGTCATCGAGAAGCACGAGCCCGAGGAAATGAGCCGGCCCGTCTCCGCCGCCAACGCGCAGAAGGTCCAGCAGATGATGGTCAACGTCGTCGAGAACGGCACCGGCGGCAAGGCCAAGATCAACGGCGTCACCGTCGGCGGCAAGACCGGCACCGCCCAGCACGGCGAGAAGAACGCCAAGCGCCCGTACGCCTGGTTCATCTCCTACGCCGAGAACCCCGACGGCACCTCGCCGGTCGCCGTCGCCGTCGTCATCGAGGACAGCGACGCCAGCCGCGAGGACATCAGCGGTGGCGGCCTCGCCGCCCCCGTCGCCAAGGCCGTCATGGAAGCCGTACTCAAGAGCCAGAGCAAGGGCTGACAGGCGCAGCCGGCGTGATCCAGATCACTGAAGCCGCCCGGATACGAGCGTACGGTACCGGTCCTGTATCAGCCTGTGGCCACGAACCGATCACCGACGATCGGCCGGTAGCCTTTGCGCGAACAGCACACCGCCGGACCACACACGGGTGCGGTCGGGACTGACGGAGAGGGCTGCAACGTTATGGAAGAGCCGCGTCGCCTCGGCGGCCGGTACGAGCTGAGCCACGTGCTCGGCCGTGGTGGCATGGCCGAGGTCTACCTCGGTCACGACACCCGGCTCGGCCGTACCGTCGCCGTCAAGACCCTGCGCGCCGATCTCGCCCGCGACCCGTCCTTCCAGGCCCGGTTCCGGCGCGAGGCCCAGTCGGCCGCGTCGCTGAACCACCCGGCGATCGTCGCGGTCTACGACACCGGCGAGGACTACGTCGACAACATCTCCATCCCGTACATCGTGATGGAGTACGTCGACGGCTCCACCCTGCGCGAACTCCTGCACTCGGGGCGCAAGCTGCTGCCCGAGCGCACCCTGGAGATGTGCATCGGCATCCTCCAGGCGCTCGAGTACTCGCACCGCGCCGGCATCGTCCACCGTGACATCAAGCCCGCCAACGTCATGCTCACCCGCACCGGCCAGGTCAAGGTCATGGACTTCGGCATCGCCCGCGCCATGGGCGACTCCGGCATGACCATGACGCAGACGGCCGCCGTCATCGGCACCGCCCAGTACCTCTCCCCGGAGCAGGCCAAGGGCGAGCAGGTCGACGCGCGATCTGACCTCTACTCCGCCGGCTGCCTGCTCTACGAGCTGCTCAGCGTCCGTCCGCCGTTCGTCGGCGACTCCCCGGTGGCCGTCGCCTACCAGCACGTACGGGAAGAGCCTCAGCCCCCGTCGAACTTCGACCCCGAGATCACGCCCGAGATGGACGCGATCGTGTTGAAGGCGCTGGTCAAGGACCCCGACTACCGCTACCAGTCCGCCGACGAGATGCGCGCGGACATCGAGGCCTGCCTCGAAGGACAGCCCGTCGCGGCGACCGCCTCCATGGGCACCGCCGGCTACGGCTACCCCGACCAGGGCGGCTACGGTCACCAGGGCTACGACCAGCCCACCACCGCGCTGCGCGCCGCCGACGCCGGCCAGACCTCGATGCTCCCGCCGATGCCCCCGGGCGGCGGCGACGGCTACGGGTACGGCGACCAGGGCGGCTACGACCAGGGCCGCGGCCGCGGCCGGCAGAAGAAAAGCAGGGTCTCGACGATCCTGCTGGTCGTCGCCGGCGTCCTCGTGCTGGTCGGCGCCATCCTCATCGGCCGGTCCCTCTTCGGCAACGAGGCCGACAACCGGCCCATCGTGCCCAAGTTCATCGGCGAGACCTTCGAGAAGGCACAGCAGAGCGGCACCAACGTCGGCCTGAAGGTGGAGAAGGACGGCGAGGAACCCTGCGCCGGACAGCCCAAGGGCAACGTCTGCACGCAGAGCCCGGCGCCCGACACCAAGGTCGACCAGGACTCCGTCGTCAAGGTCAAGATCTCCTCGGGCGCGCCCAAGGTGCCGGTGCTCGACGTGCTGAACATGACGTACGAGAACGCGGAGAAGACGCTCAAGGACAAGGGCTTCCAGGTCGAGAAGAAGACCCAGGAGTCCGACCGCACCGCCGGGACGGTCCTGGACCAGAACCCGAAGAGCGGCACCGAGGCCGAAACGGGCTCCACGATCACGCTGACCGTGGCCAAGGAGCAGGCGAAGGCTGCGGTCCCGGACCTCAACGGAATGACGAAGGAAGCGGCCTCCAAGGCGCTCCAGGGCGCCAAGCTGAAGCTGGGCAGCGTCACCGAGGCCGACAACCCGGCGGTCCCGCCGAAGACGGTCTTCCAGCAGCAGTTCCCGGCCGGCCAGGAGCTCAAGCCGGGTGACTCGGTCAGCATCACGATCTCGAAGGCGGCCGCCCAGCCGACCCAGGTCCCGCAGCTGGCCGGTAAGACCGTCAAGGAAGCCAAGCAGGAGCTCCAGAAGGCGAACCTGACCTTCGGCGCGGTCCTCTCGGGCCCGACGGACGACAACGCCAGGGTGCTGGCCTCCGACCCGCCCGCGGGCAGCCCGGTCCCGGCCGGCACGGTGGTCAACCTCCAGACGATGGCCGGCCAGCAGGACGGCGGCAACGGGTTCTTCGGCGGTCTCAGCGGAGGACGTCGCTAGCCCGAGCGGCAGCAGTGACGAAGCCCGGTCCCTCTCACCGAGAGGGACCGGGCTTTTTCCGGCCTCTGCAGGCCCGTCTGCGGCTTCGTAAGCGGAACCTTGACCTCGCGGGCGCCCGGGTGGCCCGCAGCCGCCCACAGGGGCCTCTGGAGGCTCAGGAGGCACGGGGAGGGGCGGGAGGGGCGGAAGGGGCAGGAGGGCCGGGAGGCGCGGGAGGGGCCCGTCAGCGGAGCTCGGCCGGCCGGGTGCGCTTGTCGTCGACCTTCTCGGTGCGGACCAGCTCGCCCCACACGATGTACCGGTACTTCGACGTGTAGACCGGGGTGCAGGTCGTCAGGGTGATGTAGCGGCCCGGGGCGGTCCTGCCCGACTCCTTCGGGACCGCGGAGATCACGTCCACGTTGTACTTCGACGTCTGCCGCAGCTCCGCGAAGACCTTGTACACGTACCAGGTGTCCCGCGTCTCGAAGACGACCGCGTCGCCGTTCTTCAGCTTGTCGATGTTGTGGAACTTCGCCCCGTGCCCGTCCCGGTGCGCCGCCAGCGAGAAGTTCCCCGACTTGTCCCACGGCAGCGCCGACTTCACCGGTTCCGTGTAGTAGCCGGCGACACCGTCGTTCAGGACCTCCGGCGAGGAGCCCCGCTTGACCAGGACCTCGCCGTTCTTCATCGCCGGTACGTGCAGGAAGCCGATGCCGTCCTTCGTGTCCAGCGCCCCGGGCGCCGAGGGCGCCCCGGCACCGGGCACCGCCTGGACCCACTGCCGGCGGACCTCGTCGCCCCGCGCCGACGCCTGCCGGTCCGCCAGGACGTTCGTCCACCACAGGGAGTACGCCACGAACAGGCCGAGCACCAGGCCCACCGTGATCAGGAACTCGCCCAGCAGGCTCAGGAATCCCGCGAGCACGCCGCGGTTCACGTTCGGCGCGGCTGCGGCGGGGCGACGTCGGCGGGCACGTGACACTGCGGATCCTCTACGGGCTGGTCAGCGCGGGCGGAGCGCCCTGGCTGCGGGGGCGTTCATCGGTCATCCTGCCCCATACGATCATCCGGTAGGTGCTGGTGAACTCCGGGGTGCAGGTCGTCAGCGTGATGTAGCGGCCCGGAGCGGTGAAGCCCGACCCCACCGGCACCGGCTTGATCACCGACACGTTGGCCGGCGGCGTCTGCGGCAGCACCGAGGTCATCTCGTACGTGTAGTACGCGTCCCGCGTCTCGACCACGACCGGATCGCCCGGCGCGAGCCGGTTGATGTAGCGGAACGGTTCACCGTGCGTGTTCCGGTGCCCGGCCACGGCGAAGTTGCCCTGCTTGTCCGCCGGCATCGCCGACTTGAGCGCGCCCTCGCCGTAGTGCCCGACCATTCCCTTGTCGAGCACCTTCGGCTTGCTGATGCCCTCCGCCACCGGCACCTTCACGTCCAGCTTCGGGATGTACAGGATCGCGAAGCCCTGGCCCGGCTCGAACGCCGCTCCCGCCGAGCCGGCCGCCGCGCCGCTGTCGCCCGCGTCCCGATCCCAGTCCTTGCGCAGCGATCCCGCGGCCCCGTTCGCCGTCCGCTCCGCCAGCAGGTTCGTGTACCAGAGCTGGTAGGCCACGAACAGCAGCATCACCAGGCCCAGCGTGATGAACAGCTCTCCGGCCAGCCGGCTGGCGACGACGAGCGGGCCGCCCGACACCGGGCGCCTGCGCCGCCGCCCCCGCCTCCGCGTGCGTTTCGCGGCCTCCTGCGCTGCCCTGCGCCGCGCGGCCCGGCCCTCGGTGGGCGCGGGCTGCGCGACCGCGCTCACGCGACGGCCTTGCCCACCACCGGGGCCAGCCCCACCGAGCGCTCCACGGCACCCGCGTCACCGCACCGCACCAGCCAGTTCGCGAGCATCCGGTGGCCCCACTCGGTCAGCACCGACTCCGGGTGGAACTGCACACCCTCCACGTCGTGCTCACGGTGCCGCAGCCCCATGATGATCCCGTCCTCCGTGCGCGCCGTGACCTCCAGCGCGTCCGGCAGGGTGCCCGGCTCGGCCGCGAGGGAGTGGTAGCGGGTCGCGGTGAACGGTGACGGCAGCCCCTCGAAGACGCCCTGCCCCTCGTGGACGACCGGCGAGGTCTTGCCGTGCAGCAGCTCGGGGGCGCGGTCCACGACCCCTCCGTAGGCGACCGCCATCGACTGCATGCCCAGGCAGACGCCGAAGACCGGAACGCCCGTTTCCGCGCAGTGGCGGACCATGTCGACGCAGACGCCCGCCTCTTCCGGGGTGCCCGGCCCGGGCGACAGCAGTACGCCGTCGAAGCCGTCCTGCGCGTGCGCGAGCTCGACCTCGTCGTTGCGCAGCACCTCGCATTCCGCGCCGAGCTGGTACAGGTACTGGACCAGGTTGAAGACAAAGCTGTCGTAATTGTCGACAACCAGAATGCGCGCGCTCACGGAGTGGCTCCCGATCCCTCGTCCACCGTCACATCGTTGAACGGAAGGAGCGGCTCGGCCCACGGGAAGACGTACTGGAACAGCACGAACACCACCGCGAGGACCAGTACGAGGGAGATCATCGCGCGTACCCACGCGTTGCCCGGCAGATGCCGCCAGATCCAGCCGTACATGCCGTCTGCTTGCCTTTCCGTTCCACGCACCGCGGAGGCGGTACCGCAACAGACTAAAGGCAGCGGCCACGCGAGGGGGGTCACCCGCGCAATCCCTCCGGCCTGCCCTGGGAGACCGGCCTGGTACCGGTCAGTTCGGCCCAGACGACCAGCCGGTGGCTGTGGCCCCATTCGGGATCGCAGGTCGTCAGCGTCAGATACCGGCCGGGGCCCGTGAACGGCGACCTGCGCGGCACCGGGTCGACCACCCCGACCTCGGTCGGCAGGGTGCGCAGCGGTGCGTTGCGGACGGTGTACGTGTACCAGCCCGCCGCGTCCTTGAGGATCACGGCGTCCCCCGGGCGCAGCTCGGGGAAGTCCTTGAAGGGGTCCCCGTACGTCCGCCGGTGGCCGGCCACGGAGAAGTTCCCGGCGGCGCCGAGGCGGGCGGTGCCCTCGTAGTGGCCGAGGCCCTTCTTCAGCAGCTCGGTGCCCGTCCCCTCCAGCACCGGCTTGTTCCAGTCCGGGCCGAAGCGGGGGATGTACATCTCGGCGAAGGCCTGCCCCCCGGGGTAGCCGGGCGGGTCGGCGGGCGGGGCGGCGGGCGGGTCGGCGGGCTCGGCGGGCTGCTCCTGCGGCCGGCTCGAGGGCCTGGAGCTCGGCGCGGGCGCGGGGGCCGACGCCGCCCAGCGGTCGCGCAGCCGGGCCATCTCCCCGTCCATGGCCCGGTCGGCCTTGACCCCGGTCCACAGCAGGACGTACGCGACGAACAGCACGATCAGGGTGCCGACGGTCAGGCACACCTCGCTGAACGTCCGTACCACCAGGCGCAGTACGACGTCAGGGCGTATTCGTCGCGGACGCGGACGAGGGGGCCACGGGCTTCGCATAGTGGAGGTCCACTGTGCCGGAGTAGCCGGGCAGTGTCAGTGCCTTGTGTTCGTCCACTTTCCAGCCGAGCCCGTACGCGTTGACGTACAGCTGGTAGTTCTGCAGCGCCGGGGAGGCCGCGAGGGCCTTGCGCAGCGCCGCCGGGTCGCCGACCGCGGACACCTTGTAGGGGGGCGAGTAGACCCGGCCCTGGAGGATCAGGGTGTTGCCCACGCAGCGCACCGCGCTGGTGGAGATGAGGCGCTGGTCCATGACCTGGATGCCCTCGGCGCCGCCCTGCCAGAGGGCGTTGACCACGGCCTGGAGGTCCTGCTGGTGGATCACCAGGTCGTTGGGCTGCGGCTCGGGCACGTTGGGGATGCGGGCGGTGGCGTTGGGCGGGGCGTCGTTGAGGGTGACCGTGAGGCCCTTGCCGGCGAGCTCCTCGGTGCCGGACGCGGCGCGCAGGGCGGCCAGCCGGGCGTCCTCGGCGGCGGTGCTGCCGTCGTCCCGCTCGGCGAGGGTGTCCACCCGGCGGCGCGCGGCGCCCGCGGCCTCCTCCAGCGCGGCATTGCTCTGACTGCGTTCGTGGATGAGGTCGGACAGCCTCAGGAGCGAGGCGTCCGTGCGGATGTTCGTACCCTTGGAAGTGTTGAAGCTGGTGACGAAAATGAGCCCGGCCAGGGCGAATACCGTGGCCGTCAGCAACCGGACCGGTTTGAACCGGCGAGGGGGACCCGCGGAGGAGTCGTCGGAATCGCTCAACGTACCCTTCTCCTTCAACGCCACAGGTCCACTACGCTAACGGACGCCCGGGGCAGGCAAGGTCCCCAGCGCATCGACAGGAGAGCCCCTCGTGCCGAAGTCACGTATCCGCAAGAAGGACGACTACACGCCGCCGCCGGCGAAGCAGGCGCAGACCATCAGGCTGACCAACCGCAGCTGGGTCGCGCCGGTCATGCTGGCGTTCTTCCTGATCGGTCTCGCGTGGATTGTCGTCTTCTACGTGACCGACACCCAGCTGCCCATCGAATCGCTGGGCAATTGGAACATTGTGGTCGGTTTCGGATTCATCGCGGCGGGATTCGGCGTCTCCACGCAGTGGAAGTAAAGCGCCGCCCGTAGCGCAGTAGCACCGGCGAGGGAAGCTCTCCCCATGAGTTATCCACAGCGTCATCCACACCTGAGGAAAAGACAGAAGATCTGTGGATAACTCTGTGGAGAGTTGACGCCGGTGTGATCAGGTGAGTGCGGTCGTCCGGACCACGATCAGCGCTGCTGCCAGCAGGAACACCACCACACAGGTACCCCACTGGATGAGTGTGCGGTTCCTGCCGGCGGTGGGCAGGAGCAGGCCCGCCCCGACGAGCGCGCCGGTGACCAGCCCGCCGACATGGGCCTGCCAGGACACGCTCAGGCCGCCGCCGAACGGCACGAAGGTCAGCACCAGCATCAGCACGACCATGGTCACCACCGGCCGCATCTCGTAGCGCAGTCGGCGCACCAGCACGACGGTGGCGCCGAGCAGGCCGAAGACGGCGCCCGACGCGCCGAGGGTCGGGGTGTTCGGCGGGGTCAGCAGGTAGACGAGGGCGCTGCCGCCCAGGCCCGACAGCAGGTAGACGGCGAGATAGCGGGCCCGGCCGAGGGCCGCCTCCAGCGGGCCGCCGATGACCCACAGGCCGATCATGTTCCCGGCGATGTGCCACAGCTCCACATGCAGGAACACCGAGGTCAGCAGGCGGTAGTACTGGCCGGTGGAAATTCCCTCGACCGGGGCGCCGAGGAATTCGGCATAGCGGCCGAGCAGCTCCATCTGGACCACCAGCGGCGGCACGGCGAAGCCCAGCAGGAACACCGCGGCATTGATCCCGATCAGGATCTTGGTGACGAGGTGGGGATCGGCGGCGACCGTCCCGCCCACGACGGTGCGCGGCGCGTTCGCGGCCGGGCGGTGGCCCGTACCGGAACCCTCGCGGACGCATTCGGGGCACTGGAAGCCGACCGAGGCGCTGATCATGCACTCCGGGCAGATGGGGCGCTCGCAGCGGGTGCAGCGGATCCCCGTGTCGCGGTCCGGGTGGCGGTAGCAGCCCGGCAGACGGTCGGTGTCCATCGGTCCCCTCGATCAGCGGCGTGACAGAGGTGTGCCCCGCCGGTCCGGTATGTATCCAGTACGGACGGGCGGGGCGCAAAGGTTCCCGGGCGCCTCTCGGGCGGCCGCCGGGAGTCAGCGCTTCTCGACGGTGACCGACTTGATGATCACGTCTTCCTGGGGGCGGTCGGTGCGCGGGTTGGTCGGCAGGCCGGCGATCGTGTCCACGACCAGCCGGCTGGCCTTGTCGGTGACCTCGCCGAAGATGGTGTGCTTGCGCGTGAGCCAGGCGGTGGGGGCGACGGTGATGAAGAACTGCGAGCCGTTGGTGGCCGGGCCGGCGTTGGCCATGGCGAGCAGGTAGGGCTTGGTGAAGGCCAGGTCGGGGTGGAACTCGTCGGCGAACTGGTAGCCGGGACCGCCCGTGCCGTTGCCGAGGGGGTCGCCGCCCTGGATCATGAAACCGCTGATGACACGGTGGAAGACGGTGCCGTCGTACAGCGGATCCATGGTCTTCTGGCCGTCGGTCGGCCGGGTCCACTCGCGGGCGCCGGTGGCAAGCTCCACGAAGTTCCGCACGGTCTTCGGGGCGAAGTTCTCCAGCAGCTCGATCTCGATGTCGCCGTGGGTGGTCTTCAGGGTGGCGTAGAGCTTCTCGGCCACGAATCTGCCTTCCATAGTCATCACTGTCAGTGTCAGATCCTCGCACGGAGTGCATCCCTCCGCGGAAAATCCTCCACCCGTATGCCCTGTCACGCATGCCGTCCGGCGCTATGGCAGGCATGATCCGACAAAGGGTGGAAAGGTGAACTGTGTCCGCCACCGAGGAGGAGGATCCCGTGACCCGCAAGGACAGCGTGCGCCTGGCCGCCGAGAGCGCCAGGGATAGTGTCCGGCACGCAGCGGAAGTGGTGGCGCCGTACGCAGAAACCGCCAAGGACGCGGCTGTGCATTACGCGCACGAGGCGAATGAGCGGCTGGCGCCGAAGATGTCGTACGCGGCCCATGAGGCGGCGCGGCAGGCCCGTACCGCGTACGACTGCCATCTGCAGCCCCGGCTCCACTCGGCGCGCACGCACGTGCCGCCGAACGTGGACCGGGCGGCGACGAAGGCGGTGAAGCAGACGCGCCTGGCGGCGCGCCAGGCGGCCGAGTACACGCAGCCGCGGATCGGGACCGCGATCGCCGCGGCCCAGCCGATGGCCGAGGAAGCCGCGTCGCGGTCGGTGGCGGCACTGGCGGCGCTGCGCGGCCAGGTGACGGCCAAGGAGGTGCAGCGCCTGGTGCGGCGCCATGAGCGGCGGGCGCGCAGGGGCCGGGTGCTCAAGGGCGTGGCCGTCGTCGGCCTGCTGGCGGGCGGCGCCTTCCTGGCCTGGAGGTGGTGGGACCAGCAGTCGAACCCGGACTGGCTCGTCGAACCGCCGGCGGCGACGGAGCTCTCCTCGCGCGAGGGCGAGCCGGCGACCTTCGACGACGAACTGGCGGCGAAGGAGCGCGACGCGGCCTCGGACGAGTAGGTTCTGACGGCCGAGTACGGCCACGGCCAAGTACGGCCGAGTACGCGGAAGGGGCCCCCCTTCCGCGTACTCGGCCGGGGAGGGGCTCAGTTGGGGAGGGTGAGGACCATGCCCGGACGGATGAGGTCGGGGTTGGTGCCGACGACGCCCTTGTTCATGGCGTAGAGCTCGCGCCACCGGCCCTCGTTGCCGAGCTCGCGGCGGGCGATCGCGGAGAGCGAGTCGCCGGGCTTGACGGTGTACGTGCGCTTCTTGGCGGCGGGAGCGGGCTTGGGGGCCGGGGCCGCGGGGACCGCCTTGTGCGCGGCCGACCCGGGGGTCGGCGTGTGCGGGGGCGCCGCGGGTTTCGGCGGCGCGGCGGCGGACATGCGCTCGGCGGCCGCCCTGGTCGCCTCGGCGGCGTCGGTGTACTTCCCGCCCATGGAGGAGGGGGTGCCCGCCGCGGGTGGCGGCGAGCCGACGGGCCGCTGCTGCTCCACCTGCTCCCGCGCCTTCTTCTTGTCGGATTTCAGGAAGTCGAAGAGTCCCATGTGTGTACGCCTCCGGCGTGGTGGGGCCACCCTGGGCCGGGTGCCTTCCCCCACTGTCGGACACGGGGCGCCGGGCGGCCCCGTGACTGGGCCGAACGGCGGACCGGGCGGCTCACTGACGGGCGCGGCGGGCCGGGCTTTCGGACGGGGTCTCCAGGTCGCCTCCGGCGAGGAGGGTGAGACCGCGCAGCAGGGCTTCGCGATCGGCGGGGGCCAGCGAGGCAACGGCGTCGGCGTGGACCTGGTCGACGATGCGCTGGCTCTCGACGGCGACGGCCGCGCCCTTGTCGGTGACGGCGATGATCCGCGCCCGCCGGTCCTTGGTGGACGGGCGCCGCTCGGCCAGTCCGGCCTTCTCCAGGGCGTCGATGGTGACCACCATCGTCGTCTTGTCCATGTCGCCGATCTCGGCGAGCTGGATCTGGGTGCGCTCCTCGCCCACCGCGTGGACGAGGACGCAGTGCATGCGGGCGGTGAGGCCGATCTCTCCCAGGGCCGCTGCCATGCGGGTGCGCAGGACGTGGCTGGTGTGGTCCAGGAGGAAGGACAGGTCGGGCTGGGTCCGGGTGGGCGCCATGGCGGTCATGGCAGCAGTCTAACAATCCGGTCCGAAATAAATAGTCTGCAACGGAACCATCTGCTACGGTCATATCAATGGCCCTCACTGACTGGAGAGACCGATGCCTGCCTCCGCCCCCGTTGCCGCCCCCGTCGCCCCCGTCGCGCCCCTCGCCACCCCCGTCGCCGAAGGCCCGGCCGTCCCGCACGGGCTGCGTTCGCGCTGGACCGCCCTCGCCGTGCTCTCCACCGGCATGCTGGTGACGATCCTCGACGGCAGCATCGTCACCGTCGCCATGCCGGCCATCCAGGACGGCCTCGGCTTCACCCCCGCCGGCCTCAGCTGGGTCGTCAACGCCTACCTGATCGCCTTCGGCAGCCTGTTGCTCCTCGCCGGCCGGCTCGGCGACCTGCTCGGCCGCAAGCGGATGTTCCTGGCCGGCACCGCCGTCTTCACCGCCGCCTCGTTGCTCGCCGGGTTCGCCTCCTCCCCCGCGGTGCTGGTGGCCGCCCGCTTCCTCCAAGGCGTCGGCAGCGCGATGAGCTCCGCCGTCAGCCTCGGCATTCTGATCACCCTGTTCACCGAGGCCCGGGAGCGGAACAAGGCCATCGCCGTGTTCTCCTTCACCGGCGCCGTCGGAGCCTCCCTGGGCCAGGTGCTCGGCGGGGTCCTCACCGACGCCCTCGACTGGCACTGGATCTTCTTCATCAACCTGCCCATCGGGCTCGCCGCCCTGCTGCTGGCCCTGCCCGCGCTCCCCTCCGACGAGGGCCAGGGCCTGCGCTCCGGCGCCGACGTCCTCGGTGCCGTCCTGGTCACCGCCGGGCTGATGACGGGCATCTACAGCGTGGTCGAGGTGGAGGAGTACGGCTGGGTCTCCGCCCACACCCTGGGGCTCGGGGCGCTCTCGGCGGCCCTGCTCGCCGCCTTCCTGGTGCGCCAGGCCAAGGCCCGTACCCCGCTGATGCCGCTGCGGATCCTCCGTTCGCGCAGCGTGGTCGGCGCCAACCTGATCCAGATGCTGATCATGGGGGCCCTGTTCTCCTTCCAGATCCTCGTCGCCCTCCACATGCAGAAGGTCCTGGGCTACGGCGCCGCCGAGACCGGCCTCGCGATGCTCCCCGCCGCCGTGATGATCGGCGCGGTTTCCCTCGGCGTCTCGGCCCGGCTGAACTCCCGCTTCGGCGCCCGCAACGTCCTGCTGGCCGGCCTCGCCCTGCTCCTCCTGGCCCTGGCCCTGCTGGTCCGGCTGCCCGTGGACGCCGATTACGTGGGCGATCTGCTCCCGGTGATGCTCCTCATCTCCGGCGGCGGCCTGGTCCTTCCGGCCCTCACCGCGCTGGGCATGTCCGCCGCCGACGCGGAGGACGCGGGGCTCGCGTCGGGGCTGTTCAACACCACTCAGCAGATCGGCATGGCCCTCGGCGTGGCCGTCCTCTCCACCCTGGCGGCCTCCCGCACTGCGTCCCTGGCCTCGGCCGGCCGCGGCCGGGCCGAAGCACTCACCGGTGGCTACCACCTGGCCTTCGGCATCGGCGCCGGGCTGCTGCTGGCCGCGATCGCCCTCACCGCGGCCTTCCTGCGGAGCGACCGCAGTCGCGTGTGAGTGTCGCCGGAGCCCCGGTCGGTGCCTGACGCACCGGCCGGGGCTCCCCGCTGTACGCCGCGCGTGTGAAGTTCTCATGCCGGACGGGGCGTTGCTTCACGGCCAAGTGGTGTCGGCGTAACTGTCCCGCCGGTGGGTGCGGGTGGGAGCCTGATGCCGTCACCCGAAGGGAGAGTGGGCATGGAGCGGCTGGAGATCGGGCTGTTGGGGCCTCTCATCGTCACGGTCGGCGGCAGGTCCGTCGTACCCAGTGCGGCGAAACAGCGCAGGCTGCTGGCGCTGCTGGCCGTGAACCTGGGGCGCGAGGTCAGCATGGGGGCGATCGTCGAGGAGCTGTGGGGCGGGTGTCCGCCGAGCGGGCCGTCCGCCGCCGTGCAGACGTACGTGAAGCACCTGCGGCAACGGATCGCCCAGGTCTCCGCCGCCGACCCCAAGGAGATCGTGGCGCGGGGCTACGGCGGCTACCGGCTCGTTTCCGCGGCCGCCGGTGTCGACGCGCGGGACTTCGAGGCGACCGTGGCCGACGCCAACCGGGCCCTCGCGTCCGGGGACGACGAGCAGGGTGCGCGGCTGCTGGGGGCCGGGCTCGCCATGTGGCGGGGGCCAGCGCTGGACGACGTACAGCAGGGCGGGGTCCTGCGGGCCGAGGCGCTGCGGCTGGACGAGGTGCGGCTGGCGGCCCTGGAGGCCCGGATCGGGGCGGAGTTGCGGCTCGGCGCGCACACCCGGCTGGTGAGCGAGCTGATGGCGCTGACGACGCTGTACCCGTTGCAGGAGAACCTGCACGCCCAGTTGATCCTCGCGCTGTACCGCAGCGGGCGGGCCTCGCGCGCACTGGAGGTGTTCCGGGGGCTGAGGTCCACCTATGTACGGGAGTTGGGGATCGAGCCGTCGCGGCGGCTCCAGGAACTGCACCGGTCGGTGCTGGGCTGTGATCCGACGCTGGACGCGCCGGCCGCGGGGCCGGCCCTGGTCGCCCTGTAGTACCGACGGTGCGCGCACCGGACGTGAAAAGTTCATGGCCACTGTATGACTCAGTGGCTGTCGTGAGGCTCGGGCCCGGCCTCATACTCGACAAATCCCGCCGCCGGGCAAGAGAGGTGCGATATGCGGCGCACGACTGGGGATGCCCCAACCGTCCATCTCTGGTCGCTGTCCGAGGACGTGGTCGTCGACCAGCACGCGGGCAGCGACTCCTTGGTCCTCACCAGCCGCTGGGGGCAGGAACGGCTCGACCGGCCCGCCCCGGTGGTACGCGAGGTGCTGCGGCGGATGGAGCTGGGGCCGGTGCTGCTGGCCAACGCCCTGAACGGGTCAGAGGACCTGTACGTGGTCATGCTGCCGACCCTCAGCAAGCTGTCGCACCTCGTGGTGCGCACCCTCGGCGTGGACGACCTGATGGGGCCGCTGCTGTCGGTGCTCCCGCTGTCGCCGGCGGCGCCGTTCGTGCTGGTACGCCAGCCCCGCGAGCGGCGCGTACGGCTGCCCCGGCACGTGGCGCTCAGCGTCCCGGAGTCGGGCATCGGCTGCGTGCTGGAGTCGGTGGACTCCCCGCACCGGGTGGTGCTGCACCGCCCCGAGGCGGCCTGGGTGGCGACGATGCTGGCCTGGCCGACCACACCCGACGCGGCTTCGAAGGCGCTGCCGCTGCCGCCGCAGGTGACCGAGGACATCATCGGGTACCTGTGCGCCGCCGGGATGGTCACGACCGTGGACGACCCCGGCGGGGAACCGGGCGCGGAGGGCTAGTGCCGTGACCGGCA
>NZ_JAGGOY010000016.1:0-152656 GCF_018614095.1 Streptomyces sp. ISL-87 | reverse complement strand
TTTCCGGCCACGGCACTAGACCAGCCAGCCCGCGTCACGGGCGATACGGATGGCGTCGACCCGGTTGCGCGCGTTCAGCTTCGCCACGACGGTCGTCAGGTAGTTCCGTACCGTCCCGGTGGACAGGTGGAGCTCCGCGGCGATCTCGGTGGCCTCCGACCCCTGGGCGGCGAGCCGCAGCACCTCGGTCTCGCGGTCCGTCAGGGGACTCTCCAGGCCGCTCCAGGCGGCCAGGGCCAGCTTGGAGTCGATGACCCGCTGGCCGGCCACCACCCGGCGGATGGCACTGGCGAGTTCCTTCGGGGAGTCGTCCTTGAGCAGGTACCCGGAGACCTGGGCGGCCAGGGCCCGGCGCAGGGTGCCGGGGCGGCCGAGGCTGGTGAGCATCAGCGTCCGGCACTCCGGGATGTTCTCGTGGAGCTGCACGGCGGCGCTGAGTCCGTCGAGCCCGGGAAGGTCGATGTCGATGACCGCGATATCGGGCTTGACCTCAAGGGCGGCGGCGAGAATCTCGTCTCCGCGCTCCAGTTCGCAGACGACTTCGAGATCGTCCTCGAGGTTGAGCAGGGCGACGAGCGCTCCGCGCACCATGTTCATGTCTTCGGCCAGCAGAATTCTGATCACCGTTGCGAGCTCCCCCGTCCGCGCGGTCGATCTTGTGACGTTGAGCATACCAAGGGGGCTGGATTCGGCTACCAGTTGGCCGAAGTCGCATCTCCCGTCAGGATCCGGTCAGGTTCCTCTCGGTATCCCGTCAGGACGCCGTCAGGCGGGCAGCCGGGCCGGCTCGTCCTCCGGTTCGCGGGGGCCCGGAGCGCCCTGCGCGGGGACCTGGGCGACCACCCGGAAGCGGCCGGCGCCCCGGTCGACCGTGAGCACGCCGCCCACCGCCTGGAGCCGCAGCTCCAGGTTGCCCAGCCCGCTGCCGCTGTGCGGGGAGGTGTCCCGATAGCCCTCGCTCACACCGTCGTTGGTGACCGAGAGGGTCATCAGGCCGTCCTTCTCGACGGCGGTGATCTCGCAGCGGACGGCCCGGCTGTGGCGCAGCACGTTGGTGACGGCCTCCCGCAGTACGGTCGCCAGGACCGTGTCCACCGGACGGCTGACCCCGCCCAGCCGGATGTCGGTGACCGCCTCGACCTCGGCGGCGCTCAGCACCGAGCGGGCGGAGCCGATCTCCTCCTCCAGGGACATGTCCCGGTATCCGCTGGCCACCCGGCGCACATCGGCGAGCGACTGGCGGGAGATCGCCAGGACGTCCTCGATCTCCGCCCTGGCCTTGGCCGGATGGGCCGGGATCAGGCGGTGGATGAGCTCGCCCTTGAGCGTGATCGCGGACAGGCTGTAGCCGAGCAGGTCGTGCAAGTCCCGGGCGAAGCGCAGCCGTTCACGGGTCACGGCGGCCCGGGTCAGCTCGCCCCGGCTCTCGTGCAGGACCCGGACCAGCTCCGACAGCCGGCTCAGCCCGAAGGTGACGAGTCCGGTCAGCAGGGTGGTCTGGACGAGGTAGACGCTGTCGATCGCCGGCCGGCCCTCCATCACCGGGGGGACCAGCATGCTGACGCCCACCAGCCCGTACAGGGCCCAGCCCAGGCCGGCGGGCAGGAGCAGCAATAAGGATCCCGCGAGGAATCCGGCCATCGCCCCCCACTGCGTCTTCAGGGTGATGAGCGGAAGGTAGGTGAAGGCGGCCTGGACCCCGAGGGTCAGTGCCTTGCGCGCGGCGGGGGCGTGCCGCGCGCCGGGGCGGGAGTGCAGAAGCTGGAGCCCGAAGACAGCGCCCAGGGAGCCGAGGGCGACTAACAGGCCGGGGCCTTCGACCCCGGCGCTGACGATGTTGAGGGTGGTGATGCCCACGTAGCAGAGGATCGCGACGATCAGGATGACCTCGGCCATCCGCGGGGCGGGCAGATCCCGGCTGCGCCGCAGAATGCCTTCGACTCTCACCGCCTCCGCCACTTCACCCGCGGAGTTGTGGCGGTGCGTCATGTCAATCCCCCTTCGGCATCCTGGATTTCGGGCCCATCGCGAGCATAGGCGAGCGACGTGAAAGGGGGGTGAAAATTGACGGTTCACACAAACAGCGGGATGGGGTTGAGCTGGTCGTATGGCGTGGGCTCGGTCAGCCGGCCGAGGGCGACGGGGACGTCGAAAAGGCGACCCGGGGCATATCGGGCCCAGAAGTGCCGCAGACCCGGAACGATTACTTTCACAACTGGAAGATTTAAATCCGGTCGGGTCTGATCCACGACCAGCAGATCCATCCCTTTATTACTGACGAGTTCGGTAATCCTGTGAACATCGTCGCGCAGATCCCCGCCCGGGACCGCCGGCCAGTCCCGCGGGGTCCGGGGCGCCACCGTCGGATCGGCGGCCAGGTACGGCTGGTTCGCCACGGTCGCCAGGTGCCACCAGGACAGCGGCTCCGGATCGGTGATCCGGTAGCCCGAACCGTCCGGCCGTACGCCGGACACGGCAGGCAGCAGCTGCCCCATCTCGGTCAGTGCCCGGCGCAGCGCCACTCTGGGGTCGAAATGCGCCCCGAACCCGAAGATCACGTCCTGTTCGGGCTTGTCGGTACGGCGGGACAGCGCCGCCATGACCGGAATCCCCAGGTCCGAGGTGAGGTCGAGGACCCACACCTCGCGGTGCGCCCGGCGGTACCCGTCCCGGACCCGCCCGATCCACTCCTCGTCGAAGGCCGCCAGGTCCACACCCGGCTGACGGGTGCGGTTGTACCACCACAATGCGACCGCGTCCCGTTCCACCAGCTCCAGGAAGCCCTGTATCAGGGCGTCTTCCGGACTGCTGCCCGCCGCGTTGCCGTTGGAGTCGGCCCACAGGCCGTCCGCCGGCGCGCCCGGCGTTCCCGCCGGACGGGCGTCACCGCGCGCGAAGTACAGCATCGAGGTGGGCAGCAGCCGCTGGACGCCCTCGGTGAGCGACCACACCGGGGTCCAGTCGGTGGGCCGGTTCTCGTCGAACGGGGTGGACACGTAGTGGAAGCGCGAGTGCTGCGCGTTCCAGTACTCCCGCTCCGCGTACTGACGGCGGTCGTACAACTGGGAGGCGTTGGGGTGCAGGGCGACCGCTCCCAGGCCGCGCAGGGAGTCCCGTACGACGGGCTCGTCCCCGTGCCGGGTGCCGCTGTAGCGCTCCACGGCCTCGCACAGGGCGCTGGTGCGCGCCTCCTCGTCGGTGAGGCCCTTGCCGCCGTTGAGGGCGCGCAGGCCAGAGCTCAGACCGGCGTAGGTCGCCGATTCCATGGCCAGGTTGTGCCCGGATATGTAGGAGTTGACGAAATCTGGGGTCCCCGGGGTCCGGCGGATCTCCTTCACCACCCCGGTCACGGGGTCGACGAGGTGCCCGTATCTCTGGAGCATCTGAGCGGGGCTCAGGGCGCGGTCCCCGCCCCCGGCCGACACGGCCTTGGCGCGCGGTACGGGCACGAAGGGGGCGCGGCCCCGGCGGGCGACGAGCCCGGGGTCTCCGCAGCCGGCGCACTGGGGCAGCCGGCTCACGGGGTGCGAGGCGGTCCGCAGCCGGACGGTGTCCAGGGTCTGGATGTGCCCCTGCTCCGCAGTGCGCATCCCGGCCAGCCACTTCGCGCTCTCCAGGGCCGCGAGGTTCGCCGCGAGGGCGAGCCCGGCGGCCAGCCCGGCCGGGGGCCGTGGCACGGGCCCGTCCAGGCCGAGCGCGCGGCGGACCGGCAGTTCGGAGTGGCGGTGCCCGCGTACCCGTACGGCCATGCAGTGCCAGCAGGGGCCGGAGTCGGGGTGGAAGAAGGGGCCGACCCAGGGGTCCGTCCCGCACAGCTTGGCGAGCAGCCACGGGCGCCCGGCGGCGCGGTGCGCGGCGCCCACGTCGGCCAGCCCGGGCGAGAGGTAGTCGTCGCACAGGACGAGGGCGAGACCGGCGGCGAGGGGGTCCTCGGTGACCGTGACGCCGGAGGCCCGGCAGGCCTCGGCCACGGGCTCCGCGTCGACACCGGTGAGCGCCTCGACGGTGACCGCGGATCCGGCCAGCGCGGCGGCGGCCCGGCCGCCGTCCAGCCCGGCCAGGTCGAAGTACGCCTCGGCGTCGGCGTTGCCGGCCGCCGCCCCCGCCGGGGGGATGGACCGGATCAGCCCGGCGCCGGCCAGGGCCCGCAGGGCCGCCTCGACGTCGTCGGGTCCCAGGTCCGTGGAGGCCTCCCGGCGGACGGCTCCGAGCGTGCGGGTCCCGTCGAGCAGCGGTACGAGGATCTCCGCCTCGGCGCCGTGCAGGGCGGTCACCCCGCGGCGGGACACCAGGTAGGCGGCGTCGTCGGGCACGACCATCGGCCACAGGTGGGACTTGAAGCCCACCAGTACGTCGTCCTCCGCCAGCGGGGCCGTCCCCCGCTCTCTCCCGGCAGCGGTCATGCCGCGAGCCGTCCGGCGCTCGGGTCCACCGGGCCCGCGACCTGTGTCACGGCGCATACGGTGAACAGGACGGTCGTGGGGTCGGGCAGCAGTTCCAGATTCTCGATCACCAGACCCCGTCCGAGAGAACGGGCGGGGACCTGGGCGGATGCGGTGGAAAGGGTACGGGAGCCGGCCGAAGTGCAGGTCATTGCGGTGAGTTCCCTCTGGTCGTCGTCTAGCAGTTCCTGTCCGTTCGACGACGATTCTGCGAGGAATGGCTGATCCCTGACAGTGCCGCGCTCACCACCGCGAGATGAAGATTTCACATGGCCGCGGCGGCCCGGCCGGGGGCGCCCCGGGGGCGGGGCGAGCGCGGTCACGGCCGGTGCGTGGACCGGTGCGTGGACCGTTGCGTGGACCGGTGCGTGGACCGCCGTGGGATGTGGGCGGCCTTTTAAGTGAGCGCTTGATGACGATGCTGCCCCGGCTCCGGCTGATTACGCTCCCATTCGCATTCCACGCCTGCCGTCTCATATCCCCCGTGCATTCGCAGACGACATGTCTCTGCGAGGAAGAAGGCCCACGTGAACGCCACCTCCGACGCCCCTCCGTACGGCCGGATCCTGCGGCTCGAAGAGCTCCTGGAGGCCGCGTGCGTCCGCGAGGACGACGTGGAGCGGGTGCTGTTCCTCGCCACCCACCAGTCCTGCGAGATCTTCTTCGCCGTGGTGCTGCGGCACCTGGAGGCCGTACGGGAGGCCCTGGACGCCGGGGACGGGGTGCTGGCGGCCCGCCGCGCGGCCCCGCTTCCCGTCATCTTCCGCACCCTGATCGGGCAGTTCGACGGGCTGGCCACGCTCACCCCGTCGGCCTTCGAGGTCATCCGGACCGCCCTGGGCGAGGCCAGCGGGTTCCAGTCGGCGCAGTTCCGGGAGATCGAGTACCTCTGCGGGCTGCGCGACACCCGCTTCCTGAACACCGCCGGTTTCAGCCCGGCCGAGCGGGACCGGCTGCGGGCCAGGCTGGAGGAGCGGTCCGTACAGGAGGCGTACCGCGACTACGCGGCCTCCGGGCCGGACCGGGAGAGCGCCGACGCGGCGCGCCGGGTGCTGCTCGACTTCGACGAGGCCATGGCGATGTGGCGGGCCCGGCACGCGGTGCTCGCCGAGCGGTTCCTGGGCGGCAGCACCGGTACGGCCGGCTCCGACGGGGCCTCGTACCTGTGGATGGCGGCCCGCCGGCGGGTGCTGCCCGAGGTCTGGGCGGAACTGGCGTGAGCGCGGCCGGTCTCGACCTCGACTACTCCCCCAGCTCGCTCGTCCCCGACCTCGGCGACCATCTGGCCCGGTACGCGGCGGACAGCGCGCGGGCGCGGGACACCCTGCGGGTACACCGTGACCTGCCGTGCGGGCCGCTGCCGGAGCAGCGGATGGACCTGTTCCCGGCGGCCGGGCCGGGGGCGCCGCTGATGGTGTTCGTGCACGGCGGCTACTGGCAGGAGCTCAGCAAGTCCGAAGCCGCGTTCTGCGCCGCGCGGTTCGTGGCGGCCGGGGTCTCGTTCGCCGCCCTCGGGTACGGGCTGGCGCCGCGGCACCGGATGCGCGCGATCACGGCCATGGCCGCCGACTCGGTACGCCGGATCTGCGCGGGACGCGCGCAACTGCCGGGCGCCCCGGGGGCCGTGCACCTCAGCGGGCACTCCGCCGGGGCGCACCTGGTGGCCTCGGCGCTCCTCGACACGGCGGGCTGGCGGGCGGCCGGGCTGGACCCGGCGGCCGAGATCGCTTCGGCGACGCTGGTCAGCGGGGTGTACGCGCTGGAGCCGCTGACGCACACCTACGTCAACGACGCGCTCGGCATGGACGAGGCCGAGGCCCGCGAGCTCAGCCCGCTGGACCGCCTCCCGGCGGGGGCGGGGTCGCTGCCGCCGCTGGTGCTGGCCCTCGGGGAGCGGGAGACCTCGGCGTTCGGACGCCAGCAGGAGGCGTTCGCCGCGGCGGCGCGGGCCGGCGGCGCGGACGTGACGGAACTGGTGGTCCCCGGCCGGCACCACTTCGACCTGCCCTTCGACCTCGCGGATCCGTCCACCGTGCTCGGCGCGGCGGTCGCCCGCCTGGTCCGGGGGTGATCCAGGCGCTGCTGCCCGGGACGGCCGTCGGCGTGGAGGCGTACGAGGACACCCCGCGGCGGCTGCCGGCCGCGGAGGAGGCCCTGATGGCCGGCGTATCGCCGGGCCGGCGCCGGGAGTTCACCACGGTCCGGCACTGCGCGAGGCAGGCCCTGCGGAGCCTGAACGCCAGGGCCGGCGCGGTGGCGCCGCCGTACCACGCCGGAGCGCCGCTGCCCGGCGCCCGGGGCACAGTGCCGCCCCCGGCGGCGCACCAGGACGAGGTGCCGCTGCTGCCCGACCCCGACGGGGTGCCGCGCTGGCCCGGCGGGGTGGTCGGGAGCATGACGCACACCCGGGGTTACCGGGCCGCCGCCGTGGCGCGGGGGGTGGACGTGGGATGGCTCGGTATTGACGCGGAGCCGGATCGCCCGTTGCGGGAAGGGGTGTTGGAGACCATCTCCACGCTCGGCGAGCGGGGCGCGCTGCCGGGGTCCGGGGCCGGCGGGGTGTGCTGGGACCGGTTGCTGTTCTGCGCCAAGGAGGCGGCGTACAAGGCCTGGTTCCCGCACGTCCGGGTACGGCTCGGCTTCCCCGATGTGGAGGTGGCCTTCAACGGCGCCGACCGGGGGTTCACCGCCTCGGTACGCGGGGAGCGGCTGCGCGGGCGGTGGGGGGCGGAGCGCGGGCTGCTGGTCGCGGTGGTCGCCGTTCCTCCACAGGGTGTGGACCGCAGCTGTGGACCGCAGACATTAGCCAGGCGCTTAAGAGCCTGGTCCGGCCCGATCGGGCGCTCCTAGCCTGCCTAGGCGTGCCCGCACACCGGCGCATGGGCCAACCACAGGAGGAGCGATGGTCTCAGCACCCCACCCCAGCTCGATCGCCGGTGAGGTCCGGCCGGTCGCGGCCGAATCGATCGTGGAGCTGGTGCGCGAACACGCGCGTACCCGGCCGGACGCCGTGGCGGTCCGCTCCGGCCGGGAGCAGGTCACGTACCGCCGGCTGTGGCAGCGGGCCCTCGCCGTCGCCGCCGCGCTCGCCGAGGCCGGGGCCGGCCCGGGCGACCGGATCGCGCTGTGGGCCGACCGCAGCGCCGGGACGGTGGCCGGCGCCCTCGGGGCGATGGCCCTCGGCGCGGCATACGTCCCGATCGACCCCACCCACCCCGGCGAGCGCACCGCCTCCGTCCTGGCCGGGGCCACCCCTACCGCGCTGCTCCACGACGGCGCCGGCCAGGCCGGGACACTGCCCGCGCTGAGCGTGCCGGTGATCGACGTACGGGAGCTGACGGAGCGCCCCGGGCTGCCGGAGCCGGCGCTGCCGCGGGCGCTGGACATCGCGTACATCGTGTTCACCTCCGGCTCCACCGGCACCCCCAAGGGGGTCATGGTGGAGCACGGCTCGCTCGCCAACTACGTGGCCTGGTGCGGGGACCTGGTGGGCCGGGCCGGCACCGGCAGCCCACTGTTCGGAAGCCTCGGCTTCGACCTCGCGATGACCTCGCTGTGGGTGCCGCTGGCCCAGGGCGGCACGGTCAGCACGGTCGCCGGGATCTGGGACCAGGACACGCTGTTCGGGGAGCGGGCGCCCGAGGCGAAGTACACCTTCGTCAAGATGACCCCCTCGCACGCCCGGTTCTTCGACGTGCTGGCGGAGCCGCCGCGCTACGACCGGGTGACGGGGCTGCTGATGTTCGGCGGGGAGGGCCTGGACCCGGCGCTGATCGACTCGCTCGGCTCCCGCCTGGACGGGGTCCGGCTGGTCAACCACTACGGGCCGACCGAGACGACCATCGGCTGCTGCGCGTACCGCTTCGACCGCGCGAGCGTGCCGCGGCTGCCGACCGTGCCGATCGGGCGGCCCGCCTGGAACACCCGGGCGTACGTGGTGGACGAGCAGCTCCGCCCGGTCGCGCCGGGCGCCCACGGCGAGCTGGTGATCGCCGGCCGGGCGGTCGCCGCCGGGTACCTCGGGGGCGCGGGCGGGGGCAGGTTCCTCGACGAGGCGGAGCTGGGCGGCCCGGCCGGCGCACGTGCGTACCGCACCGGGGACACCGTGGAGCTGCTGCCGGAGGGCGCGCTGCTCTACCTGGGGCGCGGGGACGACCAGTTGAAGGTCAACGGGCACCGGGTGGAGCTGGGCGAGCTGCGCCATCACGTCCTGGCCGTGCCGGGGGTGGCGGACGCCGCCTTCGACATCGTGCGCGGGCCGGTGGACACGCTGGAGCTGTTCGTACGGCTCGGCGGGCAGGGGCCGCGGCCCGGCACGGCGGAATCCGGGGAGGAGTTCGCGGCGCTGGTCCGCAAGACGCTCGCCGCGGCGCTGCCCTCGGCGCTGGTGCCGGGCGCGGTGCACGTGGTGGACGAGATCACGGTGAACGCGAACGGCAAGACCGACATCGCAGCGACCCGGGCCCGGGCCGGACTGTAACGGCCCGGCAGGCGGCTTCGGAAGCGGAACCGGAATATTTCATACCCGAGGGGTTACGACGTCACGCGCAAGCGTCAGACACAGCTCAGCGGCCCGTCAGAGCGGTCCGGGATTCTCACAGGGCGGGCCTCGGCCCCCTGCCGTTCCACGGCAGGGGGCCGCGCCCGTCCCTGACGACTCGGATGACGGAGTGAGCGACGTGTCGAACCCCTTTGACAACCAGGACGGAACCTTCCTCGTGCTGGTGAACGACGAAGGCCAGCACTCCCTCTGGCCGGCCTTCGCCCAGCGCCCCGACGGCTGGACGGTGGCCCTCGCCGAGGGGCCCCGCGAAGCGGCCCTGGCCTACGTCGAGGAGCACTGGACGGACATGCGTCCGGCCTCCCTCCGCGCGGCCGCCGATGCCGGATCCGCCACCGGATCCGCCACCGAATCCGCCGCCTGATCCGGCGCCGGTCCGGGGCGGAGGAGGAACTGTGGACGTGGACATGGCCATACGCGCGGAGGGACTGCGCAAGAGCTACGACAACCACGAGGCGCTCGGCGGCGTGGACCTGGAGGTCCCGGCCGGCACCGTGCTGGGCCTGCTCGGGCCGAACGGCGCGGGCAAGACGACCACCGTGCGGATGCTCGCGACGCTGCTCGAACCGGACGGCGGCCACGCGACCGTCGCCGGGTACGACATCGTGCGGGAGGCCCGCGAGGTGCGCCGCCGGATCGGCCTCGCCGGCCAGTACGCGGCGGTGGACGAAATACTCACCGGCCGCGAGAACCTCGAACTCATCGGCACGCTGGTGCACTTGGGCCGGGCCGGTGCCCGCGCCCGCGCCCAGGAGCTGCTGGAGCGGTTCGACCTGACCGACGCGGGCGACCGTATCGCCCGCACCTACTCGGGCGGCATGCGCCGGCGTCTGGACCTGGCCGCGTGCCTGGTCGCGACCCCGTCGGTGCTGTTCCTGGACGAGCCGACCACCGGGCTGGACCCGGTGAGCCGGATGGGTCTGTGGACGGTCGTACGGGACCTGGTCGAGGACGGCGTCACCGTCCTGCTGACCACCCAGTACCTGGAGGAGGCCGACTTCCTCGCCGACCGCATCGCGGTCATCGACTCCGGCCGCGTCATCGCGGAGGGCACTCCGGACGAGCTGAAGCGCAAAGTAGGCGAGGAGCGGCTGGAGGTCTCCGTGGCCGTGCCCGGCCGGCTCCCCGACGCGGTCGCTGCGCTGCGCCGGGTCACGGCGGCGGAGCCGTCCGCGGACACCGGACGGGGGGTGGTCTCCATCCCGGTCGGCGACGGCCTGGGCACGATCGCGGCGGCCGCCGAGCAGCTGCGTCAAGAGGGTGTGGAGGTCGCCGACTTCGCCCTGCGCAGGCCCACGCTCGACGACGTCTTCGTCACTCTCACCGGCACTCCGGCCTGACCCGGCCGGCGGCCGGCCGCGCGATCCGCGCGTTTTTCGACCAAGCGGGACTACGGGGGCTTCACTGTGCAAAGAATCCATTTCACCGCTGCTGACGTCGCCCGGACCCGCCTGAAGATCACCGCGGGTCCGCTGGTCGAGTCGGCCTTCGCGTACGGACTGCTCGGGCGGGGCGTGAACGCCCCGTTCGCGCGGTGGCGCAGCCAGGTCGGGGACCGGCTGTCGCCGTGGCCCGGCCGGCTGCCCGGCGCATCGGACGGGCCGGGCGGGCCGGGCGGCCGGCCGGGTCCCGACGGCGACGCCGGCCTCGGCGCCCTGCTCCGGATCATCGAGCAGGGCGCCGCGGGCAGTGAGCTGACGCGGGTCTGGCAGGCCGCCGTGGCCCCGTACTGGGACCACCTGCTGGCCTACCTGGAGGTCGAGTGCGAGGCCCGGGGCCGGGTGCTGATGGGCGGCGGCGCCGAACTGCTGCTGGCCACCCTGCATTCGCGGATCACCTGGCGGGCACCGGTGCTGGAGATCCACGACGGGCCCGACGAGGACATCCGCCTGGAGGGGCGCGGCCTGGTGCTCGCCCCCTCGGTGTTCCTGGCCCACCGGGCCGGCCGGGTGACCCGGCGCCTGGACCGCACCGCGCCGGTGGTGCTGGCGTTCGCCGCGCCGCCGGACACGTACCAGGCGGCCGGCCTGTGGGACAAGCCGGACGGCAGCGGGCAGTCGCTGGGAGCGCTGGTCGGGCAGACCCGGGCGGCCGCCCTGCACGTGCTGCGGGCCAGCTGCACCACCACCCAGCTCGCCGACCGGCTCGGCATCTCGGCGGCCGGCGCCAGCCAGCACACCGCCGTTCTGCGCCGGACCGGGCTGATCACCACCCGGCGCGTCCGCAACACCGTGCTGCACACCCTGACCCCGCTCGGCGCGGCGCTGCTCAAGGGCATGGCCGCCCAGCCCGTGGCGGCCGCCCCGCACCGCGTCCCGGCCGCGGCCGCCGCCCTCCAGCACGCGTCCTGAGCACGAGGGCCCGTACGACCCGTACGACCCGTACCACCTGACTACCTGGCCCACGACTCAGCAGAACGACAGCCGCCCCCGGCACGGAATCCCGTGCCGGGGGCGGCTGTCCGACGTGTCCTCGCGTACTACTCCTTGATGCCCGCCAGGTCGCCGGGCCGGCTGCGCAGGACCGCGCCGGCCGAGAGCAGTGTGGTGGCCAGGGTCAGGCCGAGTGCCCCGCCGACCACCGTGACGAAGATCCACGGGGAGCCGGTCGGGAGGGCCGTGCCCAGCACGCTCATGCTGAACGGCACCAGGGTCAGCCCCGCGACCAGGACACCGAGGACGATGCCCGCCACGGAGACGAGGACCGCCTCCATGGCCATCATCTGCATCACCTGCCGGCGGGTGGCGCCGATCAGCCGCTGGAGCATGAACTCGCGCCGCCGCTCGGTGGTGGCCAGCACCTGCGTGTTGACCAGCGCGATCGTGGCGTAGCCGACGACCACGGCGAGGACCAGGTACGCCATCCACGCCTGGGTGTCGCCCTCGTCCGCCGCCACGGCGGTGAGCGCCTGCCGGTCCGTGACCCGCAGGCCGGGCTGCCGGTCGGCGAGGGTGGCCAGCGAGGCCTCCAGCGCGGTCCGGTCGGTGCCCGGGGCGGCGCTCACCATGATCTGCGGGACCAGTCCCGCGTCGGTGTGCCCGACCAGGACGGACGCCGGGACCAGGGCGGTCTCGTAGCCGCGCCGGCCGTCGACGGTGGCCACCAGTTTGAGGTCCACGCGGGTTCCGTCGCCCAGGCGCATCGGGACGGTGTCGCCGATCTTCCGGTCCCCGGCGAAACGGGCCGGCAGGGCGACGGTGTCGCCGCGCAGGCCGTCCAGATTGCCGGAGGCGGCCGTGAAGGAGGTCGTCGCGGCGATCCCCTCGGGGGTGACGCCCTGCATCGACACCTCGGTGGGCTGCGGCGCGGAGGACTCCCCGTCACCGCCGTTCAGGGCCGGGTCGATCGGTACGTCCGGCTCGATGAAGCCGAGGCTGGGGACCTGGGCGGAGGCCGCCGCGACCCCGGGCAGGGCGCGGATCGCGTCCACCGTCTCCAGCGGCATACCGCCGGAGACGGAGGTGACGACGGCGTCGGCCCGCAGGCTCTCGTCGAACGCCTGCTTGGCGCCCTTGGACTGGGTGGTCTGCATGTAGATCAGGCCGACGGCCAGACCCGTGGCGAGCATCACCGGCATCACGGCCGCCGCGAGCCGGGCCGTACGGGCCTTGGCGTTGCGGTTGGCGAGATGGCCGGAGAGGCCGGCCGCGCTCACCGGTCCGCGCAGCCCCGCCGTGATGGCACGGGCCAGCACGGGGCCGAGCAGACCGAAGCCGGTCGTCCACACCATCGCCGCCGGGGTGGCGACGCTGCCCGCGCGCGGGCCGTCCATGCCTGCCGTGCCGACGGCCAGCGCGACCCCGCCGATCAGGCAGAGCAGGCCCACGACCGACCGGAAGCCGCTGAACCACTTGCGCTGGAGCCCCGCTTCGGCGAGCGCCTCGGTGGGCCGGGTCCGGGCGGCGCTGTTGGCCGCGATGAAGGCCGCGCCGACCGCCGTGACCAGTGCGGTTCCCACGCCGACGATCAGCGGCACCGAACCGGCCCGGTAGACGATCGTGTCCGGCACCACGCCGGCGTCGGCGAACGCGCCGAGCAGCCAGCGCCCCACGCGGGGGCCGGGGATGCAGGCCAGCGCCGTGGCGATGGCCGCCAGCAGCACGGTCTCGCCGAGGATGAGGCGGCGCAGCTGGCCGGGGGTCGTGCCGATGGCCCGCAGCAGCGCCATCTCGCGCTGCCGCTGCTGGATGGACAGGCCCAGCGTGGAGGAGGCGACGAACACGGTGACCATGGCCGAGAGCCCGCCGAAGGCGGCGGCCAGCGGGATCAGGTCGGCGCCGTCGTCGATCACGCCCGGGTTCTCGGCGCGGCCGCGCTCGTCACCGGTCAGGACCGACACGGGCTGTCCCTCGACCGCCTTGCGGACGCCCTCGGCGACCTTGGCGAGGTCCGCGCCGGACGCCGGGAAGACACCGATGTTGTCCACCTTGCCGGGCAGCCCGGCGGCGGTCGCCGCCTCCAGTGCCGCGGGGTCGGAGAGGAAGACGCCGCCCGCCTCGCCGTCGCCGGCCGCCAGACCGGAGACCTCGTAGGACTTCGACGTACCGCCGGAGCGGAGCTCGACGCGGGAACCGGGCTTCAGGCCCGACTGCTGCGCGAGCCGGGTGTCGAGCACGACCTGGCCGGCGCCGGCCGGCGCGGCCCCCTCGGTGATCTTGTACGGGGTCAGCGCGGCGGAGGCCCAGCCGTGGCCGGTGACCTGCGCGGCCGGTCCCTTGCCGCCGGCCGCCGCGAGGGCGCCGGGGAACGTCACGTCGGCAGCGGTGCTCTCGACCCCCGGCACCGCGGCGATCTTCCCGGCCAGGGCCCCGTCGAGGCGGACCCGCTCGGGGAAGACCAGCTCGTGCGAGGTGCCGAGGTAGCGCTGCTCCCCGGTCACGACGACGGGGGCCGCGGCCAGCCGCTGGGGCGGGGCGGCGTTGTGCACGCCCGTCTCCAGCAGCCCGCCGCAGGCCACGACGATGGTCGCGCCGAAGAACAGCGCGATGAACGAGGCGATGAATCCGCCCTTGTGGAAGCGCAGGGTGCGCAGCGCGATCCTGATCACCGCAGCGCCCCGTGTCCTGCCGGGGCGGCCGCCGCCGGGCGGGTGCCCCAGGCGCCCAGGTGGGTCATGCGCTCGGCGACCTGGTCGGCGCTGGGCCGGTCCAGGTGGTCCACGATCCGGCCGTCGGCCAGGAACAGCACCCGGTCGGCGTGCGAGGCGGCGACCGGGTCGTGCGTGACCATCACGATGGTCTGGCCCGCCTGTTCGACGGCCTCGCGCAGCAGGGTCAGCACCTCGCGGGCGGTGTAGGTGTCCAGGGCGCCGGTCGGCTCGTCGCCGAAGATGACGGCGGGCTTGGTGATCAGCGCCCGGGCGATGGCGACGCGCTGCTGCTGGCCGCCGGAGAGCTCGCCGGGGCGCCGGTTCTCCCGGCCCCCCAGCCCGACCCGCTCCAGTACCTCGGCGACCGCGCCCTTCTTAGGGCGGCTGCCGGCGAGGCGCAGCGGCAGGGTCACGTTGTCGAGCACGGTCAGCGCGGGCAGCAGGTTGAACGCCTGGAAGATGAAGCCGATCCGCTCGCGCCGGAACTTGGTGAGCTCGCGTTCCTTCAGCTGTGCCAGGTCCACTCCGTCCAGGAGCACCGAGCCCGAGGTGGGCCGGTCCAGGCCCGCCGCACAGTGCAGGAAGGTGCTCTTGCCGGAGCCGGAGGGGCCCATCACCGCTGTGAAGGTGCCCCGTTCCAAGTCGATACTGACGTTGTCGAGAGCGGCGACCTCGTTCTTGGAGCCGCCGTAGACCTTTCGTACGGACTCCAGGCGGACGACGTGCCGACCCTGCTGGTCCGGTGTCCCTTTGGGTGTCCTCTGTGTCCTCATCAGGGCATGTTCCTTCTGCTGGGATAGCCGGACCAGATCGCCGGGCCGACTGGAATATGAGGGGCGGGTCGGGACGGTCAGGTCTGCGACCAGGAGCGGAACTGCCGCTGCCCGTACAGGAGCGGCGGACGGGCGTGCAGCCTGGTTATCCGGCGTGCTTCGCCGTAGACCGTGACGTGGTCGCCCATCGGCTGGGTGAGCACGACCTCGCAGTCGGCGACGGTGTGCGCGTCGCGTACGAGGTGGGGTCCGCCCACGCCCGGCGGCCGCTCCCACGGGACCAGCGCGAACCGGTCCGGGTTGCCCGAGGCGAACAGCTCGGCGGTCTCCCGGGCTTCGTCGTGCAGGAAGTTGAGGGTGAACGAGCCGGAGTTGAGGAGGGCCTGCAGCGTGGGGCTGCCGGCCCGGAGGTTGACCAGGAGGGTCGGCGGTGTCAGTGCGACGCTGGCCACCGAGGAGCAGGTCATGCCCCACGGCTCGCCGTCGACGTCGATGGTGGTGACGGCGCAGACGCCCGTGGGGAACTCGCTCATCAGTGAACGGAAGGCGTCGGGAGTCGCCTCCGTGGCCGTCGTCACGGCGGGCTGGGTGGTCATCGGGGGCTGCCTTCCGTCGCAAGGACGAGCTGCGGTTCCCCGGCGGGTGCGGGAGAACCGGCGGGGACGGACGCACGCCGTTCCCGGTGGTCGAGGAGATCGAGGAGGTGGAGGAACGGGCCGGTCAGGGCCGTGGTGGCCAGCGCCATCACGACGAGGGCCAGCACCAGCGGCGCCGTCAGGATCCCGGCGCTGAGCCCGGCCTGGAGCACGATCAGTTCGGTCAGGCCGCGGGTGTTCATCAGGACGGCGACCCGGCGGGCGGTGGCCGGCCGGGTCCCGCCGAGCCGGGCCCCCAGGTATCCGCCGATCCCCTTGCCGACACAGGCCAGCAGGAAGGTGGCGAGGATCAGCAGCCAGGACGCCTGCGAGAAGCTGCCGTTCAGCACGGTGACACCGGTGACCACGAAGAACGCCGGCACGAGGTAGCGGCCGGAGCGGGCGATGCCGTCCACGGCGGGCGCCCAGGGGGCGTCCTCGTCCCGCGGGATCGCGAAGCCCACCAGCGCGGCCCCGACGATGGCGGTCATGCCCATCTTCTCCATGGCGATCGCCACCGCGAGGGTGGCCACCGCCAGCACCACGGCGACCGTGCGCGGGGTCTTCCCGTACGCCGTGCGGGCGAGGCCGGTACGCAGCGCGAACCAGATGGCCAGCGCGCAGCCGGCGCCGATCAGCAGTGCGAGCGCCGAGTGCAGGAAGCCCCCGAGGCTGCCTTCGCCGAGGCTGATGGCGAGCATGCACAGCAGCCAGCCGACGGCGTCCACGGTGATGGCGGCGCCGAGCGCGACCCGGCCCGCCGAGGACTCGCTCATGCCCCGGTCGGTGAGGATCCGCGCCATCACCGGCACGGCGGTGATCGACATGGCGACGGCGACCATGAGGACGAACGAGGCCGTCGGCGCGTCACCGCGGGCCGCGGTGTCGTCGGTGACCAGGACCAGCCCGGCCAGCAGCAGGCCGGACAGCAGCGGCGGGACCAGCGAGCCGGCCGCCACCCAGGCGGTGGTGCGGCGCGGCGGGGCCGCCGGGCCGGCGTGGAGCTTGTGCGCCAGGCCGACCAGGAACAGTGCGAGGGCCGCCTTCGAGATGAGCTTGAGGGTGTCGAGGACCGGGCCCGGGAGCACGGCGTCGAACGCGCCCTGTCCCAGCAGGTGCAGGGCCACCGGGCCGGCCAGCAGGCCCGCCGTGATCTCGCCGATCACCTCGGGCTGGCGCAGCAGGCGGGCGGCCGCCCGGCCCGCCCACGCCAGCAGCAGGATCACGGCGAGGATCCCCAGGACATGGGCGGTACGGGTCAGGAGGTCGATTGCTTCCATGGCTTCAGGGCCCTTTCCGACCGGTCGGCCGAGCTCAGTCGCGCATCTGGGCGAAGTAGTCGTACGCCTTCGGCAGGGTCGCGGTGAGGTGGCGGGTCTTCTCGCGGATCGCCTCGAACTCCCGCTCCGCGGCCGACGGGTCGGAGAGGGCCAGGGCCGGGGACGGCTTCAGCTCGATGCCGCCCATGCCGAGGAGGATGCACATGTAGGAGTACGGCGGCAGGCCGTGGTAATAGGGGAAGACCGTCTCGGAGTCCGGGACCTGGGTCTTCCACTTCTCGATGCGCGCGGCCAGCGACTCGGGGATCGCGCGGGTCTTCGCGTCGCGCCAGTACTGGGTGTCGTTGCGCTTGGCCGCCACGTAGTGCAGGACGAGGAACTCGCGCACACCGTCCATGACATGGGCGATGGAGTCGTTGTAGAGCTCGCGGTGGACGGGGTTCCAGTCATCGCCCGGGAAGTTCTTGGCGAGCTGCTCGATCGCGTGGTGGATGAAGAAGATGCCGGTGGACTCCAGGGGCTCGACGAACCCGCTGGACAGGCCGATGCCGACGCAGTTCTTGACCCAGGAGTTCTCGCTGCGGCCGATCCGCATGTTGATGTGGTTGGCCGGGACGTCCGCGGCGGCCGGGCCGACGAACTCGCGCAGGGTGCGCTCGGCCTCCTCCGGGGAGATGTAGTCCTTGGCGTAGACGTAGCCGGTGCCGACGCGGCCCATCAGCGGGATCGTCCATATCCAGCCGGCGTCCTGGGCGGTGGCGGTGGTGCAGGGCAGGATGCCGCGGCGTTCCATGTCCATGGGGACCTGGAGGGCGACGGCGCTGTCGTTGGGCAGCGTGTCCTTGTACGAGATGAAGGGGGTTTCCAGGGCCTTGTTGAGGAGCAGGCCGCGGAAGCCGGTGCAGTCGATGTACAGGTCGCCGGTGATGTCGCCGTGCTCGGCGGTGTTGACGCCGGCGATCCAGCCGCGCTCGTCGAGCTTGACCTCGTTGACGTGGTCGACGATGTGCTTGACGCCGCGTTCCACCGAGTACTTCGTGAGGTACTTGGCCAGCAGGGCGGCCTCGAACTGGTAGGCGTACGGGAACTGCGTCTTGCCCTGGTGCTCGACCATCGTCAGGCCGGCCATCTCGTCCCCGCCCTCGACGAACGGCGAGTCGATGAGCGTGCCGTCGGCCTGGCGGGGGCTGAGGCCCTCGTCGATGACCGAGGCCATGACGAAGCAGTCCTTGTCGAAGCGGTCGGTCGGGCCGTTGTGCAGCCACCAGTCCGTGAGCGGGAAGCCGTTGACCGACCGCATCTGCTCGAACGGGTGGTAGAAGTAGTGGCCCTTCTCGCGCCAGTTCTCGAACCTGACGGCGAGTTTGTACGTGGCGTTGCACGCGGGCATCCAGTCCTTCTCCTTGAGCCCGAGGAACTCGAAGAAGTGGCGGATGTCGCTGAAGGTCGCCTCGCCGACGCCGACGGCGCCGACGTGGCCGGACTCGACCAACGTGATGTCTATGCGGTCCCCGAACGCGGCCTTGAAGTACGAGGCCGTCATCCAACCCGCGGTACCGCCGCCCACAATCACGATCTTGTTGAGCATCTGGTGACTCCCATTCGCTGCCTGTTCGTGGATGACCCGGAGCCTAGGAACGGGGCGCGCGCCGAGACAGGCTTTTAAGCGCTCGGCTAATGTCCCAGGCGGGGCGCGAATTCCGGACAGATTTTCGCCCGTCAGCCCGGTGTCAGGGGAGGTCGGCAGTATGCAGTCCGGGTGCCGCCGCGACAAGAGCCCCGCCCCGGCCATACCACGTGGCCGGATTTCGGCGGCGCGGATGGTATTTCCCCCGATCGGTTGACCCAGGACAGCATGGGGGCCTGCCGACAACAACGGGGGTTACAGAAGTGGAAATCAACGTACTCGGTTCCGTCTCTCTTTCCTGGGGAGACCGTACGTACGCCATGGCCTCGAAGCGTGTGACGTCGCTCCTGACGTTTCTGGCCCTTTCGCCGCGCCGTACGGTGTCCGCCGACCAGATCGAGGACGAGCTCTGGGGGCACCAGCGGATGACCAACGCCCGCAACGCCCTCCAGGCCAACGTGGTCCGGCTGCGCAAGTACCTGGAGTCCCTCACGGGGGTGAAGGGGACCGAGCTGATCCGGACCGTCGGCAGCGGATACCTCCTGGACCTGTCGCCGGAACGGGTCGACGCCCACCGCTTCCTGCGGCAGGCGGAGGCCGGCGCCGCCCTGGTCCACCACGACCCGGCGCGGGCCATCACCGAGCTGGAACAGGCCCTCTTCCTGTGGCGCGGGCCGGCCCTGATGGACGCCGTGGACGGGGTACGGATCCGGCAGGCCGCCGCCCACCTGGAGGAACGCCGGATCACCGCCTACGAGGACCTGATCACCGCGATGCTCGCCGTCGAGGCCCACCGGATCCCGGTGCCGGAGCTGCGCCAGATCGCCAGCGACCACCCCGAGCGGGAGCGGCTGAGCGAACTGCTGATGGTCACCCTGTACCGCGCGGGCCGGCAGGCCGAGGCGCTGGAGGTGTTCCACGGCGCACGCCGCCGGCTCGCCGGGGACCTGGGGCTGGAGCCCGGACGCGCCCTGAACCGGGCGTACCAGGCGATCCTCGAACAGGACGACGCCCTCGGGGAGCCGCGCCAGGCGCTGGCTTACGCGGGGCCGCGGGGCTGACCGGATCACCGCTGAACGGGTCCCCGCTGAAGAGCCGCTGAATCACCTCTGAATTACCGCTGAATCCGTGCTGAGTTCTCGCTGAATTACCGCTGAGCCGTCACTGAGTTTCCGCTGACCTTTCAAAGGTCTCCCGCTGTCGTCCCGCAGGCCGGGCTTGCCCTCAAGCGGAATGGCTATACGGTGAAAGGACGGGTTCCGTCCACCCTCCCTGTTCCCCTGCAGGGAGGGTGGACGGAATTCTCCATTTCCGGGAACCGCGACGGGGGCAGGGCCATGGAACTCGAATTGCGTCACGCTCGCATTGTCGTCACGATCAGCACCACCGGGAGCATTTCCGCCGGCGCCCAGGAACTGGGCCTCCCACAGCCGAGCCTCACCGCACAACTGCGCCGCATCGAAAGAGCCGTCGGAGGCGACCTGTTCGTCCGCTCCCGCTCGGGGGTGACCCCGACCGAACTCGGCGCCCGGCTCGTTCCGCGGCTGGCCGACCTGGTCCGGCGGGCCGACGAAGTGATGGCCGAGGCACAGGCCGCCGCGGGCGGTCCGCTCCAGCTGGGGAACACCGAGTGGACCCCGCCGACGCTGCGCGACGCGCTCCAGGCCGCGCTGCCGGGCACCCCCGTACAGACCCGCACGCTGCCCCCGCAGGCGGCCGTCGAGGCGGTGCAGCGCGGGTCCCTGACCGCCGCCCTGGTACCCCGCGTCCCCGGGCCGGGCGGCCCCGGCAGCGGTGAGTCCGACACCGGCGAACCCGCCCTGGGCCGCGCCCTGGTGGTGCGGGAACCGGTGTGGCTGGCCGTCCCCCGCGGCCACCGGCTCGCCGGCCGCGAGCTGCTGCGCGCCGACGAGCTGGCCGAGGTCACCGAGGACCACGGGCTGCCCTGGGTGCGCTCCTCGGGGGACCACTGGTTCCACTCCGTGGAGCGGCGCGTCCTTGGCGCCGCCGCCCCCGCGCGGGTCCTGCACCAGGTCAACAGCCACCAGGAGGCCATGAACTGGGTGCGGGACACGGGGGTGGCGGCGCTCACCACACCGTCCGGGGCCGTGCCGGAGGTCACCCTGGTGCCGGTGGCCGGAACCCAGCGGGTCGAGATGGTGCTGCTGTGGCGTGGCAGCGCCGTCTCCCGCGAGACCCTGCACACCCTGGTCGACACCGTCCGCGCCTACTACTGCGGATACGCCCGCTCGCGGCCCGGCTACTGGGCCTGGATGCAGCGGCACCCCGACGAATTCCGCGAGCTCCACCGGTACCTCCCGGAGCCGGTCGGCGCCTGACCGGTCACCCCGCCGCAGCGCCGCGCCGCTGGTCAGGCCAGGTGTGCGTACCCGAACGGCCGGGCCTCAGCGGGGTTTCAGCACACGGTCAGAACATCGTCAGAACGTCGTCAGAACGTCGTCAGAGGGCCGTCAGAGCGGTCGGCCAGCATCTGCGGCATGACCACAGCAGCGAACCACCTCGACCTCGAAGCCCGCGACCAGATCAAGGAGATCATCTGCGACATCCTGGAGATCGAGCCCGACGAGATGACCGAAACCAGCCGCTTCAAGGAGGACCACGAGGCGGACTCCATGGGCGCCATCGAGATCCTCTCCCAGCTGGAGCGCATCTTCGGCACCGACATCGACCAGGCCGAGCTCTCCCGGATGGTCAACCTGGCCGCCGTCGTCACGGTCGTCGAGGAGTCCATAGCCGCGCAGTCCGCAGCGGCCAAGTAGCCCACGGCGCACAGCGACTACGACGGGAGCGCAGGGTGTACGACGATGAGCGGGCGCCGCGCCGCGTGGTGATCACCGGCCTCGGCACGGTCACCAGCATCGGCCTCGGTGTCACGGCCTTCCTGGACGGACTGAAGTCCGGACGCAGCGGGGTCAAGCCGATCACGGCATTCGACACGACGGGCTTCGCGCACGCCAACGGCTGCGAGGTCGACGACTTCGAGCCCGCGGACTGGATTCAGCGGGCCGACCCGGCGGAACTGGGCCGGGCCACCCAGTTCTCGATCGCGGCGGCCAAGATGGCCGTCGAGGACGCCGGTCTGTCCCCGGAGGAGCTCCGGGAGCGGAAGGTCCTGGTCTCGGTCGGCACCACCGACGCCGAGTCCCGCGACCTCGACCTGCTCGTCGGACAGCAGCTGGAGAACGGCCCGGAACACCTGGACCACGGCGTCGTCCGCCGGGCCCAGGCCGGGCGGCTCTCCAGCGGCATCGTCCGCGAACTCGGCCTCGTGGACGTGGAGGCCCTCACCATCCCGACCGCCTGTGCGGCCGGCAACTACGCCATCGGCAGCGGCTTCGACGCCATCCGCGACGGCGACGTCGAAGCCGCGCTGTGCGGCGGGGCCGACGCCGTCTGCCGCAAGACCTTCACCGGTTTCTACCGGCTCGGCACCATCGCCCCCGAGGTCTGCCAGCCCTTCGACAAGGACCGCAAGGGCATCCTCACCGGCGAGGGCGCGGGCATCCTGCTGATGGAGAGCCTGGAGTCGGCCACGGCGCGCGGCGCGCGGATCTACGCCGAGGTCCTCGGCTACGGCCTCAACTGCGACGCCCACCACCCGGTCGCCCCCGACGCGGACAGCCTGGCCCGGTGCATGGAGGTCGCCCACCGCAACGCCGGGGTGAAGGCCGAGGACATCGACTTCATCTCCGCGCACGGCACCGGCACCCATGCCAACGACGTGACGGAGGCCGGGGCGATCCGCCAGGTCTTCGACAGCCCGCCGCCCACCATCTCCATCAAGTCCATGATCGGCCACTCCATGGGCGCGGCGAGCGCGCTCGGCTCGGCCGCCTGCGCGCTGGCCCTCACCGAGGGCTTCATCCCGCCCACCATCAACCACCGCGAGACCGACCCCGAGGTCGGCCTGGACTGCGTGCCCAACGAGGCCCGCCCCGCCCGGCTGAACGTCGTACAGAACAACGCGCTGGCCTTCGCGGGCAACAACGCCGTGCTGATCCTCGGCCGGTACGAGGAGGCCGTCTGATGTCCCCGACCCCTCTGGTCATCTCCGGCTGGTCGGCCGTCTCGCCGTTCGGGGTCGGCAGCGACTCCTTCCGCACCGGGATCGCCGCCGGCCGCACCACGGTCGCCACCATGGACCCCGAGGCCTTCCCCGGGCCGTTCGCGGAAGGCGCCGTGGTCCCCGACTTCAGCGCCGCCAAGTACGTCGGCAAGAAGGGGACCCGGACCATGGACCGGGTCACCGCCCTCGCGGTCACCGCGGTCGGCGGTCTCGTCGAGGTCTTCCGGGAGGAGCTCACCGCCCGGCCCGAGCAGACCGGCCTGGTCCTCGGAACCGGTTCCGGCAGCGTGCAGAGCATCATGGACTTCACCCGGGACGCGCTGGCCGGCGAGCGGCCGTACCACGTGGACCCGGCCCGCTTCCCGAACACCGTGATGAACCGGGCCGCGGGGCAGAGCGCCATCTGGCACGGCATCAAGGGCCCCAACACCACGGTCGCGGGCGGCTCCCTGACCGGACTTCTCGCCATCGGGTACGCCCTTCGCCTGCACCGCGGGGGCCACTGCTCCCGGGTGCTGGTGGGCGCGGCCGAGGAGTACTCCGCCCAGCGCGCCTGGCTGGAGTGGCACGGCCGCACCGACGAGGAGCGGGACACCCCGCTCGGCGAGGGCAGCGCGGTGTTCCTGCTGGAGACGGCGCAGGACGCGGCGGCGGCGGGCCGGGACCCACTGGCCCGTATCGGCGCGACCGCCTTCCGCGCCTTCCACGAACCGGAGGGGGCCCGCGAGGCGCTCGCCGTGTGCGTGCGGGGGGCCCTGGAGCGGTCCGGGGTCGCGGCGGCGGACGTCCGCCTGGTGGCCCCGCTGGGGGCCGGCGGCCCGCTCGTCGCCCAGGAGGAGGCGGCCATCACCGACGCCCTCGGCGTTGCCGCCACCCCCGACTGGATCCGGATCCGCCCCCTGATCGGCGACACCTCGGCGGCCTCGGCCGCCCTCCAACTGGCGGGCGTCCTCGCCGCCGCCGACGCCCACGGGCTGGCGCCCGGCGAGGCCGCCCTGGTCACCGCCATCGAACGCGACGGCCTGGTCGGCTGCGCGATCCTGACCGGCGACTAACCCCGCCCGGGCCACCCCGGCCCCCACCCCGGCCCCCACCCGGGCCACCCCACCCGGGCCGGCCCGGCCCCACCCGGGCCACCCCCGCCCGGTCCCCACCCGGGCCAACCCGGTCCCCACCCGGGCCAACCCGGTCCCCACCCGGGTCAACCCGGCTCGGCCCAGGTCAGCCCGGCGGTTGGTCGGGGGACATCCCCCCGGCCCCGGCCAGCCGCCGGGCTTCTCCACCATCCCCCGCCCGCAGGCGACCATCCGGCCGGGACGGTCCAATCCAGCCCCGCCGGCGTTTGAGGCGCAGGGCCTGGGGCGGCGCCCCAGAAAACCCGGCTCCGCCGGGCACCGGGCTCCGCCCGGACCCGCGCCTCAAACGCCGGCGAGGCTGGAGTTGCCGGACCCGCGCCTCAAACGCCGGCGGGGCTGGAGTTGGCCAGGCTTGGACGAACCGGCAAGGCCGAGATTGGCCCGGCCGCGACGAATCCGCGAAGCCGGAATGGACCGGCGGGGCCGGACTTGGCCCGGTCAGGACGGACCGGCGGGCCGGGAGGCAGACCCCGTAAACGAACTCCCGAGGAGAACACGTACATGTCCGTAAACGAACGCCGCGTCGCCCTCGTGACCGGAGGTTCCCGGGGTATCGGGCGCCACGTGGTGGCCCGTCTCGCGGAGGACGGCTATGACGTCGCCTTCTGCTACCAGTCCGACAAGGAGGCCGCCGACACCGTCGCGGCCCTCGCCGCCGACGCCGGTGCGCGGGTCTACACCGCGCGCGCCGACGTCCGCGACCACGGCGCCGTCAAGGACTTCGTGCGCGCGGCCGAGAAGGAGCTCGGCCCCCTGCACACCGTGGTGTCCTGCGCCGGCATCGTCCGCGACAACCCCCTGGTCATGCTGTCCCCCGACGACTGGGACGCGGTCCTGCGCGTCAACCTGGACGGCACCTACAACCTCTGCAAGGCCGCCGTCTTCGCCATGATGAAGCGCCGCGCCGGCTCCGTGATCACCCTGTCGTCGGTGGCCGGGGTGTACGGCAACGCCACGCAGACCAACTACTCGGCGACCAAGGCCGGGATCATCGGCTTCACCAAGGCCCTCGCCAAGGAGAGCGGCCGCTACGGCATCCGCGCCAACGCCGTCGCCCCCGGCTTCATCGAGACCGACATGCTCTCCGGGCTCTCCGACGAGCACGTCAAGAAGATGACCGAGCGGATCCCGCTCGGCCGGTTCGGCCGGCCCGAGGAGGTCGCCGACCTGGTCTCCTTCCTCGCCTCCGACCGCGCCTCGTACATCACCGGACAGGTCTTCGGGGTCGACGGCGGCCTCGTCGTCTGAGCCAACCCGCCACAACGACCGAAGGGTTCACCATGGCCAAGAACAAGACGCCCCGGTTCTACTTCTCGCTGCGCAGCCCGTACTCGTGGCTCGCCTACCGCGAGATCACCACCTTCCACCCCGACCTCGCCGAGCGCCTGGAGTGGGTGCCCTTCTTCGAGCCCGACCCGCTGAGCGCCCGGCTGCTGGCCGAACAGGGCGGCCGCTTCCCGTACTCGGAGATGTCCCGCGAGAAGAACCGGTACGTCCTCCAGGACGTCGGCCGGCTCACCAAGGCCCGCGGCCTGAAGGTCACCTGGCCCGTGGACCGCGATCCGGTGTGGGAGGTCCCGCACCTGGCCTACCTGGTCGCCGAGCGGCACGGCCGCGGCCACGCCTTCATCGACGCCGTGTACCAGGCGCGGTTCGGCCGCGGCCGCGACATCTGCGACCCGGCCACCATCGAGGACATCGCCTTCGAGATCGGCCTCGACCCGCGCGAGCTGGCCCGCGCCAGCGACGTGCCCGAGCTGCGCGCCGAGGGCATCAAGATCCTGCTCGACGTGTGCCGCGACGGGGTCTTCGGGGTGCCGTTCTTCGTGCACGGATACAGCCGGTTCTGGGGCATCGACCGGCTCGACGAGTTCGTCGCCCACCTGCGCGACCAGGAGGTGCCGGCCGGATTCGTGCCCGAACCGCTGGCCGCCGTCGGGATGGGCCGGGCGACCGACGACGCCCACGCGGGCGGCTGCGGCTGAGCCGTCAGCGCGCAGTCAGCCGACGCTCAGACCACCGTCAGCGGGCGCGGCGACGATCTGTCTCATCGACGGATCTGACATTCGGAAACCTTCGCTAGGGGATAGCCATGACGCAGGTTCAGACGGTCGGCGGCCTTCCGCTGACCGCCGGCCAGAAGGACATCTGGTTCGACGCGAAACTCTCTGGCGGGGGAGCCACGTACAACACCGCCATCTACTGGGACATCAGGGGCGAGCTCGATCAGGGCCTCTTCCGCACGGCGCTGGAGCGGCTGGTCGAGGAGTCGGAGTGCCTGCGCACGAGATTCACCGAAGTGGACGGTGAGCCGCGCCAGTTCATCGAGCCGCTGGAGCGCCTCCCGCTGACCGTCACCGACGTCAGCGGCGCCGCCGACCCGGCCGCCGCCGCGCACGAGGCGATCCGCGCCGACCTGCGCGTCCCCTTCATCCTGACGACCGACGACGCCGACGCCAACGCCAACGCCAACGCCAACGCCAACGCCAACGGCACCGGACACGCCGAGGCGCTGTTCCGGCTCAGCGTCTTCACCCTGGGCGCCGACCGCACCTTCTTCTGCCTCCTCAACCACCACCTCGTCTCCGACGGGTTCAGCTACGTCATCTACTGGCAGCGGCTCGGTGCGATCTACGAGGCGCTGCTGGCCGGCACCGACCTCGACGAGGGCCGGTTCCCCCCGCTGTCCACCCTCCTCGACGCCGAGGCCGGCTACGTCGGCTCGGCCCGCGCCGAGCGCGACCGGGCCTACTGGGAGGAACGTTTCACCAGCCGGCCCGAGCTGATCAGCCTCGCCACCCGCGACGCCGAACCCGCCCAGAGCTTCCTCCAGGAGCAGGGCGTCCTCCCCGAAGACGTCGCCGAGCGGCTGCGTGCCGTGGCCTGGGAGTCCCGCGTCACCTGGCAGACCGTGCTCGTCGCGGCCCTGGGCGCCTACACCGGGCGGATGGCCGGCACCGAGGACGTCCTGCTGTCCCTGCCCGTCACCGCCCGCGTCGGCGGCGACACCCAGAAGGTCCCCGGCATGGTCGTCAACTACCTGCCGCTGCGGCTCGCCGTGGACTCCGCCACCACCCGTACCAGCCTGTTCGCCGACGCCTACCGCGCCTTCTCCCAGGCCCTCAAGCACCAGCGCCACCGGGTCAGCAGGATCCGCCGCGCCATGGGCCTGCCCAGCGACGACCGGCGCCCCTTCGGCCCGTTCCTGAACATGATGCCGCAGGTGGAGAAGCTGGCCATCGGGCCCTGCTCCGCCACCATCCACAGCCCGTCCACCGGCCTGGTGGACGACCTGGAGTTCACCGTCGCCGACAAGGGCGACGCCGGCATCGGCATCGACCTCAGCGGCAACGAGGCCCGCTACACCCGGGCCGGGGTCCGCGCCCACCTCGACCGGTTCACCTCCTACCTCGACCGGTTCCTGACCGCCGGCGCGGACGAGCCGCTGGCCGGCCTGGAGCTGCTCTCCCCCGGCGAGACCGAGGAGCTGGCCGCCGTCCTCCACGGCCCCGTCCGCCCGACCCCGTACCTGGGCGTCGTGGAGCGGATACGCGCGCACGCCGAGACCACCCCCGACGCCCCGGCCGTCACCGACGACACCGGCGCCCTGACCTACGCCCAGCTCGTCGGGCGGGCCGGCGCGCTCTCCCGGCACCTGACCGGCACCGGGCCCGTCGCCCTCCTCACCGAGCCCGGCCGCGACTTCGTCACCGCCGAGGTCGCCGTACTCGGCGCCGGGCGGGCCTTCGTACCCCTCGACCCGGGCGCCCCGCTGCCCCGCCTGACGGCCCTGCTGCGCGACAGCGGCGCCGGGTTCGTCCTCACCGACGCCGCGCACCGCGAGCTCGCCGAACAGGCCGCCGCGGCCGCGACCTCGGCCGGCGACGGCGCCCCGCTGCCCGTCCGCGAGATCACCGCCGAGCAGGATGCGCCCGACTCGCTCCCGCCGGTCCTGGGCGGCCCGCAGGACCTCGCGTACGTCATCTACACCTCCGGCTCCACCGGCAAGCCCAAGGGCGCCATGGTGCAGCGCGGCGGCATGGTCAACCACCTGCTCGCCAAGATCGAGGAACTGGAGCTCGACAGCTCCGACGCGCTCGTCCACAACGCCCCGGTCACCTTCGACGTCACCGTCTGGCAGACCCTCACCACCCTGCTCGTCGGCGGCCGGGTGCGCGCCTTCAGCCGGGCCGAGGCCTCCGACCCCGACGCGCTGTTCACCACCATCGGCGCCGAGGGCCTGACCGTGCTGGAGGTCGTCCCCTCGCTGCTGCGCGCCACCCTCGACGTGTGGGACGCGGCCGGCTCCGCCCCGCGGCTGCCCGCCCTGCGCTGGATGATCTCCAACGGCGAGGCCCTGCCGCCCGAGCTGTGCACCCGCTGGTTCGCCCGCTACCCCGACATCGCGCTGGCCAACCTGTACGGCCCGACCGAATGCTCCGACGACGTCACCCACGCCTACGCCCGCACCCCCGCCGAACTCGACGCGACGGGCGCCGCGATCGTGCCCATCGGCCGCCCGCTGCGCAACACCCGCCTGCACATCCTCGGCGACGACCTCAAGGCCGTCCCGCGCGGAGTACAGGGCGAGCTGTACATCGCGGGCGCCGGCGTGGGCCGCGGCTACCTCGGCGACACCCGGCGCACCGCCGTCACCTTCCTGCCCGACCCGTTCGCCGGCGACGGCTCCCGCATGTACCGCACCGGCGACCTCGTCGTGCTGCGCCCCGACGGGCAGCTGGCCTTCGTCGGCCGCCGCGACCACCAGGTCAAGATCCGCGGCCAGCGCATCGAACTCGGCGAGGTCGAATCGGCGCTGCGCGCCCTGCCCGGCGTCGCCGACGCGGTCGCCGCCGCCGTCACCGACCCGGCCGGGCACAAGCGCCTGGTCGGTTACCTGGAGCCGGAGGCCGCCGCCGACCTCGACACCCCCGCCCTGCGCACCCTGCTCGCCGGCCGGCTGCCCGAGGCCCTCGTCCCGACCGTGCTGCTCACCCTGGACGCGCTGCCGCTCACCGCGCACGGCAAGGTGGACCGCAAGGCCCTGCCCACGCCGGACCTCGCCGGCCCCAAGACCGCCGTACGCGCCGTCCGCACCCCCGAGGAGGGCATCCTCTGCGCGGTCCTCGCCGAAGTCCTCGGGCTGCCCGAAGTCGGCGTCGACGACGGCTTCTTCGCCCTCGGCGGCGACAGCATCAGCTCCATCCAGGTCGTCAGCCGGGCCCGCCGGGCCGGGCTGATCGTCACCGCCCGCGACGTCTTCAAGCACCGCACCCCGGCCGCCATCGCCGCCGTGGCACGGCGGGCCGAGTCGGCCCCCGTCGCCGTCGTGGACGACGGCACCGGCGAGATCGACCCGACACCCATCTCCGACCGGCTGCGCGACCAGCTCTCCGCGCTCCCGGACGCCACCCGCGAGTTCGCCCAGTACGTGGTCGTCACCGCCCCCGCCGGACTCACCGCGGGGATCCTGGAGCCCGCGCTCCAGACGGTCCTGGACCGGCACGACACGCTGCGCCTGAAGCTCACCGCGCCCGTGCCCGGCCTGTGGATCCAGGAGATCCCGTCGCCCGGCTCCGTGAACGCGGCCGACGTCGTCACCCGGGTCACCGTGCCCGCCGGCGCCGACCGCACGGCTGTGCTCGACGAGCAGATCGCCGCCGCCCGGGCCCGGCTGCGCCCCGAGGACGGCCTCGTCGTCCAGGCGGTGCTGATGGAGGAGACCCCCGGCGCGGGCGGCCGGCTGCTGCTGGTCGTCCACCACCTCGCCGTGGACGGGGTGTCCTGGCGGATCGTGCTCCCCGACCTGGAGGCCGCCTGGCAGGCCGTCACCGCCGGGCGCGCCCCCGCCCTGGAATCCGTACCGACCTCCTTCCGCACCTGGGCGAAGGCCCTGTCCGCGGAGGCCCGCACCTCCCGCCGCGTCGCCGAACTCCCGCTGTGGACCGCCCAGTCCGCCGGAGCCGCGGAACTCCTCACCGGCCGGCCGCTGGACCCGGCCGCCGACACCTGGGCCGCCGCCGGCCGGCTCCGCCTGGAGCTGCCCGCCGCGCTCACCGCCGACGTCCTCACCCGGGTACCGGCCGCCCTGCACGCCGAGCTCAACGAGGTACTGCTCACCGGTCTCGCGCTGGCCGTCACGGGCCGCTCCGGGGCCACCGGCACCCGTACCGTCGTCGAGCTGGAGGGCCACGGCCGCGAGCAGATCGGTGACGGCCTCGACGTCTCCCGCACGGTCGGCTGGTTCACCAGCGCCTTCCCCGTCGGACTCGACGTGGGCGAGCTGGACCGCGCCGACGCCCTGGCCGGCGGCCCCGCCGCGGGCACCGCCCTCAAGCGGGTCAAGGCCGCCCTGCGCACCCTGCCCGACCACGGCATCGGCTACGGGCTGCTGCGCCACGTCAACCCGCAGACCGCGGGCGTCCTCGCCCGGGCCGACGTACCCCAGATCAGCTTCAACTACCTGGGCCGGTTCACGGCCGGTGAGGGCGACTGGGCGATCGAGGCCGGCGGCGCCGGACTCACCGCCTCCCCCGGCACCCCGCTGCGCCAGCCCCTGGACGTGGTCGCGCTGACCGAGGACCGCCCCGACGGCCCGGTCCTCGTCGCCGAGTGGACCTGGCCCTGCGGCGCCCTCGCCGAGAGCGCCGTACGGGAGATCGCCGAGGGCTGGTTCGCCGCCCTTCAGGCCCTCGCCGCACACGCCTCCCGGCCCGGCACCGGCGGCCGTATCGCCGCCGAGTTCCCGCTGGTCGACGTCACACAGCGGGAGGTCGACGCCTGGGAGGAGGAGCTGCACGGCCTCACCGACGTCCTGCCGCTCTCCCCGCTCCAGCGCGGCCTGTTCTTCCAGGCCGAGTTCGACCGCCAGGGCATGGACGCGTACACCCTCCAGGTCGTCATGGACATCGGCGGCGCCCTGGACGTGGCCGCGCTGCGCGCCGCCGCGACCGCGCTGCTGGACCGCAACCCCGCCCTGCGCGCCCGGTTCCGCGAGCGCGACCAGGGCGACCCGGTGCAGCTGATCCCGGTCTCGGTGGACCTCCCGTGGACCGAGGAGGACCTGACCGGCGCCGCCGATCCGGGGGCCGAGGCCGGGCGCCGCACCGAGGAGGAGTGGCTGCACCGCTTCGACGTCACGCGGGGTCCGCTGACCCGGTTCACCGTCTACAGGCTGGGCGCCGAACGCCACCGGGTCGTGTGGACCACCCACCACATGCTGGTGGACGGCTGGTCGCTGTCCGCGGTGCTCGCCGAGGAGCTCGTCACCCTGTGGGGCAACGGCGCCGACGTGAGCGCGCTGCGCCCGGTGGCGCCCGGCCGCGCCTACCTGGAGTGGTCCGCCGCCCAGGACAAGCCAGCCGCCCGCGCGGCGTGGGAGGCCGAGCTCGACGGCATCGACGAGGCCACCCGGCTCGGCCCCGCCGACCGGGCCCGGGTCTCCGTCCTGCCCGAGACGTACACCGTGGAACTGCCCGCCGAACTGACCGCCGCCCTCACCCCGTGGGCGCACCGGCGCGGCCTGACCATGAACACCGTGGTCCAGGGCGCCTGGGCGGTGGTCCTCGGCAGCCTGACCGGCCGCCGGGACGTCACCTTCGGCGCGGTCGTCTCCGGCCGCCCGGCCGGCCTGCCCGAGGTCGAGCAGATGGTCGGCGCCTTCCTGCACACCCTGCCGGTACGGGCCGGTCTGGATCCGGCGCAGCCCTTCGAGGAGATGCTGGCCGGCCTCCAGGACCGCCAGCTCGGCCTGGAGGACCACCACCACCTGGGCCTGGCCGAGGTGCAGCAGGCCGTCGGCGTCGGGGAGCTCTTCGACACCGTCGTCAGCTTCCACAACTACCCGGCGGGCGCGCTGGACGCCATCGGCAGCTACGTGCCCGGCCTGACCATGCTCGACTGGAAGGCCCGCGTCATCGCCGAGTACCCGCTCGCCGTCGGGATGTTCCCGGCCGACGGACAGCGGCTGCGCGTGGAGGCCCAGTACCGGCCCGACGTATTCGACGCCGCACAGGCCGAGCTGTTCGTGGACCGGTTCGCCCGCGTCCTGAAGCAGCTCGCCGACGCCCCCGGCACCCCGCTGGGACGGCTCGACGCGCTCACCGGCGGCGAGCGGGAGCAGGTGCTCGGCACCTGGTCCGGCGCCTCGGCGGCCCGCCGGCCGAGCGGCGCCCTGGCCACCGCCGTCTTCGAGCGGTGGGCGGCCCTGTCGCCCGCCAAGCCGGCCGTCTCGCTGGGCGCCGGGGAACTCGACTACGCCGAGCTCAACGGCCGGGCCAACCGGCTGGCCCGGCTGCTCGCCGAGCGCGGTGCCGGTCCCGAGCAGCCGGTAGCGGTGATGCTGCCGCGCTCGCCCGGGCTGGTCGTCGCGGCGCTCGCCGCCATGAAGGCCGGCGCGGTGTTCCTGCCCGTGGACGCCGACTACCCGGCCGACCGGATCGGCTACATGCTGGAGGACGCCCGCCCCACGGTCCTGCTGACCGACACGGCGACCGCGAACCGCCCCGCGGGCCTGCCCGACCTGGCCGCGCTCGGGGTCACGCCGGTGCTGCTGGACGCGCCTGAGGTGGCCGCCCACCTCGGCGCACTCGCCGTGCACGACCTCACCGACGCCGACCGGAGGGCGCCCCTGCACGCCGAGAACACGGCGTACATCATCTACACCTCCGGCTCCACCGGCCGCCCCAAGGGCGTCACCGTGGCGCACACCGGGCTGACCGCGATGGTCGACAGCCTCTCCGACCGGTTCTGGCTCGACCACGACGTCCGTGTCCTGCAGTTCGCCTCGTTCAGCTTCGACGCGTCGGTCTTCGGCATCATGCTGGCGCTGCTGAACGGAGGCACCCTGGTCATCGCCGACGAGGAGGCCCGTACCCCCGGGCAGCCGCTCGTCGACCTGATCAACGAGGCGCGCATCAACCTGGTCGCCCTGCCGCCCGTCGTCGTCGGCGGCCTGCCCGCGGGCGCGGTACTCCCGGCCGACCTGCGGCTGGTGGTCACCGGCGAGGCGGTCCCGGCCGGTGTCGTGGAGCGCTGGGCCGGCTCGGTCCGGCTGTTCAACGGCTACGGTCCCACCGAGGCCGTCGTCGGCTGCACCGTCGCCGGACCGCTGGCCCCCAAGGGCGGGCGGCCCCCGATCGGCAAGCCCACCAACGCCCACCGGGTCTACGTACTCGACCCGAACCTGCGCCCCGTCGCCCCCGGCGTCACCGGCGAGCTGTACGTCGCCGGCGGCCTGGCCCGGGGCTACCTGGCCCGGCCCGGACTGACCGCGTCCCGGTTCGTCGCCGACCCGTACGGCCCGGCCGGCTCCCGGATGTACCGCACCGGCGACCTGGTGGCCTGGCTCCCGGACGGCGAACTGGACTACCTGGACCGGGTCGACGACCAGGTGCAGCTGCGCGGCATCCGCATCGAGCTCGGCGAGATCTCCTCCGCCCTGCTCGCCCAGCCCGGCGTCGAACAGGCCGTCGTGGTCATGCGCGAGGACGAGGCGGGCGAGCGGCGCCTGGTGGCGTACGTCGTCACGGGCTCGGCCGGCGTCGGTCCCGAGGCCACCGCCGTACTGCGCGAGCGGCTCGCCGGGGAACTGCCCGACTACATGGTCCCCTCGGCGGTCGTGGCCCTGGAGGAGCTGCCCCTCACCGCCCAGGGCAAGCTGGACCGCAAGGCCCTGCCCGACCCGGACCTGGGCGCGGTCTCCCGCGGCCGGGCGCCCCGGACGCCCGTCGAGGGCATCCTGTGCGGGCTCTTCGCGGACGTCCTCGGCCTGGAGCAGGTCTCCATCGACGACGACTTCTTCGAGATCGGAGGGCACTCGCTGCTCGCCACCCGGCTGGTCAGCCGGGTACGCAGCACCCTCGCCGTGGAACTCCCCATCCGCGCCCTGTTCGAGGCCCGCACCGTGCTGGCGCTGGCCGCGCAGGTCGCCGGCGCCGACCGGGCCCGGCCCGCGCTGGCCCCGGCCGCGCCGGGCGGGGAGCGCCCGCTCTCCTTCAGCCAGCAGCGCCAGTGGTTCCTCAACCGGCGCCAGGGCCGCGCCGACGGCTCGTACAACAGCGCCATGGCCTTCCGGCTCACCGGGAAGCTCGACACGGCCGCCCTCCAGGCGGCCCTGACCGACCTGGCCGACCGGCACGAGGTACTGCGCACCGTGATCCCCGAGCATGACGGGGTGCCCTCGCTGCGGGTCCTGGACCCGGGCACGGGCGGGCCGGTGCTCAAGACCGTGTCCGTCTTCACCGACCAGCTCGGCACCGCGCTGGCCGCCGAGGCCAACCGGGGCTTCGACCTCACCGAGGAGACCCCGCTGCGGGTCCGGCTGTTCCCGGCCGGCGCCGACTCGTACGTCCTGCTGATCGTCCTGCACCACATCGCCTTCGACGGCTGGTCGATGGAGCCGCTGCTCGCCGACCTCGCCACCGCCTACCGGGCCCGGACCGGCGCGGCGGCCCCGCGCTGGGAGCCGCTGCCGGTGCAGTACGGGGACTTCGCCGTCTGGCAGCGCGAGCTGCTCGGCGACCCGGCCGACCCGGACGCCCTGGGCGCGCGGCAGCTGGACTTCTGGCGCGACGCGCTGGCCGGCCTGCCGGAGGAACTGCCCCTGGCGACCGACTTCCCCCGGCCCGAGGGCGGCGGCACCGCCGGCGACACCGTGATGTTCGATCTGGACCCGGAGCTGCACGCCGCACTCGCGGAGACCGCCCGGAGCACGGGCACCACCGAGTTCATCGTCTTCCAGGCGGCGCTCTCGGCGCTGCTGACCCGGTGGGGCGCCGGAACCGACATCCCGCTCGGAGTGTCCGTCGCCGGCCGCACGGACGACGCGCTCTCGGATCTCGTCGGGATGTTCCTCAACACCCTGGTGCTGCGCGGCGACACCAGCGGCGACCCCACCTTCCGGGAGCTGCTGGAGCGGCTGCGGGAGACCGACCTGGCCGCGTACTCGCACCAGGACGTGCCCTTCGACCAGGTGGTGGACGCGATCAGGCCGGCCCGCGCGCTGGGCAGGCACCCGCTGTTCCAGGTCTCGCTCACCGTGCAGCACGACGGGGTGCGGGTCCCGGAGCTGGTGGGCCTGAGCGCCGCGCCCGAGTACGTCGGCTCCGACCAGGCCAAGCTGGACCTGGTGCTGGAACTGTTCAACTGGCCCGGCCGGGACGGCATGCGCGGACTGCTGACCTTCAGCACCGCGCTGTTCACGCGGGGCACCGCGGAGCGGCTCGTCGAGCAGTTCCAGGACGTGCTGCGCGCCGCCGTCGCCGACCCCGAGGTGCGCATCAGCGCCCTCGACGCGGACCGGGGCCTCACCGGCGGCCCGGCCGGCACCCTGACCGGGCTGGTCGCCGAGCGGGTCGCCGCCGCGCCGCAGGACATCGCGGTCGGCGCCGGATCCCAGGCCCTGTCCTACGGGGAGCTCGACGCCCGCGCCGCGGCGGGCGTCGACTCCGACCCGGTCGTGGAGGCGCTGCTGGGGATCGTCCGCGAGGTGCTCGCCACCGACGCGATCGCCGCCGGGCGGAACTTCTTCGAGGCCGGCATGGACAGCATGAAGTCGCTGCGCCTGGTCAGCCTGGCCCGCAAGGCCGGTCTGGCACTGAGCATCGCGGACGTCTTCGTCCACCAGAGCGTCGACGCGCTGGCCACGAGGCTGCGCCCGGAGGCGCCTGCGGAGACAGCGGGGGCGGCGGAGGCCGCGGAAACGGCGGAGGCCGCCGCCGAGCGGGCCGCGTCACTCCCGGAGGGCATGCGCGGCAGCGCCCGCGGTATGGCCGAGGCCATCGCCGAGGCCGACGGGATCGGTCACGTCGAGCACTTCACCCCGATGCTGACCATCCAGCCCGACGGCGACCGCACCCCGCTGTTCTGCGTGCACAGCGGTGTGGGCCTGTCCCTGTCCTACCTGACCCTGGTGCCCTACCTGCACCCCGACCAGCCCGTCTACGCCCTCCAGTCGCCCACCGTGGTGGCCGGCGCCCCCCTGCCGGAGACCATCGAGGAGAACGCCGCCGAATACGTCCGGCTCATCAAGGAGGTCCGGCCCGAAGGCCCGTACCACCTGCTGGGCTGGTCCTTCGGCGGACTCCTCGCCTACGAGATCGCCGTCCAGCTGCGGGCGGCCGGCGACGAGGTCGGCGTCCTGACCGTCCTCGACTCCTTCCCCCGCACCGACGCCGTCGACGAGCGCGACGAACAGGTCCGCCTCGGCTGGCTGATGGAGGGCATCGGCCACCACCGCGACGAGTTCGCCGGCCGCCGCCTGACCCCGCAGGACCTCTTCGAGACCCTGCGCCGCGACAACAACCCGCTGGCCCGGCTCGGCACCGAACGGCTCGCCCGCGTGGTCGACCTGATGGGGCGCCACCAGCTCCTCAACACCCGCTACCGACCGGGAGAGTACGCCGGAGACGTGCAGCTCTTCCTTGCCGAGCACTCGCCCTGGGGCGAGGTCACCGACAAGGACGTGCTGTGGAAGGAGTTCATGACCGGCGCCGTGCAGGTCCACCGGATCGACTGCGCGCACGACGACATGCTCAACCCGGAGCCGCTGACCGCCATCGGCCCGGCCCTGCGTACCGCTCTCGACGCGTGGAAGGCCGGTGACCGGTCATGACGACCACCCTCCCCCGCCCCGAGGCCGACAGCCCCGAGGCCGCAAAAGCCGCCCGGACCGGGACGCCGCAGCTCGCGGCGGCCCGGCCGGCGGGCCCCCGCACCCTGCTCACCGAGATCGGCGCCGTCATCGGCCGGCGGCTGCGCCGGATGCGCCGCGCCCCCGGCCGCTCGATCGGCATCGTGCTCAACCCGATGCTCTCGCTGATCATGCTCGGCTATCTGTTCCGCTACTCGATCCACCTGCCGCAGGGCGGTGACTACGTCGAGTACGTCTTCGCCGGCGGAGCCGTCCAGGTCGGCCTGGCCTGCGTCGGCCCCACCGCGGTCTCGCTCGCCCTGGACCTCCAGGGCGGGCTGGTCGACCGGTTCCGCTCCCTCCCCATCAGCCGGGCCTCGATACCGATCGGGCACACCGCCGCGGACTGGGTGGTCGGCATGGGCGGACTGGGCACCACCATCCTCATCGGCCTGGTCCTGGGCTGGCGTTCGCACACCGGGCTGTTGCCCACCCTGGCGGGCTTCGCGCTGATCGCGGTCTTCATCTACGCGATGCTGTGGCTCGGGGTGCTGCTCGCCCTGACCCTGCGCAGCGTCGAGACGATCAGCGTGGTGGCCCCGTTCATCGTGGTCGTGCTGCCCTTCCTGTCCAGTGCCTTCCTCTCTCCGCAGACCATGCCGTCGGCACTGCGCCCGCTCGCCGAGTGGAACCCGGTGACCGCGGTCATCGCGGCCTGCCGCGACCTGTGGGGGAACCCGGACACGCCCAGCAGCGGCTTCGCCGGCACCCATCCACTCCTGGTGGTCTCGGTCACCCTGACCGTGATCTTCGTGACCTGCTCCGTCGTGAGCCTGCGCCGTTTCCGTACGGCGACCAGCTGAAGACCCGAGGAAGAACACCATGACCGTGACGCAGGAGACGGCGCCCGCCGTCGCCGAACCCGCAGTCCCCGGACCCGTCGTCCCCGAACCCGCCGCCCTCGACCTCACCGACCCGCAGACCTTCCTCGACGTCGACCTCCACGCCATGTGGCGCCGGTTCCGCACCGAGAGCCCGGTGCACTGGCACCCGGCCGGGCCGCGCACCCCCGGCTTCTGGGTGGTCTCCACGTACGCCGACGCCGTCGCCGTCTACCGGGACAACAAGCGCTTCACCTCGGAGACTGGCAACGTCCTCACCACCCTGCTCCAGGGCGAGGACTCCGCCTCCCGCAAGATGCTCGCCGTCACCGACGGCGTCCGGCACCGCGAGATCCGCAACCTGATGCTCAAGTCGTTCGCCCCGCGCGTCCTGGAACCCGTCGTCGACGGAGTCCACGCCCACACCCGCGAGCTGCTCGGCAGGGCGATCGCGGCCGCCGATGTGGACTTCGTCGGCGACGTCGTCGACCACATCCCGATCCACACCATGGGAGACCTGCTCGACATCCCGCTCGCGGACCGCCCGCGGCTGGTCGAGTGGAACACCCAGACCCTCGCGCGGCACGGCTCCGGGGACGACGAGTTCGAGTCCCTGATGGCCCGCAACGAGATCATCATGTACATGGCCGGGCTGGCCGCCGAGCGGCGCCGCAGCCCCGGCGAGGACGTCCTGAGCACCCTCGCCGCCGCGACGGTCGACGGCCGCCCGCTGACCGAGGACGAGATCGTCCTCAACGCCTACAGCCTGATCCTCGGCGGGGACGAATCCACCCGTTCGTCCCTCATCGGCGGGCTGGTCGCACTCGCCGGCCACCCCGAGCAGTGGCGCCGGCTGAAGGCGGGCGAGGTGTCCGTGGACACCGCCACCGAGGAGATCCTGCGCTGGACCACGCCGGCCATGCACTTCGGACGCCGCGCCCTGGTCGACGTACCGCTGCGCGACAAGGTCATCAAGGCCGGCGACGTGGTCACCCTGTGGAACACCTCGGCCAACTTCGACGAGGACGCCTTCGCCGACCCCGAGTCCTTCGACGTCGGGCGCACCCCCAACAAGCACGTGGTGTTCGGCCACGGACCGCATTTCTGCCTCGGCGCCTTCCTGGGCCGGGTGCACGTCAAGGCCATGGTGGAGGCGCTGCGCGACATGGTCTCGGACATCACCCTGCTGGGCCCGCCCCAGCACCTCTACTCCAACTTCGTCCGCGGATACAGCGCACTGCCCGTCGCCTTCACCCCGGCGGATCAGACCGGCAAGGAGACCCACTGACATGCGACACGAGACACGCACGGCCGGCGGCACCACCCTGGCCGTCCTGTACGCCGACACGCAGTCGGCCGAAGTCCGCGAGCGCGCCGAGGAGCTGCTCGCCGAGCACGGAGCGGTGCTCGTCCGGGGCCTCGGGCTCACCGACGCGGACGCCTTCCACGGGGCGGTGACCCTGTTCGGTGACTCGCTCATCGACAGCTACCGGGGCGGCAACACCCCCCGGGCGGCCGTCTCCGAGGGGGTGTTCACCTCCACCGAATACCCGGCCCGCTTCGACATCTCCCTCCACAACGAGATGTCGTACGCACAGGCCTGGCCGTCCCGGCTGTTCTTCGGCTGCCTGATCGCGCCCGAGACGGGCGGCGCCACCCCGGTCTGCGACGGCGGCGCCCTGCTTGCGGCCCTTCCTCCGGAGGTACGGGAGCGGTTCGCCTCCGGCGTGGTCTACAAGCAGCACCTGCACGGCGGGTTCGGGCTCGGCAAGTCCTGGCAGGCCACCTTCGAGACGGAGGACAAGGCGGTGGTCGAGCGGTTCCTGGAGGACTCGGCCGCCGAGTACGCCTGGACGGCCGACGGCGGCCTGCGGGTCAGCCAGCACCGCCCCGGCATCCGGCACAACCCGCGGACCGGCGCGGACACCTGGTTCAACCAGGCCGACCAGTGGCACCCGTCCAACCTGCCGGACGACGAGGCGGAGACCCTGCTGTCGCTGATCGACGACGTGGAGGACCTGCCGCACTGGATCACCTACGGCGACGGCAGCCCCCTGTCGGACGACGACCTGGCCCATGTGCGCAAGGCTCAGCGGGAGAACAAGCTGGTGGAGCCGTGGCAGGTCGGCGACATCATGATCGTGGACAACATGTCGGTGCTGCACGGGCGCGAGGCGTACACGGGCGACCGGAAGATCGTCGTCTCCATGACCTGACGCACGGCCGGCACGGCGAAGGGGCTCGGCACGCGGCGCGCCGAGCCCCTTCGCCGTGGCGGCTACCCGCCGGGCGGCTGGCCGCCGGTTCAACGGTCCTGGGAGACCGCCGGTCCGACACCCCCAGAACCCGCCAAGGCAAAGGCCCCGACGCCGCCGGTCCGACGGCCCCCGGAACCCGCCAAGGCAAGCGCCCCGGAGACCGCCGGATCGACGNNGGAGACCGCCGGATCGACGGCCCCCGGGACCGCCGAGGCAAAGGTGCGGGAGGCCGTCGGTTCGACGGTCTCCGGAACCCGCTGAGGCAAGCGCCCCGGAAGCCGCCGGATCGACGGCCCCCGGAGATCGCCGAGCAACGGGCCGGGAGGCCGTCGGTTCGGCGGACTCCCGGGACCGCCGGAGCAGGCGCCCCGCGGCCCCGGTGGCTACTCGGTTCAACGGACCGCGGTAGCCGTCTGGTTCTCGTGGTGCCGCTTCGCGGTGACCGCCGCCCAGCGTTCCAGAACGGCGGCCGCGGCGCCCGAGTCGACCGCCTCGGCGGCCAACGCCACCCCGTCGGCGAGGCGTTCGGCCACCGGCCGGCCGTCGGGGGTCAGCGCCGCCAGGCCGGCCGCCGCCGACAGCAGCACCGCGTCGCGGACCGGCCCCCGGGCCCCCGCGAGGACCTCGCGGGCCACCCGCGCGTTGTAGACCCGGTCGCCGCCGCGCAGTGCGGCGGCCGGCGCGTACGAGATCCCGATGTCCCGGGGGTCGAAGACCTCCGCCGTCACGGCGGAGCCGGCGACCGACCACACGGTGGAGGTAGTGGTGACCGTCAGCTCGTCCATCCCGTCGTCGCCCCGGAAGACCAGCGCGGACACCCCGCGCCGCGCCAGCACCTCGGCGATCAGCGGGGCCAGCCGGGCGTCGGCGACCCCGACCGCCTGTGCGGCCGGATCGGCCGGATTGGTCAGCGGGCCCAGGGCGTTGAAGACCGTACGGACGCCCAGCTCGCGGCGGGGGCCCGCGGCGTGCCGCATCGCCGGGTGGAACAGCGGGGCGAAGGCGAAGGTGATACCGGTCTCCTCCGCGACCTCCGCGACCTCGGCGGCAGGCAGGTCCAGGCAGACGCCCAGCTCCTCCAGCACGTCGGCCGAGCCGCAGGCGGAGGAGGCGGAGCGGTTGCCGTGCTTGACCACCCGGGCGCCGGCCCCGGCCGCCACCACCGCCGACATGGTGGAGACGTTCACGCTGTGCGAGCCGTCCCCGCCGGTGCCGACGATGTCCAGCGCCGGGCCGGGCACCGCCAGCGGCACCGCGTGCCGGCGCATCCCGCGCACCAGGCCCTCCACCTCCTGCGCCGTCTCCCCCTTCGCGCGCAGGGCCGTCATCAGCCCGGCGAGCCGGACCGGGCCGGCCTCCCCCGACATCACCTGGTCCATGGCCCACTCGGTCTCCCGCGCCGACAGGTTCCGGCGGTCCAGCAACGCGTCCAGCAATTCCGGCCAGGCACTCACGGCAGTCACGGCAGTCACGGCAGTCACGGCAGTCACGAGGGTCTCCTCGAATCTCTTCGAATTCCGGTCCCCTCCATTCTGAAAACCGGGCACCCGAGTTTCCAGACCACTGCCCGCCACATCGCCCGGTCCAATTCACCGATCCACCGAAAAGAGCACCGGAAGGGAAAACCAGTGACCCTGCACGCCGCCGTCACCCTCGTCAGGGAATCCGATATTCCGCTGACGTCGCAGATCCAGCAATTCATCAAGAAGGAGGTGGCCGAGGGAATTCTGCACCCCGGCACCCGGCTCCCCTCCAGCCGCCGCCTCGCCGACGACCTCGGGGTCTCCCGCAGCGTCGTGGTCGAGGCGTACGGTCAACTCGTCGCGGAGGGCTACCTGGAGGCCGTACAGGGCGCCGGCACCCAGGTCGTACGCCACCTCGACCGCGGCGCCCCCGCACCCCTGGTGCCTTCCCTCCTGGACGACGGGCACGGGCACGCCTCCCGCCCCGACCCGGCCGTCCGCTGGGACCTGCGCCCCGGCGGCCGCAACGTCCCCGAGTTCCCGCGCCGCGAATGGCTCGCCGGCTACCAGCGCGCCCTGCACTCCGCCGATCCGGCCGTTCTCGACTACCCGCCGCTCGCGGGGGATTCCCGGCTCCGCGTCGAACTCGCCCGCTACCTGGGCCGGATGTGCGGGGTCCGCAGCACCCCGGGGCAGGTCATGGTGACCGCCGGGTTCGCCCAGACCCTCGGCCTGCTGTCCGCCGTACTGCCCCAGCTCGGCATCGACGCCCTCGGTATCGAGAACCCCGGGCATCCCGGCCAGCGCCGCTTCGTCCGCGAGAGCGGCCTGCGCCCCGTACCGCTGCCGGTCGACGCGGAGGGCATCGACGTGGCCGCCCTCGCCGCCTCCGGGGTGCGCGCCGTCCTGGTCACTCCCGCCCACCAGTTCCCCACGGGCTCGACCCTCTCGGCGGAGCGGCGCGAGGTGCTGGTGCGGTGGGCGCGCGAGGTCGACGGCCTGATCATCGAGGACGACTACGACCGGGGGCTCTGGTACGAACGCGGCGCCGGCCGGCCGCTGGCCCTCCAGCGGCTCGCCCCCGAGCACGTGGTCTACGCCGGGACCGTGAGCAAGACCCTCGCCCCCGGGCTGCGCCTGGGCTGGCTCGCCGCGCCCGCCCCGCTCCTGGACCGGCTGCTGCGCGCCCGCGCCCGCCAGGACCTGGGCACCGACGTGCTGACCCAGCTGGCGTTCGCGGAATTCCTGCGCGGCGGCGCGTACGACCGGCACCTGCGGCGGCTGAACTCCCTGTGCCGCGACCGGCACTCCGCACTGCGCGAGGCCGTACGCCGGCACCTGCCGGGAGCCGCGGTGGTGGGCCGGGCCGCCGGACTGCACGCGTACGTGACGCTGCCCCGGCACACCGACGAGGCGGGACTCGTGGCCGGGGCGCTGCGCCGCTCGGTGCTGCTCGCGGGGGCGGCCGCCTGCCACGCCCGGCCCGGCGAGGGCGCGCCCGCCCTGGTGGTGGGGCACGCGCATCTGCCGAGGTCGGGCGCGGACCAGGCGATCCGGGAGGTGGCGGCGGTGCTCAGGGGGTGAGGACGCCGGAGCGCATCGCCAGGCCAGAGCGCATCGACAGGAAATTCTCCAGTATGGCGAGCCCGCCGGTGGTCGTGATCGACTCCGGGTGGAACTGCACCCCCTCCACCGCCAGCGTGCGGTGCCGCAGTCCCATCACATAGCCGTGGTCGGCGGCCACCGCCGTGGTCACCAGCGGCTCCGGCAGCGGGTCGGCGACCAGCAGCGAGTGGTAGCGGGTGGCCTCCAGGGTGTGGCCCAGCCCCTGGAAGAGGCCCGCGCCGTCGTGCCGGACCGTGCTGGTCCGCCCGTGCATCACCTGCCCGGCGACCTCGATCCGGCCGCCGTACGCCAGACCGATGGCCTGGTGTCCCAGGCACACCCCCAGCACCGGGACCCGCCCGGCGAACTCGTGGACCAGCTCCACGTGCCCCGACTCGGCCGGATGCCCCGGGCCCGGCCCGAGCACCACCGCGTCGGGCTCCAGGGCGGCCAGCTGCCCCGGTGTCCGGGTGCGCGAGCGCACCACCTCGGTGTCCGCGCCCAGCACCCGCAGGTACTGGTCGATGATGTGGACGAAACTGTCGTACGCGTCGATCAGCAGCACCTTCACGGCAGCAGCTCCTCACCGGTGAGCGCCCAGTAGGCCGCCCCCATCTTGGCCAGCGTCTCCTGCCACTCGGACTCCGGATCGGACTGGGCGACCATGCCCGCCGAGCTCTGCGTGGAGTACCGGAGGCCGTCGTACTCGATCGTTCGGATGCACAGGGCCAGTTCGCTCCAGCCCCGTACGTCGACCAGCCCGACCGCGCCCGCGTAGGCGCCGCGGCGCTCCTGCTCCAGGCCGTCGATGATCTCCATGGCGCGCAGCTTGGGCGCGCCCGACATGGTCCCGGCCGGGAAGGTGGCGCGTACCGCGTCCCAGACGCCGACCGCCGGGTCCAGCCGGCCGGAGACCGTCGAGACCAGGTGGAACACGTGCGAGAAGGTCTCCACCTCCATCAGCCGGTCCACCGGCTGGGTGCTGGGCAGCGAGACCCGGCCGATGTCGTTGCGGCACAGGTCGACCAGCATGATGTGCTCGGCCTGCTCCTTGGTGCTCTCCCGCATCTCCTTGACGCGCCGCTGGTTGACCTCGTCGTCGGGGCCGCGGCGGGCGGTTCCGGCGATCGGGCGCATCACGATCTCGCCGTCCTCGATCCGGAAGAACAGCTCGGGGCTGGCGCCGATCAGGGTCCGCCCCGCCTGCGGCACCAGGTACATGTACGGGGAGGGGTTGCGGCCGCGCAGCCGCCGGTACACCTCCAGCGGTGTCAACTCGCTCTCCACGTCGAGGCGGTGCCCGATCTGGATCTGGTAGACGTCGCCGACGCCGATGTGCTCCAGGCAGCGCGCCGCCCAGCCGAGGAACGTGTCCCGGTCGACGCTGTCGCGCACCGAGCGGGGGGCGGGGGCCGGCGGATACCCAGCCGCCCGCCGCTCCGGCAGCTCGGGCGCTTCAGGCAGTTCAGGCAGCTCGGGCAGCTCCGCCGAGCCCGTGAACGCCGGGCTGTCGGCGTGCAGCCGGCGCACCCGTCCGTCGTTCACGTCGTACCAGACGGTGTCCCGGAACAGCGTGAGCGTGATGTCCGGGCGCCCTCCGTCCCCGCCGTCCCGCGCCGGCAGCTCCTCCATGTGCCAGGCCGACTCGTACGCCAGCGAGGTCAGGAACCCGAAGGCGTAGCCGGTCTCGGGGAGCTCCGTGGTCACCGAGAACAGCCCCTGGGCCCGGCCGAGCGCGTCCCAGACCTGCTCGGAGCGCTCCAGCCGGAAGACGTAGGGGCCCTCGGGGAGCGGGTGGTGGGCCACCGGGCAGCCCGCGGCCGGCCCGTCCGTGACCAGCCCGGCCGCCTCGACCGCTCCGGCCAGCGCCCGCTTCAGCGCCGGTGTGGCGCCGTCCACCTCGACCCGGTCCGCGTGGACCCGGATCTCGGCGAGCCGCCCGAAGCCGACGACCGCGGACCGGCGGTCGGCCGCCGCCCCCTCCAGGGACTCGAAGAGGAACACCTCCTCGGCCGGCAGCACCGCGCGCAGCGCCTCGTACAGCTCCAGCGGGGCGTGCGGCGCGAGCTCCTCTACTCCGACCTCGACCGCGACGGCCGAAAGACTCGAATCGCTTGAACCGTATGAACCGTATGAACCATGTGAACCGTGTGAACCGTGTGAATCCCACACAGTGAACTCCCCCTGAATTCGGTTTCCGATGGAATGAGTGAATCAATGTTTTGCGAAGCACCGCCAGACCAATTCCTCACCCCCGGTACGGTCCATTTCCAAAATGCTTGACCATTCCCCGGCCCCGATGGGTAACTGAGGCCATGGGAGAAAACAAAAACAGATCCTCCTGGCGTTCATTCCCCGCCGCCCAGCAACCCGACTGGCCCGACGCGGCCGCCCTGCGCGCCGTCACCGGCCGCCTCGCCGAAGGGCCCCCGCTCGTCTTCGGCGCCGAATGCGACCAGCTGCGCCTCAAGATGGCGGCGGTCGCCCGCGGCGAGGCGATCCTGCTCCAGGGCGGCGACTGCGCCGAGACCTTCGCCCAGGTCACCACCGACTCCATCCGCGGCAAGCTGAAGACCCTGCTCCAGATGGCCGTCGTGCTCTCGCACGCCACCGCCCTGCCGGTGGTCAAGGTCGGCCGGATGGCCGGGCAGTACGCCAAGCCGCGCTCCAGCCCCTCCGAGGAGCGGGACGGGCTGAGCCTGCCCTCGTACCGCGGCGACGCGGTCAACGGCCTGGAGTTCACCGAGGCCGCCCGCACCCCCGACCCCGAGCGGCTGCGCCACATGTACGAGGCCTCCGCCCGCACCCTGAACCTGGTCCGGGCCCTGACCACCGGCGGATTCGCCGATCTACGCCAAGTCCACGCCTGGAACCAGGGGTTCGTCGCCGGCTCGGGCACCGGCGAGCGCTACGAGGCGCTCGCCGACGAGATCGACCGCACCCTCGCCTTCATGCAGGCCTGCGGGGTGGACACCCGCGAGCTGGGCACCGCCGAGTTCTTCGTCGGGCACGAGGGCCTGCTGCTGGACTACGAGGAGGCCCTGACCCGTACCGAACCGGAGAGCGGCCGCACCTACGCCGCCAGCGGCCACCTGCTGTGGATCGGCGAACGGACCCGCGACCTGGACGGCGCCCACGTCGAGTTCTTCTCGCGGATCGACAACCCGATCGCCGTGAAGCTGGGCCCGGCCACCACCGCCGACACCGTCCTCGCCCTCCTCGACCGCCTCGATCCGGACCGCGACCCCGGCCGGCTCACCTTCGTCGTCCGGGCCGGCGCCGACCGGATCCGCGACATGCTGCCCACCCTGGTGGAGAAGGTCGCCGCCGAGGGCGCCCTGCCCTGCTGGGTCAGCGACCCGATGCACGGCAACACGGTCACCGCGCCCAGCGGGCACAAAACCCGGTCCTTCGACACCGTGCTCGACGAGGTGAAGGGCTTCGTCGAGGTCCACCAGTCGCTCGGCACCCACCCCGGCGGCATCCACGTGGAGCTGACCGGCGACGACGTCACCGAATGCACGGGAGGAGGCAACGCTGTACGGCCCGAGGACCTGCGCCGCCGCTACGAGACGGCGTGCGACCCCCGCCTCAACCACACCCAGTCCCTCGACCTGGCCTTCCGGCTCGCCGAGATGTACCGCGAACGCCGGCCGGTCAGCCCCGCAGCGGACGCAGCGCTTCCTCGATGAGCCCGAACGGCGGCCGGTCGGCGAGGTAGAAGTGCTCGCCGGGCACCGTCAGCGCCACCGCCGGCCCCCGGGTCGACTCCCGCCACGCTGCACTGTGCGCGGTGGTCACCCGGGGGTCCGCGTCGCCCACGACAGCGGTGACCGGGCAGTGCAGCGGCGGCCGCGGCTGCCCCTCGTAGGCGGCGAGCATCCGGAAGTCCGCCCCGATGTACGGCATCACCAGCTCCACGAACGCCCGGTTGTTCAGCAACTCCGGGTCCGTACCGCCCAGTTCGATCAGGGTCCGGGCGATCGACTCCTCGTCCCAGGCGGCCGCCGCCACCGGGTCCCCGGTCATCAGATGCGGCGCCTTCGCCCCCGAGGCGAACAGGTGGGCCACCCCCGAGCCGGCCTCCTCCAGCGCCCGGACCACCTCGTACGCCACGATGGCGCCCATGCTGTGCCCGAAGAACACGGCCGGCCGCTCGTCGTCCGAGGCCAGCAGCTCGGCGGCGATCTCCCGTGCCATCGGGACCAGTTCGGCCGCGCACTCCTCGGCGAACCGCTCCGCGCGCCCCGGATAGCAGACCGCGTGGATCTCGTACGCGCCGAGCGCCTTCGCCCAGGGCCGGAAGAAGTACGGCGATCCGCCGGCGTGCGGGAAGCACACCATCCGCTCCGCCGCGAACGGCCGCGCCTCGACCACCTGTGTCCACACCATCACTTGCCACCCCTGCCCCAACGGCCGTACCACGGCGTCCGCACACTTCCGACGGCGCGATGGTCGCGGCTCCCACTGACGGCCCGCTGACGACCGGCGGGAGCGGTTGTCAGTCCGCCGTCAGGATTCCTCAGCAAAGTGACAGAGGTCCGCCACGCCGACCTCTGTCCCAGGAGATTCCATGACGGCGACCTCCGCCTTCCCCTCGATCGCCGAAGCCACGATGATGCCCCGCGTCATCCGCCTCGGCCCGAACCTGTACGGCGCGGCATTCACCCTGATGAAGCTGCTGCCGGCCCACCACATCCTCAAGCGGGCCGAGGAGCGGGGTGAACTGGGCCCGGACACCGTGATCGTCGAGACCACCTCGGGAACCTTCGGACTCGCCCTCGCCATGCAGGCCGCCCTGATGCGCCGCAAGCTGATCCTGGTCAGCGACCCCGCGATCGACGCCAACCTCTACCGGCGCCTCACCGACCTCGGGGCCCGCGTGGAGATCTGCCACGAGCCGGCCGAGGTCGGCGGGTTCCAGGAGGCCCGGCTGCGCAGGCTCGCCGAGATCCGCGCCGAACTCCCGGACTCCTTCTGCCCCGAGCAGTACAACAACCCGGGCAACCCGGCCGCGTACCAGCTGGTCGCCGACCAGCTCACGCGGACCCTGGGCACCATCGACACCCTGATCGGCCCCGTCGGCTCCGGCGGCTCCATGTGCGGCACCGTACGGGCGCTGCGCGCCGGCACCCCGCACACCCGCGCCATCGGCGTCGACAGCCACCACAGCGTGCTCTTCGGACAGCCCGACGGCTCCAGGGAACTGCGCGGGCTCGGCAACAGCCTGTGGCCCGCCAACCTCGACCACCGCGTGTTCGACGAGGTCCACTGGCTGACCGCCGGCGAGGCCTACGCCTCCACCCGCGCCCTGCACGCCACCCACGCCCTCTTCCAGGGCCCGACCAGTGGCGCCGCCTACCTCGTCGCCCGCTGGTGGGCGGAGCGCAACCCCGGCCTCACCGGCGTGGTGATGCTCCCCGACGAGGGCTACCGCTACCAGGCCACCGTCTACGACGACGCCTGGCTCCAGGCGCAGGGCCACCCGCTGCGCGAACAGCCGGCCGCCCGGCCCGCCACCGCCACGAGCCCCGAGACGGTGGGCGAGCGGTGGACCCGGTTCGCCTGGGACCGGCGCGCCTACGAGGAGGTCCCCGGCGCCGTGGCCCGGCCGGCCGCGGCGGCGCAGCCGGTGGGGGCGGGCGCATGAGCGGCGCCGACGCCACCGCCGCGGGCCGGCCGGCCCAGGGCTCCGACGCCACCGGCACGGGCCGGCTGACGCAGGGCCTGGGCGCCCGCACCCGCCGCGTCGTCTACGGCGAGCCCGGCCCCGAGGCCGTACGCCGCGAACTGGAGGCCACCAGCACCGTCGACCTCGCCCACGTCGTCATGCTCGGTGAGAGCGGACTGCTGCCGGGCCCCGCCGCGGCCGCCCTGCTGGAGCGGGTCCGGCGGCTGCGGGAGAGCGGCTTCGCAGAACTCACCGGCCGGGCCGCCCCGCGCGGCCTGTACCTCATGTACGAGGGCTACCTCGTGGAGGAACTCGGCTCCGACGTCGGCGGAAAGGTGCACACCGCCCGCTCCCGCAACGACATCAAGGCCACCATCACCGCCATGCGGCTGCGCGCCGAACTCACCGACCTGCTCGGCGAGATACTGCGCCTCCAGGCGGCCCTGCTCTCCCGGGCCCGCCGGCACCAGGACGCCGTGATGCCCGTCTACACCCACTACCAGCCCGCGATGCCGATCAGCTACGGCTACTACCTCGCCGGGATCGCCACCGCCCTGGACCGCGACATCACCGCGCTCCGCCACTGCGTCGACGACCTCGACCGCTGTCCGCTGGGCGCCGGCGCCGTCGCCGGCACCGACCTGCCGATCCGCCCCGAGCGCACCGCCGGCCTGCTCGGCTTCCGCGGCGGCCCGACCCTGCACGCCACCGACGCGGTCGCGGCCCGCGACACCATGCTGCGCGGCCTGGCCGTGGTGGCCTCGGCGGCGGTCACGCTCAGCCGGCTCGCCACCGACCTCCAGCTGTGGAGCACCCAGGAGTTCGGGTTCGTGGAGTTCCCCGAACGCCTCGTCGGCGGCAGCTCGGCGATGCCGCAGAAGCGCAACGCGTTCCTGCTGGAACACGTCAAGGCCAAGGCCGCCTGGGCGGTGGGCGCGTGGACCGCGTCGGCCTCCGCCGCCAAGTCCACCCCGTTCACCAACTCCATCGAGGTCGGGACCGAGGCCGTCGCGGTCGCCTGGCCCGCGCTGGTCGCCGTACGGGAATCCGTGCTGCTCGCCCAAGTGCTGGTCTCCGGCGCGCGGCCGGTCACCGACCGGATGGAACAGCGGGCCCGGGAGGGCTTCGTCACCGCCACCGTCATCGCCAACCGGCTGGTCGGCGAAGGCGTGCCGTTCCGGACCGCGCACCACGTGGTCGGCGCGGCCGTACGGGACGCCATCGCGTCCGGCGCGGGCGAACTCACCAAGATCGAGCTGCCGGAGGGAGTCACCGACTTCGGGGGCGCGCTGCCCTCGCTCGCCGAGGTCGTCGCCGACCTGGACCGCGGCGGCGGCCCCGGGGAGTGCGCCGCCATCGTCGCCACCCTGCGGGACCTGCTGGCCGGGCACGGTGACTGGCTCACCGCCTACCGGGACGGGCTGCGCGACGCCGCCGGCCGCCTGGACGCCGAGGTCGACGCCGTCATCGCACGCCACGCAGCACACGGAACACGCGGAACCCACGACACACGCGACACGCACGGAACAGGAGAGACCCCATGACCGCGGACGGCGCCCGGTTCGCCTTCCTTGAGAGCAACACCACCGGCACCGGTCGTGACTTCTGCGCCGCCGCCCGGGCCCGGGGGCTGCGGCCCGTGCTGCTGACCCGCGACCCCGGCCGGTACCCGTACGTCGCGCAGGACGGCATCGACACGGTGCTGCTGGACACCTCCGACCCGCAGGCGGTCCTGGACGCCTGCGCCGTGCTCGACCCGGCCGGGATCGCCACCAGCTCCGAGTACTTCGTCGCCCTGGCGGCCAGTACGGCGGCCAAGCTGGGCCTGCCCGGCCCGGACGCCGACGCCGTCACCCGCTGCCGGTCCAAGGACACCCAGCGGGCGGTGCACGCGGCCGCCGGGGTCCCGGTCCCCGAATTCGCGGCGGTCACCGAGGCCCGGGACGCCGTCTCCGCCGCCACCCGCATCGGCTTCCCGGTCGTCGTCAAACCCGTCAGCGGCTCCGGCTCGGTGGGCGTGCGGCTCTGCGCCGACGCGGAGGAGACCCGCGCCTGGACCGCACGGCTGCTGACCGACGGCTCCGCCACCGTGCTGGTGGAGGCCGCCGTACCCGGCCCGGAGTTCTCCGTGGAGACCTTCGACGGGACGGTGGTCGCGGTGGTCGCCAAGCATGTCGGCCCCGAGCCGTACTTCGTGGAGACCGGGCACGACGTACCCGCCCCCGTCCCGCCGCCCGTCGCCGACGTCCTCGCCGCCACCGCCGTACGCGCCGTGGCCGCGCTGGGGCTGGGCTACGGCGCCGCCCACACCGAGCTGCGGCTCGGCCCCGGCGGACCGGTGGTCATCGAGGTCAACCCCCGTCTGGCGGGCGGCATGATCCCGGTCGCGGTCCGCGCCGCCACCGGGGTGGACCTCGTCGACGCGGTGATCGCCCGGGCCGCCGGACAGCCCGCCGCGGTCCCCGGCCCGGCGGCCGGCCACGCCGCCGTCCGCTTCGTACAGGTCGCCCGGGAGGGCCGGGTCACGGCCATCACCAACCTGGCCGGCGCGGCCGCCGCCCCCGGCGTGGCCGCCGCCTCCGTCACCACCGCGGTGGGCCGCGACGTCCGTGTCACGCACTCCTTCCAGGACCGCCTGGCCTGCGTCGTAGCCGCCGGCCCCGACCCCGCCACCGCGTCGCACCGCGCCACCGCGGCCACCGCCCTGATCGACATCACCGTGGAGGAGACCCCCTGATGAAAGGCGCACCCCCTGCCCCCTCGCGTACGCGGCTCCCCCGGCGGCCGGCCCCACCGGCTTCCGCCCCCGCCGCCCCTACGACGCCCCCGGCCGCCACCCCGTCCACCGCCACGGCCGGCGCCACGGGCGGCACTACGGGCGACACCCCGGCCACCGCCACGGCCGGCGCCACGGCCGGCGCCACGGCCGACGCCGTGGCCGGCACTGAGGCCACCGCCACGACCGACACCACAGCCGGAACGACCCGCACCCGTACCCATGACGTGGCCGTGCCCGCCGAGACGGCGGCCGGGCTGTACCGGACGGCCGCCGATCTCGGGGTCCCGCTGGCCGCGCTGCTCGGCGCGGCCCACGCCCGGGTGCTCGCCACGGTGGCCGCCGTGCGGGAGCTGCGGACCGGCCTCGCCGACGGCCGGGCCACCCGGGAGCTCCGCCTGACCGTGGCCCCCTCCACCTGGGCGGAGCTCGCGTCGGCCACGGCGGCCGCCCTGGCCGACGCCACCCTGCCCGAGCACGCTCCGGCCCACGCGGCCCCGGCCTTCGGTGTCCCCACCGGCAGCACCGGGCCGGAGGCCAGCGGCACCGGGCTGGAGGCCAGCGGCACCAGGCCGGAGGCAGGCGGCACCAGGCCGGAGGCAGGCGGCACCAGGCCGGAGGCAGGCGGCACCAGGCCGGAGGCAGGCGGCACCGGGCCGGAGGTGGTGCTCGGGCTGAGCGAGGCCGCCGAGGGGCCGCTCGGGGACGGCGAGATCCTCCACGTCACCTGGGCCGGCGACGGCACCGCGCTGCGGGTCGCTTACGACCCCCGGGCCGTTGACACCGCGTATGCGCAGCGCCTCGCCGGTTACCACCTCACCGCCCTGCGCCTGCTCTCCGAGGACCCGCACGCCCGGCACGACCGCCAGAGCCTGCTGTCCGCCCAGGAGGTCGAAACCCAGCTCTACGGCCTCGCCGGCCCCCGCACCGAACTCCCCGACGCGGTCCTCACCGACCTCTTCGAGGCCCGCGTGCGCCGCCACCCCGACGCCGTCGCCGCCGAACACGGCCCCCGCAGCTGGACGTACCGGCGGCTCGACGCCCGCGCCAACCGGATCGCGCACGCCCTGCTCGCCGCCGGGTCCGGGCCGCAGGACGTGGTCGCCGTCGTCATGGACCGCTCGCTCGACTGGATCGCCGCCGCCCTCGGCGTCCTCAAGGCCGGCGCGGTCTACCTCCCGATGGGCCCCGACCTCCCCGTGGACCGGATCAGCGCCCAGCTGGCCGCCGCCGGAGCCGCCTTCGTCCTGACGGACCCCGACGCGGAGGTCCTCGTACACAAGGCCGCCGGCGAGGGCACGCCGGTGCTGTCCGTGCCGGAGATCCACGCGGCCGCACTGCCCGACACCCCGCCCGGCGTGCGCGTGGCCCCCGGCCAGGCCGCGTACGTCTACTTCACCTCCGGCTCAACCGGCACCCCCAAGGGCGCCGTGTGCGAGCACGCCGGCCTGCTCAACCACCTCCTCGCCAAGGCCCGCGACATGGGCCTGGCCGACGGCGGGGACGAGGACAGCCGTGAGGTCGTCGCCCAGACCGCGCCGCAGAGCTTCGACATCTCCCTCTGGCAGTTCGCCGCACCCCTCCTGACCGGTGGCACGACCCGCATCATCGCCACCGACGTCCTGCTCGACGTGGCCGGCTTCCTCGACGAGATCACCGAGGCCGGGGTCACCGTCGCCCAGACCGTCCCCGCCTACCTCGAAGTCCTCGTCCGGCACCTGGAGCGCCGCCCGCGCGAACTGGGCGCCCTGCGCACCGTGTCGGTGACCGGCGAGGTCCTCAGCCCCGGCCTGGTCCGCCGCTGGTTCGCGCTCTGCCCCACGATCTCCCTGGTCAACGCCTACGGCGCCACCGAGGTCTGCGACGACACCATGCACGAGGTCCTCCACACGGCCCCCGCCCCCGGCCACCCCGTCACACTCGGCCGGTCCCTGCCCAACGTGAACACGTACGTCCTGGACGAGAACCTCGCCCTGGTCCCCCTCGGCTCCCCGGGCGAGATCGCCTTCTCGGGGGTCTGCGTCGGCCGCGGCTACGTCAACGACGAGGAGCGCACCCAGCAGGCCTTCGTCCCCGACCCGTTCCGGGCCGGCGCCCGGATGTACCGCACGGGCGACTTCGGCCGCTGGCTGCCCGACGGCCGGATGGAGTACCTGGGCCGCCACGACGAACAGGTCAAGATCCGCGGCTTCCGCATCGAACTCGGCGAGATCGAGAACAAGCTGCTCGCCGTGCCCGGCATCCGCGAGGCGGCCGTGGTCATCGTCGGCGATGCCGGCATCCACCGCCACCTCGTCGCCTTCTACACCGCCGACGGCGCCGAGACCTCCGTCGAGCAGGCCCGCGGCCACCTGGCCGCCGCCCTCCCGGACTACATGGTCCCCAGCTACCTGCACCGCCTCGGCCGGCTCCCCCGCACCGCCAACGGCAAGGCCGACAAGAAGGCCCTCGCCGAACTGGCCGGCACCCTCGGCCACGGCGGCGCCGGCCACACCGGCCCGGCCACCGCCACCGAGCGCCGCCTCGCCATGCTGTGGGCGGAGGTCCTCGGGGTGCCGCTGGAGCGCATCGGCCGCCACGACAGCTTCTTCGCCCTCGGCGCCAGCTCGCTGGCCGCGGTCCGGGTGATCGTACGGCTGGACCGGGCCCTGTCCCTGAAGGAACTGGTCGCGCACCCGGTCCTGGCCGACCTGGCCGGCGTACTCGACGACCGCCGCCGGGGCGAGCCCCGCGAGGGCGCGCCCCCGCTGCTGCACCCGCTGCTCCCGGTCCGCACCCCGCACCACACCCTGGTGTGTCTGCCCTACGCGGGCGGCAGCGCCCTGAACTTCCGTGCCCTGGCCGCCGAGCTGGAGGGCGACGGGATCGCCGTACTGGGCGCGGAACTGCCCGGTCACGACTTCGCCGCCGAGGACGAGCCGCTGGAGAACGTCGCGGTGATCGCCGAGCGGGCCCGCGACGAGATCCTCGCGCGGGTCTCCACACCGGTCCTGCTGTGGGGCCACTGCTCTGGCGCGGCCGTCGCCCTGGAGACGGCCCGGCTGCTCCAGGAGGCCGGCCGGCCCGTGGCCCGCGTCTTCATCGGCGGCCAGTTGCTGCACGGCCCCGACGCCCTGCGCGCGGAGCTGGCGGAGGTCGGGGGAGCCGGCCGGGAGACCCTGCTGGGCCGGCTGCGCGCCGACAACGCCTACGTGGAACTCGACGCCTTCACCCCCGAGCGGGCGGCGGCCGTGGACCGGGCCTACCGGCACGATGTGATCACCGCCAACCGGCACCTGCTGCGCGTCCACGCGGATCCGGCCGCCCACCGGATCGACGCCCCGGTGGAGGTGGTGGTGGCCCGCGACGACGCCTGGACGGCGGCCGCGGCCCATGGGCACCAGGCCTGGCGGATGGTCTCCGGCCACGTCACGCTGCACGAGCTCGAAGAGGGCGGGCACTACTTCGCAGGCACCCGGGCCGCGGAGACCGCCGACGTGGTGAGGAGGATGACGGTATGAGCACGACCCAGACGGCAGCGCCGGTCAGCCCGGCGGCCGGACCCGCCTCCGCCTACCGGCAGGTGGCCGCGACCGGCGTCAGCACGGCATTCGGCACCTTCGGTGAACTACTCCAGGGCGTGCTCCCGGAGGAGGACGGCAACTTCCTGGTGACGCTGCCGGTGGCCCGCTGGTCCATGGCCCGCTTCGAAGTGGACACTGACAGACCGGATTTGGAGGTGTGGCCGCCGCACAAGAAGAAGGCCCTGAAGCTCACCTCCATGATCCTGGAGGACGAGGGCCGGCCCGCCGGCGGCCTGCTGCGCATCGACAGCACCCTTCCCGAGGGCAAGGGCCTGGCCAGCTCCTCCGCGGACCTGGTGGCGACCGCGCGGGCCGTCGCCAACGCGCTCGCCGTCCCGATGCCGCCGCGCCGCATCGAGTCGTACCTCGCCCGGATTGAACCGACCGACGGCGTGCTCTACCCCGCGATCGTGGCCTTCCACCACCGCAGCGTCCGGCTACGCGCCAGCCTCGGCTCCCTGCCGTCGATGGCGGTGGTCGGCGTCGACGAGGGCGGGGCGGTCGACACGGTCGCCTTCAACGCCATCCCCAAACCGTTCACCGAGGCCGACAAGCAGGAGTACGCCCGCCTGCTGGACCGGGTCACCCGCGCGGTCGCGGCCCGCGACCTGGCCGAGGCCGGACGGGTGGCCACCGCCAGCGCCCGGATGAACCAGGTGCTGCGCCGCAAATGGTCGCTGGAGCCGATGATCGCCATCTGCGAGGAGGTCGGCGGACTCGGCGTCGTCGTCGGCCACAGCGGCACCACCCTGGGCATCCTCATGGACACCGGCGCCCCGGACTGCCCCGCCCGCCTCGCCGCCGCCGCCCAGCTCTGCCAGGAGCTGGCGGGCAATGTGACGGTCTACCAGACCCTCAGCTTCCACTGACCCCCACCGGGCGCCGGCTGTCCCCGGCCGCGCCCCCCTGACGCGCGCCGGGGCCCACCCCCGCACCCGGAGCGCCCCGGCCCCCGGGACGAGCGACTACGCCCGTCCGGTCGTGCCCGGTCGCCGTCTCCTTGAGCGGTTCGATTCGCCGTCCGATCGCGACCACGTGGGCGCCTTCGGCCGCAAAGGCGCGGGCGGTTGCCCGGCCGATGCCGGTGCCGGCTCCGGTGACGACGACGATCCTGCTGCTCGGCGGTGCGGTGCTGTTCATGCCGGTCATCGTGCAACCCTGCCGCCAGCGGCAAGGTCTACCCTCATCGGGGAGGAAGCGAATAATTGCATGGGCCCTCGCATGCCCACACCTGCCCCACGAGAGGCCAGGCTCCGCTTCCGTTTCGGACCGGCCCCCGGGGTCCACCAGTTGGTGGACACGAGGTTCAACCGGTCGAGCCTGTCCTCCGCACCCCCGCTCCGACCAGCATGTATGTCATGACGAACCCCACCGTACGCATGGCCCGATGGAGCGCCCAGAACCCCTGGCGCGCAATCACCGGCTGGCTCCTCTTCGTCGTCCTCTGCTTAGGCGCGGGCATCACGATCGGGGCCAACCCCGCGACCAGCGAGGACTTCCGGATCGGCGAGGCGGGCCGCGCCGAGGCCATCGCCACCGAAGGCGGCCTCCAGCAGAAGCCCGTCGAGCGCGTCCTGATCCACGCCAAGCCCGGCGCCGGCGCCTTCGACAAGGCCCAGGCCGACGCGGCCGCCCGTGACATCGGCGACCGGATGCGCAAGCTTCCCGAAGTCGCCTCCGTGGCCGACCCGGTCCCCGCCGCCGACGGCTCCGCCTTCCGCGTGGACGTCACCATGAAGGGCGCCGAATTCGACGGCAAGCAGCACGTCGACGCGCTCCTCGCACAGACCGCCGCCGTCCAGGACGCCTACCCGGGGCTGTGGCTGGAGGAGGTCGGCTCCCCCTCCATCAGCAAGGGCGTCGACCAGCTCCGCAGTGACGACCTGGCCCGCACCGAGGTCATCGCCCTGCCCGTCACCCTGATCACCCTGATGCTCGTCTTCAGCTCCATCGCCATGGCCATCGTCCCGCTGCTGCTGGCGCTCTCCTCGATCGTCGCCGCGGTGGGCCTGTCGATGCTCGCCTCGCACGCCTTCCCCGACGCCGGCGTCGGAACCAACGTCATCCTGCTGATCGGCCTGGCCGTCGGCGTCGACTACACCCTCTTCTACCTCAAGCGGGAACGCGAGGAACGGGCCCGGGCGGGCGGCAGCCTCTCCCCGCAGGCCGTCGTCGAACTCGCCGCCGCCACCTCCGGCCGGGCCGTGGTCATCTCCGGACTCGCCGTCGCCATCTCCAGCGCCACCCTGTTCCTCGCCGACGACGTCATCTTCTCCTCCATCGCCACCGGTGCCATCGTCGTCACCCTCGTCGCCGTCCTCAGCTCCCTGACCGTGCTCCCCGCCCTGCTGGCCAAGCTCGGCGAGCGCGCCGAGCGCCGCACGGCCCGCAAGCAGGCCCGCGCCGCCGCCAAGGGCAAGACCCTGCGCGTCAAGCAGCCCAAGACCGGCGCCGGCCGCCTCACGGCCGCCGTACTGCGTCCCACCGCCAAGCACCCCGTCGCCACCCTGGCCGTCGCCACCCTGGCCATGCTCGCCCTCGCCCTGCCCGTCCTGAACCTGAACCTCACCGAGATGGGCCGCGAGACCCACTCCCGCTCCATCGGCGCCATGCAGACCTACGACCGGATGATGGCCGCCTACCCCGAGCTCAAGGGCATGCACCAGATCGTCGTACGAGCCGACGCGGACCGCCGCGAGGAAGTCTCCGGCGCCCTCCTCGACCTCGCCGGCCAGGCCGCCAAGGACCCCGCGATCAGCGGGCAGCCGGTCCTGACCCACTCCCCCGACGGCCGGATCACGATGCTGGAGATGGCGGTCCCCCACTTCGTCAGCTCCCCCGAGGCCCAGGACTCCCTGAAGCACCTGCGCGGCTCCTACGTCCCCGCCACCGTCGGCAAGCTGTCCGGCGCCGAGGTGGCCGTCACCGGCGACGTCGCCCGCTACGCCGACTACCCCGCGCACCAGAAGGAGAAGCTGCCGCTGATCATCGGGGCGCTGCTCCTGGTCACCTTCGCGATGACCGTGTGGGCCTTCCGCTCCGTCGTCCTCGGCCTGGTCGGCATCCTCCTCAACCTGCTCTCCGCGCTCGCCTCGCTCGGCCTGCTGGTGCTGGTCTTCCAGAACGAATGGGCCGAGGGAATCCTCGACTTCAACTCCACCGGCTCCATCGGCTCGCGGGTCCCGCTCTTCCTCTTCGTGATCCTCTTCGGGCTCTCGATGGACTACCAGGTCTTCGTGATCAGCCGGATCCGGGAAGCCGCCATGAACGGGATACCGACCCGCCAGGCCGTCCTGGACGGGATCGGCAGCTCGGCCGGCGTGGTCACCAGCGCCGCCGTGGTCATGGTGACCGTGTTCGCCAGCTTCGCCTCCCTCCACCTGATCGAGATGAAGCAGATCGGCTTCAGCCTGGCGGCCGCGGTCCTGCTGGACGCCTTCGTGATCCGCATCCTGATCCTGCCCGCCCTGATGCTCCTGCTCGGCGAATGGAACTGGTGGCCGTCGCGCGGTATGCGCCAGGTCGGCCCCAAGACGTCAACGGGCCGTCAGCTCACGAACGTAGGCTGACCGCATGACTGAACGGCCGCAGCTCACCGACCGGTTACCCGTCCAGACGTTCCACGGCTGGTACGCCGCGGCATGGGTGCTCCTCGGTCTGATCCCCTCCGTCATCGGGGTGGAGAACGACTCGGGAGCACCCAAGTGGGGGGCGCTGGCCCTCCTCGCCGTCCTCGCCTTCTGCTACACGGCCGTACGCCGGTTTCCGGACAATCCCGTCCTGCGGCCGCAGGCCTACCTGGCCCTCCTCGCCCTCGGTCTGGGGGCCATGGGAGGGCTGCCGGGCGGCGGGGCGGCCCTGTTCATCGTCTCCCTCCCGCAGTTCTGGCTCTTCGCCTCCGGCATCCGCGCCTCGATCGTCCTCAGCGGGGCCGCCGCCGCGGCCACCGTGGTCGGCAGCACCCTGCGGACCGACGAATCCCTCACCGGCAACGTCGTCTTCGTCTTCCTCGGATACGCAGCCTCGGTCCTGATCGGCCTGCTGATCCACCGGCTCCTCGCCGACAGCGACGCCCGGGCCGGTCTGCTGGGCGCCGAACTGGAGAGCGCGCAGGCCCGCCTCGCCGAGGCACACCGGCAGCAGGGCGCGGCGGACGAGCGGGAGCGGCTGGCCCGCGAGATCCACGACACCCTCGCCCAGGGCTTCGCCTCGATCATCGTGCTGGCGGAGGCGGCCCGCTCGACGATCGCCTCCGACCCGGAGCGCAGCGCGCAGCAGCTGGTCTCCATCGAGCAGACCGCCCGCGAGAACTTCGCCGAGGCCCGGGTGCTGGTGGGCTCCGCCCCGCAGAGCGGCCTGGCCCCCGGCTCGGTCGCGGTCACCCTGCGCCGCACCCTGGACCGCTTCACCCAGGACACCGGCCTCACCGTCGAGGCGGAGCTCCCGGCGGACATCGACTGCGACCAGCAGACCCGTATCGCGCTGCTGCGCTGCACGCAGGAATCGCTGGCCAACGTGCGCAAGCACGCGGCCGCCACCACGGTGGGCGTGGTCCTCACCCAGTATCCGCAGGCCATCGAGCTGGAGATCACCGACGACGGGCGCGGGTTCGTGGTCGAGGACTCCAAGGGCTTCGGCCTGGACGGCATGCGCAAGCGGCTCGCGGAGCTCGGCGGCGATCTGACGGTGACCAGCTCGCTCGGGGACGGCACCCGCATCCTCGCCACGATCCACACGAACGGACAGGCCTGACCATGAAGACGACCTCCGACACCCGCCCCGGCGACAGCGAGAGGATCCGGGTCATCGTGGTGGACGACCACTCGGTGATGCGCGCCGGAGTTCTCGCCCTGCTCGCGCCGGAGCCGTCGATCGCCGTCGTGGGCGAGGCCGACAACGGCCGCGAGGCCGTCGGGCTCGTCGAGTCCCTGCGCCCCGACGTGGCCCTGATCGACCTGCGGATGCCGGTCCTGGACGGGGTCGCCGCCACCACCGAGATCGTCGCCGGACCGGCCCCGACCCGCGTCCTGATCCTCACCACGTACGACACGGACGTGGAGATCGAACGCGCCGTCGAGGCCGGCGCCATCGGCTACCTGCTCAAGGACACCACCCGCGAGCAGCTCGTGGACGCCATCCGCTCCGCGGCCCGCGGCGAGACGGTGCTCGCCCCCCGGGTCGCCGAACGCCTGGTGGCCCGGATGCGCCAGCCCGCCCCCGTGGTGCTGACCGCCCGCGAGCTGGACGTGCTGAACGCCGTCGCCGACGGGCTCTCCAACGGCGACATCGGCAAACGCCTGGTCATCGCCGAGGCCACGGTCAAGACCCACCTGCTTCGGGTCTTCGCCAAGCTCGACGTCAGCGACCGCACCCACGCCGTGGTCGTCGCCCTGGAGCGCGGACTGCTGGTGCGCCGCCCCGACCGCGGCTGATGTTTCACGTGAAACATCGTCTGTTTCACGTGAAACATCTGTCGGACCCGCATCAGTCGGCCTTGAGCTCCGGCGGGTACAGGAAGTAGTTCGCGGCCGACGCCGCCTGCGCGCCCTCGTGCACGGCGGCGGTGACCTGGTGGGAGTGGAGCGCGGTGAGGTCGCCCGCCGCGTACACCCCGGGCACCGAGGTCTTCTGCTCGGTGTCGACCGCGACATAGCCGGAGGCGGCCAGGTCGACACCCAGCTGCCGGGCGAGCACCGTCTCGGGCGTGGCCCCCTGGATGGAGAACAGGGCGTCCAGTTCCAGCCGCAGACCGCCCCGGGTGTGGATGGCGGTGAACAGGCCGTCCTTCCCCTCCGGCTCCGCGATGCGGTCGTGGACCACCGGGATGCCCGCGGCTTCCAGGCGGGCCCGGAACGTGTCGCTGATCTCGTCGCTGTGGCTGTTGGTCAGCAGCCGCACCCGGTCCGTGAGGCTGTGCAGCTGCATCGCCTCGCCGGCCGCGGCGTCCGTGTGCCCGACGACCAGGATGCTGCGGCCCCGGTTCTCGTAGCCGTCGCAGGTGATGCACCAGAACATCGACCGGCCCACGTACGACTCCCAGTGCGGGAAGTGCGGGAAGTGGTCGAGCACGCCGGTCGCGAGCACCACCGTGCGGGCCTGCCAGCTGTGCCCCTGCGAGCGCAGGGTGAAGCCGCGTTCCGCGTCGCCCTCCACGGCGGTGATCAGGTGGTGGGCCACCCGGGCGTTGGGGTAACGGGCCAGCTGCTCGGAGCCCAGCCTGCGCAGTTCGACCGTGGGGATCCCGTCCGGGAAGCCCAGGTAGTTGTGGTTGACCTGGTGGTGGGTCGAGCGGCCGTGGCCGGTGTCGAAGACCAGCACCTCCCGGTTGTAGCGGGCCAGGTAGATGGCCGCGGACAGCCCCGCGGGCCCGCCGCCCACGATGGCGACGTCTGCTGTGGCGCTCACGTCCGGCTCCTCTTGATCTCGTAGAAACCGGGTGTGGAGGCGACGAGGACCACGCCGTCCCAGAGCCGGGCCGCGTCCTCACCGCGCGGTACGGGCGTCACCACCGGCCCGAAGAAGGCGGCCTGGCCGGTACCGGGCGGCCCCTCCAGCGCCAGCACCGGGGTGCCGGCCTCGTCGCCGACCAGGGCGACCGCCGCCTTGTGCGACAGGAGGAGGGCCTCCTCGTAGGTACGCGAACTCAGCGCGTCGGACAGCCGGGCCGGCAGCCCCGCCTCGCGCAGGGCGTCCTCGACGACCTCCCTGCTCTGCGGAAGCCCCCGCTCGTGGAAACGCGTGCCCAGCGCCGTGTAGAGCCGGCCGAGCACCTCGTCCCCGTGCTCGGCCCTGGCCGCGGCGCAGACCCGGGCCGGACCGCGCGCCTCCAGCAGCATCTCCCGGTAGGCGCGCGGCAGTCGGGGATTGTCCTGGAGCACGGCCAGGCTCATCACGTGCCACCGCGGGGTGACCGGGCGCAGCCGCACCACTTCGAGCATCCAGCGGGAGGTCTGCCAGGACCACGGGCAGATCGGGTCGAACCAGAAGTCGACGACGCCGGTCATACGACCACCTCCGTGTTCCGCGGGGCGGCCGTCCGCACCCGGCCGCGCATATCGCGTGCGACGGCGATCCGGTCCGCGCCGGTCAGCGTCACGAAGGCGGCGCCGATGGTGTGGGCGGCCGCCTCGTCGAACTCCTCGGGGACCAGCCCCCGGATGTCATAGGCCTTGACCAGGTGCTCGTATGCAGATGGATGGATCATGGTTCCCATTCGTCGTCAGGGGGCCGGCCGGGCCGATCAGCCGGCGTTCCGCTGCCAGTTGGTGAGCCGGCGCACCGCGGCCAGCGGGATGGCGAGCCATTCGGGCCGGCTGTGGGCCTCGTAGCGGGCCTCGTACACGGCCTTGTCCGCCTCGAAGGTGCGCAGCAGCACGGGCAGGCACCTGGGGTCGGCGCCGCCCGCCTCGGCGTATCCCGCGCAGAACGACCGCCGGTTGTGCACCGCCCAGGCCGAGGCCCGGCGCGCGAGCCGCATCCCCCGCGGATCCCCCAACGCCTGTTCGCCCGGCGGTACGCCGAGCACCCCGGCGAGCGCGTGGTGGGCCGCGTAGTCGAAGGACCGGAGCATCGCGGCCACATCGCGCAGCGCGGGCTGAAGCCGCCGGCGCTCCTCGGGCGGCCGCCCCGGCTCGCCCTCGAAGTCGATCAGCACCCAGCCCCGTTCGGCGCGCAGCACCTGGCCCAGGTGCAGGTCGCCGTGGACGCGCTGGGTGACGAGCGCCCCGTCCTTTCGGGCGACCTCGGCGAGGTCCCGGTACATGCCGCGCAGCTGACGGGCGAGCGGCAGCAGGGCGGGCACCTCGGCCAGCGCGGTCTCCAGTCGCTCGGTGAGTCCGGCGACGAGCTGCTCCGACTCCCCGACGGTCAGCGACCGGGTGCCGAGCTGCCCCGCGAGTGCGGCGTGCACCTCGGCCGTGGCCCGGCCCAGGGCGCGGGCCTCCTCGGTGAAGCCGCCGAGCGGGGAGATCGTCTCGCACTCCCCGGCGATACAGGCCCTGGCCTCCTCGACGGCGATGGCCCAGCCGTCGCCGCGGGAGGGGATGAACTCCTGGAGGATGCCGAGGGTGATCTCGCCGCCCGGGCTGTCCGGTGCCGTCCGCATCCAGCCGAGCGGGGCCGCGCTCGGCACGTTACCGGCCCGCCCCAGCGCGGTCAGCATCTCCAGCTCGGGGCTGGGGCCGGGCACTAGATGCCGCAGCACCTTGAAGATCATCCGGTCGCCGAAGGCCACGGAGGTGTTGGACTGCTCCCCGTTCAGCACCCTGGCGGGCAGCCCGCGCGGGATGTCGGCGCCGGGGGTGCGGTGGAACTCCACCGTGCCGTCGTCCCGCTCGGATACGAGCAGGTCGAGCAGCCGGCCCATCAGCTCCGGGTCGGCGGTCGCGTCGTACAGGACGCGACCGCCGGCCGCCGCGCTGCGCCCGATCTCGGCTTCCGCGAGGTGGGCTGGGAGGACGGAGCGCACGCCGAGCAGCAGCTGGTACCAGTCGTCCGAGCCGGCCCGGGTTCCCGGGACGCGGACGACCACCTGCACCAGTTCCGGTTCTCCGCGCGAGACCACGTCGACGAGGACCGGCTCCACCTCCACACGGGCGCGGTCCTTGCCCGCGAACCAGCGCCGGCCGAGGATCCAGCCGGGGAGCAGCCTGCGCAGCTCCCCGGTGATCCACTCCACTTCCAGACGGTCCGACCCGGCACTGCCTGTCTCGATGCTGTCCATGGGGAGTGTCATGCCGCGGACGCCCCCACCATGCGGGGGTCGGACAGGGAGCGCGCGCTCTGCGGGGTCGCCAGCATCGTGATGGCGTGCGCGAGCGAGACCATCGTCATGTGGTGGTGCCAGCCGCGGAACGAGCGCCCCTCGAAGTCGCGGACGCCCAGCGGATCGCTGACCTCCGCCAGATCGCGTTCGACCCGGCGGCTGAGCATCGCGGTGCGGTAGGCCGTGCCGATCTGCGACTGCGGGAAGTTGGAGAGCCAGAACTCGTCCGGACGGGGCTGTCCCGGCGTCGACCAGGCCCCGAGCAGCATGAACTCCTGCCGGTTCGCCGCCGCCTGGCGGTTGACCAGCCGGACCCGGGTCGCGCCGACTGAGGTCGCGCGGAGCGTGTCGGTGGCGTGGTCGAGCCATTCGACGGGCATCTGGTGCCGGCTCAGCGCCCCGATCAGCTCGGAGTGCGCGCCGCCCTGGCCGGGGCGCGACTGCCGCGGATCCAGCGAGGTGTACGGGGTGACCGGGCTGACGCGCACCACGAACGGAATCCGGCGCTCGGCCAAATCACGGCAGACCGGATACGGATCGGTCTCCCGCAGGTCCATCACCACGGGCCGGCTGTGCAGGCTCCACTCGTTCGACATCTCGGTGATCGAGTCGATAGCGCACTTCTCGGGCGGGCAGGCACCCACGTTGTCCGGAATCGACGCCCTCTCGCGCATTCCGGGTTCGTCGGTCCAGCACTCGGGCAGCACCAGGCGCCAGTCGACGGGGCAGCTCATCTGGTCCGAGGCCAGCCACACCCCCATGGCCTGCTGGCAGTTGACGACCCGCCCGAATTGCGAGACGAACTGCCGCTCGACGCCGACCGAATGCCGTCCCACCTTGGTGATCACGAGTGGCTGCACGACCCATGCACGCGGCTGGGTATGCCGCTGGAATAACCGGGCCAGCTCCTGGCGTACCGGGAGAGCATCCCAAGGTGATTTACTGATGAACTGATACAGGCTCTGCTCGGTGCTGCCGTCGGCATTGCTCGCCAGCGCCCGCATGGTCTTCTTGCCTTCGACCGAGAGCAGTCCCCGCACATACAGGTCACCCCAGCGCCGCTGGTCACTTCGCGGAATCGACGCAAGTGTCCTGGCCAGAAACTCGGTGACAATCTCCGGTGAAATCTTGTAGGGCAGTTCCTGCTCACGTTCCACGGCTATTACCAGCCCTTTCCACGGAAATTCGAGGTTCGTCGAGGCCACAGGACGGTCTTTTGAAGGGCGCAGCACTGGATGGCCTCGCATCGGAGACCGGGGCCGGCGGCCGCCGCGGGTCGCCGCGGGGACCCGGCCGGCCCCGGTTCCGGGACCCGTCGGCACGGGGGAAGTGCCCGACGGGAGAAGGGACGGGGCGGACGGTCGGGTGTCCGCCCTCGTCGTCAACGGGCCGTTTCCGGCCTCGGGCGGCGCCTGGGCCACCCGCCGTTCGGGCAGCCCGGCGTTCAGGCCACCCGGTGTTCGGGCAGTCGGCGTTCAGGCAACCCGGCGTTCAGGCGACCCGGCGTTCGAGCACCCGGTCCGGGGTGAGCCGGCCGAACAGCGACGGCCAGTCGGCCGGCGCCTCCCCGGGCTCGCTGTAGAGCTCGAAGGTCCGGCCCGTGGCCTGCGGGGTACGCAGCGCCTGTACACAGGCCTGCGCCACCGAAGCCCTGGACACCCAGCCGTAGCCCCGGTCCTCCTGCTCCAGGCGGACCCGGGCTCCGACGGACGCGTCGTCCGTGAGCCAGCTGGGCCGTACGACCGTGTACGGCAGGCCCGAGCCGCGTACCGCGTCCTCCCCGCGCAGCCGCCAGTCGAGCAGCCTGCCGTAGGAGTTCATCGGGTGCTCGCGACGGGTCACGAAGATCTGGCTGACCAGGACGAAGTGCGGGCGCCCGCCCTGCTCCAGGGCGGCGGCCAGCGCGTTGCGGACACCGTCGTACACGGTGGACTCGGGCGAGTCGGGACCGGAGTCCGCGGTGCCCGGCTCCACGCTGAAGATGATGCCCGCGCAGCCGCGCAGCGCGTCGGCGAGGCTGTCCGTGTACCGCACGTCCGCCCGGTACACCTCGACCCCGCGGGGCAGCGGGGCCGGCCCGTGCTCCGGGGTCCGGCTGACCACACGTACGCGGGCACCTTGTTCGTGGAGCCGCCGGGTCACAAGACCACCGACCCGGCCGGCACCACCGATCACCGCAATGGGACCGTGCATGCTTCTCACTTCCAATCGCCGCGTCGCCGGGAGCGAGTCGCTGTCACGCCCAGCGCAGGATGTCGTCGGAGTTACGCAGTTCCGTTCTGGCGGGCACCCCGGTGAGGGCCGGAACCCGAAGGCGCGGGTAGACGCAGATGCCGGAGAACCGCGTTCCCGGCGAGAGCACGGCACCGTCGCCGATGGCCGCGTGGTCCTCCAGGCGAGCCGGACGGTCACGCTCCGAATGGACCTCCGCCATGGGTCCGACATAGCTGTCCGACACCTCGGCGTACGCACCGATCACCGCGGACTCCCCGACGGTGGACCGGACCAGGGTGGAGCCCTCACGCACCTCGGCCCCGTCGCCGATGTCCGCGTGCTCCAGCCGCACCCCGGAGCCGATCTCCACATCGCGGCCGATCCGGACGCCGGGTCCGATGAGCACCGACCCCTCTTCGATCTTCTGGGCGAGGGTGGTGCCGGTGACGTCGTCCTTGGTCTGCAGGCTGCTCGCGTGGATCCAGCGCCGCACCGGGGCGTCTTCGTCCGGATCCGCCATCAACCGGTTCATCTGCTCGTACGCGCCGTTGAGCACGAGCTGCACGGTGTCCAGGTAGTCCGGTACGTTCCCGAGGTCGCCCAGGCGCCCGATGGCGTGAGCGGCCACCGGATGTCCCCGTCCGACCAGCCAGGGCAACAGGTCGCCGCCCCAGTCCAGGCGCTGGTGGGACTGCCGGAACAGCTCCGGGTCCCTGGCCAGCAGCCGCAGCCGGCCGCAGTCCACGAGGTACATGCCCGCGTTGGTGGGCAGGGTGGCCCGCGCGTCCCCGGCCGTCAGGGGGAACAGCTCGCGCAGCTCCCCGGCGTCGGGCTTCTCCACGAAGCCCTGGACCAGGCCGTCCCGGCCGGTCCGCATCACCCCGTACTTGGCGGCGATCTCGTCCGCCGTGCGCTCCACGGCCGCGACGGTCACCAGGGCGCCGCGTTCCGCATGGGTCGCCGTGAGCGCCTTCAGATCGAAGTCGAAGAGTGAGTCGACCGGCAGCACCAGCGCCTGTCCCTGAAGGTCCCACTGTTCGAGGTTGTGCAAGGTGGCACCGGCCGAGCCGACGTTGTAGCGGTCGAAGCGCGAGCGTGAATACCTGATCTCCACGCCATAGCGCTCGCCGTAGCCGAGAAGCAGCTTGATCTGATTCCGGTTCTCCAGGCCGTGGGTCACCACGTAGAAGCGGCGGATCCCCTGCTCCCGGCACGCTTCGAGCACCCACTCGATGAGGCGCCGGCCGACAAACGGAATGAGAGCTTTGCTGCGAATGTAGTCCGCCGACTCCAGGGTGATCGGTTTGGCCCGCTCTCCCCTGCCCCCGGCGAGGATGATGCCGACTGTTTCCCGGTCCGTACTCATAGCATCCCCCGTCGAATTGGATGAACTATGTACATCCGATGTGACGTGCCCTTGCCGAGGACCGGGTGGTCGAACCGGTCCCCGGCCGCTTCGGGATCAGGCCCAGTTGGAGTCGTCCTCGGCGTAGCCGCCGCCGATCTTCGTGGAAGGAACAATTCCCCAGTTGGAGTCACTCAGCGTGGCGCCGGTGGACGGCGAAGCCATGGCGTAACCCGCGGAGATCTCTGCCCCGGATCCAATCGACAGGGCGAGTGCGAGACCGCCGACAAACCTCTTAACGTTTCCTTGGTTGAAATTCATGACTGCCTCCCCTATGGCTGAAAGACCCGTTAGGCCTTCCGTCACAGGAATCATGCCGCAGATAACCCTGCCACTCGGGTTTCGCTAGCATCGTGATTGCGCATTGCTGAAACAAGAAGGGGGGGCACATGTGCAGAAATCCCGACATTGACCCACAACCCAATATCGTGAGGCCGTGCGACCGGGGGGTCGAGCGATACCGCGAGAGCTTATCGAAAGGACCGATTGGGGGTGATATACCCGATTGCCTGGTGGAGTTGGGGCTGCTGCGTCCTTTGGCCGAAAACCCGGCACTCTGGTACGCGATCCCGCCTGACATCGCCACCAGCGAGCTGGTACGCCCCATAGAGCGCGCGGTCCTGGTCCGCCAGCACGCCATCGCCGCGATCCACGAGGCAGTTTCGCAGGTGGAGGACGTCTACCGCGAGGAACACCGCAAGTCGGCCACCCCGCTGCGGCTGTTGCACGGCTCCGACGTCATCCGGTCCGCCCTCCTCCAGGCCCGGGACATCTGCGTCGAGGAGATGCTCACCGCCCAGCCGGGGGGCTCGAGGGACCCGGAGGCCCTGGTGCGGACGCTGCCCCAGGAGATCGCGATGTCCCGCCGCGGCGTCAAGCAGCGCACCCTCTACCAGCACACGGTGCGCGCCCACGGACCCACGCTCGCCTACATCGAGCAGGTCACCGCCGCCGGCGCCGAAGTCCGCACCCTCAACGAGCTGTTCGACCGTCTCATCGTCTTCGACCGGCGGGCCGCCTTCATCCCGGACCACCGCCACGACCTCAACGGCACGGCGCTGCTCATCGAACACCCCGCCGTCGTCCAGTACTTGGTGAAGGTCTTCGACCACGCCTGGGCGCGCGCCGAGCCGGTCAGCATGACCCCGGAGCAGGTCCGGCCCCGGCTGATGACGGACGAGACGCGGCGCACCGTGTTGCGCCTCATGGTGGAGGGCCACACCGACGCGGTCATCGGCACCCGGATCGGCATCAGCACCCGCACGGTGTCCACGCACATCAGGAAGGCCTCGGAGCTGCTCGGGGGCCGCAGCCGGGCCCATCTCGCCTACCTGCTGGCCCAGTCGGAGCTCCTGGAGGAGACGCCCGGCCACTCCTGACCGAGCAGCCCTGACCGAGCCACCCCTGACCGGGCCAGCCCTGACCAAGCCCGTCTCCGGACCCGTGAAACAGGTCAGAGCCGGCCTCGTGACGAGGCCGGCTCTGACGCATTGCACGGGTGCCGCTCAACGGCAGGGTGGGCCGCCTGTCAGCGGTGCGCGCCGCTGGTTCCGGCGGCGACGGCGCCCAGCCGGGTGAGGTCGTCCTGGGAGAGTTCCAGTCCGGCGGCGGCGGTGTTCTGCTCCAGGTAGGAGACCCGCTTGGTGCCGGGGATCGGGACGATGTCATGGCCCTGGGCGTGCACCCAGGCCAGGGCGATCTGGCCCGGCAGGACGTCCTTCTCGGCCGCGATCGTCTTGATGATGTCGACGATCCGCTGGTTGGCGTCCAGGTTGTGCTGCTCGAAGCGGGGCATGCCGCGGCGCATGTCGTTGGCGTCGAGCTCGTCCCGGGAGGTGACGGATCCGGTGAGGAAGCCGCGGCCGAGGGGGGAGAACGGGACCAGGCCGATGCCGAGGCGGCGGGCTGTGGGAAGCACCGCTTCCTCGAGACCGCGCGACCACAGGGAGTACTCGCTCTGCACCGCGGTGATGGGGTGGACCGCGTGGGCCCGCTCCAGCTCGTCGGCGGGGAGTTCGGAGACGCCCACGTAGCGGATCTTGCCGGCGGCGACCAGCTCGGACATCGCGCCGATGGACTCCTCGACCGGGACCTTGGGGTCCACCCGGTGCAGGTAGTACAGGTCGATGTGGTCGACGCCCAGGCGCTGGAGCGACTCGTCGCAGCAGCGGCGGACGTACTCGGCGTCGCCCCGCAGCTGCATGCCGGCGCCGGGCTTGACGTCGACGATGCCGCACTTGGTGGCGAGGACCACCTCGTCGCGCCGCTCCCGCAGCGCGTGCCCGACCAGCTTCTCGTTGGCGCCGACCCCGTACAGGCCGGTGGCCCCGTACACGTTGGCGGTGTCGATCAGGGTCACCCCCAGTTCGAGGGCCCGGTGGATGGTGCGGATGGACTCGACGTCGTTGCCGACACCGTACGACTGGCTCATGCCCATACAGCCGAGACCCTGCTGGGAGACCTTTAACCCCTGGCTGCCCAGAGTGACCTGACGCATCAGTGTTTCCCTTCGTGGTGGTGAAACCAGTGGGTCAGTCTGCCCACCGCGTGACCGCCCGTCAGCATATAAAAGGCGTGCGCCAGACCGGTGCGCTTTCCGTGCCGCAGCCACAGGAAGTGGTGGTGGGGCCTGCTGTCGTGCGGCCGGGGCAGCAGGAAGACCAGCAGCAGCGAGACGAGGGTGAGCAGCGCCATCACCAGGACCGCCGCCTGGTACGCGACCCGGTAGCGGTCGGTGGCGGCGCCGGGCCCCGGGTGCGCGCCGAGCACGGAGAAGACCGTGCCGATCCCGGCGACCCCGAGTGCCTGCCCCACCTGGAACGCCGTGGTCAGCGCGCCGGACGCCGAGCCCTTGTCGTCGGGCCGGATCCCGGTCAGCACGATGCCGATGAGCGGCGACATGGTCAGTCCTTGCGCGGTGCCGACCAGCAGCAGCGGCACCGCGAGGCTCCACGCCGAAAGGCCCGGCCCGGCCAGACGCACGGTGAGCCAGGCCGCCACCAGCCCGCCCAGCAGCAGCACATGGCCGATGGTCAGCACGGAGCGGCCGAGCCGCGGCACCAGCCGGGGCACCACCAGCGAGGACACGAAGAAGGCGACGCCCACCGGCGCGAAGGCCAGGCCCGCCTCCAGGGCGTCGAGACCGAGGCCGACCTGGAAGGTCAGCGAGGTGTAGACGGCCAGGCCGACGATGGTGATGAAGTACAGGACGCCGATGGAGATGCCCACGCTGAAGGCCCGCTGCCGGAACAGGGACGGGCGCAGCAGCGGGGTGCGGTCCCGCGCGACCAGCCGCTGCTCGTACCGGATGAACAGCGCGAAGACCGGGACGGCGGCCGCGAACATGGCCCAGATCCACCAGTCCCAGCCCGACCCCGGACCGATCAGCAGCGGCAGTACGAGGAGCAGCAGCGCCGTACCGAGCAGGCCGGTGCCGGCCAGGTCGATGTGCGGGCGCCCCGACGGGCTGTCGGCGGCCATCACGCGCCGCCCGGTCAGGTACGCGCCGGCCCCGATCGGCACCAGCACCAGGAAGGCCGGGCGCCAGGCCAGCCCGCCCAGGTCCAGCTCGATCAGGGCGCCGCCGATGAGCTGGCCGATGACGATGGCCACCCCGATGGTGGCGCCGAAGAGGCCGAGGGCGAAGTTGCGCTCCTTGCCCTCGAAGGTGTCCTGGATGATCGACAGGATCTGCGGGTAGATCAGCGCGGCCCCGAACCCCTGCACCAGCCGGGCGCCGATCAGCACCGGGGCGTTCGGGGCGAGCCCGCTGACCAGCACGGCGACGGTGAACAGCGCCAGGCCGGCCAGCAGGACCCGCTTGCGGCCCATGACGTCGCCGAGCCGGCCCCCGGTGATCAGGAAGATCGCGTACACCAGGCCGTACCCCGCCACCACGAACTGCACCGCGCCGAAGCCGACGTGGAGGGTCTGCTGGAGGGAGGGCATCGCCAGGTTGGCGATGGAGACCCCGCCGACCACCAGGAAGGTGCAGATCAGCCCGACCCCCAGGACGAGCCACCGCCGCGGGTCGGCCGGAGCGGCCCCGGGGACCGGCGCCGCCGGGTCGAGGACGGTCTCCGGCCGGCGGCCCGGGCCGGTGGCGGAAAGGGTCACGCCCCGGCCAGCGCGAGGACGGTCGCCAGGGCGGTGTCGGTGGCCGAGGCCGGGTTCTGGCCGGTGACCAGGCGGCCGTCGACCACCGCGTGGGCGGAGAAGTTCGCGGCGCCGTCGTGCTTGGCGCCGAGGTCCTCCAGCGCGGTCTGGAGGGCGAACGGGACCACGTCGGTCAGCTCGATCGCGGCCTCCTCGTTGTTGGTGAAGGCCGTCAGCCGCTTGCCCTCGACCAGCGGGCGGCCGTCGGAGAGCCGGATGCCGACCAGGGCCGCGGGGCCGTGGCAGAGCGCCGCGACCACGCCGCCGGCCTCATAGACGTCCCGGCCGAGCACGGCGAGCGCCTCGTTGTCGGCGAAGTCCCACATGGTGCCGTGTCCGCCCGCGAAGAAGACCGCGTCGTAGCCCGCGGGGTCCACGTCCTCGGGACGGAGGGTGTTCTCCAGCTTGGCGCTCATCTCCGGGTCCTCCAGGAAGGCCTTCTGGACCGGGTCGGAGGTGTCGACTCCGGAGGCCGGCGGGCGGCCGCCCTTGGGCGACGCCAGGTCGACGCGGTGGCCGGCCTCGGTGAACACCTTCCAGGGGTGGGCCACCTCGGGCAGGTAGAAGCCGGTGGGGCGCCCGGTGTTGCCCAGCTCCGCGTGGCTGGTCAGCACGATGAGGATCGTCTTCGTACGCGACATGATGTCTCCTGCGAGGGGTGATCAGGGGGTGCTCAGGGGTGCTCGGAGGTGATCAGGCCTGGCCGACCGCGGCGAGATTGCGGAAGCGGGGGCCGTAGAAGACCGGCTGGTTCAGGTCGGTGTAGGTGTTCAGGTAGCCGAACTCCGAGGGGTACAGCCGCGGCAGGTCGTCGATCACCGACTTGGGGATCTGGCGCCGCATGAAGGTGAAGCAGGAGAACACCCGGAACTTCACCATGTGGTGGACGGCGTCCCCGAAGGTGGGCCACTGGGTGGCCATCGAGCCGTTCCACAGCTCGTCGAGGTGGACCATCATGCCCGTGTACGTCTCGTCGAACTGGAGGAGTTCCTTCTCGGCCTCGGCCCCGTCGGGGTCGGCGGCGAGCACCTTCTCGTAGCCGTCGAGCGGCACGGCGAGGGTGTTCACCACGGCCGGCCAGTCGATCTTGCTGCCCTGGAAGTGCACGGCCTCGGTCTCCGGGCTCAGCTCCAGCGCCGGGTTCGGCTCCCGGTACTCGCGGCCGTACCAGAGCTCGGCGAACTTCCCGTAGTGCGACTCCTCGTGCTGGAACGCGGCGCCCGCCTGGATGGTGCCGCCCGTCGCGCCCTCGCCCTGCTCCAGGATCTCGTTGATCCCCTCGAGGAGCTGGTCGACCGGGTCGACGCCGGCGGTCGGAACGATGGTCTTGAAGCCGATGTTGTCGCCCACCTGGTTGGCGACCCCGCCGCCCTTGACCGCCGCCCGCAGCTCGTCGGCGTTGTCGACGATGGCGTCCTTGATCTCGGAGTAGAGCTTGCCGATGGTCGGGAAGCTCTCGTGGCTGTACTCCTCCGGCAGCAGGAACAGCGGGGACTCCAGGCGCATGAAGTTGCGCAGCTGCGGCTTGGAGAGCTTGGCGAGGCCGATGTGCAGATCGGGCTCCACACCGCCGGGCAGGCCGTGGGAGGGGAACTTCGGGTCGAGGTGCTTGATCTTGGGCCGGCCTCCGATCGCCGCGAGCATGTTGGCGGCGATGGCCATGTGCACCATCTCCTCCATCAGCACGCTGCGGATGGTGTTGTAGCTCGTGTAGTTCTGCACCTCCAGCGAGAGCATGGCCGAGGTGTAGATCGGCAGCGTGGAGTGCTCCAGCTCGATCGCGGTCTGGAGCGCGGCACGGATCCAGGGGACGTTGCGCCGGGCGGGGGCCTTGACGGCCGTCTCTGAAGCGGTGGTCATCGTGCTGGTCCTTTCGGTCGTGTCGTACGGCGGTACGGGAGGCGGGATTTCAGGCGTCCTGAGTCGCCCTGGCCCGGCCGAGCAGGCCGACCACGAGCAGCGAGCCGAGGCCGAGCACGACGACCGCGAGTCCGATCTGGTGCATCGAGGCCAGGGTTCCGAGCACCGCGACGCCCAGCGCGGAGCCGGCCTGGCGTGCGGCGTTCAGCGCGCCCTGTGCGGTGGCCGCGAGGCGCTGCGGCGCCGCGGTCGCCATGTCGGCGGTCGAGGCGGGGATCGCCGTGGTGGCGCACAGCGCGAGGGCCAGCTGGGCCGCGATGAGCAGGGCCAGCGGGGTGTCGGTGCCGGAGAAGGAGAGGATCGCGCCGGACAGGGCGCCGCCGGCGAGGCCGAACAGGATCAGCGGCCGGGTGCCGATCTTCGCGACCAGACGTCCGGTGAAGAACGGCAGCACGGCCAGCGGCAGGGTCATCGGCAGGAAGGCGAGGCCGGTTTCGAGCGGGGACATCCCCCGCTGCTCGACCATCCACTGCGTCATGGCGAACAGCAGCCCGTAGAACGCGAAGGACGCGGCGGAGCCCGCCACCAGGTCGGCACGTACGCGTGACAGCGAGAGCAGAGCGGGCGGCAGCGCCGGGTCCGGGGCGCGGCGCTCCACGTAGGCGAGCGCGCCGAACGCCAATACGGCGATCACGATGGCGGCCACCGGCACGGGGTGGGCCCAGCCATCGGTGCCGCCGTCCACCAGGCCGAAGGTCAGCGCGCCGAGGCCGATGATGGAGAGCAGCAGGCCCGGGTAGTCCACCGGCCGGTGGGCGGTCGGCTTGTCCGCGGACAGCTTCCTCGCCAGGACGAAGGTGATCAGGGCGATCGGCGGGTTCACGAGGAAGACCAGCTGCCAGCCGCCGGCGGCGACCAGCACACCGCCGAGCACGGGGCCCGAGACCAGACCGAGCGCGCTGATCGCCGCCCAGGCGCCGACCGCGCGGGAGCGCTTGGCCGGATCCGGATACAGCCCCGCGAGCAGGGCGAGCGAGGCGGGTACGAGACCCGCGGCGGCCACACCGAGCAGGGCGCGCCCGGCGATGAGCGGTCCGGCCGATCCGGCCGCGGCGCACAGCAGCGAGATGACGCCGAAGGAGACCAGCGCCACGCGGTAGACCCGGCGCGGTCCCCACCGGTCGGCGATGGAACCGGCGGCCAGCATCAGACCGGCGAAGACCACCGTGTAGGCGTCCACCGTCCACGGCAGCGCACTCGCCGGGGCGTGCAGATCGTCCCGCAGGTCCGGCAGGGCCACGTTGAGGATGGAGGCGTCCAGCAGGACCAGGAAGTTGCCGACGGCGATGCCGATGAAGCGGCCCGTCGGCCGGCCACTGCGCTGTGTCTCCTTACTGTCGCCGGTTGGCTGAGTCAGCAGCTCAGAACTCTCACTTGTCATGGCGGCCAGGGTGACCAACCTCCGCCGCGCCCAACCAGAAAATCGGTTGGACTTTAGGAACTCGGCCGGGCCGCTCGGTCAGGTGTTCCAGGGCACCCCCGATCGTGAGGTCAGGAAGTATCCGCGGAAAATTCTGAGGCCATTGCGGGGCCGGGCTAGCTTCGCTGCGGACCGGGATACCGGTAATCCGGAGCGGAATGGAGAGGAAGAACCATGGGCGCTATCAAGAGCATCGGTGTTCTCGCGTACGACCGGTGCAGCGAATCGGACACCATCATTCCCTGGGAGATCCTGATCGGTGTCGCGGTCTATCTCAAGGAGAAGACCGGCGAGGACATCGAGGTCAAGCTGGTGGCCCTGGAAGAGGGCCCCGTCTCCATGCAGATGGGCGCCAAGGTCGAGCCGCACGCGGTACTCAAGGACGACGATCTGTACGACGTCCTCTACATTCCCGGCGGCCGCGGCTCCGGCGACGCGACGAAGAACGAGCGGATCCTCGACACCATCCGCCACCACCACGTCAACGGCAAGTTCATCGGCGCCAACTGCGTCGGCGTCGGCATCCTCCAGCGCGCCGGCATCCTCGGCAAGACCCCGGTGACCTGCAGCCCGCCCATCTCCAAGCGCCTCAAGGAAGAGGGCGCCAACGTGGTCGAGCCGCGCCTGATGTGGCTCGGCGCGCCCGAGGAGCGCATCTGGACCACCGCCGGCGCCGCCGCGATCAACGCCGGCACCATCGCGATGGTCGCCCACCTCTTCGGCGAGGAGGTCGGCAAGGAGATGTCGATGTGGTTCGACACCCGCGGCGCCATCGGCTACCAGCTGTTCCAAAACGAGGGCCACGAGTACTACGCCTACCCCGAGGCCGAGGCCCAGCTCCAGGAGGAGACGGCGGACATCCTGCTGCCGCCGCTGAGCTGACGCCGGTCCGGCCGGTCAGACGGGAAGAAGAGCAGACGGGAAGACGGGAAGACCATGATCACGTGCACCACCGTCCTGGACGTGGCGGAAGGCAGCGAGGAGCCCTTCGAGGAGGTGCTCAAGCTGCTGGTGGAGAAGGTCAGGGCGAACGAGCCGGGCACCCCGGTGTTCGAGTTCGTACGCCACCGGACCACGCCCCGCAGGTATCTCGTCGTCGAGCAGTACCTGGACGAGGCCGCCCTCGCCGAGCACAGCGCCAAGGAATACCTGAAGGAAATCGTCCCGGAAATGCTGACGTATCTTTCGCGGCCGCCGCAGCTCGATGCGTACGACCCGGTGGACGAGTAATCCGCCCAAGCAATTCGCACGACAGGGAGGCGATATGACCGAGCAGCCCTACTTCCATATCGGTGTGGTCGTTCCCGATCTGGAGAAGGCAATCGACTACTACTCCAGGGTGCACGGGCTCTCTTTCACGAAACCCGCGCACGTGACCAATCCGCGCCTGGAAGACCCGCTGCCGCACGAGCAGGTGGTCCATGTCGCCTTCTCGAAGCAGGGGCCGCCGTATTACGAGCTGATCGAGTCGGACGGCGACCAGGGCATCTTCTCGACCGCCAAAGAGGGCCAGATCCTCTACCTCGGCGTCTGGGAGCCGGACATGGCCGGCCGCATCGAGGCGCTCCAGGCCGAGGGCATCGGCATCGAGGCCGCCTCGCGCAGCGCCGAGGGTGCGACCCCGGACTGGATCATCACCGAGCCGGACGCCCTGGGGGTCCGGTTCGAGTACGTCGATCTCGCGGAGAAGCAGGCCATCGAGACCTGGATCGAGACCGATGAGTTCCCGGGCCTGTGAGCCCCGCCGTGGCCGCCGTGGCCGCCGTCGCGCTCGCGGCACCACTCCAGAGAAGGAGAATCCATGAGGTATGACCACATAGTCGTCGGCGCCGGCTCCTCCGGTGCCGTCCTGGCGAGCAAGCTCACCGCCGGCGACCCCGAGATCAAGGTCCTGCTGATCGAGGCCGGTCCCGACTGGGCGGACAACTCCGATATCCCCGGCGACCTCACCAACGCGCGGACCGTGTCCGTCGAGGACCACGACTGGGGCTACAGCGCCGAGGCGGTCCCGGGCCGCTCCCTCACGTACGCCCGCGGCAAGGTCGCCGGCGGCTGCTCCGCGGTCAACGGCGCCATCGCGCTGCGCGGTATCCCGGCGGACTACGACGAGTGGGCCCAGCTGGGCAACGACGAGTGGTCGTGGAGCTCGATGCTCCCCTACTTCCGCGCGATCGAGGACGACCGGGACTTCGGCGGCCCCTGGCACGGAAAGGGCGGCCCGACTCCGATCGTCCGGCACACCCGCGACGAGCTCGTGCCGTTCCAGGCCGCCTACCTGGAGGCCTGCATCGATCAGGGCTTCGGCTACGTCGAGGACCACAACGACCCGGAGTCCACCGGTGTCGGCCCGATCCCGATGAACCGCCGGGGCGACCTGCGCGTCTCCACCGCGATCGCGTACCTCACCGAGGCCCGCAAGCGGAAGAACCTCGCCATCCGCTCCGGCGCCACCGTGCACCGGGTGCTCTTCGAGGGCACCAAGGCCGTCGGCGTCGAGGTCGAGACCGGCGGCACGCTGGAGAAGGTCTACGGCGACCAGGTCACGCTCTCCGCCGGCGCCCTCAACACCCCCGCCATCCTGCTGCGTTCGGGCATCGGCCCGCAGGAGGAGCTGCGCGCGCTCGGCATCGACGTGGTGCTCGACCAGCCCCACGTCGGCGAGAACCTGATCGAGCACCAGCAGATCACGGTCGGCCTGCTGCCCAAGGATGGCGTCACCGACCCGAACGACCCGGACGTCCAGGTGCTGGTGCGCTACACCAACCCCGGATCCGAGCAGTTCAACGACATGCAGCTGTACTTCGTCAGCCGCTACGTGCCGGTCACCCACCGGCCGATCAGCGTGATGAGCGTGCTGCAGAAGCCGGAGTGCCGCGGCCGGATCTCCCTGCGCAGCGCCGACGCGTCGGTCCAGCCCCACATCGCCCTCAACTCCTACGGCACCGACGCGGACCGCAGCATCGCGATGGACGGCGTCCGGCTGTCCTGGGAGATCGCCAACTCCAAGCAGATCCAGGACCTGTCGACGGGCCTGTCGGACAAGCTGACCCAGCGCCAGGTGGACGACGACGCCCTGCTGCTCGACTACATCCGCGAGAACTCCGCCACCCTGTGGCACCCGGTCGGCACGGCCAAGATGGGCCCGAGCAGCGACCCGAGCGCGGTCGTCGACCAGCGACTGCGGGTGTACGGCGTGCAGAACCTCAGCGTGGTCGACGCGTCGATCATGCCGACCCACGTAAGCGCCAACCCCAACCTGACCTGCTACGTCATCGGCGAGCGCGCCGCCGAATGGTTCCTCCAGGGCGCCTGATCCGCGCCCGGCCGGCTCCCCGCCGACCCCACCGGCCGGGGGCCGGCCGTGCCCCGTGGGCGCGGACCGCGCCTGCCCATCCACGTTCCGAAGGAGTGTCCCGTGTCCGAAGAGGGGACCAAGCTCGTCCACACGTACTACGAGGAGTTCCTGACCGCTCCCGGCAACCTTCAGGTCGCCGACCGGATCATGGCTCCCGACGTGATCTTCGACAACCCGATCTCGCCCAACGGCATCCACGGCCTGCCCGCGTACAAGGAGTTCGCGCTGCGCTGGTACGGCGGCTTCCCGGACCGGGTCTTCACCATCGACGACCTCCTGGAGCAGGACGACAAGGTCGCCGCCGCCTTCACCATCACCGGCACCCACCAGGGCGTCTTCATGGGGGCCGCCCCGACCGGCCAGCACATCGAGGTGCGCGGGATGAACATCTTCCGGATCGAGGACGGCCTGATCAAGGAGGTCACCGCCTACTTCGACCCCCGGCAGCTGCTCGCTCCGCTCGGCCTGGCCGGGTGACCCGGATGGCGCCGGCCAAGGGCCGCATCGCGGTCCTCATCGAGGAGCACTTCGACCAGACCGAGTTCCGCGCCTTCAACCAGTACTTCCCCCAGCACGGCTACGAGGTCGAGTACGTCTCCCACCTGTGGGGCCAGCCGTCCCTGACCTTCGGCAGCAACCCGGACAACGGGTACGTCGAGGAGCACGTCACGGTCACCACCGAGGTCGCCTCGGTGAACCCGTCCGACTACGCGGGCCTGATCCTGATCGGCGCGTACGCCATGGACCGGCTGCGCTACCAGGTCGAGATCGCGGGCCCCGGCAGTCGTAACAAGGCACCGGCCGTGGAGTTCCTACGGGCCGCCATGGCGGTCGACGGGCTCAAGGTCGGCACCATCTGCCACTCTCTGTGGCTGCTGTGCGCCGACCGCGAGCTGCTGGAGGGGCGCCGGGTCACCTGCGCCCACAACATCGTCTGCGATGTGGAGAACGCCGGCGCCGAGGTGGTCTACGACGGCGGGTACGGCACGGTCGACCTGGTGGTCGACGGGGACCTGATCACCGCCAAGCACCCGCAGGTGACCCGGGAGTTCATGGACACCTTCGTCCGAGAGATCGAAGCGGCCGCCGCCAGGCCCGCGCACTGAGACCGAGGGACCGAGACCGAGGGAGAGGTCATGCCAGAGCAGCAGCAGATCCGCGACGCCGTCGAGGGATACGCCGAGAGTTTCAGCAAGAAGGACCGGGAGCGCTTCATCTCGCTCCTCGCCGAGGACGTCGTGCAGTTCGAGCCCGTGGGCTCGCCCGCCAACCGCGGCCGGGCCGCCGTGACCGGCTTCTTCGACGGCGCCTTCGAGGTCTTCGACCGGGTCGAGTTCCGCGTCACCGACCTCGTCATCACCGGTGACGAGGCGGCCATGGCCTTCCACATCACCGCGTACAAGAAGGACGGCGCGGTCATCCAGGACCGCGGCATCGACACCTTCAAGGTGGACGACGCCGGCCTGATCACCGAGATCAAGGGCTACCACGACGAGGCCCACACCCAGGTCGCCGGGAGCTGACCGGAATGAGGGGGGTCCAGGCCGCGCCGGAGCGCGCGATGGCACGCGGTACCTACACCGGGAAGATACGACTGCACCGCGGGCGGGTGCGGCTGAGGGTGTCCGAAGAGGGGACCCACCGCGCCGCCACGCCGCTCGAGCTCTTCTTCGACCTCGTGTTCGTGGTGGCCGTGGCGGAACTCGTCGAGGTGCTGCTCGGCTCCCCGTCGTGGCCGGGGGCGCTGCACTTCACCGCGCTGTTCGTGCCCATCTGGTGGACCTGGGTCTGCTTCACCTTCTACGCCGACCGCTTCGACAACGACGACCGCGTCTACCGGCTGATCATGATCGCCGCGATGATGGCGGTACTGCTGCTCTCGGTGGCGGTACCGCACGCGTTCGACGGAGCGGGCGGGGCGAAGCGGTTCGCCCTGGGCTACTTCGCGGCGCGGCTGATCCTCGTCGGGCTCTACCTGCGCGCCCACTTCCACGTACCCAAGGCCAGACTGCTGACCAAGCGGTTCCTCCAGGGGTACGGGCTGGGCGCGGCCCTGTGGGGAGCCTCCGCGCTCCTGCCCGTGCCGTACTGCTACGTCCTGTGGGTGGCGGGACTGGTCGCCGAACTGCTGACGCCGATCCTGTCGAGCTCGGCGATCGCCCGCGTCCCGTTCAACGTCTCGCACGTGCCGGAGCGGTTCGGCCTGTTCACCATCATCGTGCTGGGCGAGGTCGTCGCGCTCAACGCGATCGGGATCGCGTCCAGCCGGCTGCGCGCCGAGGCGCTGGTGGTGGTGGCGGGCTCCTTCCTGCTCGCCGCCTGCCAGTGGTGGATCGTCTTCGACCACGTGGACGCCTCCCCGCTGCGGCAGTGGCGGCTGACCGGCCAGGCGTACGTCTACGGGCACCTGTTCGTGCACGGCGGCATCGCGGTGACCGGCGTCGGCGGGCTGCTCGCGGCCCGGGAGGCCGACGCCGGCGGCCCCCCGCTCTCGGACGGCGGCCCGGTGCTCTGCTTCGGCGTGGCCGCCTTCCTGCTCGGGGTGGGCGGCATCCACCTGCTCAACGTGGGACTGGGGGGCGACCTCAGATCCTGGTCGCGGCTCGGCCTCGGCGCTGTCTTCGTGCTGTTCGGCGTGGCGGGCGACGGGATCTCACCCGTGCTGCTCGAGACCCTCCTGATCGGCGGGCTCGCCTGCCAGATCTTGATCGAGAGCCGGGCCGCCGTCGTGGGCCAGGTCGAACGCAACCCCAGACCGTGACCGCAAGGCCCTCGGGCCCCTCCTGCAACGGGAGACAGACATGTCCAACACAGTGAACTTCACCTTCTCCGACACCATCGCCGGCCGGGCGACCGCCTTCGACAAGGAGGCCCGCAGCTTCACGCTGACCACCGCGGACGGCCGGGACTTCGAGGTGGCCCTCGACGGCGGTCCCAGCGCGGAGCTGCTGCACAACCTGGGCGAGCCGTACCAGGACGCGTCGGGCCACATCGACGCGCTGCTCGAAGAGGGGCGGTTCGTCTTCGCGTACGGCGTCTTCTACCCGAACGGCGAGGCGCCCCGGTTCGAGGCGAAGCGGCTGATCTTCGTCGGCCGCCAGGGCGACGACTACCGCTTCGAGGAGGACAGCTGGTGGATCCGGCAGATCGAGGAGATCGCCGCGTTCTACCGCAAGGCCCAGTTCGGCAACGGGCCCGTCGACTTCTCCCGGTACCGCACGGACATCCGGCTCGGCGGTGAGAAGACCGCCAGCCACGTCCAGGAGACGGACACCATCTCCCGGCTGGTCTACGGCATGGCGTCCGCGTTCCTGCTCACCGGCGACGACCAGTACCTGGAGGTCGCCGAGCGCGGCACCGAGTACCTGCGCGAGCACATGCGCTTCGTCGACACCGACGAGAACGTCGTGTACTGGTACCACGGCCTCAAGGTCGACGGGGACACCGAGACCAAGCTGTTCACCTCGGAGTTCTCCGACGACTACGACGCGCTGCCGGCGTACGAGCAGATCTACGCCCTCGCCGGCCCCGTCCAGACCTACCGGATCACCGGCGACCCGCGGATCAAGGCCGACGCGGACGCCACCATCCGGCTCTTCGACCGGTTCTACCTGGACCCGGACGAGGGCGGCTACTTCTCGCACATCGACCCGATCCTGCTCAGCCCCGAGCACGCCTCGCTCGGCCCCAACCGGGCCCGCAAGAACTGGAACTCGGTCGGCGACCACGCCCCCGCGTACCTGATCAACCTGTACCTGGCGACCGGCGAGAAGAGCTACGCCGACATGCTGGAGTACACCTTCGACACCATCGTCGAGCGCTTCCCCGACACCAAGAACAGCCCCTTCGTCCAGGAGCGGTTCCACAAGGACTGGTCGCACGACACCACGCACGGCTGGCAGCAGGACCGCGCGGTCATCGGCCACAACCTGAAGATCGCCTGGAACCTGATGCGCATGCACTCGCTGCGCGCCAAGGACGCCTACATCGACACGGCCGTCTCCATCGGCGAGACCATGCCGGCGGTCGGCGCGGACCGCCAGCGCGGCGGCTGGTACGACGTCGTCGAGCGCCTCAAGGCCGGCCAGGAGGAGCAGTTCCGCTTCGCCTGGCACGACCGCAAGGCCTGGTGGCAGCAGGAGCAGGCGATCCTCGCCTACCTGATCCTGCACGGCACCACCGGCCGCGAGGAGTTCGCCACCGAGGCCCGCGACGCCCAGTCCTTCTACAACGCCTTCTTCCTCGACCACGACGAGGGCGCCGTCTACTTCAACACCCTCGCCAGCGGCCTGCCGTACCTGCTGGGCGTCGAGCGGCTCAAGGGCAGCCACTCCATGTCCATGTACCACTCGGCGGAGCTGTGCTATCTGGCGGCGGTCTACAACAACCTGCTGGTCAACGGCAAGGCGATGGACTTCTGGTTCAAGCCCGACCCGGCGCTCGTCGAGGACCGCCTGCTGCGGGTGTCCCCGGACCTGCTGCCGGCCGGCTCGGTGCGCATCGAGTCCGTCGAGATCGACGGCGAGCGGCACACCGACTACGACAGCGGGGCGCTGACCGTCCGGCTCCCCGAGACCTCGGGCCGGGTCAAGGTCAAGGTCCGGCTCGCCGCCAACCGCACGACGGAGGAGGTGGCCCGATGACCATCCGTGTCGGCACCCGCACCGTGGGCCGCGCAACCGTGATCACGCTGGACGGCGAGATCAACTCCACCACGTCCGGCGGGCTCCAGGCCCAGCTGCTCCCGTTCATCGAGGAGGGCGCCGAGGTCCTGATCGACCTCACCGGCGTCACGTACATCTCCAGTGCCGGACTGCGCACCCTGCTGATCGTGCACCGGCGCGCCCAGCAGGTGGAGGCCAGGATCGTGCTGATCGGCCTTTCCGACGAGGTCCGGTTCGTGATGAGCGCCACCGGCTTCCTCGACTTCTTCAAGATCGCCGATGATCTGGACGTCGAACTGGAACGCACCGGGCGATGACCACTCAGGACATGCGTGAACGCGTCGACGCGTTCCCCACCCATCGGATCGGCGCCTACCGGGTACGGGCCGGGCGGCCCTTCCCCTACGGCGCCGTTCCGATGCCGGGTGGCATCAACTTCTCCGTCTACTCCGACCGCGCCACCGCGATGACCCTGGTGCTGTTCGAGCGCGGGGCCGAGCAGCCCATGGCCGAACTGGAGTTCCCGCCGACGTTCCGGATCGGAAGCGTGTACGCCATGTCGGTCTTCGGGCTCGACCCGGAGAACCTGGAGTACGGCTTCCGCGCGGACGGGCCCTTCGACCCGGCGGCCGGCGACCGCTTCGACGCCCGCCGGGTGCTCAGCGACCCGTACGCCCGGCTCGTCTCGGGCCGCGACGTGTGGGGCGCCGAACCCGACTGGAGCAACGTCTACCCCTACCGCGCCCAGGTGGTGAACGACGACTTCGACTGGGGCGACGACCGGCCGCTGGACATCCCCACCGAGGACCTCGTCATCTACGAGGCCCACGTGCGCGGCTTCACCCGGCACCCCTCCTCCGGCGTCACGGCGCCGGGCACGTACGCCGGGCTGCGGGAGAAGATCCCGTACCTGAAGGAGCTGGGCGTCAACTGCATCGAGCTGCTGCCCGTCTTCGAGTTCGACGAGCTGGACAACCCGCGCACCAATCCGGTGACCGGGGAGCGCCTGCACAACTACTGGGGCTACAACACCGTCTCGTTCTTCGCGCCCAAGGCCGGCTACGCCGCCACCGGCCGGTTCCGGATGCAGACCGACGAGTTCAAATCGCTGGTCAAGGAGCTGCACCGGGCCGGAATCGAAGTCATGCTCGACGTGGTCTTCAACCACACCGCCGAGGGCAACGAGCAGGGCCCGACGATTTCCTTCAGGGGCCTCGACAACGCCACGTACTACATGCTCACGCCGAACGGCGAGTATTACAACTTCAGCGGGACCGGCAACACGGTCAACTGCAACCACCCGGTGGTGCGCGACTTCGTGCTGTCGTGCCTGCGGTACTGGGTCTCGGAGTACCACATCGACGGATTCCGCTTCGACCTCGCGGCGATCCTCGACCGGGCCCAGGACGGCACTCCGCTGCCCAACCCGCCGCTGCTGGAGCAGCTCGCCTATGACCCGGTCCTGCGGCACACCAAGCTGATCGCCGAGGCCTGGGACGCTGCCGGCCTCTACCAGGTGGGGCACTTCCCGAACTACGGCCGCTGGTCGGAGTGGAACGGGAAGTACCGGGACGTGGTGCGCAAGTTCGTCAAGGGCGAGCCCGGTCTCGTTGGCGAGCTGGCCACCCGCATGGCCGGCTCGCCCGATCTCTACCAGGGGCGCACCTCGACGGCGTCGGTCAACTTCATCACCGCGCACGACGGGTTCACACTGGCCGACCTCGTCTCGTACAACGAGAAGCACAACGAGGCCAACGGCGAGAACAACGGCGACGGGGCCAACGACAACCACAGCTGGAACTGCGGGGAGGAGGGCCCCAGCGCCTCCGCGCACGTCCGCGAGCTGCGGACGCGCCAGATGAAGAACATGCTGGCCCTCCTGCTGACCAGCCAGGGCGTGCCGATGATCCTGGCCGGCGACGAACTGGGCCGCACCCAGCTCGGCAACAACAACACCTACTGCCAGGACAACGAGCTCTCCTGGGTGGACTGGGGGCTCGTCGAGGCCCACGCCGAGCTCCTCGACTTCGTACGGGCGCTGATCGCCTTCCGGCACGCACACCCGGTGCTGCGGGGCACCGAGCACCCGCACGGCACCGACCGGGTCGGCAGCGGCTTCCCCGACGTCAGCTGGCACGGGGTGCACGCCTGGCAGCCCGACTGGGCGGACCACAGCCGCATCCTCGCCATGATGCGCTGCGGGCGGCACGCCAAGGGCGGCACCGTGACCGACGACCACATCTACGTCGCGGTCAACGCCCACTGGGAGGCCCACGACGTGGAGCTGCCCCGGCTGCCCGACGGCGAGGCCTGGCACCTCTTCGCGGACACCACCGCCCCGGCGGCCCACCCCATCGGGGCGGAACCCCCGCTGCGGCACCCCGGCCGCTATCACCTGGGCCCGCACTCCGTGGTGGTCCTGGTCGGCCGTACGCAATCCGAAGGCTGACCCGTACCGCCGGCCCCTCCCCCGATGACGCAGCAGCGCACCGGACCGTCTTCGCAAGCAGAGGAGAGCACCGTGACATTCGACGCCAGGCTGAGGATCAACGACCGCACCGCCACCATCGAGCTGAAGGGCGAGCTGGACGCCGAGACGGCGCCACAGTTCCACGACACGGTCACCACCGCCGCCCAGTCCGGGGCGATCGAACTGGTGATACGTGCCGAACAGCTCGTCTACCTGTCCAGTGCGGGCCTGCGCTCGCTGGTCTTCGCCCGGCAGAAGATGGGCGACGACGTCCGCATCGCCGTGGTCGGCGCCGTCGACACGGTCGCCAGGACCATCCGCCTGGCCGGCTTCGACCACAGCATCGACCTGGTCGACGCCTGAGAGGGGTGGGGACGGATGGCGCTCGACTTCGGTGCGGCGATGCCTGAGGCGGCAGGCTGCGAGTGGTCCCCGGCCGTGCTGCGCATTCCCGCCGCGCTCGAACGGCTCGACGAGATCGCGGATTTCGTGCTCAGGCTGGGCGCCGGTGCCTGTCTGCCCGAGGAGTGCGTGTACCGGCTGCGGCTCGCCGCCGACGAGCTCGCCACCAACATCGTCATGCACGGGTACCGGGACGCGACGGGCGAGATCTCGGTGGCCGGCGGCGTCACCAAGGACCGGGTGTGGGTGCGCTTCGAGGACGACGCCCCCGCCTTCGACCCCCGCCAGGGAATGCGGCCGCCCGCGCTGGACGTACCGCTCTCCGAACGCGAGATCGGCGGACTCGGCGTCTATCTCGCGTTCACCGCGGTGGACTCCTTCGCGTACGAGCTGGTGACCGGACGCAATGTGAGCACCCTCGCGGTGAACAGGCCCCGGCTGACGAGCGGATAGATGGGACGAGATGTCACAGACGAAGGTGCTGGTGCTCGAAGAGCACGCCAACGCGCCCGCAGAGCTGCTGAAGGCACTGGACACGGTGGGCGCCCGCGTACGGGTGCGCACCCCGGGCGATGTGCTCGGTGCCAGGTCCGGCCAGGCCCCGCGGGCCGAGGTACTGCTCGCGCACGCGGGTCTGTCCCCGCACACCGTCAGGGCGGTGGCGCGGCGGCTCGGCGACGAGGGGCACCGCCCGACCGTCGTGGCCTTCGCCGAGCACGAGCTGCATCTGCTCGGCAACCACGTGTACGCCGGATCCGACTATCTGGTGCCGCCGTTCTACCCGGAACTGATCCGCGCCCGCCTGCGCAACTGCCATGAGCACGCCGACCACAGCCGCACCATGCAGGACGTGGCCGAGCACGCCGAACTGCTCGGCTACGAACGGGAGCTGGAGATCGGCCGGGAGATCCAGATGGGTTTCCTGCCGGACTCGCTGCCCAGCCCCGACGACTGGGAGATACACGTCCGCTTCCGCCCCGCCCGGACGGTCGCCGGCGATTTCTACGACGTGTTCGAACTGGTCAACAAGCGCCGACTGGCCCTGGTCGTGGCCGACGTCTGCGACAAGGGCGTCGGCGCCGCGCTCTTCATGGCCCTGATCCGCAGCCTGCTGCGGCACACGGCCGAACAGAGCGGACTGCAGAACCTGCTCGCCGCCGACCTGCTCGGCGAGGAGACCGCCTGGCAGGAGCAGAGCCGGGCGATCCCCGTCGTGGGGGCCACACCGCTGCTCAACGCCGTGGTCGGCACCAACAACTACCTGACCCGCAACCACATCCGGCAGGGCTACTTCGCCACGATGTTCTTCGGCGTCCTCGACCCGGCCACCGGCAGCCTCGTGTACATCAACGGCGGGCACAACCCGCCGGTGCTGGTCAGCGGGAACGGCGCGGAGCCGGTCCTGCTCGACCCCACGGGACCGGCCGTCGGCGTCATCCCCGACGTCACCTTCTCGCTCGGCTACACGCAGTTCAGCCCCGGCGACACCCTCTTCATCTACACCGACGGAGTCACCGAGGCACGTTCGGCGTCGGGCGAGTTCTTCGGCGAGGACCAGATGCTCAAGCGGCTGACGGAGGCCGCGGTGACGGGTGAGGAGCTGCTCGACCACATGGACGGGGCGCTGGGTGAGTTCGTCGGCCCGGCCGAGCAGTCCGACGACATCACCATGATGGCCGTCCACTGGCGCAGACCCGGTGACGCGGGCACGGCCTGAGGCCACCCGGCCGACCGTCCCGTCCCGTGTTGCCGCGACTCGCCGAACTACCAGGTGGAGACCATGTCACAGATCATCACCGTCCACTCCTACCGAGGAGGCACGGGCAAGTCCAGCACCACCGCGAACCTCGCCCTGCTCCTGGCCTCCGCCGGCCGCAGGGTCGCCCTGGTGGACACGGACATACAGACACCGTCCCTCGACGTGATGTTCAGCGGTGCCATGGCGCCGGTACGGCGCTCCCTCGCCGACTACCTGATGGGTCACTGCGAGATCGAGGACGCCGCCTACCCGGCGGACACCGACGCCGGACACGAAGGACTCTTCCTGGTGCCGGCCAGGAACCGGGCCGCCGGCATCAACGAGATCATGGGCCGCGGCTACGACGTCGGCCTGTTGCGGGAGGGCTTCGACCGGCTCATCGACTCCCTCGCCCTCGATGTGCTGCTCCTCGACACCCACGCGGGCTTCAACAACGAGACGGTGACGTCGATGGCCAGCGCGGACGTCCTGGTGATCATGACCAGGGCCGACCGCCTCGACCTGGCGGGCGCGGGGGAGACCATGGCGCTCGCGGGCCGCCTCGGCTGCGTGCGCATGAGCGTCGCCGTCAACCTCGCGCCGGGCGGTGTGGTGCACGACCGGCTGCGCAGCGAGGTGGAGAGCGCCTACGCCACGAAGGTCACCGCCGTCCTGCCGTACGCCCCGGAGATGGCGTCACTGGCCGGGGAACGGCTCTTCAGCACGGCGTACCCGCACCACCCGCTGGTCGCGGGGTACCGCCGGATCATCTCCGAAGTCAGCAACGGGACCACCGGGATACGCCGTTGACCGCCGGCGGCCCGTACAGCACCGGCCCGATCCCCCACACGTACAGCGAACCCACCCCGGTGCGAGGAGGCACTAAGCCATGAAAGGCACGACCATACCGACGGACCGCAGGGCCCTGGTGCTCCCGGCGCCCACGCCCGCCCCGGCCCCCGCAGCCGGCCCCGCCCACGCGGCCCCCCGCGCCCTCGGCGGCCGTGAGCTCCCCGCGACGCGGACGTTCCCGCTCACCTCGGGGCGCATCCCCGTGGTCGACGTACGCCCCCGGGTGGACGACGGCCGGCGGCCCGCCCGCGCCGTGCCGGGCGAGGTGTTCGAGGTGTCGGCGACGGTGTTCCGGGAGGGGCACGACTCCGTCGCCGCCAATGTCGTGCTGACCGACCCGGACGGGCGCCCGGGCGAGTGGACCCCGATGCGCCTCGTCGCCCCCGGCACCGACCGGTACGCGGCCCAGGTCAGCGCCGACCGCGAGGGCGACTGGACGTACCGCGTCGAGGCGTGGACCGACCCGGTGGCGACCTGGCGGCACACCGCGGAGATCAAGATCCCGGCCGGGCTCGACGTGGAGCTGGTCCTGGAGGAGGGGGCCCTGCTGCTGGAGCGGGCCGCCGACGCCTTCAACGTGCGCGAGCGGACCCCGCTGGTGACGGCCGCCCAGCGGATGCGGGACACCGCACTGCCGGCGCAGGAGCGCCTCGACGCCGCGTCCAGGCCCATCGTGACGGCCCTGCTGCTGGCCAGGCCGCTGCGCGACCTCACCACCTCCTCGGACCCGTACCCGTTGCGCGTCGACCGCGAGCGCGCCCTGTACGGGAGCTGGTACGAGTTCTTCCCGCGCTCCGAGGGCGCCGTAGTACCCACCGAACCGGACGCCGACGGGGTCCTCGCCCCGCCCCGCTCGGGCACTCTGCGCACCGCCGCCGAGCGGCTGCACGGGGTGGCCGCCATGGGCTTCGACGTGGTCTACCTCCCGCCCATCCACCCGATCGGCACCAGCCACCGCAAGGGCCCCAATAACACCCTCGTGGCGGGCCCGTACGACCCGGGCTCCCCCTGGGCGATCGGCTCCGCCGCCGGTGGGCACGACGCGGTCCACCCCGACCTCGGCACCCTCGAGGACTTCGACTACTTCGTGGCCGTCGCCGCCGAGCTCGGCCTCGAGATCGCCCTGGACTTCGCGCTCCAGTGCTCGCCCGACCACCCCTGGGTCACCCAGCACCCCGAGTGGTTCCGGCACCGGCCCGACGGATCCATCGCCTACGCCGAGAACCCGCCGAAGAAGTACCAGGACATCTACCCCATCGACTTCGACACCGACCCCGACGGGCTGCACGAGGAGTGCCTGCGCGTCCTGCGCCACTGGATGGCGCACGGGGTGCGGATCTTCCGCGTCGACAACCCGCACACCAAGCCCCTCACGTTCTGGGAACGGCTGATCGGCGCGGTCCACGAGAGCGACCCCGACGTGCTTTTCCTCGCCGAGGCGTTCACCCGCCCCGCCATGCTGCACGCCCTCGCCCGGGTCGGCTTCCACCAGTCGTACACCTACTTCACCTGGCGCAACTCCAAGGACGAGGTGGAGGACTACCTCGGCGAGCTGGCGGGCCTCGGCGGCGAGGAGAGCGCGGCCTGCCTGCGCCCCAACCTCTTCGTGAACACCCCGGACATCCTCAACGCCTACCTCCAGTACGGCGGCCGGCCCGCCTTCGCCGTCCGCGCGGTGCTCGCCGCGATGGCCTCGCCCACCTGGGGCGTCTACTCCGGCTTCGAGCTGTACGAGAACGTCGCCGCGGGCCCGGCCAGCGAGGAGTACCTGGACTCGGAGAAATTCCAGTACAGGCCGAGGAACTGGCACACCGAGCGGGACACCCTGGCGCCGCTGCTGCGCACCCTCAACGAGGTGCGCGCCGCCCACCCGGCCCTGCGCCAGCTGCGCAACCTGCGCTTCCACCGCACCGACAACGACGCGGTGGTCTGCTTCTCCAAGCGGGCCGGGTCCGGCGAGGGAGACGACTGGGTGCTCGTGGTCCTCAGCCTCGACCCGCACAGTGTCCGCGAGGCCACCGTCTCGCTGGACCTGCCCGCGCTCGGCCTGGAGCGCTCGGAGACCTTCGCGGTCCACGACGCGCTGTCCGGCCAGACCTACCAGTGGGGGCGCGAGAACTACGTACGCCTGGATCCGCAGCAGCAAGTGGCCCACATACTCACCGACGGGAACCCGCAGTCGTGACCACCGCCCCGCCCACCCCGACGCCCTCGGCCGCCCGCCCCGGGGCCCCGGCGCGCGCCGAACGCACGCGCACCGACCTCACGCGTACCGACCTCTCGCGCACGGACCTCTCGCGCACCGACCTCAAGCGCCTCACCACCGGTGAGGTCAGCGACCCGCACGCACTGCTCGGCGCGCACCCGGGCCCCGACGGGGTGACGCTGCGGGTGCTGCGCCCGCTGGCGGACGCGGTGCACGTCACCACCTCCTCCGGCCGGCTGCTGGGCGAGCTCACCCATGAGGCCGGCGGTGTCTTCAGCGCCGTGCTGCCCCTCACCGAGGTGCCCGACTACCGCGTTCTGGCCTCCTACGGCGGCGGCGAGGAGGTCTTCGGCCACGACGACCCCTACCGCTTCCCGCCCACCCTCGGCGAGCTCGACCTGCACCTGATCAGGGAGGGCCGGCACGAACAGCTGTGGGAGGTGCTCGGCGCCAACACCCGCGGCCACGACGCCGGCTGGGGCCCGGTGACGGGGACCGCCTTCGCCGTGTGGGCGCCCAACGCCCGCGCGGTGCGGTTGGTGGGGGACTTCAACCACTGGGACGGCTCGGCCCATCCGATGCGCTCCCTGGGCGCCAGCGGGGTGTGGGAGCTGTTCGTACCGGGCGTCGGCGACGGGGTCCGCTACAAGTACGAGATCCTGACCCGGGACGGCCGGTGGATCCAGAAGGCCGACCCGCTGGCCACCTCCGCGCAGTCGGCGCCCGGCACCGCCTCCGTCGTCCACACCTCCCGCTACGAGTGGGGCGACTCCGCCTGGCTGTCCCGGCGCGGCGTCGTCCCCGCCGAACGGGCCCCGATGAGCGTGTACGAGATGCACCTGGGCTCCTGGCGCCCCGGGCTCGGCTACCGCGAGCTGGCCCGGGAACTCCCCGGCTACCTGAAGGCGCTCGGCTTCACCCACGTGGAGTTCCTGCCCGTCGCCGAGCACCCCTTCGGCGGCTCCTGGGGCTACCAGGTCTCCTCCTACTACGCCCCGATGGCCCAGCAGGGCACGCCCGACGACTTCCGCGCCCTGATCGACGCCCTGCACCAGGCCGGCATCGGCGTCATCGTGGACTGGGTGCCCGCCCACTTCCCGCGCGACGACTGGGCCCTGGCCCGCTTCGACGGCACCCCGCTGTACGAGCACGGGGACCCGCGCCGCGGCGAGCACCCCGACTGGGGCACCCTCGTCTTCGACTACGGCCGGGCCGAGGTGCGCAACTTCCTCGTCGCCAACGCGGTGTACTGGTGCGAGGAGTTCCACATCGACGGGCTGCGCGTGGACGCGGTCGCCTCCATGCTCTACCTCGACTACTCGCGGCCCGAGGGCCAGTGGACGGCGAACGCGTACGGCGGCCGCGAACACCTGGAGGCGGTGGAGTTCCTCCAGGAGATGAACGCCACCGTCGCGCGGCGCTGCCCCGGGGTCGTCACCATCGCCGAGGAGTCCACCGCCTGGGACGGGGTGACCCGGCGCACCGACCACGGCGGCCTCGGCTTCACGCTGAAGTGGAACATGGGCTGGATGCACGACTCGCTGTCGTACATGGCCGAGGACCCGGTGCACCGGCAGTACCGGCACCACTCGATGACCTTCCCGATGATGTACGCGTACGCCGAGAACTACATGCTGCCGATCAGCCACGACGAGGTGGTGCACGGCAAGGGCTCACTGCTGGCGAAGATGCCCGGAGACCGCTGGCAGCAGCTGGCCAACCTGCGGGCCTTCCTCGCCTTCATGTGGGCCTTCCCCGGAAAGCAGCTCCTCTTCATGGGCCAGGAGTTCGCGCAGGACACCGAGTGGTCGCACGAGCGGGGCACGGACTGGTCGATGCTCCGGCACGCCCCGCACGCCGCCGTGCGCGACCTCGTACGGGACCTGAACGGCGCCTACCTGGCCGACCCGGCGCTGTGGAGCCAGGACGCCATCCCCGACGGCTTCCGGTGGATCGACGCGGACGCCGCCCAGGACAACGTGTACTCCTTCGTGCGCTACGGCGCCTCGGGCGAGCCCCTGGTCTGCGTCTACAACTTCCAGCCGAACCCCCGCCACGGCTTCCGGCTGGCCCTGCCCGTCGCCGGGGAGTGGACGGAGGCGCTCAACACCGACGCCGCGTCCTACGGCGGCAGCGGCGCGGTCAATCCCGGCCCGATCCACGCGGACGGGGAGCCGCTCCAGGGGCTCGCGGCCAGCGCCGCCGTGACCCTGCCGCCGCTCGGTGCGGTCTGGCTGCGCCCGCGCAGGCACTGAGCCCGCGCACCCGCCCGCACCCCGCACCCCGCACCGGCCTTCGCCGGTGCGGGGTGTCCGTGCGTCACCCGCCGAGCACCCGGCGGTACAGGTCATGCGTACGCCGGGCCGCCTGCCGCCAGCCGAAGTGCTCCTCGGCGCGGGCCCGCCCCGCGTCACCCATCCGGGCCGCGAGCGCCGGCTCGGCGAGCAGCCGGTTCACGGCGGCGGCCAGGTCGGAGGCGAACCGCTTGGGGTCGAGCGGGGTGCCGGTGCCGTCGTCCTCCTGCTCGATGGGGACGAGCAGCCCGGTCTCGCCGTCGGTCACCACCTCGGGGATGCCGCCGGTGGCGGTGGCCACGACCGCCGTGCGGCAGGCCATCGCCTCCAGGTTGACGATGCCCATCGGCTCGTACAGGGAGGGGCAGACGAACACCGCGGCATGGGTCAGCAGCTGCCGCAGCGACACCGCGTCGAGCATGCCGTCGATCCGTACGACACCGCTGCGGACCCGGCTCAGCTCGTCGACCAGTGCCGCCGTCTCGGCCGCGATCTCCGGGGTGTCCGGCTGGCCGCAGCACAGCACCAGCTGGGCCGTCCCGTCGAATTCGAAGGCGGCCTGAAGCAGCTGGGGCAGCCCCTTCTGCCGGGTCACCCGGCCCACGAACAGCACGATCGGCCGGTCCGGGTCGATGGCGTGGCGCTCCAGCGCCGCCGTGCCGTGGTCGGGGACGTGCACGGCGGTGTCGATGCCGTTGTGCACCACGTGCACCCGCTCCGGGTCGATGTCCGGATAGACGCGCAGGATGTCCTCGCGCATGCCCCGTGACACCGCGATCAGCGCGTCGGCCGACTCCAGCGCGGTCCGCTCCACCAGCGACGACACCGCGTAGCCGCCGCCCAGCTGCTCGGCCTTCCAGGGTCTGAGGGGTTCCAGGCTGTGGGTGGTCACCACGTGCGGGATGCCGTACAGCGTCTGGGCCAGCCGCCCCGCGCCGTTGGCGTACCAGGTGTGGCTGTGCACCAGCCGCGCCCCCTCCGCGGCCGCCGCCATGGCCACGTTCACCGCGAGTGTGTTCAGGACGGGGTTCGCCCCGTCGCCGAGGTGGGGTTCGGCGTGGGCCAGCACGCCTTCGGCCCCGCGCGGGGCGCCGAAGCACTGCACCCTCAGGTCGGTCAGCTTCCGCAGCTCCTTGGCGAGCTCCCCGACGTGGACTCCGGCGCCGCCGTAGACCTCCGGCGGGTACTCCTTGGTGAGCAGGTCGACGCGTATCGGCTGGATCTGCGAGTTCATCGGCACTTCCTGAAGTCGATGGCTTGCACAACGTGGCCCCGCGGCCCCACGGCGTCGGCGGTCCCTCTCGCGAAGCGACCGGCGAGGAGGGCCACACCCAGGCGGCACGGGCTGGAGAAGGGGCCTGCGGCCGTGCGGCGGCGGGACGGAAGGACACGGCCGCAGGCCCCCTTGCCGCGACGCTACCGAAATGACGCTGACGGCCCGTCAGCCGAGGGTCGCCGTCAGCTGTGATCCGGCGGACGGCGATCACCGCCACGGGTCCGGGCGGCCGCACCGCGGCCGACGACCTGTGCCCCACCGCCGCGGCCCGCACACTGGGACGAAAAAAGACCCCCCTGACCGCGTTTCCGCAGTTCAGAGGGGTCTTCGTATGTGGAGCTTAGGAGATTCGAACCCGAAATTGTTACCTCTCTGACCTGCGGAAACGCCGGAGAGTCGGACATTAGGCCCTGTTTCCATCCCCCTGCGTCCTGCTCCATCCGCCTCGATCAGGCTCCGGTGTTGACGTGTCAACACGGGGCCAAGATGCGTTGCTGAAGAGAATCCAGGGTCCCCAATCGACCACTTGCACACCTTGCTCTACAAGCAGATTAGCCACATGCGGGTCACCGTCACACACGCAAAGCGACCTCATTGGCCGGCGCAGCACCGTAGGGCTTGACGACCGGGTGCCCCGCGGGAAGCGCCCGCCTCAACGTGATGCGACCAAGCTAGTGCCGGATCAGGCAACGTTTGCCCTGTCGACGACGGCGCGTAGGCGCTGGTCGTCGGCGTGGCGGTTTCGCCAGATGATGTAGCGGCGGACAGTCCGTGCGCGATCTTTCCGCCCCTGCCCTGCTGGGGCGAGCCGGTCAGGCGGGCGTTACCTGGCTCCTGCTGGGCCGTTAAGTCGATCATGATTACTCGACGCTTGACCACCATGCTGGGCGCCTTCGCTGCGTCCACCCTGTTCGCACTCTCCATGCCTACCTCTATCGCCCATGCCGCGGATTGCGGGGTCCGCTCTGACGGCAGGCTCTACTGCGGCAACGCTGTCGGGGCGAAGGGGTACGCGGATCGCTCCTACCGTTCGGCAACCCGCGGCACGCTCGACACCGGGTTCAACTGGTTCGTGTGCTGGGGCCACGGTGATCCTCACCAGGGTGGGAATGACATCTGGTACTGGACGCAGCTCGACAACGGCGCGTGGGGCAACGTCCCCGCCGTCTCCGTAAAAACGGGCCAGGACCCGGCCCCGGGCCTGCGCGAGTGCTGAGGCCGTAGCGGGATCTGAGCGCGGCAGTTGGCCAGAGCGGTCAACTGCCGCGCTCAGTCACAGCCGCCTGGTACAGCACCCGGACGGCACGTCACGTCACAACAGGGCAAGCGTTGCCTGATCCGGCACTAGTGCTATGCCGCGTTAGTTCGTGGAGGGGTGTTGGTCAGGCTGCTTCCTTGAGCGGGTGCCCGCATAGGTCCAGCGGAAGGGCTTCGCGGTCTCGTTGCGCTCTCAAGGGTGCCCGGGCCGTAGCCACCCGGTATGACAAGAGAGCGTTCGCTTTTCACGGGATGGTCACCCTCGCCGCGATCCGGCTGTGGCTCCGTTGACGATCCGCCGGACAGTCCTCAGCAGGCCACGCTGATGGAATAGGACTGCTCGCCGGAGTCGATGTCCTTGCTGCTGTCGTCGGTCCAGTACGGGCCGTTCTGGTGGAACATCATGGTGACGTTGTAGGTGCCGCAGGCGCCGAGGGACGGGGGGTAGCCACCGGACGCCGAACCGTGGACAGAGCCTTGCGTGACGGTTCCGGTGTCGTAAACTCCGGACTGGCCGTTGATGCTCACGACGCCGGTGGCGCGCCAGCGGGCGGTGTAGCTGGACGAGGCGTCGTACCAGGAACCGCCCCAGTAGTACTTGCTGTTGTTGTTGTTGACGATGACCTGCTTGCCGCCGGATGCGAAGCGCAGGCAGACCTGCGCCTCAGCGTAGGTGTACTGACCGTTGCCGCCGTAGAAGCCCTGGCTGGCATTGCAGTAGTCGCCCGATGGCGCTGCGGCGCGGTGCTCGGCGGCCGTGGCGGGTCCGGCCAGAGTCATGCCGGCCAGTGCGATGAATGCAGTCGCCAGGCCGACGGTCTTCCGTCGTGAGGCGTCGGCAGCGGCTGAAGCGGTGGCGGTGCGTCCAGTGAGTCTCATGGTTGGCCTCCCTGATTCTGCGTGAATCCCCTGGCAGCAGGGGGCAGCTCCAGATCAGAACAAAATCGCCAACATAAATCACCGCCATTTCGCGTATTTCACCCTACAGAGTCATTGATGCAGGCACTTGCCCACTGGCTGGCTAGCTCGCGCCGAGGCTGTGAGGCAACTGGTCTTCTCCGCCCTGACCCGCAGCGTCCTGCGACATGGCGACTTCACCAGCCGCGACGACCTCATCGACAAGCTCGACAGCTACGTCATCAACCGCAACGAGACCGCGAAGCCCTTCCGCTGGACCTACGACGGCACCCCGCTCAAGGAAGCAGCCTGACCAACACCCCTCCACGAACTAACGCGGCGTAGCACTAGCTGCAAGCAGGCACCACCGTTCGCGCGGTGTCCTCTCGCACGGCCCCTCCAGAGTTCGGAATGCCGAGATCCGTCAAAGGCTTCGTGCTGGTGACGACGTCGACGCGATGAGATCGCGCATAGGAGGCCAACACGAGGGAGAACTTCGGCTCGGCCGCGCCGTGCGCGGCTGCGCCCAGGTGCCGCAGTAGCCCCGGCGTTACTCGCATCCGCCCTTGGAGGAGTCGGAGGTTGGCGATGCCGCACTCAGCCTCCAGCAAGGCCGCCTGCTCACGGTCGGGCTTCTCGATCAGCCCCACCATCCTCTGTACCGGCCCCTCGCCCGTGCAGACGATCACTCCGTGGTCGCTCGCCGACTCCACGTTGAACGGTGCGGCTAGCACCGCAGGGGTATCCAGCGGCGTCGCTTTGGCGAGCGTGGAGAGCGCGTCGTGCGTGGGATCGACGTTGTCAGCGAAGACCACGTAGAAATCCCCCGTGCGCAGGTGTTCGGCGCCGTTCAGCACGGATGTGATGTCGGCGTACCTACCGTGCTGGGCGATGAAGTCGACCTGAAGGCAGTCAGCTGCCGAGGGCTGGGCGGGAGGCTGGTTGGTGAGCGTCTGGTAGCGAGCCAAGGCTCCAGGGGCGAGAACCTGGCGGGTCCAGTCGATCAGCGGCGTGTAGTAGGGGTGGTGGACCACCACAGCGTGACCACTGCCGAGGGCGGCGGCTTCGTCCACGATGTGCGCGAGGCCAGGCCGGCCAGAAACCGGCCGCAGCTCCTTGGGCAGGTAGGGCGACCAGCTACCTACCCGTGTGCCCAATCCTCCTGCGGCGATCACCACGGGGGGCACCACAGAGGCTGTCGGCAGATTCATCGGTGTCCCCTTCGGGCCGGTTCCGCGAGCGATAGCGTCGGCGGATGCATACACGCGTGACGGGCATCGTCATCAAGGACGGCAAGATCTTGCTGCTGAACCAGGACACCGACGGCCCCAGGAGTTGGTCCCTGCCGGGGGGCAAGGTCGAGGACGGCGAGACTCTGGAAGAGGCGCTGGTCAGGGAAATGCGGGAGGAGACCGGCGCCGAGATTGAAGTGGGCCGGCTGCTGTATCTCTGTGACAACACGAGTGCTCACGTCGTTCACATCACCTTCGAGGCCCGCCTAGTGGGCGGGGAGATCGGAGCGGTCGAGGAGGGCGCGGACACACGGCCGATCCGGGGAGTCGAGTTCGTCGCGCTGGAGGATTTGCCTGCCCTGGGATTCAGCGAGCTGTTCTTGAAGCTGTGCCGGGATGGGTTCCCGGGTGCCGGGTCATACATGGGGCCGAAGTCCGCTATCGGGCTATGAGCCCAGCGAACTGAGCAACAAGCGGTCGAGCCCGCCCGGCGTGGTCCGGGCGGAGCTGTCGGCCGCGTCGACCCATTGGTTGAGCTGGTGCGCCAGCTCCCAGGCCCCGAGCCGAGCGGCATCCGTGGTGTGGGGGTCTCGCACCAGGCGGACGCCGACGCCTCGTGAGGAGCCCAGAAGGTAGCGGGAGCGGATGGCGGTCACTGCTTCCCTCGTGCCCGGGGTGTTCCAGGCCGCACCGAGCAAGTACCTCTGCACGGGCTGAGATCCAGGTTGATCGGGGCCATCACCGCACCAGATCTGTACGTTGCCGACCATGTGGTGGATCTCCCGGTCACCGAGCCCGGATTCCACCACGGGGCAGCTGTCGCCCACGAGGTAATCGCTGTTGTACGCCCGCGCTCCCTTCATGGCGTGCAGCGCTTCGGCGCGGGTGGGCAAGCGTGCTCCGCACCATGCGGCCATGAGTGCCGCCCCGATCCAGGTGATCCAGTAAGCGGGGTGAGACTCGTATCCGCGGCTGACCCGCCAACGCCGATCGGCCGGGTCGTAGTGGAGTCGTCCACCGCGCTCGTCAGGCATGGGGCACACCAGAAGGTTGGTTCCGAGGCGGGAGTTCACCGCGCCGCCCGCGTGCAGCATGGTCAGTAACTCGGCCATTTCCGTGTTGCTGACAAGCAGGTTGCGCCACTGCACTTCCCCCACCGGCCTGTATGTCGGCTTGATCGTCCTCTGGAGAACCGGTTCCAACCGGGTGCGGCGACTGGGGCGGACCGCAGGTTCGTGCACCTCGTACTGATCGTCCCCGGCCAGCCACTGGGTGACGGTCTCGGCGACCTCGGGGGCGAGCAGTCGGCGGGCTTGGGCGATGGTCCTGTCAACCGCGGTGCTGACCAGTTCTGCCGTACCCGGAAGCAGTTCGGCGACCAAAGCGTCCTTGTGCCCGATGGTGGCGAACGTCGTGTCCACTGCGGCCGGGGTGTCGGCAGCGATCTGCGGCACATCTCCGGGTTCCGGCATCTCGATGTCCAGGAACCGGGCGAGGTCCATCTGCGTGCGTGCAGGGTCGCCGACGTGCTGTTCATACGGGATGACCAAGCGGGGGCGGGGACTCTCGGTCCCGTCGTACAGGGCGCGGGCCAGCAGAAGGGCGTTCACGACGATCAGCCGTCCCAGGGCGGTGGACGGGTCGGGGTCGTCCTGGGGAAGGAGCGGGGCGAAGGCTGTGCGCCAGCGCGGTGCGCGGGCCGTCGCGGCGACCTGCGCGTACCGGTCGCCGTAGCGCCACCGGTCCCAGAGTCGACCTCGGGCGAATGAGGAAGCGATGCCGATGGGGGCCCGGGTGAGAACAACGGCCGGCGACTTGGGCAGCATCCCCAGGACGGTGTCCGTGGCGAAGAAGAGGTTCGTCTCCTTGACCAAGTGCCGAGGCTGCCCGTGCAGGTCGCTGAGCGCGCACAGGAGATGGTGCCAGCCCAGGCCGCTGAGCCCGGTTCCCTGAAGGCTCGGCGGCACGCGGTTACCGGGCGACAGGGGGTGCTCTCGGCCGAGCTGCTGACGGAAGGGCTCGTTGTGCTGCGGCATCGCCCCGCGCAACGAGTCGGACAGCCAGTTCGAGCCAACCCGCTCGAAGATGCCCAGGGCCAGCACCGGGGCCTCGGTCGGCCTTCCGCTCCGCCCGTCCAGGTGGGCCATACGCGCGACGATGCTCTCAATGGTGCCGTCCAGCGGAACGGCAGTTAACCCCGGTCGCGGGAATACCGGCTCCGGGAACCGGCCGGTGTTGGTCGGGGTGTGCACGTGATGCCTCCCGTTGCGAAGGGTCCACCTGCTGTGCGCACAAGCCAGGGGCGTACGCCCAGGGGCCGACGAAGATGTCTCTCCGGTTCGACTTCCCGAACTAGCTTGCTGCGCGCGCTAGTTAACATTCAAGGGAAACCCCGAACGAACACTAATTGGCAAGTGCCAGTCAGCGGGCAGGGGGTGTCGCAGAGGGGACAGGCCGCGCCAAACTCCGGACATTGCCCTCTCCTTGACGGACAGACACCTCAATCAGGAGGACAGAGGCCGTGACGGAGCGGACAGCACGCCGAAGATGCGAGCACGCCTGGCGCGGTACCACCGATCTCCCCGCCGCCCGCGCACTCCCCAGCGGGTTGCCGCCCTGTTGAGACGTTGGTCGACGATTGGCCAGCGAGCCCGGAGGCGGAGCAGGCGGGCCTGCCTGCCGGTCGCGGGGGGCGGACGTGACAGAGCCCGGCCGGGGTGACTGTGAACCGGCCGGGCTCTGCGTGCGTGGGGTGCTGTTCTGCTTTAGAGCTCTTCGTCCCGCAGGTCGCGCTCTTCGTGGAGCGGGTTGTCCTCGCGGCGCCGCTTGGTCTCTTCGGGGCTCTTTCCGCGGGACGGCTGGCCGGGCTGGGGGTGGGCCGGGTCCTGGCCGGGTCGCTGTGGGCGCTGCTGCTCTTCGCGGCCCTTGCCCGGCTCCTGGCGCTTGTCCTGCGTACCGCCCATGACGGCGACTCCTCTTGATGTGGGGGTTGAGGATTTCCTCGTTCTCACGCTCACACGGACGGTTTCGATCCGCACCATTTCGGCTACAGATCGTGGCGCAAGGGTGATGTCGGGAACCGGGGTGGCTGCGTCGGAATGCGGACGTGTCTGAGGTGGCCGAGGATGAGCGAGATCCCCGCCCGCTTGCTGTCAGGAGTGCACCGCCATGCTGGAGCGCAAACCGCGCAAGGACCGCACCGAGGTCACCTTCGTCCTGCCCGCCGACACCCCGCCCGGCCCGGTCAGCGTGGTGGGCGACTTCAACGACTGGCAGCCCGGCACCCACACGCTCACGCCACGCAGCGACGGCACCCGGGCGGTGACCGTCGCGCTGCCCGGCAAGAGCGAGCACTCCTTCCGCTACCTCGCGGCCGGCGACTACTGGTTCGACGAGGAGAGCGCCGACAGCCACGACGGCCTCAACAGTCGCGTACGCACCTGAACGGCCCAACCGGCGTGACCCGGGGGGAGTCGCAGGCGTTGAGAGCGGCGACACGTGCCCCCCGGCCCACACCCCCACGGGCCGGAATCGTGTGACAGCCCCTGCCCCACCCCCCGGCGGCAGGGGCCGTCGTCGTTCCTGGGCCCTACCGCCTTGCCGGCCTCGGATTCATGACGGAACGGTCACGCGCCGCCACATCGGCCACCCCGGTTCGTTGGACCCGGGCATGGAGCAGAAAACCGTTTCGCCTCCGGAGCGAGCCGGATTCGCCCGGCTGGCCGAGGAGTTCTGGCAGCTGTCCGACGCGCCGATCTACGACGCCGTCGAGCGCCAGTGGCTCGCCGAGGGCCGGGAGGTGCCCCGCCGTCCGGGCCTGGCGTGGGGTGGCAAACTCCCGGTGAACGCTGGAGACCTGTTCCACCGTGCCTGAACCTGATCCTCACTCCGGCGCGCACAGGCGCTCGCGCAGGTACAGGAGGGCTGCGGTGTCCGCGACGGCGCCCAGAGTGGCCAGCAGCGTGCGGATGCGGGCGTCGTCGCCCTCGCGGACCGCCTGCACGATGTTCTCGATCGCTTCGCGGGCGCGGGGGTCCATACCCGCCGGACCGGCCGTGGAGGGGCCATGGCCGACCGGGTCGCCACCCCGGGACTCCTCGGGGTTCCCTTGCGCTGCCGTCATGTCATCCCCCAACGGATCGCAGTAGTCACAGCTCACGACCACCTCGAAACGGCAGCACGGACCGCGCTACGATCACGGCCGGCCCGCCGACGGTATCGAGAGGCCGGGCGGGAGCCTGTACGGGGGCAGACCGCCTGCCCCTAACCTCGGCCTCGGCGCAGTTCAGGCGAGAAGAACCCGGGCTCAGTCCTCTTTTCCCGCCAGGACACGATCAGCCGCATAGTGCGGGCAAGACAGAACATTCCACGTCACCGTCAGGCGACGCCCGGCCGCAACCGCGATCGTACGGGCCTGGCCGTCAGCCGGGCCCGCCGCGCAGTACGGACATACGACGGTCTCTGCCCTCAACTCAGCCGTCATCCTCCAGATCCTGCCCTGCCGGCGCGGGCCGTGACGAGAAGGCCGCGCCGGTCGCCGCCTAGGGAGCGTATTTGGTTGTGATCGAGGGGAAGCTCGCACTCCTGGGCGGTCCAGGCAATGACCTGCACGGGGAGGGATCGTTGAGCTTGGCATGAAGCACACCAAGCGGATCCTTGCCGGGCTGGCCAGCACAGTGGCAGTCCTGTGCATGGCGTCGGTCTCTCCCGCCTACGCGGCTGACGGGTATGACCGATGCCCTGACGGCTACTACTGCATGTTCTCGGGTCTCGACGGCACCGGAGACATGGTCAAGCTGAGGACGAACACTCCGGACCTCGCGGCACTCGGCATGAACGACCGGGCCAAATCCGACTGGAACCGGACCTCTTCGACCATCTACCTGTGGTCCGACGCCGACTACACCGGGTGCACGCAGGCCACGTCCGCCGGCCCGACCGGCAAGGGCAACTTCTTCCCGGTGTATCAGGACTTCTTCAGCTCAGTGCAGTTCGGCGGTCCGGGCGGTCCGGGCTGTGGGGGATCCGTCTGACGGAAACGACTAGGGCCCGCATTTGGTCGTGATCTGCTGCGGGATCGGCGCGGGCCTGGGCTGCGTGCGGCCGGTACTGGCCGTTGGTGGGGTGGCGGTTGCGGCGTATCTCGCGGCTGATCGTGGACGGGCTGCGGCCCAGGTCCGCGGCGATCCTCCGCACGGCCGCGTTCGCCCAGACCTGGTCGGCGATGTAGAGACGTTCCTCCACCGTCAGGTGCCTGGACGCAGAAATGACCCGCTCAGCCCGCACTCTGTGTGCGGGCTGAGCGGGTCTCTTTTTCGTTGCGGCAGTGCCGTTGCACCACCGCTTGCCGGTCCGCCGGTTGATACCAACGATCCGGCACGCCTCCCGACTGCTCACGCCTTGATCCATGAGCCGGAAGGTCCTCCCGCTCACGGTCCAGCTTCTTGCGGCCCTGCGCCAGGCGCCGGTTGCGGATCTCGAAGGCCATCGTGTCCCCGAAGGTCGGGTGTTGCGATGACCCTTAGAACCCAAGCCCACAAGGCTGACGGGGGGTTTTGTGTTTCCAGCTCAGTCGTCACCGTCGACGATCGCGCCCGGCGGGAGATCCGCCATGCTGGACTGGTCGTCGTTGGTCGTGTCGTATTGGACGCGTACGTAGGTGTGTCCGTCTCGGTGCAGGCGGTGTCCTGGCAGGCGGGTGCCGTCCTCGAAGTCCACCATCTCGGGCATGATTCCGACCCTCTCCGGCCACACCTTCACAGTCTGGTGTTTGACCAGGGGGGTCGCGCTGATGGTGTCGGCGTCCCACAGGTTGACGTGGAAGACGAACGGCTCGTCACGGTTCTTGTCGCCGGTGAAGTCGCCTGTAATGGGGTCGCTGTTGCCCTGGAGGTACCCGGCCTGAAGTCCGTAGTTGAGGGGACGGTTCGGCTCGCAGACCTGCTGGTAGTGGTCCCGGGTCGCGTTGAAGAAGACGAGGGTTTTCCCCGCGTGGGTGACGGTGACCCTGCCGTAGACCTCGGCGCAGTACTCCTCGAAGTCGACGGTGTGGGAGATGTCGTAAATCTGGATCTTGTCGATGACCAGAGAATGCCTGCCCGCCGGGTATGAGGCCGCGTGAGCGGTGGTGGACGTCATGGCCAGGCCGAGGGCGGCCAGGGCAGTCAGGGCGGTACGGAGGCGCATCGGTTCTCCTCTTCGCGGGCGTGTTCCCCGGTTAACGACCGGCGGGGGAGACGGTGACGTCACAGGCCGCGTGCCAGTGGGGGTGCCGGTAAGAACCCTGTTGGCCAACCCCTGACTGCTCGGGGGTTGACGGGACCGCCAGCAGCGCCCAGCGCGCTTCGCCTGGCTCGGCGGCCTACGCTGCGGCGTTCGCCGTTCGGGGATGCGGAGCGAGGGTCTGCCCCATCGCCCGCTCAATCGAGATCCGAATGACCACCCGCTCAGGGTCCGGTGCCGGCGTGCGCCCGTATCGCTCTCCGTAGCGGGCGACGGCGTCCTCGACCGTCGCGATGTCCGTGCAGACCTCCGCCACACCTTCGAGGGTTGCCCACCGGCCGCCGTCGACTTGGCACACCGCGACTCGGGCCGCGCCGTCGCTCGCGAGAACGTTGGCGACCTTCCTGCTGGATTTGCGGGTGATAACTCGGGCCACTCCGGCAGCGGCATCGATCGTCACGCCGACGGGCACGACGTGGGGTCGGCCATCAGGACGCAGCGTGGTCAGCGTGCACAGATGGTACTCATTCCAGAACTCCAAGTAACTATCAGGTTGACCAACTATCGCGTTCGACATGGCTGAAAGCGTAATAGCGAGTGCTGCCCGAACTGTCCTGAAGTGACCCTAGCCACACCCGTCCCGAGCAGGTGATTAGCACCATTCGCGGTTATATGCCGGAAGCCTTCCGCGCCGCAAGGTCTCGGATTGACAACGGACGCGCCACTCGACATCACATCTTGAAGCGTCCATGTCAGGAAGTAAAAGCCCAGTTCAAAGCCATGATCGGAATCGACATCAGCCGATTTGGAGCGTTTCGGTAGGCCGAGGCAACCTGTGAGCGATACGGATCGATCATGCTTTTTGCGCCATGTCTTGTCTGAACCGTCACGTACTGTCCAAAGAGGTTCCCGGAGGCTCCATTGAGACAGCCCGCTAGGTGTCTCATTGCGCGTTCGCGTCAGTGACATCAGCGTGGCGAAGCGATCTGGAGAGCTAGGCATCCGGGCCCTCTTGAGGGCCCGGTGGGGCCCGCAGGCATGCCGTCTGCGGGCGCTTCCCGGCGCTGGGAACCGGACGTCATCGACACAGGCGCGGTCTCGCCCGGCTCCGGGGAGCCATCACTGCCGGCTGGAGGGATTACTCAATGTGGTCAGGGAAGAGTGGTCGACACACGGCTGAGCCCAGGGTGCCTACTCAGGGTGGAGCGAGTCGTGGCCGCCTCGGGCGCTGGCGCATAGCCGCGAATCGGACTGTGGAGAGGGACCTGCACCACCTGATTCGGCGTGAGCTGCAAGACCTCGGGATAACTCCCCCGCTCGACGTCGAGGAGCTCTGCCAGGCACTCAGCCGACGGCGTGGGCGACCCCTGTACTTGCGGGAGGCTCCGCTGCCGAAGCCGGGGCCCTCGGGGATGTGGGTCGAGTACGACCACTATGACGTGATCCTCTACCAGCAGGAAACAACGCGCCTGCATCAAGATCACATCGTCCTTCACGAGGTGGGGCACATCCTCGTGGCAGAGAAGGAAAAGGCCGCAGCTCAGACCGCAGACGAGACGACGGCAGCAGCCCCCACGGTCGATCCAGACGAGGAGACGGCTGTCTTCGTTGAGGGCTGGGCCACCATGCTGCCGGTCTTCTCCCCCGAGACGATCAAGCGCGTTGCCCGCCGATGCTCGTACGACGACGGCGAGGAATGCTCCGTCGAGCTGCTGGCCACCATCATCCTGGAGTGGTCATCCCTTCTGGACGGCGCCAGTCCGCTGTCGGACGACCCTTCGCTTCGTCGTATCGAGTCGGCTCTCGGTGACCGTCGAGGATGGCTGTAATCCGTGGAATTGCTACTTCTGGTGCTCGTGGCCGCTGTCGTCTGGAAGCTCTACCAGCTGAAACGGTCCCCCCATGACGCACCCCTCCGCTCCGTCACCCTCTGCCTGGTCTGTGCCGCGCTGTCGTACCCCGTAGCCATGCCCGGCGGTGCATCCGGCGTCGACACGGTCGCCGGCCATGGGACCGCGAAGCTGATCCAGAACGTGCTGCTGCTGCTGGCGGTCTACTTCCTCATGTGCTTCTACCTGTACTCCGCCGACGAAGAAGCGGGCCGCGGCCGGGCACGTAAGGAAGGCGTCGTCGTCGGGGTGGTCGCGGTTGCGATCACCGTGGCCGCGGAGACTGTGCCGCACGAGGTCTTCGCTGGCAGCTTCAGTACGGCCGACATGACGATTCCGCAGATCGCGTTTTTCTACGGCGGGGCCGGTCTGTACCTCATGTATGCCCTCGGCATGGCCTGCCGGTGGACTCGCCGCTACGCCCGGATGTCCCGGCGCCCGCACTCCACCGGCCTCTGGATGGCAGCGGTCGGCCTGGGTGCCATGGCCGTCGCCTGCGCAATCCGCGCCGTCATCGTCGTCGTTCGGTGGGCCGATGTAGACGTGCCGGGGCCGCTCATGGCTGCGGTGGCCTTCCTCCTGGTGGTCTCCATCATGCTGTTCGCAGCGGGTATCACGTACTCGGGAGCGCGAGCCCGAATCTCCTCCCTGCGCCTCTGGCTCCGGCACCGGCGTGATCACCGTCGGCTCGCCCCTCTGTGGGAGCTGCTGGCGGAGGCGTACCCCGAGAACGTGCTGAAGCCGGCGTCCTCGGCTGCGCTGGACCGGCGACGGGCCCGGGGCGTGCATCGGCGCTACCACCGCCGCATCGTGGAGTGCCGCGACGGCCTGGTGGACATCAGCCCGTACCTGCTGGACGAAGACGACGACAGCGCGGTCCTCAACATCGAGTCCGCCGAGCTTGCTGCACGGCTCCGTCGCGCCTCGGCCCGGATCGGGGAGGGTGTCCCGGCACCGCGTCAGGCGGTCCCTCTCGCCATGGCTCTGGGAAGCGACCGGCAGTCGGATGTGAAACAACTGATAGCAGTGTCCGACGCCCTGCGTGGCGCTGCATAACCCCCAATGATCAAGGAGACGAGATGCTGATCACCGGTGGACGAGTGCTTGTCGACTCGGGGACCTACCTGGAAGACGGCGCGGTTCTCATCGAGGGCGACTCGATCTCTGCTGTCGGGCCGCGGGAGCGGATCGAGGAGCGGGCCGGCGCCGACGTACCCCGCTTCGAGTTCGACGGAACCGTTCTGCCGGGGCTGATCGACGCGCACGTCCACCTCGCATTCGACGGCGGCCCCGATCCGGTGTCCACCCTCCAGGACTCGACGGACGAGGTCCTGCTAGAGGACATGCGCCGTCGTGCGGCACAGCTCCTGCGAAGTGGCGTCACCACCGCTCGTGACCTCGGTGACCGGAGCTGGCTCGTGCTGCGTCTGGCTGCGGAGATCAACGATCGTCGTACGCCGGGACCGGGGATCGTGTCCGCGGGCACGCCCGCGACCACCGTGGGCGGTCACTGCCACTTCCTCGGCGGAGAGGTCTCCGGTGAAGCCGAGGTCCGCGAACTCGTACGTCGTAACCTCGCGGCGGGGGCCGGGGTCATCAAGGCCATGGTCACCGGTGGCGGCCTGACGAAGGATGGCCCCAAGAGCCACGAGAGTCAGTTCTCCGCGGAGGAACTGGCCGCCCTGGTGGACGAGGCCCACAAGGCGGGTGTGCCGGTGGCGGCGCACGCGCACGGTACCGACGGCATCGCTGCGGCCGTGGAGGCCGGCGTGGACACGATCGAGCACTGCACGTGGATGACGAGCGGTGGTCTCGACCTCCGCCAGGACGTCCTGAAGCAGATCATCGATCGGGGCATCACCGTCTGCCCGGCGGTAAGCCCTCACTGGCAGATGCTCCCCCGGATCTTCGGCGAGGAGCGGGCCGCCGCCATGTTCGATCTCGTGCGGCAGATGGCCGACGCGGGCGTACGCCTGGTGGCGGGAACCGACGCGGGAGTACAGCGGGCAGGCTTTGACGGCCTGGTCCCTGCCCTGTCGTTCTACTCCCACCTGGGCCTGGCGAACAGCTCGATCATCGACATGGCGACGTCCGAAGCGGCTACAGCGCTGGGGCTGGGCTCCACGACGGGGCGGATCGCTCCCGGCTACCGCGCGGATCTCCTCCTGGTCGACGGAGACCCGCTCGCTGACCTCGGCGCGCTGAAGAACGTCAGGGCCGTGTTCGCCTCCGGCCTGCGTCATGAGCCGAACGAGGCGGCGGAGTAGAAGTAGCTGTTCCGTGCCTGTTCCCGGGATCGAGTGAGCCCGGGAACAGGCACTACCTGTTTGCTTCGGGGTCGGCCTTGTCCAGCTCGGTCGCGAGATCGTTCAAGATCGAGAGGACATCTGCCGGCAGACCTTCCGCGCCGAGACCACGGGCCCGGGCCCGGCCCACCTTGCCCTGTTTGGCGGCCGACATCAGGCGAAGGCCCTCATAGACCTGGCGAGCGACAGCATCGTCCGGCTCGAAGTACAGACGCGAGACGCCGAAGAAGTGGGCTAGACCTTCCAGGACGACCGGGGCCGGGTCTTCTCCCCTGCCGGTTCGAAGGTCCTCGATCTCCTCAGCCGTGATGACCTGCGACCCCGCGTAGGCGTTCACCGCCTCCGTGATCTCCTCGTCCCCCGGCGCAGTCCCCGCAGGGTAGGAACGCTCCAGGATCAGGGTGATCTTCGCGGCAAGCGTGCGAGGCGGCTCCTCGACGGCTGCGACGGCGGCAGCCTGGTCCATTTCCTCTTCGCCCCTGGCCTTCACGAACGACCGCTCCTGCGCCCGCTTCAGCTCGTCCCCGGTGACGCCGTACGCATTCGCCAGAGCAGGGATGTACCTGTCCTTGAGGCGCCGCACCCCTTGCTCGGCTCCGGCCACGGGACCGTCGCTCTTGGTGCCTATGACCGGCGCCATCTCATACCGGTAGAGGCCGGCGTCGCAACGTAGGTCGGTGAGATCGGGCAGACCATCCCGGGGAAAGAGGTCGTCCAACCGCTGCTTGAGCACCCGTGCGAGGGCGGGCAGCTTCTCCGCGTCAGGCACGGACGAGCCAAGCTCCCACCCCGCCACCGTCGAATCCGCAGCACCGAGGGCAGAGGCCACGTCGGACTGCGAGATCTCGGCGGCTCGACGTACCGAGCGCACACGGGCTCTATCGAAGCGGCGAGCTGACATCAGACCTCGTTTTTTGGACGAACCGAGAAAACCTCGGACTGTTGACTTTTTGTGGGAACCGCGATAGCTTCAGTTTAGCGAAAAACGAGGGCGTTCGCACCCCCTCTGCCTTCGCCCACCTGCAAACCCTTCCGGGGCTCGCCCGGTGGAGAGGAGAAGTCGCGCACGACAGGTGCACGTCCCTTCCCCTCAAAACGCCATCGGCGCCCGAGAGTTCGCACCCCTCGGACGCCAGACAGCTCGTGATCCGCTGCCTCCTGACAAGAGGCGCAAGATCACTCGCACAGCCACTCCGTGTCCCTAGCACGGCACTAACGGAGCGGCGTACCACATAGAGGAGTGTCGCATGTCCCCTACTACGGACTGCAACCCGAAGCCGGATATCACTTGGGGACCGGCTGAGCGGCTGGCCGCACAGCTGACATCCATGCTGCCCGGAGCCGCCGTCGTACAGGTTCGCCTCCAGGGTCCCCGGACCCTCTGGCCCCACCTGGGACTCACCGCCGTGACCGACCGCGGACACACCCTTCGCGTTCCCCGGGCCAAGGCCCTGACGATCGCGCGGTGGATCATCCGCTCGTTCCCTCACGCCGGATGGGCGGCCACAGGAGGCCAGGCATTCGACCTGCGGACGGCCCAGCTGCACAGGCTGGAAGCATGATGTCAGCCGTGGCACCGGCGACCACAGGACCGGCCGCCCTCGGGCCCACCGAATTGCAGGGGCTCGCCGCCGTGATGAACCTGCTCGCACAGGTCGGTGGCATGGACGCGTTGCTGAGCAACCGCCCGTCAGAGCGTCGCGATAACCGTCTCCACATCGGATACAGCGAAGCGGCCGAGCGGCTGAACATCCCGGAAAAGTGGCTGCGCGAGCGAATCTCTACGCTCCCTCACCGGAAGTTCGGAAAGTTCGTGCAATTCGCAGAGGAAGACCTCCGCGCGATTTCCGACATGCACGCCGTAAACCCGGGCGGGACGGACGCAAAGGAGAGCGAGTCGGCACTCATGTCGCTTCAGCCCTCCAAGCGCTCACGCAAGCGTTTCTGACTCTCCTCTTGCGCTCGGTGCGCGTAACCGCGCTTAGCGCCGTGAACATCGTGAGACGAAATGAGCACTGAAATATACAGCCTCATTAAGGCTGCATATCAAGGGGATTGGTCTCCTCTCATCGAGGAGTCAAGGAAAGCCCCGGGGAAACATTGGGCTGAAGAGGCCCGTTGCGCCAACCAAGACATTGACATCTTCGTCCCCCTCGGGGATGGTCCGCGAGAAGATCCCGAGATCGTGAAAGACAAGCTGGGTATCTCACTGAATCGGCCACGTAATCTCTGCGCATCATGCCCGCTGGCTGTGGCTGCCCGGTGTCTGGTCGAATCGCTCAGGGACGACGACGAGTTCGGCATACGGGCTGGACTCCTCGCCTCGGAGCGGTCGACGATCCGCACCGCCTGGCAGCAGCGGGCGAACGAAGAGGCCGTCCAGGGCGCCCTTCAGGGCTCTACCGCAGCGCTGAGCAAGGTCGAGCGGGAGGCGGTAATCGCTCGATTCGCGGCGGACCCATCGGAACCTGCCGCTGTCGCTCGGGGGCTCGGCGTTACGCACGAATACCTCTTGAAACTCGCGCGACGCCACCGGAAGAAGTCCCAGTCGACGCCGGCCGCGCCTCAGCCTGCTTACAGCGCTGACGCCGCCTGACGCACCGCTAAGAAGAATCGATTCTTCTCACAAGAAATTTTGCGGCTCCGGGAGCTTCCCCATGCTTCAGAACGACTCCGCCGCTTCGCCGTGCCTCAATCTCGGTGACGCCATCCGCGAAATAGCCCCCACGGCAGTGCTGGCCCGTGTCTTTCCAGAGCGCCGGGCTGTTACCCACCTCTTCGAATCGGACTTCTACCGCATGCTTATCGACCGCCAGACCGAAGAAAGAGTGGCACGCATGATCAGGCGGAATTTCGGCGACGCCGCTGATTGGCGCCGCGCACACGATTTCTATCTGCCCACCGGGACGCTGCATCTCGCTCCAGAGCCGCATCAGAACGGGTACGTCCCGGAGGATGATCACTCTTTTGGTCTTGCGCTCACCCGGCGTATAGCGATATCTGACGGGAGCGACTGATGAGCGACATAGCCACCGAATTGGTCTGGTCAGATTCCAAGTCGTGCAGGGGCTCGCGTCTCGTCATGCTCGCACTCGCCCGTGAGGCCGATGATATGGGCAAGGCTACGCTGACCCTGGAAGAGATATCCCGCCTCACCCGCCTCACCGCCCGCTCGATAACGAAGTGCCTCGGAGAGTTGGCGATGCTCGGTGAACTCAGCCACGAGCGCGGTGGGGGTGCTTCCAACCCCAACAGCTACTCAATCCTCCTTTTTGATCAGGGAGCCGAGACTCCGGCTGACTCGAGCGCAGACCTTCCTACTCCGTCTCCGGAACTTCCGGAAGAGGGAACAAGGTTCCAGGACGTCTCTTCCCAGAATGACCCTTCGGCGGCCGCAAGTGGGAAGTCTCTGCGTAGCGAGTCGGAAGTTTCTTCCTCGCGTACGCGTGGTGGTAATACTCCCTACGGGAGTATTACCACCACCAAGAAGCAAGCTAGCTTGCTTGGGTCGAGCCGACAAAACAAGGCGACTGGCCAAGATTCGGTCGAGGTTCCGGATGGTGCCAAAGAGCTGGTAACAGCGATAACCGGCGCCGGAATGCTCGTCGGCTGGCGGCTGACCGAATCGGAATGGGATCGGGTAACAGCTCTCGCGGCTCGCTGGGGGCATGCACGGTTGGTTGAGATGGTGGCGCGGCGTTGGAACGCCGACCGGCCGCCCCAGTCCGCTCGCTACCTGCTCCGTATCTGGGCGGATCTCCCGTCACACACCCCCGCAGCAGTACCCCAAGGCAACGTCGTTCCCCTGCGGCGGCAGCCCGGAGGCTGGGTGCCATTTCAGAACACAGCCGAGCCCAGCGCTTACCAGAACGGATTTTGATCATGGCAGAGCCAGAACGCGCGGGCAGCGCCGGATCAATGCATGCCCTGGAACGAATACTCGCTGCGAAAGGAATTCAGGTCGTGCCCGAGAGCCTTGCCGACGAGTCGCCGGAGGAGAACCCGGGTGACCGCGAGTGGCACCGCCGTGCTCGTGCCGAGTACGCGCTGAATCGTTGGCGTACCGCGACCCCTCCTCGGTTCCGCGACGCCGAGGCGACGCTTCCGGAGGTCACCGCTTGGGCCGATCGCGCTCTCTCGGACAACGCTGCCGCTGGCGCTCTGCTCCTCACCGGCCTCACGGGTACGGGCAAGACCCACCAAGCCTACGGAGCCCTGCGGAGGATCGCGGCCGGCGGTCCGGACCGGTTCGAGCTGATCACCATGAACAGCGCAGACATGTACGGCAACCTGCGGCCTTCACAGATCATGGGTGCTGCGGAACGAGAGCTGCGGCGGCTCAGCGAGGTGCAGTACCTACTGCTCGATGACCTCGGTACAGCGAAGGGGTCGGAGTGGACCGAGGAGGTGACGTACCGGCTCATCAACTACAGGTACAACCACTGCCTGCCGACGGTCATCACGTCCAACCTTCCCGCCCGCGATGAGAACGGGCCGGACCTGACCGACTTCGTCGGTGCTCGGGTGGCGAGTCGGCTGGCCGAGATGGTGACCAGCCTCGTGCCGATGATCGGCGCTGACCGGCGGCGCGGCGGGAGGGCGGCTTGATGCCCGTCCGTCTTCACGGAGCGTTCCAAGACGCCGCAGCGTTGTCCACAGCCTGTGCATACGTGGGGCCCCGCAGCCGATACGCGAATCCGTTCAGGGCAGGGGACCGCGGTCCGTCCCCGCTCGGCCCGCCGATGGACGCGGCGGAGGCGGTGGACCTCTTCGCCGCCACGCTCCGGGGACCGGTGGGCCGCTGCTACGCCGACCGGTTCGCCCGAGCACTACGCGGCTTCGACCTGATGTGCACATGCCCTCTCGATGCGCCGTGTCACGCGGACGTCCTCCTCCACATCGCCAACGAATCCGGCGCCGGCGACACGATCCGCACGCGTTACTTCCTGGAAGGCACCCGATGAGTCACCCGATCATGGTCGCTGCGGCCAAGCGCCTCATGGCGGCCGAGGAGCGGCGCACTGCCGCTCGGGAAAACGCCTTCCGTACCTGGGGGCCGAGGTCCACCACCGCGGCGTCGAAGTACGCGCGCCATCTCCTGGGCGCCGAAGCGGTCACGCTCACCTGGGAGGTGCTGGGGCTTCTCTCCTTCGAGGAACACCTCCAGGCGTTCGCGTCGCTCGACACCGTCGGGGGTCAGCATCTGGAGCTGTACTACACCGATCAGGACGGCGTGGAACGCATCTTGCTGCGGGTGTCGTGCGCGAGCTGCCCCAGTCAGCACGTGCACGAGGTGACGTCTCTGGATCAGCTCGGGCAGTTGCTCTCTCAGACCCCGGCCTGGCAGTCCATCGACACGCGCAACGGAGGCAACCTCTGATGCCTCGCAAACCCATAGGACCGACGGAGACAGAACCGCAGAGCGCATTCAGCCTGCGCGGAATGACTGCCTGGGACCGCACAGCGATCATCCTGCTCGGCGCGGCCGGCTTCGCGTTCTCCTATGACGCGCTACGGCAGATCGCCATCGCGATCCACGCGCGGGAAACGCTGAGCTACCTGTTCCCGGTGTTCATCGACGGGTTTATTGCGTACGGCGTGCGAGCGATCGTGCTCCTGCGTCACAGACCCTTCGGCGCCCGGCTGTACGCCTGGTTCCTCTTCCTCGCTGCCACCGGGGCGAGCCTCGGGGCGAACGCCCTGCACGCCATCACGCTGAACCACGGTCCGCAGGCCGGACGGTCCGCGCTGCACCTCACGGACAGTGTCGTCGGTGTGCTGTCGACGCTCGCGCCGCTGGCACTGGCGGGCTCCGTGCACCTGTACATCCTGATGGCGCGGACCGCCGAACTGTCGGTCCGGGACGGTGCAGACAACGGTCCGGGACCGGTCCGCCAAGACGTGCCGCCGCTTGACAGCAGCGCCGTCGCGCCGGAGCCTCGTCCGCTGGAGGTCACGACGACAACTGGAATGCCAAGCATCGCGGCTCGTCCGTCCGCGGCGGACAGCGCTGCTGGTGCCGTCGTTGACCTGCGGAAACACGGGACCGTTCAGAGCGGCGAGTCTCCTTCGAATGATCCGAGTGCGTGTCCGTCCGCGGCGGCGGACCGCACGGAGGAGGAGCGGGACAAGGCGGACGGACTGCCCGCCGTCCTCGCGGACAGCGGTGCAGCGACGCCGCCCCCCACGACTGCCGGGTCCTCGGTCCCGGAGACGGTCCGCGCCCGTGCGGACGGCGAAGAATCGCCCGTCCCGGACGACGCCGATTTCCCGCAGGACCGGGAGGCCGGTGACGAGTGGCTGGAGGACCTGCTGCCGATCGCACGGGCCGCTTCCGAGCAGGCCGGACGGATCAGTCGTGACGCGGTCAAGGAGGCCGTCCGCGCACAGCAGCCGATCAGCAACGACCGCTTGGGCGTCCTCCTGGTCCGGCTGAAGGAAGAGGAGGACGAGGCCGCGAAGGTTCCCGCCGGTTCCTCCAGCGCCCTGTGGTGATCTCATCTCATAGGTGGCTCACGGCCGCTGTGGCCTCTCGCCGCGGGCCGTGAACGGTCCGCTTGATCAGAAGGGAAAGACCATGTGGCGACGCCGACAGAGCCGGGCGGAGGACACTGTCCGCCCCGATGGCGTGCAAGCAGCGTCCGCGCTCGCGCTTTACCTCCAGAACGGTGGCGAACTTGCACCGGTCCAGGTGGCTGACCTCCCCATGGCTGAGGGCGAGCTCGCCCTTGCGGACGTGATGTGTTCAGCCGCCCGGTTCTACGGAACCGACGTCGTGTCTCCGCGATCGGCCGGGTACTTCGAGGACCACCCCACGTTCGGCCGGCGGTGGGTACCCAACCCCCAGCTCGACGCCCGGCGGCACCGAGAGGCGGAAGCTGTCGCTGAACCGCAGTGGCGTGACCACACCCCGGCTCGCTTGGTCCTGACCTCCATCGGAGTGCGACTTAGGCCATCTGGTTCGCCGACCTGGCTGCCGTTCGACCACTCTCTCCTGTCGGCGGTCACGGCGGGACACGCCGAAGTCGTGCTCTCGTACACCGTGTGTGCCCCGCTGCTTCTCGCCGGCCCGGCTGCGCCCTGGCTCGGCGTTGCCATCGAGCACCTGCGCCACGCCTCCCTGTAGAGCCAAACCATCTGAAACCTCGCCCCTATCGCAGAAGTCGGAACCTAATTCCTAGAATTAGGTTCCGACTTTTTTGCTGATTCGAGTTGTCCGCAGACCCCTGCGAGGATTTGGGCACGGCCAACGCCACACGGCACTTCCTGGCCAATGGGGATTCGCTTATCGAATCTCCCCCTTTTCTGAGAGAGGGCTGATGGCCTTGATATGAGTGTTGTCGGCTTCAGCCACGAACCCATTCCTCTGCGCTGCGCCACGGGTTGATATCCCGTACGGACATAAGGATCGACAACAAACAGGTCCGCCCAGCGCTCCCGCACTCAAGGAGCACCACGGCTAGCCGCCGCACGGGCCCTGATCCATTCCTCTGATACTCCGGCAGTCGCCGGTAACAGCCCGCAGGGCGAGTCCCCCCTCCCCTGCGAAGGGGTGTTGCGGTCTCGCACCTCCACGGGACCGCAACACCCGATCTCTCAAAACCCCCTGCACCAAGGTTGTGGTTCCCGCATGCCTCGATCCAGCCCTTTCATACGTATATCTACCGCAATCAGCGTCGTCGGCTCTCTGGCCGCGCTGTCGACCGGCTGCTCCAGCTCGACCGACGGCCCGCCCAAGACCGCGACCGTGCAACCTCACTCCGTCTCGGCGGGCATCCCCGCGACGTCCACTCCGAGCACGGAAGGCCCGGCGTCGCCGCCAAGCACCGCCCTGCCGAAGGACGTTGAGAGCACCGCGCGGACGTTCACCACGGCCTACGCCGAACACGATGCCCGTGACGGCAAGGACGGCTCGTACGCCGATGCCGGCGCTCGCGCGGCCAAGCTCGCAGCGGGTGAGTTGGTGAGCATCCTGGGCCAGCAGCGGCCGAGCCAGGATGCCTCCTGGGCCGCACTGCGGGCCGAGAAGGCCCGCCAGTCGGTCAGGATCACCTCTGTCGTGGTCCCCGACGGCGCACCGGCCGTGACGCAGTCCTCCGCCCTGATTCGCGTGGGCTACAACCTCACGACCACCCCGCAGTCCGGGGAGGAACGGCACAGCAACGAACAACTCGCCCTGCGCCTGGAGCACACCTCCCAGGGCTGGCGCGTCACCGCCATGCCCTGGGCGTGACGGGGCGCCATGAACAAGGGAACACAAGCTGGACTGGGACTTTTCACGGCAGCGGCCATATCGGGTGTCGCTCTGCTGACCACCTTCGGTGGGGCGGACAGCGCTTCCGCGCAGGAGGCCGGTCCGGGCGGCGGCATCACGACGGACGCTCCTGTTCCCGGCTGGGTCCGGGAGCTCATCAACAAGCACGCGGGCGAGTGTCCGCAGGTCACGGCCTCGCTCCTGGCGGCTCAGCTCTACACCGAGTCAAAATTCGACCCCGGCGCGACCAGCCCTGTGGGGGCTCTCGGAATCGCTCAGTTCATGCCCGCGACCTGGGCTGTGCACGGTGTGGACGGCGACGGCGACGGCATCAAGGACATCCGCAACCCGGCCGACGCCATCGCGGCGCAGGCGAAGTACGACTGCACCTTGGCCACAGAGGTCAAGGGTGTGCCGGGGGACTCCACGGACAACATGCTCGCCGCGTACAACGCGGGTGGACCGGCTGTGATCAAGTACGGCGGCGTCCCGCCGTACGCCGAGACACGCGGCTACGTGAAGGAGATCCGCGAACTGGCCGCGAAGTGGGCGGCGGCGGTGAATCCCGACGCGCCTGCGGGCAAGGGTGCTGCTCGCGCCATCTCCGCCGCGAAGACGGCTCTGGGGACTTGGTACCAGTGGGGCGGCGACTGCGTCTCGCCCTACAAGGGCCAGGGCGGATGCGACTGCTCCTCCCTCACCAAGATGGCCTGGGCCTCGGCCGGCGTGAACCTTCCCCGCGTCACCTACGACCAGGTACACGCCGGAACTGCGGTCAAGAGCGTTTCCCAACTCGCCCCGGGTGACCTGCTGTTCAGCGTCCCCGGCAGCGCGGGGCCCGAGCACGTCGGCATGTACATCGGCGACGGCCAGGTCATCGACGCCCCGCACACAGGAGCCCAGGTGCGGATCAAGCCGCTCAGCTACTGGACACCGCAGATCATCGCGATGCGGCACGTCGGCTAATCACCACAAAACATCCAATTCACCATATAAAGCACTAAGGGACTGAAAATGTACAACCTTCTGTCTGCCGCTGCTGATCCTTCCCTGCACACGACCCTCGCCGCCGGAGCTGACGTCGTGTCCGGTGTGAAGCCGGACTGGGGCCCCTTCGGGCAGCTCGGCGGCACCGTGAAGGTGATCCTCGGCGTCGTCGCCGCCGTCGTCCTCGCGGTCGGGGCCGGCGCGTTCCTCGCGGGCGTCGGCAAGTCGAAGGGCTGGTTCGGTGAGGGCCACAGCACGATGGACAGCTCGCGCGGCAAGGGCATGATGGTCGGCGGCCTGGCGTGCGTCTTCCTCGTGGCTTCCTTCGGCACCATCTTCGGCATCACGTACGGCATGGGTGTGTGACCCATGGCTTCCCGATTCCGTAGGAGGAACGATTCCTCCGCGTCGGCCGGAGCACAGCGGCCGTCGGCGAAGCTCTGGGGCATCGCTGCCGGTGGGGCCGCCGTCGTAACCGTGGCCGGGGTGTTCGTGAGCCTCGCCACGGGCAACCCGTCCGACCCTGGCCCCTCGGCGTCATCGCCCGCCCACTCGGCCCCGCAGGCGAGCGGAGAGCGTGGACACGTGGTGCACGGCGTCCCGGTGGGCTACCCGCACACGCAGGCTGGCGCGAAGGCGGCAGCGGCCAACTACACCACGGTCAGCGGAAGTGCTGGCTTCCTCACGGACAAGGACGCCCGGCATCGCGCCGTGTCGGTCATGGCCACCCAGGGTGGCGCCGAGTCCGCAGAGAAGAAGGCCGACCTGGCCGCCGCTCAGGCAGCCGATGCCCTCCGGGGCGACAACTCCAAGGTCTCTGCCGGGCAGGCCATCGCCCGTACCGGTGTGCTCTCCGCTCACGTTCTGGGCTTCGACGCCCACGGGGCCATGGTCCGGCTGTGGACGACGACGGTCCGCGGCAGCGCGGCCGGGCACGCGGCGCCGAAGGTGGGCTTCGAGTCGGTGACGGTCACGCTCACGTGGGAGTCCAACGACTGGAAGGTGAGGTCCAGCGCCAGCACGACCGGACTGGTCGCCCCGGTTGACGCGCGCCAGGCGTCCAACGTCGCGCGGGACTTCTCCGGCTACGTGCCGACCGCTGCAGAAGACCCCGTTCTGAGCGGTGCGGCCGGCCAGAACGGGTTCCCGGCGGGGTACGGACGCGACGAGCACGGCGCCCGCGCCGCCGCTGTCAGCGCCACCATGCTCTACGGCGACCCCCGGTTCTTCACCGATGAGGACTGGCGGCACCGGATGCTGAAGGCCACCGCAGCACCGAGCGTGCTGCACTCGGTCACCTCGGATACGGACTCGACGGCCCGGCTCGTCGTGGAGAACCGCGGGGTCGGTGCCGACGGCAAGGCGGCTGACGGCAGTGAACTGATCACGCGTACGGCGGCTCTGGCCACCCGCGCCATCTCCTACTCCGACCAGGCCGCGAGCATCGAACTGTGGACCGCGTCGGTGGGCGGGGTCGCGGGCAAGGACGAGACACAGCGCCCGCAGGTCGCCTTCCTCCGGATGACCGTGGACCTGGTCTGGGAGGACGGCACCTGGAAGACGACGGCCGTCACGCCGTCCGAACCGCTCGTGCCGTCGCCGCCCACCATGCAGGAGGCAGACCCGGCCGACAGCTTCGCGGACGTGGGGGGTGCCAGCAATGCGCCTGCGACTGCGTGACGACGCTCCCGGTCTGCTGACCATCGAGCGGGGCACCCCCGGCCGCTGGAGGCGGCGCCTTCAGACGGTGGCCATGGTCAACCTGATCATCGGCTTCCTCTTGGTCCCGTCCGCGGTCGCCAACCCGTTCTGCTACATCCCGATGGTGTGCGAGGCGAAGGCAGCGATCGACTTCGTCAAGGACCCCCTGGGCTTCCTGCTCCAGAAACTCACCGAGGCCAATATTTGGTTCTTGAGGAAGATGTTGGAGCTGATCCAGAACACGACGAAGATCGACCTCACGTCGGCTGGCTTCCTGAAGCAGTACGCGATCATCTTCGCGGCCTCCAGCCTGCTCACCGTGGCCCTGTGGCTGATCGCCGTAGCCAAGCGGGCAGTTCGCGGCGTCGCCGTGACCACGGCGGTGTCCGAAGCGGTCGGCTTCCTGCTCCTTCAGTTCGTCGTCAACGCGATGACGCCGGGTGCGATTGCCCTGCTGATGAAAGCGATTGACGAAGTCACGGCCGTGTTCGAGCCGTACGCGACAGCGAACTTCAAGCCCTTCCTGGAGAACATCCTCAAGGTGATGGCAGCGAACCCCACGGAGGGCCCAGGTCAGCTGTTGGTCGTCAACCTGATCATGATGTTCGGTGCTCTGCTGATGTGGATCGAGTTGCTGATCCGTAGCGCGGCCATCTACGTGGCCGTCGCGCTCGGCCCCATCGTGAACGCCGGTCTCGTCGACCGCGATCTGTGGGGCAAGAGCAAGAAGTGGTTCGGCGCCCTCTTCGCGATCGGCCTGAGCAAGCCCGTGCTCTTCGCCTTGCTCGGCCTCGGCGGAGCGATCCTCAGCGACACCTCCGGCAGCATGTCCGACGCGGTCTCCAAGACGCTGGTCGGTGCGCTGATCCTCCTGCTTGCCGTCTTCGCGAGCGCCACGCTCTACAAGTGGGTGCCCGCCTTCGGCGACGAGATGGCCCAGCTCCACCACGACCGGAAGACCGCCCAGTCCTCTGGCCCGGCGGCAGCGATCGACGGTCCTAGCCAGCACGCGAACCGCGCCATCAACAGCCATGTGCAGGACTCCTTGGTCGGCGGCAGCGCGAAGACAGCGGGCAGCGCTGGGGCAAAGATGGGCGGCGGCACGGCCGTGGCCGGGCCGGTCGCCGTAGGGGTGGCCGTGGCCAAGGCCGGCGTCGACATGGCGAAGAACAAGGCCACGAGTTCCCCCGGCATGCAGGGCGCCGACGCCGCCAACGGCGGTGACTCGGAACAGCCCCAGAGCCAGCAGGGGAACGACGACCACGCCGGATCGTCCGGCGCACCGGCCGCTGCTCGCCCGGAGGGAGCGACCTCCAGCCCGGTCGTCAGCTCGCCTCCGGACTCGTCCTCTGCCGGCAGCCACGCAGCGTCCGGGCGTCCACCTGGCACCAGCGGAGCACCGAGTACGGCACAGCCGCCCTCATCGCAGGCTCCCGCGGCGGCGCCCTCTCCGGCACCGACGACTTCCTCCCCCTCCTCCGCATCAGGAACCACCTCGGGCTCCGGGCCCTCGGTCACGCCCACGCCGCCGTCGCGGCCGTCGGGCGGCCAGACACCCGGTCGGCCGACCCCCACCAAGGATCAGTGACCCATGTCGACTCGTACGTATCAGTTCGGAAAGCACCGCCCCACGGGCCTGGTGGGCCGCCGCGACCTCGGCGAACAGGTCGTTCTCGGTGGCGGTGCGGCCACCGGCATCCTGTTCGGCTACCTCTTCAGCGGCGTGACGGCCATCGCGGCGACGTGCCTCGTCGTGCCGATCCTGCTCGCCCTCGTGATCGTGTACGCCCCGTACCGGCCGAAGGGCACGTCCCAGCGGCGCACGCTCTACCGCTGGTGGAGGATCAACCGCTACCACCGCCAGGCACTTCGCCGTACCGGCGGCGTGTGGGTCTCTCCGGCCTTCGAGGCCGGCGTGGGCAGCGACGGCACCCCGCCGGATGCAGCCCTCGCGGAGCCGGAGGGCATCGCGGGCATGACGTGGGTGCCGGTCACGGTCCGCGGTCAGCAGGCCGTCGTCGTCCTCCAGCCGGAGGCCGGCTGCGTCACAGCCACACTGGAAATCGCCTCCCCCGGCCTGGGCGGCAAGGAAGTCGGGGAACAGATTGTCGCCCTGGAGCGCTGGGGCGAACTCCTCGATGCCTTCGGCAACGTTGAGGAACACCCGGTCAAGCGGATTCAGGTCCTCGCCCGGCAGATGAAGTCCGACCCCTACGCCCATCAGCGGTTCATCGCACAGCGCGACGAGTCGGCGGCAACGGCTGACGCTCCGCAGTGGCTGAAGGACTCGTACGACGTGCTCGCCAACGCCGTGTCCACCTCGGCGGAGGAGCACCGCTACTACATCACCATCCACGCGCGCTTCACCCGCGACCTGGCGGCCGAAGGCGCTGCCCGGGGCACCGGTGACGAAGGGGTCGCCGCCGCGATGGCCGCGTACCTGGGAGAACTGTGGTCCCGCGCGGAGGACGCCGACCTGTCGGTGATCGCACCTCTGGACGAGGGCCGGATGACCGCGTTCATCCGTAACAGCTACGACCCGGACCACGCCATCTGGGACACCGGCCTTCCGCAGGCGCACGCCTTCCCCCGCAACGTCGATGTCCGCCACGGAGCGCACGTCGCCACCCGCGCCGCAGGGTCCATCGAAAGCTGGTTCCACGCCACGGCGGCCGTCGTCGGATGGCCCACCACGCCCGTCGGCCCGGAATTCTTGTCGCCCTTGCTGATCGGCATGCCCGACGTGATCCGCACCATCTCGATCACCCAGCAGCTTGAGCCGAACGACAAGGCAGTGGAACGAATGCTCGCGGAGGACACGAACAACCAGGCCGAGATGCACCGGGACCGTCAGCGCGGCAAGAACATCGACCCCCGCGATCAGATCGCGGCTAGCGCCACCGGTTCGCGAGGCATGGCCCTGGCCTCGTCGGGTGCGGCCGGGTCCGCCGTCGTCGGCTACATCACCATCTCCTCGCGCAGCGCCGAGGAGCTGGAGCGCACGAAGCGCACGACCGCTTCCCGTGCCCGCAACGCCCACCTCCGGATCGAATGGCTCGACCTCGAACACGCGCGAGCCTTCTCCACCACCCTCCCCCTCGCCGGAGGCATCAAGTGACTGACCTGCTCGACCTCGCTCCGCTGTCCCCGATGCACCAGACGGTGCGCCGCCCGCTCTACACGGAGACGACCACCAGCCAGGCCCTGTACCTCCCCATCGCGCCGCCGACGCTTGGGACAGCGGGCGCGATCATCGGCCGGGAGCTGTATAGCGGCAAGGCGTTCATCTACTGCCCCTTCTCGGCGTTCGGTGACGGCCTGCCCGGCGGGAACATGATCGTCATGGGTGACACCGGCCGGGGAAAGTCGGCACTCACCAAGACCTACACCGCGCGACAGATCCGGCTCGGCCGTCAGGTGGTCGTGCTCGACACCAAAGAGCAGAAGGAGAGGGAAGAAGGCGAGTGGGCCGCCCTCGGCCGCTCGCTGACCGGAAAGGCACCGGTGAAGTTCGCCCCCGGCGGCGGGCGCGGTGCCTCCTGCATCAACCCGATGGACCCCGCCATCGCGGGCAAACGGCAGATCGAACTGGTACGGACGATCGTCGAACTCGGGCTCGGGAAACCTTTGGATGAGTTCGCCGGCTCCGCACTGCGCATCGCAATCCGCCGGGCCCACCAGCGTGCGGCCGACCTCGGCCGCACGCCAGTCCTGGCGGACGTCGCCGCCGCGCTCCGGTCCCCGGAGGAATCCGACGCGACGGCCAAACAGCGGACGCGGGACGAACTCCTCGGTGATGGCCTGGAAGCGTCCTACGTGCTGGACCGGCTCTGCGGCAGCGAGCAGGACGCGACCGGCGACCTCACCGGAATGCTCGACGGACCGACCAGCCTCGGCGTGGACCTCGACGCCGACATGATCGTCTTCGACCTCACGAAGGTGCCGAGCGGCGGCGTCGCCATGACGATCCTCGTCGCCGTGATCTCAGTCTTCCTCGAAGAGGTGTGGCTGCGCCCGCTGTGCGAGTGCGGGACGGAGCCCAGCCAGCACGAACGCGTCGTGGTCGACGCGAACTCCGGTGCCTGGGAACTCGGGCCGAACCCGGAATCACGCTGCCGTCGCTACACCCAGCGCAAGCGCATCCTCGTCTGCGAAGAAGCGTGGCACATCCTCGGGACTCCCCAGCTCGCTTCACTGCTGGAGAAGTTCCTCAAATTCGCTCGTGGCTATGGGCTGAGCTGCATCTTCATCGTCCACCACCTGTCGGACATCGATGACAGCCCGGAGACCCAAGCCGCTCTGAAGATGGCGGACACCATCGTCATCTACTCCCAGAAGAAATCCGAGGCCGAAGCGACGGTAGCCCGGCTCGGGCTCCCGTCCTGGACGGCGGAACACATCATGCGCCTGCGGCGCGGGATCGCGCTTTGGAAGGTCGGAGAGATCATCTACCCCGGCGTCCAGCATCTCCTGGTCGAAGCCGAGCAGCACCTCTGTTTCTCCTCCGGCTCGATGACGGACCTCACCAGCACTTCCCCGGAAGCCAAATGACCAGGTCCCGCCACCTCTCCGCCGCCGACCCCTTCCACGCAGATTCGGAGCGCGCAGCCTCCATGACCATCACCACCGACGAGACCACGCTCCGGGCCGACGAGCACGCGGTGCGGCAGGACATCGACCAGCTGCACGCCGATGCCCTCGACCTCGCCCGTCGCACGAAGGCGCTGGCCACCGTGCTGGACCACGGCGACTACTCCGCTGCCGGTGGCCGTGTTCGCATGGCCGTCACACACATCTGGCGGGCGGCGGAAGACCTCCACAGCGCCTTCCACACGGCCCCGCCGCGCTGTGCCGGACCCGACGCGTCGCCTTCCCGTCTCTGCGGCCGGCGCATGCGCTACCTCGCGGCCCGGGTCGCGCGGAGGGCCGAGTAATGGAGTTCATGCCGAGCGCGATCTCCCTGGCCCTGTACGCCCTGACCGGTGTGTGCGCCGTGGCCCTGATGACGATCTGGGTCCTGACGAACCGGGGGCGACGCAACGCCGGATTCGCCGCGAAATCCCAGCTCAAACGCCAGATGTCGGCCAAGGCGATCCTCAAGGCCACGGAGATCCGCCCGTCCCTTACCCGCGGTGAAGACCACCCCGCCCGCACGCCAGCGGTGAGCCTCGCGAAGAACCGCTCCGCCGGTTCCTGACCCGCCCCTCACCCCACCTCGCTTCGGAGCACGTCATGCGCCACCAGCCCCTCGATCCACACGACTTCGGCTATTCGCTGGGCACCTCGCAACGCCCGAAAGGCGTAGAGCTGTGGTCCCGCGCCGACAAGGCATGCCGGGTCATCGGCCCCATGGGCAGCGGAAAGACGCTGCGGTTCTTCGCTCCGACCATCCGTAACTGGGCCGGTCCGGTCCTCGCCACCTCGACCAAGCCCGACCTGGTGGAACTGACCCTCGATGCGCGGCGGCGTGATGGTCGGCCGGTCATGGTCTTCGACCCGCAGAACATCGCCCCCTCGCTGCCCAAGTTCCGTTGGACGCCGATCACGGGCGCGTCCGAAACCGAAGTCGCGATGATGAGGGCCAAGGCGTTCGTCGCCGGTTCCCGGACCCCCGGGTCCGCGGCACAGTCCAGCGAGGGCAGCGCCTTCTACAAGGGCCAGGCGGCAAAGATCCTCGCCGCGTTCCTCCACGCCGCAGCTCTCGACGGCGCGAACCTGGACTGGGTGCTGAAGTGGGCGCGCAAGCTGACCGACCCCGCGCCGGTCGGCATCCTCAACGCCCACCCCGGCGCCGGCCCCGGCTGGGCGGACATGCTCCGTACGGCCACCACGGGCGACAGCCGTACCGTCGGCAACACCGCCTCGACCCTCGACGCGGCCCTTGAACCCCTCATGCACCAGTCGGTCATCCGTGCTCTGCAAGGGGACGGGGAGGAGCCTACGGACTTCCACGAGTTCCTTGACGCAGAAGGCACCATCTACCTTCTCGGCAAGGACTCGGAGGTGAACACCGTCTCTCCGTTGACCACGGCGATAGCCGAGGACCTGCTAGACATCGCCGAGGCTCACGCCATCGCGTCCCCGGCGGGGCGGCTCGATCCGGCCCTGCTGGCCGCCTTGGACGAGGCGCCGAACATCGCGCCGATCCCCTCGCTTCGTCAGCGCGTCGCTGACGGCCGGGGCCGAGGCATCACAGTGATCTACGGCCTCCAAGGCTGGGCGTCGGCCCGCGCCCGCTTCGGTGAGGACACAGCGAACGAGCTGGCGTCGTTCACCAATCACGTCGTCGTCTTCGGCGGAGCCAAGGACCCCGACTTCCTCAAGGACATGTCCGACCTGTGCGGGCAGGTCGAGCGGGAGCGCACCACGAAGACCACGAGCGGGGGCGACCGCGGCGGACACTCGACCGCCACACATATGGCGTTGGAACCCGTTCTGCGCGGGGACGAGATCAGGTCTCTCCCCGAAGGTCACGCCTTGGTGCTCGCGGACAACCTCCCGCCTCTCGTCACCCGCCTTGACGGCATGTGGACCTGGGACTCATGGGCCGAGATCGAGGGTCACGTCCGCGAGCTGCGTGCTGCGAACGAGGCAGAGCGCTCCCGGCAGGCCACAGCGAAGAAGAACCAGGCCACGGCGCACGCCGCCGCGTGGGCTGGCCGAGAGGGAGCGGCTGCCGCATGACGAACCCTCTTGCGCACTTCAAGCCCTTTCCCGAGCCGCCCGCACTGATCTTGGAGTACATCGCGGAGCGAAGCGCGGAGGAGTCCGTGCTCGACGGCCCTTCCCCGTGGGATCTCGGTTCCCTATCCGCCGAGTTGCTCGCGTCGATCCCCGCATGGCTCGACTCGGTATGCCGTTGGCTGAACACGGCATACGCCTGGCAGCCGCAGGACGTCATCCCGCCCTGCTGGAAGAAGCACGAGGGCCTGGGATACGAGATCGCGGCCCTGGCTTTCGCCCGGACCGACGCGTACGCGGACGCGGGCTCGACCGTGATATGGCATGAGCAGTACGACCGGTTTCTCACGCGGATGAATAAGGCCCTTGGCAAGGCCGGCGACGAGTGCCGGGTCGGCCGGCACGAAGACCGCCCAGCGCGTTTCCAGCTCGCCGCCTGGCCCGAAGAGGCTGCCAGCGATGCCGACGAACCGAGGTCCACGGAACGCGTCGGGGAGATGGCGTGATGATCACGAACCCCGACATCGTCTTCGCCATGGAGCCCCGTCGCGGCCTGGTGGCACGGAGCGGGTGGGAGCAGGAAGAGGTCCGAACCGTTCTTCGCGATCTCGGTTGGGAGTGGGCGGAAGAATTGCACGCTTTCGTTCCACCGGATGATGCGCCGGAGGTCGGCGCCGGGGTGCAGGCCGTGGAGGAGCTGCATCTGCACGGGCATCGCACGGGATACTCGGTGGGGCGGTACGGCGCCATGCGGCTGACCCTGGACCGCGCGGAGCAGGTGTTCACGAAGCTCGCGGTGCCGGACACCGCCGAGGTCCGGCCCGAGGAGACTCACCAAGACGTGCACCAGACAGAATCGCGTCAGTGGTCGGCTTACAGCCGCAGCACAGCCGGGATGGAAGCCGTCCCACCGGAGGCACCAGAGAGCCCAGCGATCTGATTGCTGAGGCGTTCCAAGGATTCCGTCGCGGACACGGCCGTCTGGTCGGGCGGGCCGAACACGGGGACAACGTCAGCTTTCGCACGTGCGCTCGGCGCGCGCCCTTGTGGCTCCGTGACCAGGGCGGCACCATGAACACGGAATGTGGTGTGGTCCTCCCCAAAATCCCTGGGGAGGACCACACCACATTCCGTTTGACGCAGGACGAAGCGTTTAGTCGATCACCCCGAGGTCGACTTCGCCGGACTTCACCGTGCCGATGAACGCCATGAAGGTGACGCGGGGGAGGCTCAGGGCAGGGCCCTTTTTGTTCTTGGAGTCACGGACGCCAACCTCGGCGCCTCGGTCGGCAACCTCCAGGCAGTTCCCACCGCCCTGGTCGCTGTACGACGACTTGAACCACGACCCTTCCGGCGCGAACTCCGTGGAGGGAACGGGTTTCGTGTGATCAGTCATTTCCATAGTTTCTCTTCGAGTTCCATCAGGAATGACGGCGTCTGGGAGGGCCCCGGCGCCGCCTTTACCATGGCATCGAACTGCCTTTGGTACTGCCCAACATCGGAGGGCTTCGACCACATGGTGATGGATCTGTAGCCGTCGCTCTGGACGACGGCGTCCAGCTCATCGAACTCCAACACCGTGAAGCTGAAACCGGCACGGTAGGTGGACAGGTCTTCGGGGATGATCTGAACCTCGACGTTGTCTTGCTCGCAAAGGCGAATGATCTCCGCATACTGAGCGCGCATCACTTCGGGGCTGCCGATCTTCGTGCGCAGCGTGTTCTCGGTCAGGATGATGTGGACCTCGCGGTCCCCTTCCAGCAGCTTCTTGCGCTCCATCCGAGCCAACACGCTTCGCTCTACCGCGTCGGTCGTTCGCTCCTCCACGACCTTGGCGGAGCCCATGAGCGCGCTCGCGTACTTCTCGTCCTGGAGCAAGCCGTGGACGACGTTGTTCTCGAAGCCCCGGATGCGCACGGATTCGCGCTCAAGGCCGAGGTAGCGCGGCATCCCCGAGGGGAGCACGTTCCTGAAGGTCGTCAGGGGCTCGCTCTTGAGTGAATCGCGCTGCATCTGGAGGAGGACGTCGCGGTCACTGGGTTCTATGACGTCGTACTCGTCCATCAGCGCTTCGAGGTCTGCCAGCTTAGGCAACGGGATCTCGCCGGCTTCCACACGGCTCAGCTTCGATCGAGAGAAGCCCAGCTTCGTGGAGACAGCTTCAGCGGTGTAGGAGTCCACCCCGCCGTCGGGTGTAGTCGTCTCCTCAGCGTACTTCTTCTTCCGCTCACGCAGTTCACGCAGCTCCTTGCCGAGCATGACCCGCAGATACGTCGGTCCCCGTCGTGCCGCCACCTGACCCCTTATTTCGGTGTGCTGTCCACTAGATCGAAGCTCCTGTCCCCCTGATCGAGGTATCTGTCCGTCAGGAAGAGGGAGATGTCCGGAGTTTGGCACGGCCTGTCCTCTCTGCAACACCCCCTGCCCGCTAACTGTCACATGCCAATTAGTGCTCGTTCGGGGTTTCCCTTGAATGTTAACTAGCGCGCCCAGCAAGCTAGTTCTGGAAGCCGAACCGGAGAGTCGTCTTCGTCGGCCCCTCGGGGCGTACGCCCCTGGCTTGTGCGCTGTCTGGCCCTCGTAGGGGCTCACCCACGCAATCTCGGGGGCCAGGCCGCGCCGGCACCCCCACTGCCCCCTGAGAGCCGAGGCCAGCAATGCGCCAGAGCATCACCACCCGCAGGGCTCCCGACTGGATGGACGTGGAGCGCCAGCGGGACGCGAAGTGGCACCCGGACAAGCTACGGGTCGAGCCCGAGCCTCACGCACGGCTCGCTGCATTGCGGTGCGACAACCTGCGGGATGTGGTTGCGCAGGTCCGTGGCAAAGGCAGGGTGCCACGCGTCTGTCGCTACGCGCTGTCCGTCGGCGGCTACTGGCCCACCAGCTCCCTGGAGGCGAGCGCCGCCTTCGCGGTGCATAACGCCTGGGAGGTCGGCGGCGAAGATCGGATCTTCACCGACCCCTACGGAAGCCCGAACCCTGAGCTGCGCACGGGCTGGAGCCTCGTACGGAAGCAGATCCGTTCCGGCTACGCGGACGGCGTCGTCGTGACGACCGCCAGTTTGATCAGCCCACACCCGGAGGAGTACGAGCAGGAGCTGCGCTGGTTCGAGCTGCACCGTGCATTCGTGGCGGTGGTCGCTCCGACGGCTGATGCGGGGCGACTGTGAAGGCCCCGGTCCTAATGCCGGCGGTGGTGCGCGACGCGACGACCCATACTGCGCCCGCCCCCCGCACCGCCCACCTGGGAGGTCCACCGTTGACTGCCGCAGCAGCCGTCACAACGGCCGCATCGGAACTGCTGTCACAGCCCTGCGCCCGCCTCTTCGTGGTGGCGTTCACCCCTGACGAGACCCGCGTCGCCCGCATGCGAAGGATCACGGCGGCACACCTGCGGTACTGGAACGTGACCGGCGAACTGGCCAAGGAGATCGTGGTCGCGGTCTCGGAGCTGGTCACAAACGCTGTCCAGCACGCACTCGGAGACATCACTTTCAAAGTTCGGTACTCGGCCGATGAGCTGCGGATCGAGGTCACCGACGGGAATCCGGCCCCGGCCACGATGCGCCCCGCCGGAGAAGACGACGAATCGGGCCGCGGCTTGCTCATGGTCGCTCACTTCGCACAGGACTGGGGCGCCAGCGACGACGGCGAAACGACGTGGTGTGTTTTCCGGGTACCCGCGGGGCGATCGTGATGACCGCCGTCATCCATGAGACGGCTTCGCCGTTACCTGGCACGTTCGTCAACGACGATGCGATGAAGGGCCGAGTCCACTTCGGCCTGCGGCGATCACTTGCCTCTGAGGCGGTCACTGACGAGCTCTACGACGACCTGGAGACCATCCTCGGCGAGGGCGCCGTCCGCCTCTCCCTCCGCAGAAGTGCAGCCATCGCGGACCGTCTGAGGACGACTTCCACCAAGCTCGTGGAGGTAGTCCCGCTCCTCATCAAGCCGTACCCCCTGGAGCAGCAGTCCCGGATGATGGATCAGCTGTGCGCCGTGGCGTACCTGAGCGTCGAGCGACCAAGCCCCGACCGTGTACACGGTCACCTCGTGCGGTTCGCAAGCTCGATCCTCACCCTCCTCGACCAGTTGGGAGATGTCGCCTCATGACGCGCTCTCCTCTCGAAGACGTCGGGCCGCGTCCCCTTGCGGCCCGGCCCCTCGCCCGGTGCTGGGAGAACACGGCTCCATACATCCCCCTCGGGGAGCCGAAGCGGCCCAGCACCGTGCGGAGCCACCGTCGCATCGCCCTTGCCGCTCTCGCCGGGCTTACCGTCGCCGCCTTGTACCGGATGCGATACGGACGACGGTCGGCCCCCGTCATAGAGCACCTGATGGCCGTCGATGAGCTGCGGTTTGCCGCGCTATGCCACCAGATCACACACGCCCGCCGAGGAGTAGAGCAGTGACCACCAGGAGCGTCGCGCAGGTCGTCCTCACGTCGCGGGAACGACAGGTCCTCCAGGGCCTGGCCGCCGGTGACCCGATCGCCAAGGTCGCGCAGGACCTCACGATCCGCGAGGGCACTGCTACTGGTTACCTCAAACTCGCGAAGAACAAGCTCCACGGCGTGAGCGAGACTCCCGCCGCAGTCGCCGTCGGGTACGCCATCGAGGCCATCGCCCGACCGTGCTTATTGGACCCCGAGGCGCTGTACCTGCCGAGCGAACAGCGGGCCCTCGTACCGCTCATCGCTCGGGGCATGGGCCCCGCTCAGATGGCCGCGGAGCTGCACCGGCCGGTCGCCGACGTGCGCGCCGACGGCCGCGAACTGCTTACGAATCTCCAGGCCCGCAACCGAACCCACCTGATCACCCGAGCGTGGGAGTTCGAGATCCTCACCACGGACCAGGTGACCGCATGGCTTCGCTGACCCCCGTCGCGCCGGACAAGGTCGAGGTTCTGTCGAACGTCGACAAGGCGCTGGCCTGGGACCTGGCCGGACCCGACCTCCCGGCCGTCGATGTCGCGCTGGACATGGTCGAGCAGTTCACTGAGAAGGGGCGGATCGTCGCGGACGGCCTGCGCACGCTGGTCCTCAGCATCCCCGTGGACTCGGACGCCGGAATCAGCGCGCAGGCCACCCTCAACGAAGCCTCCCGGCGGCTCTACCTCTCGCCCCCGTCGGGCACGCCCCGCACTGCCGGGCACCGGGCCCAGAATCTCGCCCGCCTCGTCCAGGGTCTCTACCGCGCAGTCGAGCGGGTCACCGAGGAACAGGCGCGCTCAGCGCGCCCGCAAGCGCAGCACGTTACGACGAAAGGTTCTCGATGAAGACCTCCCATTCCGTTCTCGTTGCCTCCGCAGTCGGAGTCGCAGGGCTCTTGCTGTTCGAGCGGCAGAGCCGGCGGCAGAACGCCCTGCAAGCCGCGCAGATGCATCAGGCGTGGATCGCAGAGCTGGCAGGCAACCCCGAGTTGCAGGCGGTCTGGACGCCGCCCGGGGGTGAACTGCCCGACGGCGAGCACGCGAATCACCTGCACGCCAACCGGTTGATCAGCTTCTTGGCCGTGAAGTTCCGCGTCGGCTTGCTCGACAAGGGCTCGCTGCGGACACAGGCGACGTGGCTCATGGACCGTGACGTCGCCCGCGCCTACTGGAAAAGGTTCGGCGGCTTCCGGGAGGAGGAGGCGCGCGACCGTACGGACCGGGCATTCAACGCGATCTTGGCCGCCGAGTGCGCCGCCGTCGCCTGACCCAAGAACTTGGGTCTCCTCCCCAGTCGTGAGGACGTCCGTGCCTATGCGCGGAGGACCCGAGACCGATACCTCGGTGGAGGTGGCGCCCGTGCGCGCCCCGGCTGGCTCTGTGGAGGACCCAGCGGCCGGCCCACTCAACCGCCCGTCCGCCGTCGGCGGACGGGTGCACCACCCGGCGACCGGACCTGGAAGAAGGCTCGGGGCCGGATGAAGCGTGTGGGGAGAGGCCCCTCCCTCCTCTCCCCACACTCGATCGCATGAACGAGAGGACGAAGTACAGAGACGGTCTTCGAGACTGCTTTTCAGCCGAACTCCGAAGGCGCCCCTCCAGGCGGCGCGTATCCGCCCGCGAGACATGGGGCCCTGGCTAGCGTCCTCGCTGACCCCCAATCCGAGCTGGGCGCCGCAAGCACCAACCTCCTGACAGAAGTAGGTAACCGGATGACTGCCATTGATGACTCGACCGTCCGCGATCCCGACGTTCTGCGCGCGGACATGGTCCGCGCACTCCGCGATCAGGACGGGATCAGGTCCGAGCCTGTCGCCGCCGCCTTCGCCGTAGTGCCACGCCACCTGTTCGCGCCGGACGCGCCTCTGAAACTCACCTACGACCTGCACAGCACCGTGCCAGTCAAGAAGGATGAGCACGGCTTGGACATCAGCGTCATGTCCGCGCCCCACCTTCAGGCCGTGATGCTGGAGCAGGCCGGCATCGAGCCCGGCATGAAGATCCTTGAGATCGGTTCCGGCGGCGTCAACGCCGCGTATCTTCAGGAACTCGTCGGCAGCGAAGGCGAGGTCACCACCGTCGACATCGACCGCGACGTCATCGACCGCGCCCGGTTGTGCCTGGACGGCGCCGGATATACCCAGGTGAAGACGGTCCTCGCCGACGGCGAGAGCGGTGTCCCCGACGGCGCCCCATACGACCGGATCGTCGTCACCGCAGCCGCGTGGGACATCCCCCGGTCGTGGATCGACGGGCTCACAAAGACGGGCCGCCTCGTCGTCCCCCTGACCGTGTGCGGCACGACCCGCTCGATCGCCTTCGACCGCGACGGTGACGGTCTGGTCAGCCGTTCGTACGGCCTGGCCCGTTTCGTGCCCATGCAAGGTGAAGGCGCCGCCGAGGAGCGGAAGGCGATGCTGCGGGAGGACGTTGCCTTGCAGACCGACGACGTACGGGTGCCACTCAACGCCCAGGCACTGAACAAGGCCCTGGACACCCCCAGGCTGGAGCGCTGGTCCGGAGCGGCGTACGACCTGCCCGACGAACTGGAGCTCTATCTCACGCTCAACCTGTCGCGCGTTGCCCGCCTGCACGCGGGCAAGGACGTTGTCGAGAGCGGCCTTGTGGAAGCGTCTGCCCTGTACGGCGTGCCCGCCCTGGTGAGCGAGGACAGCATCGCCTACCGCACCCGCCGCGAGAACGAGGACACCGGCGGCTTCGAAAGCGGCGTGATCGCCCACGGTCCGCGGGCCGAAGCGCTCGCGGACGAGTACGTGAAGGTGCTCCGCCGATGGGCCCAGGACCACCGCCACCGGGGAGCCGCGACGTTCCGGTACCTGCCGGGCCCCGCGCCCACCCCCCTGCCCCAGGACGCCGTACTGCGACGCCACGGCGTCGTCACGGTGGCCTGGAACTAAGACTCCCGGGACCCGCCTCGGGTCCCGGGCCACGCACCACCCACTGCCCCAAGGAGGCATGCATGACCGTTCAGATGGAGCGCCCGGCTGCACCCGCGCAGCCGGCCGCCGAGCAGCAGGACCTCACCGGCTTCGACCTGGACATCACCATCGTCGAGGGCGGCCCCGCCGCGGAACAGCTCATCCGCCTGACGAGCGACGGCTGCAACTCCACGTGCGCGACGGCGTGCGTGAGCTGCCCGTAAATAGTCCGCCCGCGTTCATCGCGGTGCCCGGCCGCGCCCAGCCCATGGGCGCGGCTCACCGCGCCGCCACAGGAGGGGCGTATGTATCGCCACGTTGATGCAGCATTGGTCCGGGCGGCTGCGTGGCACCCCGACCACCAGACGGTCTGGCCGGATCTCATCAGCGCGTCCGCGGACACGATGTCGTGGCGGGCGTGGCTGCAACAGATCTGGCAAGCCACTGATTTCGCCGTGGCCGTCACGGCCGCCAGTCCGGACCTCGCGAGCCGGGTGGAACAGATCTGTGCCGGCCGATCACTACCATCGCCTGACGTACGACGTACCGTGCTCGCCGTTCTGCGCTATCTGCTGCGGGCTCGTACGCGCGCCACCCCGTTCGGTCTGTTCGCCGGGGTCGCAGCCGCCCGAATAGGCACTGCGCCCGCGCTGAGCGTGGGCACCGGACATCAAGCCGTCGCCAGACCTGACGCGGCAATCAGCACGGCCCTCATCGACCGTTTCGAGCAGCACCCGATGCTGCGGCCCCACCTGATGCTGCTGGCTTCCACTCTCGCTGTCGAACGCGACGGATACGTGGTGATCGAGCACCGCCCGAGCGGAACCGCCACCGGGGGGCCGGAACACATGCACGTTCGTCTGACCGCACCAATACGAGAAGTTCTGGACAGCGCGGGGACCCCGATCCTGTGGGGCGACCTCGCCTCTAAACTCTCCGCCAGCTTCCCGAGCGCGCCGCCCGCCGCGATCGACAGGCTCCTCTCGGGCTTGGTCGAGGAACGAGTCCTCCTCACCAGTCTCCGCCCGGCGATGACCGTCACCGACCCGCTTGCCGGTCTTCTCCACCACGCACAGCACCTCACTCCCAGCGAGCGAGGAGAGATACGTGAGGTTCCCAGACCCGCGCTCGACCTGCGGGTGGACTGGGACCTGACCGTACCCGAGGCGGTGGCCCAGGAAGCGGCAGCGGCAGCAAAGGCTCTCACCCGCCTCGCTCCCCGAGCGGCGCTGACCGGCTGGGCCGAGTGGCACGGCCGCTTCGTGGAACGGTACGGGCTGCGAGCGATCGTCCCCGTCGTGGACGCCATCGACGCACTCGGTTACCCGCCCGGCTCGCTCGGGGCCACCACCCCGCCAGCATCCACCTCACTGCCCGAGCGCGACGGCCAACTCATCAAACTCGCCCACGCCGCCGGGATGCGGCACCGTCTTGAAGTCGAGCTTGACGATGCCGCGCTGGAAGATCTGGCCACCACGAATCCCGGCCACCCCGTGCAACCGAGCACCGAATTGACCGTACGCATCGACGCCGCGAGCGTGGCCGACCTCCAGCAGGGCAAGTTCACCCTGCACGTCGTCGGCGTGGCACGCTCGGCCGGCGCGACGGCCGGTCGGTTCCTGGGCATGCTGGACGACGCGGACCGCCGCCGCATGACCGAGGTGTACGCCGGGCTGCCCGGAGTGCACCAAGACTCGCTCGTCGCTCAGATCAGCTCCACCCCCCTGTCCCTACGCGCTGAGAACGTCGCGCGCGCCCCACAGGCGGCCGATCTGGTCATCTCGCTCGGCGACTACCAAAGCCCGGACACCAGCCTCGTCCCCGTGACGGACCTGGCGGTCACAGCCGACGCCGAACGACTGCATCTGGTCTCGATTTCCCGTCGGCGCCCGGTGCACACCCTGCTGCTCAACGCCGTGGACCTGGGCCACCACTCCCATCCGCTGGCCCGGTTCCTGACCGAGGCCCCCGTCGCGCTCGCCGTCCCCTGCACCGGGTTCATGTGGGGCACCGCCGCCTCCAACCTGCCGTTCCTGCCCGCGCTGCGCTACGGGCGCACGATCCTTTCCCCGGCCCGCTGGCTCCTCACCCACGACGACCTTCCCGCCGCAGCGACACCATGGCCGCAGTGGGACGACACGCTGGCCCAATGGCGCCGTGACGTGCATCTGCCTGAGCGGGTGTACCTGAGCGAGGCCGACCAGTGCATAGCCCTGGACCTGACGGAGTCCTCCCACCGGGTCCTGCTGCGCACGCACCTGGACCGCGACGGCAAGGTGACGCTTCGCCCCGCACCTCAGCCCCAGGACTTGGGATGGACCGGCGGCCGGGCACACGAAGTCGTCATCCCCCTTGCTACGGACCAAGACGTTGCCCCGGTCCGGGCGCAGGGCCACGTCCTCAGTCGGGAGCATGGCCACCTGCCCGGATGTGACGACCGGATCTATCTTCAGCTCCACGGACACCGCGACCGGCAGAACGCCGTCCTGACTCGCCACCTGCCGGCCCTGCTGGAAGAACTGGACGGCCTGCAATGGTGGTTCGTCCGCTACCGCGACCCGGACGACCACCTTCGCGTTCGCCTAACGTACGCGCCCGGAGCCCTGGGTAGTGTCTTCGAGCACACCGGCGAGTGGACCCGACGGCTCCGGCGCCACGGCCTGATCACCCACGCCAGCGTGGAGACCTACCACCCGGAGACCGCGCGGTTCGGCGGCCCCACCGCGATCGACGCGGCCGAGCGGTATTTCGCCGCCGACTCCGCCGCCACGCTGGCCCAGCTCACGGCACAGGCCGAGTCGGGCGGGACGGACGCCCGCGCGGTGACTGCCGCGAGCATGGTCGACATCGCCACCGGCCTGCTCGGTGACAGCGCTACGGCGATGGCCTGGCTCATCGAACACACCCGCACCACCCCGGCTGCTCCGCCCCGCGCCGTCTACCACCAAGCCGTCAATCTGGTGAACACACACACCTCGGGCCTGGGCGAATGCGTCACGGCGGCCTGGTCCGCGCGGCGCGAGGCACTGACCGCCTACCGCCGCGCGCTCACGGACGCGGACGTACACCCCCACGATCTGCTGCCGGACCTGCTTCACCTCCACCAGGTCCGGATGCGCGGGCCGGACCTGGCCGAGGAGCGCACGCACCTGCACTTGGCCAGGGCCGCCGCCCTGAGCTGGACGGCACGAGCACGGAGGACATCGTGACCACGGCAGCTCCCGCCTCCACCGCACTGTCGACCGCCGACCGTCTGGCCCGTGCACTGGCCGACCCGAGCACCGTGTGGCCCGGCGGCCGGCCCGACGGCGGCCGGTCCTGGCCACAGTCGCTCGCCGGAGGAGCCTCGGGCATCGCCCTGCTGCACATCGAGCGTGCCCGGACCGGCCACGGCGACTGGGACACCGCGCACACTTGGATGGTTGCTGCCCTGCACGGCGACATCAGCGCCGCGGCCAACGCGAACCTGTACTTCGGCGCCCCCGCCCTTGCGTTCATCACCCACCGCGCGGCCAGCTCATCGAGTCGGTACCTGCGCGTTCTTGAACGCCTGGACACGGCGACCCTCACTGTCACCCGGAACCGACTGGCCGCAGCCCACCAGCGCATCAATCGCGCCGAGCGGCCCCCCATGGAAGAGTTCGACCTGATCCAGGGCCTGTCAGGGTTGGGCGCCTACCACCTGAGCCGACACCCCCACCACGAAATCACTCAGGACGTCCTGGCCTACTTGGTACGCCTGACCGAGCCCCTGCCCGCCCCGGACACACTGCCGCCCTGGTGGATGGACGTCGCACCCACCGGCATACCCCACGCCGACTACCCCGGTGGCCACGGAAACTTCGGGCTCGCCCACGGCATCGGTTCCACCTTGTCCGTGCTGTCCAAGGCCCTGCTTCACGGTCTGACCGTGCCGGGCATGGCCGATGCAGTCGAGCGGATCTGCGCCTGGACCGACCACTGGCGTCAAAGCGACGAGACCGCTCCATGGTGGCCGGGCCAGATCACCATGCAGCAGACGACCGACAACCAGGTCCACTCTCGCCTTCGTCCCCGGCCGTCCTGGTGCTACGGAGTCAGCGGCACCGCTCGCGCCCAGCAGCTGGCTGGGCTCGCTCTTGGCGACCCGGCACGCGTGCAAGACGCCGAGAACGCGGTCCTCGCGACGCTGCGCGATCCGCTGCAACTGGCCAAGCTCCCCGAGATCGGGCTGTGCCACGGCATGGCCGGACTGCTGCACGCCGCATGGCGGATGGCCACTGAGACGGACAGCCCCGAGATCACCGCAGAACTGCCGCGCCTGGCCAACCATCTGATCACCGCGCTCAACCGAAGCGACCACGAACCGGAACTCCTCGACGGAGCCGCCGGGGCGGCCCTCGCCCTACACACCCTCGGCACGGGCAGCGCGTCCGCACCGGCATGGGACACCTTCCTCGCCTTGGCGTGAACTCTGGAGACCGCCTCATGAATCCATCCACCTGGTGCCAGGTGAACGTAGCGTTCCGCGACTGGGAACGCGCCGAGATCACCGCCTTGACCCGACTCGCCCCGCTGCTTCGCGCCGCCGAAAGCGACGGCGCCCTCAATATGTGGTTCATCGTCCGCAAGCACCCCTGCTGGCGCGTGCGCTACCAGCTCGCCGCCGACGGGCAGGACCGCATCAGCCAGGGCCTCGACTCGCTGATGGCCGAGGGGTACATCAAGGGCTGGACGGAGATCATCTACGAACCGGAAGTCCACGCCTTCGGCGGCACCGAAGCCATGGCCTCCGCACACCGGCTCTTTCACCGCGACAGCCGCAGCATCATCGACTTTCTACAAAGCGAGGCCGGCAAACACCGCCGAGAGACATCCCTGATGCTGTGCAGCCTCATGATGCGCTCCGCTGGACTGGATTGGTACGAGCAGGGCGACGTCTGGGCCCGCGTCGCCGCCCACCGCGCCCTACCCCCTGGCACCGAACAGGACAACCACGACCAGTTGCACACCGCCGTGCGCCGCCTGCTCTCCGTGGACCCGCAATTCGCGATGCAGCCGAACGGCCCGCTTGCCCACGTCGCGGGGTGGGCTCGCGCCTACACCGACGCCGGAAGGGAACTGGCCGATCTCACAGCCGCCGGTCAGCTCCACCGTGGTCTGCGTGACGTCCTGGCCCACCACGTGATCTTCGCCTGGAACCGGATCGGTCTGCCCTACGCCACGCAGGCCACGCTCACGGCCGCCGCCAAAACCGTCATCTTCGGCCCGAACCCCACCACCGAGAGGAGCGCCGCGGACCGTGTGGAAACTCCCTGATGCCATAGCCCAGCGCTTCCCGCTCGTCGCTCGTCCCCGCCCGGCCTGCCTCCCCCTGCGCCAACGCGTGCAGGCGCTGACCGAACTCGCCGCCACCGCGGTGAAGCGGGGCGACCCGAGTGTGGCTTCGACCATCTACAACCGGGCCGCCCTGATCGCCTCTGACGTCGGCGCTGCGGCTACCGCCCGCGCGATGTGCCACCAGCACGCCGGCGCCTACCTTCACGCCGCCCCGCTGCCCGGCAGTGCCGCGATCCGCGCCCTCGAACCCATCGTCAACCTCGCGCGCCTCCAACTCCGCGCCGGGCAGGCCGATGAAGGCCGCCAATGCCTCCTGGCGTTGTTCGACGCCGTGACCAACGGACACCCCGTCGAGGTCGACGGCATCGCTGTACCTGCGGACCTCGTGGCGAACCCTGCCGACCGTCACGAAGTCCGCACCTGGCTCTGGAGCGTCGTCCTCGCCGACGGCACGCGCGCCCTGACCGCTACGGGCCGCTGGGCCGAAGCACTCGTCCACGTCGAGACCCACCGCGGCGTTGGACAGCGCATGCTCGACGGCCGACAGGTCGCGGTCCTCGCAGCTCTCACGAGCGGGAACGGCCTCGAAGCCAGCAGTCTCCTGGCTCATGCAAGCCCCGGAGAGGCATGGGAGCAGGCCGTAACGGACTACTTGTCCGTGCTGTGCCACCGCGTGTCGGGCCGGCCTTGGCGACGCTCCCTGCGGGATCTGGTAACCGCCTACGTCGAACGCCCCGACCGGGACGACATGGCCGTCTTCGACACGAGACTCGGTCTCGCTGTGCTGGACGTAGTCGACTCGGCAAAGGACCCGGTTGCGCACCTAGTGGTCACGGAGCTGCATCGCCGGACGATAAAGGCGACGGACGGTTACGTGGCCCGAGAAGCACTCGCTCACCCTCTGTTCACGGCCCTCGCCACGGACCGGGAGAAGCAAGAGTGCCGTGTTCTTCTCGACGCTTGTTCACTCGAAACCGGGGCGCTCCCCATCGAGCTGGGCGACCAGCTCACAGCCGCGCTACGCACGAGTGATCGCATCATTCGCCATAGCGTCGGCCGTCCTTCTTCTACATCAGCGGCGTGTCCGGGGTCTCCGGAGATTGAGGAAGCTGCGAGAAGTCCGTTGTAGTGCGGTTGGCGTACGAAGACTCTGGCTTCGGGGCGGACGGCGCCGGGGACTCTTCGACGTCGGCGTGCTGCCGTCCCCGTCGAGTTCGCCGCGTCATCTCCTCTTGGAGCCCGGATTGCCGGTATTCGGCGCCGCGAGCGGTGCTCCGCACCTTGGCCGCCTCCGCTCGGAGCTGTTTGGCTCCCTGGTTGTCCTTCTCCTGAGCACGCCGGAGCAGAACGTCCTTATCTGGCTGCGGGATGTCCGCCTCGGTGAGGACGGCTTCGTGTTCATCGACAGGCCCCGCGATCTCGGTAACTTCGCCGAGCCGCTTCTTCAGATGCTCCAGTTCGCGCCCGGCCTCAACGTACGTGCGACGCAGGTCGTCGCGGTCGGCTTCGGCCGTGACCCGGGCATCTCCGCGCAACGCTGGACGGCCAAAGCGGCCGGTGGCGGTCAGCTGCTGTTCGAGTCCTTCAAGTCGTCCCTGCACGCCGTGCAGACCAGTAGTCCGTTCGGCGATCATGCCGTCCAGTGCTCGGACTTCACGGATCGCCGTAGCGCGGCCGGCAACATCCTGGTGTCGACGGTTGAGGGTGAGCACGTTCGGTCCGGTTCCAGCGGCGGCTTGCTGTCCGGCACGGTCGGCTGCGGCCTCCGCCTTCTCGGCCGCCGTTCTGGTGGCGCGCGCAGCCGTGGCAGCCTTGCGCACGGCGTCGCGCAGAGCCGTGTTGCTGAGGTGAGCGTACGGGCGGTCAGCCGTAGGCGCGGGTTCCAGAGGCGCGGCCGACACCGCGGGCCGCTCCGTGGTGTCCGGAGTACGCCGGTCCTCGGACTCCGGCGCGTCCCCGGGGGCGTCCGCCTCGTGCGGGTCGCCGGCGCCGGGAGCGCGCGGGGTCGGCAGATCCGCTACGGCCTGACGGACGTGAGCGGGGACCGCGTTCTTCGGGAGTTCGGTGAGGATCATGCGCTCCTCGGTGCCGCTCTCGATCTCGCGGATGAGGCCCGCGACCGCGCGGTCAAGCTGTTCCTGCTCGGTGAGCGCGTCGCCACCGCGTGCACGGTCGGCGTCGGTTTCATAGACGGACAGCGGCAGGAAGAGATGGGACTCCTTCTTGTCGCGGCTCATCATCGTGTAGAGCGCGTTCGCCTGCGCGCCGGGTCCGTAGACCAGGGCCTCTTGGACGCTGAGACCCTGGGACTTGTGGCCGGTGATCGCGTATCCGAGGCTGAGTCCGCCCTGTGCGATGTAGTCGGCATCGACCCATTCGGCAACGTCACGGTGGCCGTCGGCGGTCTTCTCGCGCCACTCGACCAGCACCCGGCGTTCGTCGTCCACGGCTCGCACGATTCCGCGGTAGCCGTTCAGCACGTCTTCGTTCTCGCCTCGGCTCCGCTTGCCCCGGTAGTCGTTGGTCCGAAGGAGAACCTGGTCAGCGACGGACAGCGTCAGTTCGCCGCCACCGGGCAGGGCGTAGCTGTGTTCCGGGCCGGTGAGATCGCCGCTCGCCTTACGCAGGGCACGGGCACCGAGATTCAGTTCCTCCACGATTTCGTTGGTGGCGGCGAGCATGAGGAGCTGCTGCACGGCGGTGTGGTCGTCGCTGTGCGCGGCGCGCTTGTCGGCCCAGACGGTGAGCATCGCGGCGAGGGTGGCGTCCTTGTCCTGGAGGGCGTGCACGCGGCCGGTTCCGGCGAAGGTACGGAGCGCTTCCACCCTGTTGTCGTCCCGCCACAGCTCCAGTGCCCGGCGCTCGACCATGTCCTTTTGCCGGAAGTTCTGGTTGAGGGTGAGGCCGCCCACAAGGTGGTGGACGGCGGTGAAGCTGCCGCCGATGCCAGGCGAGTGCAGCTGCTTCGGGTCACCGATGCCGACGACCTTCGTCCCGGTCTTCGCGGCATGGGTGAGGAGTTCGGCGATGTCGCGGTCATCGCACATCGCGGCCTCGTCCACGACCAGTACGTCAACACCGTTGAGGCCGGCGCCGCCGGTACGGATGCCGGTGAGCCATGACGCGAGGGTGCGGGACTCGATGCCCGCTTCGGCCTTGAGGTTCCCGGCGGCGACAGCGGCCGTGCTCGCTCCGGCGATGACGAGTCCGTGGGCCTCCCACGCTTGCCGGGCGGTGTCCATGATTGTGGTCTTGCCGGATCCGGCGATGCCCACCACGGCGTCGATTCCGTGGCCGGCGGTCAGCAGCCGTTCGAGCACGGCGCGCTGTTCATCGGAGAACTTGAAGGTGCCGCCGTGCTGGGCTTCGACAGTGGACAGGGTCATGTCGACCGTGTCGCGGCTGACGACGGCGGCCTGTGTGTCGAGACGGCTCGTCGCCTCGGAGACGATGAGCGTTTCCGCGGCCACGATGTCCGCCGTCGTGTACCGGTCGGCGTGCGTGAAGTGCTGGGCGCCCTTGGGGTCCAGCTTGACCGCGTACCCGGCGTGCCGGAGGACTGAGTTGGTGAGCTGTTCGGCCTCCTCGGCGTGCGCGACTCCGTACGGGAGGGCGTCCAGGACGGCGGCGATGGCGGCGGCGTGGGTGAAGTCCTTGGAGTGGCTGGTCAGGCCGGTCTTCGGGTGGAAGACCTGGGCGCACAGCTCATCCAGGCCGGGGTTGCGCTTCGAGCTGTCCTGCTGCATCGCGCTGGCCGCGATGGCGTCGGGGTCGTCACCGGCGGCGCGGCCTTCGGCCTGCCAGTAGCCGCGCAGAACGTCGTCCGCGACTCCGGCGGCTTCTCCGTTCTTCGCGGCCTTGGACGCGGTGGAGGCTGCGGTGCGCTCGCGGGTCGTGGCGTTGTCGTAGTCGATGCCCAGCTTTGTCAGCAGGTCCCGGACCTGGTTGTCACGCTTGCTGAAGAGGCGGATCGTAGCCTCGGGGATCGCCGCGATTTCCCATGCGCCGGTTCGCTCTTCGCGGCGGAAGCTGATGCCGTACTTGTCGGTCAGCTCGCGCCGGATGCGGGCGTTCATGAGGGACTGGGTGGCGCGGGCGTGCCGGTGGAGGTCGCGGCCCCCGCTGGCCATGGTGGACCACTTGCCGTCAGCGCCCTTGACCATGTTGGCCAGGGTGAAGTGCAGGTGGAAATGAGGGTCGCCGTACGGGGCACCGTCCACGGGACGGGCCGCGCGGTGCACCATCATCCAGCCGGAGAACCCGCTCGTCTGTACGGTCTCCGCCTCGTCACCGTCACCGTGGCGACCGCGCATGCCGTATGCGGTCCACCGCTCCAGGGCGCTAATGGACTCGCGGCCGGCGGAGGTGTAGATGCCCTCCACCTCGGCGGCGATCTCCTCGGGCGCGTAGGCGAGGAACGCGGACTTCGACTTCGCGAGATCCAAGGTGACGTCGGCACCGAAGTTGCCAACCTGCACTCGTCCTTCGAGGAGAGCGGCCTTGATCTCCTCGGCGTCCCACACGTCCTCGGGTGCGAGCCCTGCCGCCTTGGCCATGGCGACGGCTTCGCGCACGTCCATGGGCAGGTCCCGCAGGCGGCGTTCGCCCTCCCCTGCGGTCTGGGCGTACCGGCGCTTCAGGGACGCGGCGGTGAACAGGTCGCCGGGCGCGCATCCGGTTTCGGCGGCGCGGACCTCGACGGCACGCAGGAGTGCGCGGGCGTCGAGGTGGCCGCCCGCCTCGGCGGCCACGGCCTTCTCCAACGCGTCTTCGCCGTACAAGTCGACGGCGTCGATGCCGACGGCGTCGGCGAGCTTGAGCAGGGTGGAGGCCGGGACGCGGTGCGATTCACCGAACCGCTTGAGCTGGCTCTCCATCCTGCGGAAGGCATCCTGCTTCCGCTTGGAGTCCAGCAGAGTCACGGGGTTCACACTGCGTTCGGCGGCGGCGCGGCGGATGGCACGAGCCAACGGAGCGGCGGGGAGCTTCGCGGCCGGCGCGATGGCGAGCTTGGGCTCCACGAGGGTCTGCCCGGTGCGGGGGTCCTCGCCGTGCATGAGGCGGCGGGCGGCCTTGAAGTACTCAGGAGCGAGGACGCTGCCGGGCGTGATGTCGAACTCGTTGAGGCCGTTGCCGATCCACACCAGGGGGCGTTCGCTGGCGTCCAGGTGGTAGTCCACCTGTCCGTCGGCGGCCGGTCGGGGAAGGGCCTGTTCGCCGTACAGGTCGCGGACGTCGAGACCGGCTGCGGTGGCGACTTCGACGGCGTCGAACCCGGTGAACCGCGCCGTGCCCTTGCTGCGGATGAGTCCGCGGGCGCGGAAGAAAGCGCGCTTGGCCTCGCGGGAGCCGAGCAAGGAGGCGACGGGGGCACTGGCCGCTTCGGCCTTGGCCTCGACGGCGGCGACGAGGGGGGCCGCGTCGACCGTGGTGGACTTCCCGCAACCATGACCGCCGGTAAGGCGGTACTCAACCTGCTCGTCGGACGGGCCGATCATGGTCACCCACCCCATCGGCCCGCTCACCCCCCGCCCTTACTCAGTCAGATTCGATCGTCTTTGCCGATTGTATCGTCACGAAGTGACGATACCTTGGTCCTCTAAGTTCAAGATCGGACATCGAAGTGGTGGGGCGCTCCCTCGTCGGCTGTCCTGTAGCGGCTGACCTTGCATAGGTCAGATTGACCTTGCATCTGGACCTGCACAGGGCAACTGGATCTTGCATACGGCTGCGGGTTCGTACGACGAGACTCGAACGAGCCTGGGCGTACTCGCCGAAGATGCAAGGTCGGGTTGACCAACTCGGGCGCCGACGTGGTGCGCCTGAAAGAGCACCACGGCGTCGAGGTCGGTGAGGACGTCGCGCTCCAGGGGTCGGTGGGGGGTGCGTCAGGACCGGTCGTGGTCGGCGCAGCCTGTCGCGTAGAACATCGGGGCCGGCCAGCGTCATTCTGAAGACATGGGGAATCGGAACGAGGAACTCGCTGCCCTTGTCCGCCAGGCCGTCTCTACTGCGGGTGCGCTGCGCCTGCTGGTCGAGCGGATGAACGATGTCGGCTGGCGCATGAACGACTACAGCGACGAGGACCTGCTCACCGTCGCCTCCGCCCTATACAGCGACGAGGACCTGCTCACCGCCGCCTCCGCCCTACGGGGCAGCGCGATGATGATGGCGATGGACACGGGCAACGTCGAGCTGCTGAGCGAAATCACCGGTCGCAAGGTGTACGAGACCGACCCCACCGAGTGGCTGCGGAAGCTCCGCGGCGATGAAGGGCAGCCCTGACTGGTACCTCCGCCCCGAACGCGTGAGGGCAGGGAGCGTGACGGCCTCCGCCCTCATCAACCCTCGCTGCGGTCTGGGGACGGAGGGCTGAGGTCCGGTGGGACTGTTACCTTCGTCGGCGCTGAGGGCAGCCTCGACGCACGGCTTCGTGAGCGGCGGTGAGGGGTGGTCGCCGCTTTGGCGCGGTTACGGAGTTGCGGCGACACCACGGAGCCTTCGGCACCAGCGGCGAAACGCCCCATAACCTGGCTGGCTATGAGCGCTACCCCCGATTCCGCCGCCGTCCCCGGTGCCATGGACCTCGCCAAGATCGTGAAGGCCCTCGGTGGTACACCCAGCATGTACATCCCGCAGGGGTCCACCGCCACGGAGACTCTCACCAAGGCCGCCTTGGCCACCGCGGCGTTCGGCCGCGCGGCGAAGGTCGCTCACCTGGCACAGGAGGAACTCGCGGCGACCGGTGATCACCAGGCCGGGGCCGCGCTGAACCACCTGCTGACCGTCGCGATGGAAGAGGGAGACGACCGGCCGGAGGCGGTACCGCTGCTGTGGTACTGGCAGGTATCCACCATCGCTTGGGTGCTGCGCGACATGCGCACGAAGGCGCCCCAGGCCGATCCGTTGATCAAGGCCAGCGCGGACACGGCCCGTGCCTTGATGATCCTCCTGGAGGCCCGGCTCAACCTGAAGGTCGAGCACGTTGACCATCTCAAGCAGGTCCTCGGCGAGGCGGAGGAGATGCTGACCAGCGCCCGGTCGAACACGGCGCGCCTCCCGCACTGGATCAAGCAGCCCGGCAACCTCGACTGAGCGGGTGCCTCCAGCAGGGGCACGGCTGCGGTGGGCCGGACCGCGTGCAGCTGTTGCATCCGCTGAAGGCATGCGAACGGCCCCCCGCGCGAAGATCGGGGGGCCGGGGCTGCGGAGCGAATGCTACGAACTCAGGGGCCAGTCACCGAAGGGAACGGGCGTCTGGCCGGTCGCTTCGCGTACGGCTTCGTCGGTGCCGCACGGAGTGCAGATCCACACGTCACGGTCGGTTGTCAGGCGGGTGCGAGCGGGGCGTCCGCCGAGCGGGCCGCCGCAGCGTGGACAGCGGGCCTCGGTCATGACGAGTCCTCCTCCGGGTGCTCGCGGGCGGACTTGAGGATCAGGTTCCAAACCGTACGGGAGTACGTCTTCTCCGTCTGGTCCTGAAGCCCCGCGATCAGGTCGGCATTCTTAGCTCCCGGGTTCGCGGCGAGAGCCTTCCGGGCAAGCGTGAGCCGTTCGTCTCCCTGGTAGGGGTAGGCCAGTCCGCGGCGGCCCCGGGGCCGTCCGCCGGCATGTCCGCGCCCCTTCCGCTCTGCGACGTACTGCCAGAGCCGCCACCGCTTCCACTTCGGGCGACGCCGGGTCGGCAGCTCGTCCCAACCGTCGGGCGCGGGCCACCCCTCCGGCGGGTTCTCGACGTAGTGCGAGACGGTGGCGGAGTCGGAGAATCCGCAGACACGCGCCGCCTCCGCCGGTCCCACTTCCTCTTCTGGGTCGCCGTCGAGCTTCGGCGGGTTCGTGGTGTTCGCGGCGGCTCGCTGGCGCTGGAGTTCGTGGTGCCACTTCGCCCAGACGTCGCCGTCCCAGTGCATGACGCCGTCGATGTTCTCCGTGACGGGCGGGTGGCCGTTGTTCTCGCGGTCGGTCCAGAGGTTCTGGAGCGTGGGCTCGCTGATGTTGTGGACCTTGCGCAGGTCGGCACGTGAGTAGAGCGTGCGGCCGGTCTTGCGGGGCACGGTCGTCTCCTGTTCGTAGTCGGGGGCGTGACCGCTCGGCGGGGTCATTCGGTGGCGTCCGGTTCCGGGGCCGGCGCCCATGAGCGGCTGCCGGTCGGTTCGAGGCGGGTGAGGGTGGCTATGTCATCCAGGGGGACGGCGGCGGCCCAGTCGGCGCGGCCGGAGTGGTCGGCGGGGAGGTTGAGCACGAGGTGCCGGCCGGTCGGCGGGAAGTCCTCGACGATGACGAAGCTGTCGGTGTCGTCGGCGCCGAGGCTGTTACCCCTCTTGAGCTGGGCGATGTCGCCGGGCTGGGGACAGTCGGGGTGTCGGTCGCATAGCATGGTGGGGTTCTTTCTGGTGAGAGAACACTGACGGCCAGCGCCGTGTTGCCCATGTGCGCTGGCCGTCGCTCGTTGTCTGGGTGGGGCGGCGTCGCTTCGACGCTCGGCCGGTCGGAGGTTGCCCTACTCCGCTGACGGCGGAGTAATTAAACCACCTTTGTGGTTTCGTGGTGGGGCTCTGGCCCGGCGGACGGCGTTCATCAGAAAAGGACTTCCTGTGCTGTCGGGCGCTCCCTGCGGTTGCTCGGGGGCCTGTCGATGCGGAGTTCGTAGCTGGGGCGTCCACGGTGCGGCGGGGCATGGGATTCGTGTCGGTAGCGGCTCCAGACCACCAGCGGGGCGCCCTGCTCCACCCACTTCGCCGGGTACAGAGAGGTCAGCTGGTGCCAGAGGCGTTGGCTGCGGGTAGCCTCCCACCGCTCCTTGACCTTGGTGATCGGCGGCAGGGTGCGCCAGCCGGGGAACGCGTGGTCGTGGGCGTTCTCGATCGCCGCGTTGTCGGCCTCGCCCCAGCGGTCGCCGCGATGGGTCGGTCCTTCCCAGTCGCAGTGGAGACAGCTTCCCCGGAACTCGTCGTCGTCCTGGATGCCGGGCCGGCTGCGGGCGAGCAGGGTCGGGGTGTGGTGCGCGGGTGGCGTGAGGTCCTGGCCCAGGTCGGAGTACGAGCCGCCCGGGTGTCCGGCCTGGATGTGCCACGTCTCCGCGGCGTTCTGTTTTTGGACACGGGCGCGCGTTCGTGCGTTTCGCACCTGCCAGTAGTACGTATGTCGTGCTCGTGCGCCGGTCCGCTCGGTGGTGGTCGCGGTCACGCTTCCTCGCTCCGGGCGGCGAGGACTTCCCGCAGCGGATCGGCTAGTACGGCCTGCTCGGCGGGTGCGTCGAGGAACCGGGCGCCGTACGCACGGCGTATCGCGCGGCGGGCGTCCTGGTGGCGGTCGAGGTAGGGGTAGTACGGCGACCGGGCGAGTACGTCAAAGCCGTGCTGGGTGAGCACGTCGGCGATGTGCGACCGGATGTCCACGGGGTCAAGGGCGCTGAGGTCGGTCTCCTCCGGGGCTGCGAGGAGTACGCGGATCAGTTCGGATGCGCTGAGGCGGGGTTGTAGGGGAACGCTGATCCGGTGGACGCCATCCCGGCTGGGGGTTGCGGCGCCTCGGCGGTTCGGCGTCCTGGTGGTGCTTCGGGATTCCTTCGTCTCGTCCATGCTGTTGGCCTTCGGGTGCGCTGTGTGCTGGTGGGCGGGGCGTCGGTTCGTCAAAACAGGGCGTGGTCGGTGCGGGCGGCGGCGTCGCGGAAGGCTTGGGCGGCTTCCTCGGCGGTGCGGCCGGGCTCGGCGCTCCACTGGTCGATCACGTCGCGGTGCTCGGTCTTCGCGGCGGCGGGATCGTCGGCGTCGACGGGGTGGCCTGCGAGCGTTTCGGCGAGGATGTGAAGCGCCTGGTCGCGGCCTGCGTGGATGCGGTCCCAGTCGTACGTCCGGCCGGCGGCTCCCCGCCCGTGTCCGGCGGCGACTTCGAGGGCGCCGCGCGGCCAGCATGGGAGGGTGGCGGTGCGGCCGGGGCCGGCGAAGAGGCCGGGGCCCTGTTGGATGCCGACGTGGACGATATGGCTGGCGGCCCATTCGAGGATGCCGGCGGGGGTGTCCGGGATGACGACGCTTTCGGGGCTGTGGCGGATCGGCATGGTGGTGTCCGTTCAGGAGTGCCCGGGGGCGGCGCCGCGCCGCCCCCGGGTTCGGGCTACTGCTGGTAGGCGGTGATCAGCGCGCGCACCCGTTCCTTGCCGACGCACCCGCCCTCGTGGCGGTAGTCGCTGGGCGGGGCGCCGTTGCGCCCGCGCAGGTGGCTCCAGAACTTCGGACCCTCCCACGGGCACAGCTCACAGGAGAGAAACCAGTGGTTGTCACTGCCGGGGAACCCGGTGTGGACTGCCCTCCAGTAGTGCTCAGCAAGACCGGCGAACGCCGTCTGCGCGCTCTTGACGTTGCGGTCGTTCACGGGCATCCGCGGGTGCAGCAGGGGCACCGGCCCGCACAGCGGCTGGGGAGCCTCGGCTAGCACCTGGTCGAGCGGGACGGCCGTGACGCGACCGGTGGCGTGCTCCCCGGCAAGGTGGGCGGCGGCCATCTCGATGCCCGGGACGCCCTTGGGCGGGCGGCGGAGGTTGTGCTCTCCCTCGCTGGTGATGACCAGCCAGTCACGGTGCCAGCGGTAGGCCCGCCCGATGACCCGGTCTTCGCCGACGATCACGGGGTAGCGGCACTGAATGTCCGGGTTCCCGATGCGGTACGGCATGGCGGCCTGAAGGGCGATGGTGGTATCCCCTTCCGGTACGGCCGTCAGGTGGTCGAGCTGGCCGGAGCCGGGAGTGGTGATGGTGCCTGGCTCGTCGCCGGAGACGGTGACGGCGGCGGGCCGGTCAAGGAGTTGAGTGGTCATGGTGGTGCCCTGTTCTGGTGAGAGAGGGGGCCCGCCCCGGGGCGCTCGGCCGCCGGGGCGGGCGGGACGTTACGCGGCGGCGGCCGAAGCGTCCGGTGCCTTCTGCTGCATCTCGTCGGCGCTCATCCGTCCCGACACGTCGTCGTACGGGGCCGTCCACGTCCAGTCGAGCCGGTTACCGGTGGCGCGCACGACGAACTCACCGACGCCGTTGTGGATGTGCGGGATGGTCACGCTCTTGGCGTTGACGCGCAGGACCTCGTACCAGGTGCCTCGGTGGAGCACGAAGTCCCCGCGCTGGAAATCGGCCTTCGACCACACCTTGAAGCCCTTGGTCTCGGCCTCCTTGATGGCCGTCTGCCAGTGCTCGATCTCCTCGGTCAGCTCCTGGTGCCGGATCTCCAGCTCCGGGTCCCCAGGGTTGCGGAAGTATCCCTTGGCGGACTCGCCGCGCTGCCACTTCTCCACCGCGCGGAGATCGGTCCGCAGCTTTTCGAGGCGGCGGAGGGTGCGGCCGGGGTTCTTCCGAAACTGCTCGTAGTTAGCGGCGGCTCGCTCGCGGTCGGCCCAGTGCTGGGCGCGGTCGCCTTCGCTGATGCTCTTGCGCATCGCGTTGTCGATCCGCTCTCGATCCCGTCGCGCGTGACGCTCGGAATGGTGACCGACCAGGATCGGCTGGCCGAAGGGAATGTTGTCGGCTATCTCCCTGCCGGACTTCCACGCAGCCTGGGAATTCCGGGCGGCGCTGTCGGCGTACCCGGCGAACCGCTCGGCCCTGTCCTCCGCTCGCTCCTCGCGGTCCTGCTCGGCCTCGCTGAAGCTGCGGCGGTCGGCGTTGTCGATGGTCAGCTCGACCTCAAACCCCTTCTCCCGGAGACGCTGTGCGAGGAGTTCGAGCGAGGGGGTGTAGGTGGCGTGGTCGCGGCTGTGCGGGAGGTACCAGCAGCCAAGGTGCCTGCTCCAGCGGAAGGGCTGGCGCCCGGTCCTGCCGTACTCGCGGAGCCGCAGGATCTCGGCCGAACTGTCGCCCCGGCTCGTGCCCTCGATCAGGGTGCCTGCCCGGCGGGTGTGCGTGATTCCGATAGTCATTGAACTGGTTTTTTCTGGTGAGAGTCTTTGGTCCGGCGATCGCCGGACCTTGCGTTGGCGGCGGTGCTGCACCACGGGCGCGGGCCGTGAGGGACGATCGGCTCGCGGGCCGTGAGGGACGATCGGCTCGCGGGCCGTGAGGGACGATCGGCTCGCGGGCCGTCGCGCCCTGCGCGACGGCAGGGGCTGCCGCGCCCCCGCGGGGCGCGTCCTTCGCGGTCCGGTGCCCGACGGCGGTCGACGGAGCCGCCTGCGGCGGAGTCGGCCGGCGGCGGTGAACGCACCGGACCTGTTCGGCCGCCCCGAAGGGGTGTCCGCTTGGGTGCTGGGGAGCCTGCCGGTCCGGGGGTGTTGCCCTCCCCCGGACCGTCGGGGCCGTGATCAGCTTCGGTGGAGCGTGTGGCGCGCGGCCGGGTCGACGTCGGCCAGTCCGGTCCGCTCGCGCCATGCCTGGCGCACTGCGGCGCGGAATGCGTCCCCGTCGTCGTAGGCGAACCGGCCCCGGCGCAGGCTGCGGACGATGTCGCGGAACGTGTCCTGGTGCATCGTGGTCAGCGTGTCGTCAATCGGCGTCAGCTCGTGCGGGAACATCGCCTGGACGCTGTCGCCGGGCTGCGGGGTCCCCAGGGTGAAGTACCAGACCACGGACATGGTGGCCTCGTCCGCGAACTCCGGTCCGCCGAACGGGCCGACGACGACGGCGGGGCGGGTGTCGAGCTGGTGGCCCCGGAACCAGGGTCCGGCCAGTACGAGCGTCGCGGTGGGGAAGTCCTGGACGGTGGGGGTCTGTCGCGTGGTGAGCATGTCGTGTCCTGTCTGGTGAGAGGTTCCGCCGGGCCGGTCGGCCCCGGCGGGGGTGTCGGTCGGGGGTGTTGCCCTCCCCCTCCGACACCATTAATTAAACCATGTTTCTAGGCTTGGGTCAACCGATGGGGGCAAGTTCGCGGCTGCGCTCGGCGGCCGTAGTAACGGCGTGGGCGATGGCGCGGCCAGTCTCGATAACCCGGACGGCGGACTCGTGAACCGGGGGCTTCTTGTCCTGGGTGATGATGCCCGCGAGCGGGGGCATGACGACCGGTCCGGGGGCGATTCCGAGGATCAGCGCGGCGACGTGGGCGGCTGAAGCAACCTCGGCCGCGTGCTGACCGGGAAGAGGGGCGTCCGCCTCGGTGATGCGTCGCCACGCGTGGCCGTACAGGAGAATGCGCGCGACGTTGTCCGGGGCGTCTCGGGTGAAGTCGAATCCTCCGGACTGCTCGGGGTCCTCGTGGTACGCATCCCGGTACTGCGTGATCAGGGAATCCCGGATGGTCTCGACGGCGAGGGGGGCGGCGGCGGGCGGCTCGTAGGCGTCGCCGTCGGTCTGGCTGATGTCGAAAACGGGCCCGGCCTTGAAGCCTGAGACCTTCCAACCCTCCCCCTCGGCGGTAGCCTCGCCCGGCGCCTGCTGCTGCCCGTCGGCGGCCGTGGCCGTCGCATCCTGCCCACTTTCGGACCGCCGCTTGATCGGCGTCCATATGCGGATGGAGGTGGACCCCTTGGCCGGGAAGCGTCCGGCCTTCCGCCAGTCTCCGGAGCTGAGTACGCGGGTGGCGTGGGGGCACTGGACGGCTACGGCAATGGAGTTGACGGGGCTCCGGTCCGCCAGCGTCGCGGCGGTACGCATGACCACTGCCCAGAAATCCTCACTGGCGACCATCGCGCCGTACGCTCGATCCATCACCGCTTCGAGTTCTCCGCGCATCTTCGCGCTGTAGGCGCGGCGTTCTTCGTCGGTCATCTTCGGCTTGCGGGGCATTTCGCGGTCCTCCTGGCGAGAGATGGGCGTCCGGGGCCGGCTGACCCCCGGGAGTCGGTCGGGGTGTTGCCCTCCCCTTCCGACATCACTAATTAAACCATGTTCTTGGCTATTCGGCAACCTTTCAGATCCAGTACAGCCCTTCCGCGTGGCTCGCCGCTCGGTATGCCTCTATGACCTGGTCTTCAATTTCCGTCCAGTGTTCGAGGATATCCGGGGCGGTATGCCGGTCGTTGGCCGCGCGCGTTCCCCTGCGCCACTCAATCGCAATTTTGAGCGTGCGGAGTTGTGACCGGGTGAGCAACCATCGGCCGGAATCCGGGAGTTCATTTGCGTAAGCCATCGCTACCGCGTTATTGATGTGCTCGGTGTCGGACCAGACATTTTGTGTTGCCTGGAGCGCAAGACCCCGTTTGAGCGTGCACCGGAGGTGCGGGGCCTGCACGGTCCATCGCGGCTCGATAACGAATATGTCGGCGCTCATCACATAGCCTTTCGCCGCGGAGGGGGCGGCGCGCTACGGGAGCACGCCGCCAGAAATGCCAGGGGGTTAGAGGGCGTATTCGTGCTCGCCGTGCTCATCCTCGGGGGTCTGGACGTGGGGCAGAAATCGGCTTACTGCAAATACGACGGCATCGGCGATTATCCGGGGTGCGTCGTTGAGTACGACGTTCACGGTGCCCCCGTCAAGTCCGATTCGCACTTCGCCCGGCTCAAGGTTCATGTAGATGTAGGCGCATGTCCCGTCGAGTCGGGTTCGGGCTCCGGGAAGCCGGTCGGAGATGTCGCGGGCGAGTTCTTCGACGTCCCGTCGCGTCTCGGCCTGTTCGCGGTTGTGCTGCTTCACGCGCTCGTGAACGTCGCGGTGCAAAGGGATCAGATCGCCGGAGATCAGGGCGGCGATGCCTGCGGGGTCCTCGCTCATCGCGACGCGGACGCTGTCGCGCTCGCCCCTGCGGAACGGGTAGTCCGTGGCGGGGAATGCGCCCCGGATGTGGACGTATCCGGGGTCATCGAAGCGCTCGGAAAGGTGCAGTTGTCGACTGTCGGGGTGGGTGAGGGTGGCGGCGTGATGCAGCTCCTGAACGCCGTGGTAACCCTGCTGCGGTCGCCAGGTCCCGCCGAGCGCGACGGCGATCGGGTGGGCAAGGTCTGCGACGGTGGGCCGCTGTTCCATCTCTGTCTCCTGGTGAGAGTGAGTGCCCGAGGCCGGCTGGACC
>NZ_JAGGOY010000015.1:64550-64796 GCF_018614095.1 Streptomyces sp. ISL-87 | reverse complement strand
GGGTGGACGTGGGGGTGGTGCGGGCGTACAGGGCGTCGAAAACCTCTGCCGCTGTCCGCTGTTGGGGCTCCTGGGGCGGAGGGGCGGCGGGGGATTCGATGGGCGGGGGGGTTCGGGCGGGGCCTGTGCCGTTTGACGTGGGGGAGCGGTGGCCTTCCGGCGGGAGGGCGCCCAGGCCGCTGCTGGTGCTGCCGCCGGTGCCTGTGCCGCTGCTGGTGCTGCCGCAGGTGCCGCTGCCGCTGCCGC
>NZ_JAGGOY010000015.1:0-64498 GCF_018614095.1 Streptomyces sp. ISL-87 | reverse complement strand
GCCTGTGCCTGTGCCTGTGCCGGGGTCGGTGGCGCCGGGGCCGGCGCCGGGGGCCGCGGTGGCTTTGGTGGGGGGACTGGGGGCGTGGCGGGATGGTTCGGTGGGGGGCTTCGGGGCGCGGTCGGTGGCCGGCTTGGGGTGGGTCTGGGGTGCCGCCGGTTGCGTGTGGGCCGTCGGGGCGAAGGCGCGTACGGCTCCGGTCACGCGCAGCGTGGGGCCGTTGGCGGGGGGCTCGGCCGGGGGCCGCTGGGGCCGGTCGGGCTGCCTGGCGGAGGTGGCGGAGGTGGCGGAGGTGGTGTGGATGGCGGAGGTGGTGGGCGTGGCGGGGGAGGCTGGTGGTGGGGGTTCGGGCAGACAGCCCGACAGGAGCATGAGGTAGGCCTCGCGCTTGCGGCCGCGTGGTTCGGTGCGGCCCGCCTCCCAGGAGCGGATCGTCGTCACGGCGACCCCAACGGCCGCCGCGAGCTGCTCGTGTGACAGCTCGGCGGCTTCGCGGAGTCTGCGGCGCTCCTTGGGGGAGGGGAGGTTCGGCTCAGGGTCCGGGCCAGCGGCGGAGGACGTCTCGACGCTTCGTGTCATGCCACACTCCCCGCGACCCGACAGCCCTGGGCGAAAAAGTACATAAAACGTATATTGAGCGACACCACGGGCATTCGCCTGTTACCCGCCCATAGCGCGTGTCGTTGGCACCATGGCGGGGTGACCCAAGTGACCGAACGCGGGACCCCGTTGTCAGCGCCCCAGCGGGCCGGCGTGCGGCGCCGATCGGCGGCCGCCGCGTGCGTGCTGGGCGGCGCCATGGCCGCCGGACTGGGGCTCGGCTTCCTGGCCGTGCTCGTGATCGTGCTGTGGATCAGTTCCCCCTACCCCGACAGCGGCCCCGGCGGCGCCCTGCACCTGGCCGCCGGGCTGTGGCTGCTCGCCCACGGGACGGAGCTCGTCCGGTACGAGACCCTCTCCGGCACCCCGGCGCCCGTCGGGGTGATCCCGCTGCTGCTCGTCGCCCTGCCCGTGCTGCTGATGCGGCGCGCGGCGCGGCTGGGCAGTGCCTCGGGGGACGGGAGCGACGGGGAGGAGGTGCTGCCTGCCAGTGCCGTCTTCTCGGCGGTGACCTGCGGATACCTGGCCGTCGGGTCGCTGGCCACGGTCTACGCGGCGGGCGGCCCGATGCCGGCGAATCCGCTCAGTGCGGCGTGGCATGTCCCGCTGGTGGCCGTACTGGCCGCGGCAGGCGGGGTGTGGGTGGCCCGGGGCCGGCCGCTGGGACCGCTGCCGGAGTGGGTGCCGAAGGGTGTACGGAGGGCAGTCGCGCGCCCCCGTTATGCGCTGGCGCTGCGTTCGGGCGCGGCCGGGGCCCTCGTACTCCTGGGCGGCGGGATTCTGCTGGTCGGAACGTCACTGGCGTGGCACGGAGGGGAGGTTCAGGCGTCGTTCCTGGCGCTGACGGCGGTGTGGTCGGGGCGGTTCGCGGTCCTGCTGCTGGCGCTGGCACTGATCCCGAACGCGATGGTGTGGGGCGCGGCGTATGCGCTGGGGCCCGGTTTCGCGCTGGGCGCGGGCGCGGGTGCGACGGCGACGCCGCTCGGCTTCGGGGGGGCGCCGGCGCTGCCGCGCTTCCCGTTGCTGGCGGCGCTGCCGCCGGAGGGGCCGGGGACGCCGCTGACCTGGGCGGTGGCGGGGGTGCCGGTGGCGGCTGGGCTGGCGGTGGGGTGGTTCGCGGTACGCCGGGCGCGTGAAGTCCCGTACAGGGAGACCGCGCTGACGGCGGCTCTGGGCGGGTTGGTCTGCGGGTTGTTGCTGACGGGGCTCGCGGCGGTCTCGGCGGGGCCGCTGGGGTCGCGGGAGCTGGCGAGCTTCGGGCCGGTGTGGTGGCAGGTCGGCGGCGCGGCGGCGGCATGGACGGTGGTGCTTGCGGTGCCGCTGGCGGTGACGGTGCAGGCGTGGCGGAACCGGCCGGCCGCGGCGGGGGACGACGAGGACTGGCCCGAGCCCGACCGACCCGCTGCCGCGGTTGACGACTGGCATGCCCCGGGTGTGCGGGAACTCCGTTGGGAGGCCCTGCGCCGCACATCGGGCACCCTGATCCCGGACCTCCTCCCGACCCCGCCCGCGGGCGCGACTCGGACCCCTGCCCCTGCGACCCCGGAACCGGCCTCAGGGCCGGGCCCGGCCCCAGCAGCGGCCCTGAGGCCGCCGATCTCGGACCTGAATGCCGCCCCGGTCGCAGGCGCGGTCGCGGCCTCGGCCTCGGCATTGACTCCGCCGATCTCGGATGCGCCTGCGGCCCCGGTCGCGGCCGCATCTGCGGCCCTGGCTCCGCCGGTTTCGGACCCGCATGCGGCCTCAGACCCGTTTTCGGGGTCGGCCCCAGCAGTGGCCCCGGCTCCGCCGGTTTGGGACCCGCATGCGGCCCGGGTCCCGATCGCAGGCCCGGCCGCGACCCTGGCCCCTGCGACCCCGCCGGACTCGGCGCCTGCCCATGCGGCCGTGGCTCGGTCGGACTCGGACCCGGCCTCAGCACACTTGGCCCGTGCGCCCCTGGCTCCGCCGGATCCGGCGGAGCAACCGGATCCGACCCGGAACTCGGTCCCGAGCCCGATTTCGGCCCCTGGTGCGGCGGGGGATGCCCCCCCGAACCCGAACCCGAACCCGAACCGGGACCCGGTCCCGGTGGGCCCCGTCATGCCGCCGCTCGTGCCGCCGGTGGTGGGGGTCAGGGTGCTTTCCCGTAGACGCCCGCTGGAGTGAGCCGGGGCGCCGGCCAGCGGCTGGGCGGTACCGGGGCCTGCGCCTCCGGCGCCCGTCCCGAGGCGCCCCGCCCCGAGACCGGCCAGCGGCTGGGCGGTACCGGCCGAGCCTGCCCGGCCCCGGGGCCTGCGCCTCCGGCGCCCGTCCCGAGGCGCCCCGCCCCGAGACCGGCCAGCGGCTGGGCGGTACCGGCCGAGCCTGCCCGGCCCCGGGGCCTGCGACTCCGGCGCCCGTCCCGAGGCGCCCTGCCCCGAGACGACCCAGCCCCCATCGCGGGCGGGGTTGTTCCGGTCGCCACGGCACAGGGAGGCCGTGGACGCCGCCCCGAGACGCTCCGCCCCCCTCGCGGGAGGGGTCGTCCGGCCGGCACGGCACAGGGAGGCCGTGGGACCCCGCCCCGAGACCACCCCGCCCTCCATCGCAGGCAGCAGGCAGCAGGCAGCAGGCAGCAGGCAGCAGGCAGCAGGCAGTCACGGGCCCGGGGCCGGCCCGGACGGTGGATGGCGAGTGGGGGACAGCCCCGCGGGGCCCGGTTGCGAGGGGCCGGCGACCGCGATGCGCGGGTCACCGAGGCCGACCCCGCAAGCAAGGCGCACGCACCGCCCCGCGGCAGCTGAGGGAGTTCGTGGTGCGGGGACGGCCGGCGGCCGAGTGCGGCCCCGGCCCCGGCCCCGGCGCGGGCACGCGTCGCGCGCCAAAGCCTCGCCCCCCGACGGCGAGGCCAGGGCTGTCGGGGGCAGCGGGTTACTTCTGGACCTTCAGGATGTCGCCCACGACATTGTCCGGCAGCAGCGTGTTGCACTGGAGTTCCGCCGTCTGCGTGAGGGCGTCGTCGCGGCAGACGTAGAAGTCCTTGTAGGCCAGCTGCAGCCCGTACGACGTCGCGGCCAGCAGCAGCGCCAGGGAGGCCGTCACCAGTCCGCTGATCGCCGCCGTGCGCTGTGCGCGGGCGGCGGGTCCCGTCAGGGCGGTGGACGTGGCGGCGGGGACGTCGAGCGAGGGGGCGGCCGGCTTGCCGCGGAGGCCGCTGATGCCCCAGTACATCGCGAGCGCACCCAGCAGGAGCCCCATCGACGGGATCCCGAAGATCCCGAAGAAGAAGCCCCACATGCCGGCCAGCAGCGCATACCGCGCACGCCGCTGGACCGGGTCCGTCGGGTCCCAGCGAGCGGGGCCGCCGGAGCCGCCCGGGTCCGCGTCGGGGTCGCCGCCCGGCCCGCCGGCGCCGCCACCGCGCGGCTGCCACGGCTGGTCGGGCCGGCCCTCAGGGGGAGCCGCGAAGGGGTTGTCGTCGGTCGAGGAGTCGGGCTGACGGCGGTCCGGCATCGAGTGCGTTACTTCCCCTGTGTCGTGGACGAGGCGTGCGGCGCGGCGTGTCGCGCCGCACCGTTTGCGGCTTGTAGGCCAGACGCTACCCCTCGGCCGTCCCCCCGTCCCTCGGGGGCCGTCCGGGAAGCCGGTATCGTTGCTGGCGGTCGGTGGCTTCGTATGGTCCCCCGTATATCGGTGTCCCGGAGTTTCGTACGATCACACAAGTCTCGTCCCACAAGTCCCAGCTTCTGCTGGGAGGTACCCCCGCGCGAGAAAGGGCCTCCCATGGCCGCCTCCCGCCTGGTCGTGCTGGTCTCCGGTTCCGGCACAAACCTCCAGGCCCTGCTCGATGCCATTGACAGCGCCCCCGGCGGGCCCGAAGGCTTCGGTGCCGAAGTCGTCGCCGTGGGGGCCGACCGCGAGAACATCGTCGGCCTGGAGCGTGCCGAGAAGGCCGGGATCCCCACCTTCGTGTGTCCCGTCAAGGCGTACGGGAGCCGCGAGGAGTGGGACGCCGCCCTCACCGAGGCGACCGCCGCCCACGCGCCGGACCTCGTCGTCTCGGCCGGGTTCATGAAGATCGTGGGCAAGGCCTTCATCGACCGCTTCGGCGGCCGGTTCATCAACACCCATCCCGCCCTCCTCCCCGCCTTCCCCGGGGCGCACGGCGTGCGGGACGCGCTCGCCTACGGGGCGAAGGTCACCGGCTGCACCGTCCACTTCGTGGATAGCGGCGTGGACACCGGTCCGATCATCGCCCAGGGTGTGGTCGAGATCCGGGACGAGGAAGACGAAGCCGCTCTCCATGAGCGCATCAAGGAAGTCGAGCGCACGCTGCTCGTCGACGTCGTGGGGCGCCTGGCCCGGCACGGCTACCGCATTGAGGGACGAAAGGTAACAATCCAGTGACCGCCGTAGAGAGCAACAACAGCACGTCGCAGCGGCCGATTCGGCGTGCGCTCGTCAGTGTCTACGACAAGACGGGACTGGAAGAGCTGGCCCGCGGCCTGCACGAGGCGGGTGTCGCTCTCGTCTCCACCGGCTCCACCGCCTCCAAGATCGCCGCGGCGGGTGTGCCCGTCACCAAGGTCGAGGAGCTCACCGGCTTCCCCGAGTGCCTGGACGGCCGGGTCAAGACCCTGCACCCGCGCGTGCACGCCGGCATCCTCGCCGACCTGCGCCTGGAGGACCACCGGCGCCAGCTCGCCGAGCTGGGTGTCGAGCCCTTCGACCTGGTGATCGTCAACCTCTACCCCTTCCGCGAGACCGTCGAGTCGGGCGCCACGCCGGACGAGTGCGTCGAGCAGATCGACATCGGCGGCCCGTCGATGGTCCGCGCCGCCGCCAAGAACCACCCCTCCGTGGCGGTCGTGACCAGCCCGGCCCGTTACGCCGACGTGCTCGCGGCGGCCCAGGGCGGCGGCTTCGACCTCACCGCGCGCAAGCGGCTCGCGGCCGAGGCCTTCCAGCACACCGCCGCGTACGACGTGGCCGTGGCCTCCTGGTTCACGAACGCGTACGCCCCGGAGCCGGAGGCCGTGCTGCCCGAGTTCCTGGCCGGCGCATGGGACCGCAAGTCCACCCTCCGCTACGGCGAGAACCCGCACCAGGCCGCGGCGCTCTACACCGACGGGCAGCCGGGCGGGCTCGCCAACGCCGAGCAGCTGCACGGCAAGGAGATGTCCTTCAACAACTACGTGGACACCGAGGCCGCCCGCCGCGCCGCCTACGACCACGACGAGCCCTGCGTCGCGATCATCAAGCACGCCAACCCGTGCGGTATCGCGGTCGGCGCGGACGTCGCCGCCGCCCACCGCAAGGCGCACGCCTGCGACCCGCTGTCGGCCTTCGGCGGCGTCATCGCCGTCAACCGCCCGGTGACCGTCGAGCTCGCCGAGCAGGTCGCGGAGATCTTCACCGAGGTCATCGCCGCCCCGGCGTACGAGGACGGCGCGGTCGAGGTCCTCGCGAAGAAGAAGAACATCCGCGTCCTGAAGGTGGACGGGCACCCGCACCAGCCGGGCGACCTCAAGCCGATCTCGGGCGGCGTGCTGCTCCAGCAGAGCGATACGTTTGGAAAGGGAGGGGGCCAGGCCGAGGGCGACGACCCGAAGAACTGGACCCTCGCCACCGGCGACGCCCTCTCCGCCGAGGAGCTCGCCGAGCTCGCCTTCGCGTGGAAGGCCTGCCGGGCCGTCAAGTCCAACGCGATCCTGCTCGCCAAGGACGGGGCCTCGGTTGGCGTCGGCATGGGCCAGGTCAACCGCGTCGACTCGGCGAAGCTCGCCGTCGAGCGGGCGGGCGCCGAGCGCGCGCAGGGCTCGTACGCCGCGTCCGACGCCTTCTTCCCCTTCCCCGACGGGCTGGAGATCCTCACCGCCGCGGGCATCAAGGCCGTCGTCCAGCCGGGCGGTTCGGTCCGTGACGAGCAGGTCGTCGAGGCGGCGAAGGCGGCCGGCGTGACCATGTACTTCACCGGGACCCGGCACTTCTTCCACTGAGCCAGGCGCCCCGGCGCCCCCACGCTACGGCGAAGGCCGCGTCCCGCACTGCTGCGGGTCGCGGCCTTCGCCGTATGTGAGGCAGTACTGGCAGGCCAGTACTGGCAAGGCAGTACCTGGCAGGCCAGTACTAGTACTGCGGGCGCCGGAAGTAGGCGCCGGCGGCCGAGTTGGCCAGGCCGACGATGATCCAGATGCCCAGGGCCAGGGAGATCGCCGTGAAGATCAGGGAGATCACGACGGCGGGGGGCGCCTGGTCGCTGCTGGATGCCGCCAGGTTGGCGAGCAGGCTGATTCCGGCGAAGAGGGCCTGGAGCGAGCCGAAGATGATGCCGGAGACGCGGACGCCGCCGCGGCCCTTGCCCAGCTTGGCGGCGGTCAGGATCGGCCACAGCGCGAAGGCGAGCATGACGATGCCGAGGACGACGAACGCGCCGCCCGCGAGCGCGCCCGCGTCACTGGCCGTGGAGCTGGAGGAGTCGGCGAATATCGAGGCGAAGAACGCTCCCATGATGACGAGCCCCACACCTCCCAGGGCCTGGAGGGAGCCGAGGATGAAGAGGATGACGCGCGCGGCCGAGACACCGCCGGGCATGGGCATCTGGGCGCCCGGGAAGCCGCCGGGGCCGCCGGGGTACGCCGGGTAGCCCTGCGGGGCCTGCTGCTGCGGGTAGGCGTAGCCGCCCTGCGGCGGGACGCCCTGGGGGGCCTGCTGCGGGTAGCCGTAGCCGGGCTGGCCCTGCTGCTGCCCGTACGGGTTGTTCGGGTCGCCGAAGCTCATCTTGGGGTGTTCCTCCGTGAAAGCGCGAAGTGCGGGGACGCACGGCACGCACGGAGGAAACACTGTGTTCTACGGTCCGCCCCCCGGCACTGCCCGCGGCACTCTTGCGGTCATCGTCTTCCGATCGAGCCGGACTTGTCCAGCCATGGCGTCATCGGCTCGTCACTTGTTGTGCAAGTGCAATGAATGGTTCAAGCCTGTGACAAAGCTCGTGGTGAGCCGCGTTGCGAAGCGCCTGGCGAACCGCGTCACCAGCCCGTGACTGGAACCGGGGGCACTCCATCCGGGAGGATGGGGTCATGACCGCCCAGATTCTCGATGGCAAGGCCACGGCAGCCGCGATCAAGTCCGAACTGACCGCCCGAGTGGCAGCGCTCAAGGCCCGGGGCATCACCCCCGGCCTCGGCACCCTGCTGGTCGGCGACGATCCGGGCAGCCGCTGGTACGTCAACGGCAAGCACAAGGACTGCGCGGAGGTCGGCATCGCCTCCATCCAGCGCGAACTGCCCGCGACGGCCTCCCAGGAGGACATCGAGGCGGTCGTGCGGGAACTCAACGAGAACCCGGAGTGCACGGGCTACATCGTCCAACTCCCGCTCCCCAAGGGCATCGACACCAACCGGGTGCTGGAGCTGATGGCCCCGGAGAAGGACGCCGACGGCCTGCACCCGATGTCGCTGGGCCGGCTGGTGCTGAACGAGCCGGGCCCGCTGCCCTGCACCCCGTACGGGATCGTCGAACTGCTCCGCCACCACGGCGTCGAGATCAACGGCGCGCACGTCGTCGTCCTCGGCCGCGGGATCACCGTCGGGCGCTCCATCGGCCTGCTGCTGACCCGCAAGTCCGAGAACGCCACGGTGACGCTGTGCCACACCGGTACGCGCGACCTCTCCGGGCTGCTGCGCCAGGCGGACATCATCGTCGCCGCGGCCGGTGTCCCGCACCTGGTCAAGCCGGAGGACGTGAAGCCGGGCGCGGCCGTGCTCGACGTAGGCGTGAGCCGCGACGAGGACGGCAAGATCGTCGGCGATGTTCACCCGGGCGTGGCCGAGGTGGCCGCCTGGATCTCCCCGAACCCGGGCGGTGTCGGCCCGATGACCCGTGCCCAGCTGCTCGTCAATGTCGTCGAGGCGGCGGAACGGACGACGACCAGTGCGGGCTGAGCGCGAACGCGACCAGGTGTCCGGGAAGGCGGCCGAGGCGGCCGCGCCCGCCGGGACGGCCACGACGGCCACGACGGCCCCCGCGGCCGCGACAGCCGAGGCGCTCGGGGCGCCCGAAGCGGCGAAGGCCGCCACGACCGCCGACGCGGCCCCGGCGCCCGGGGCGCCCGAGCCGGATCCGGATCCGAAGCCGGTATCGGAGCCGAGGCCGGTATCGGAGCCGAACCCGGTATCGGAGCCGAACCCGGTATCGGATCCGAAGCCGGTATCGGAGCCGAGGCGAGAATCGGGGCCGAAGCCGGTATCGGAGCCGAAGCGGGAATCGGGGCCGGAGCCGGAATCGGGGCCGAAGCCGGAATCGGAGCCGAAGCAGGAGCCGGAGCCGGAATCGGAGCCCGAGTCCGAGCCCGGAGCCCGGAAATCCCGCCGTTTCCCGTCCGTCACCCAAGACACCGCCCGCCCCGAGGGCGGTGGGCGCGCCGCGCCCAGCGCCGCGCCCGCGCCGGCCCGTCAGTGGCCCATGCTCGCCGTCCTCGCGGCGACCGCGGCCGGGCTGCTGTCCACCGCGGTGGGGCACCCCCGCGTGGGCTGCCTCGTGATCGGGGTCGCGCTGATGGCGGCCGCCGTACTGCGGCGCGTACTGCCCTCGGTGGGGATGCTCGCGGTGCGCTCCCGATTCACGGACATGGTCACGTACGGGCTGCTGGGCGTGGCGATCACGCTGCTCGCGCTGGTCATCGAACCCAAGCCGTGGCTGACCATCCCGTTCCTGACGGAAGCGGTCCGCTTCACCGTCCGGTGATCAGCACCCGCACCGCCCCTCGGGCCGGCCCTCGTACCGCCACCCGTACGACCACCCGGCCCACCACCCGGACGGTCGAAAATCAAGGGTGAAATCCCCCCGCACGCCTTCGAAGTCCCGGTCCGTGTGCCACGCACCACAGGGACCGGGGGATTGGGCCGCTCCAAGGTCGGATAGCCTGACCGCGGATGTCTCTTCACGTCAAGATTCACAGCGAAGCGGCGTCCGCCATGGGGCAGGGACGCCCCACCGCCAGCTGTCTAACGGAGAAGGCCATGACCCGCACTCCCGTGAATGTCACCGTTACCGGCGCTGCCGGCCAGATCGGCTACGCGCTGCTCTTCCGCATCGCGTCCGGTCACCTGCTCGGCGCGGACGTGCCGGTCAAGCTCCGTCTTCTGGAGATCCCCCAAGGCATGAAGGCCGCTGAGGGCACCGCCATGGAGCTCGACGACTGCGCCTTCCCGCTGCTCGCCGGCATCGACATCTTCGACGACCCGAACAAGGGCTTCGAGGGTGCGAACGTCGCGCTGCTCGTGGGCGCCCGCCCGCGTACCAAGGGCATGGAGCGCGGTGACCTGCTCTCCGCCAACGGCGGCATCTTCAAGCCGCAGGGCGCGGCCATCAACGCGCACGCCGCGGACGACATCAAGGTCCTGGTCGTGGGCAACCCGGCCAACACCAACGCGCTCATCGCGCAGGCCGCCGCCCCGGACGTACCGGCCGAGCGCTTCACCGCGATGACCCGCCTGGACCACAACCGCGCGATCTCGCAGCTGGCCCGCAAGACCGGTGCCGCCGTCTCCGACATCAAGCGCCTCACCATCTGGGGCAACCACTCGGCGACCCAGTACCCGGACATCTTCCACGCGGAGGTCGGCGGGAAGAACGCCGCCGAGCTGGTCAACGACCAGGCCTGGCTGGCCGACGACTTCATCCCGACCGTCGCCAAGCGCGGCGCCGCGATCATCGAGGCGCGTGGCGCCTCCTCGGCCGCGTCGGCCGCCAACGCCGCCATCGACCACGTGCACACCTGGGTCAACGGCACGGCCGCGGGCGACTGGACCTCGATGGGTATCCCGTCGGACGGTTCGTACGGCGTCCCGGAGGGCATCATCTCCTCCTTCCCCGTCACCACCAAGGACGGCAAGTACGAGATCGTCCAGGGCCTGGACATCAACGAGTTCTCCCGTGCGCGCATCGACGCGTCCGTGGCGGAGCTCGTCGAGGAGCGCGACGCGGTGCGCGAGCTCGGCCTGATCTGACCGATCCGACTGGCCGACTGGCCGACTGGCTGGTCTGATCACCCGAAACATCCAAGCGCCCCGGCCAAACCCGGCCGGGGCGCTTTGGCGTGTTTTCGACTGTCGCATCCTGTAAGGGAAATCTAAGGTCGGTCGGTGACCGAGATCCCGATTCCCCATCAGCCCGCCGCCGCCGGCGGTGGTGGTGGGAACGGCCCGCGTGACGGCCGCCCCCCGGTGCATCCTTCCGTCAGCGAGGCCGGGCGGTTCCTGTGCGCGGGCACATATCTCGACGCCGAGTACCGCGATCAGGTGATCGACGAGCTGTACGTGCACGAGGAGCGCATCGTCGCCCCGTCCTACGGCTTCGACGCCTCACGCGTCCTCGCCCACGCGCTGCGCGCCCGCCGCGTCGAACTCGGCTGGGCGGCCGGCGTACTCGGTGCCTGGTTCGTGGGGTCCCTGCTCACCGGCGGGGCCCTCGCCGCGCTGCTCTTCCCGTTCCTGCTGCTGAGCCTGGCCGACTGGCTCCGGGCCCGGGGGATCCCGCTGCTGCGCTTCCTCTCCGTGCTGCTGCGGGTCTACGTGTGGGTGGCCCTGCTCGGCATCGTGCTCTTCCTGTTCGGGCTGGCGCTGACCGGCGCCGGCGGCCCCGGTGGGTTGCTCGCCCTGCTGTTCGGGGGCCAGTCGTTCGGGTCGTCGTCGTCCCTCGGAGGCGGGCCTTTCGAGGACTCCGGGGCCTCCCTTGCCCTCTGGTGGCCGCCGATCGTGTTCGCCGGTGTCGTCACCGTCGTGGGACTGCAGCGCGGGCACGTGGCCAGGACCATCGCCACCGACCTCAGCCCGGAGCGGTACGCGGACCCGTCCGCCGACCCCGCCGAGGCGCACCCGGGCGTACGCCTCGCCCGCGTCCGCAAACGCATCCGCAGTGAGCAGCACGCTCCGATGATCATGTACGACATCAACAACCCGTTCGCCGGGGCCGGTGAGCCGTACCGCCCCTGGCAGCTGTCCGTCGAACTGCGCCCGCGCGCCGACCTCGGCCCCGGCGTCACTCCGAGGCACGTCACCAACGCCCACATCGCGGAGCGCATCGTGCCGCTGCTGGAGCGGCTGCGGGTGCCCTCGCCGCACGGCTCCCCGCAGGCCGAGGCCGCCGTACTGGACCGGATGCGCGAACTGGTCGTCGACGAGTGCGTGTTCCTGCCGGCCGGCGGGCTGCCGCACCGGGACGCCGCACCGGTCGCGCCGCAGCAGTTCGCCGAGCACCGGGCCGCCGCCATCGAGGAGGGCGGCGAGCGCCGTCGGCACTTCCTGCGCGTCCGGGTCGGCGGCTGGGACGAGAACATGGTGGTCACCGTCTTCGTACGGGTCCACACGCAGGGCGGGATGATGATGCTGGAGGTGGCGCCGCACGTGCTGCTGCCCGCCCGCATCGCCTTCCACAACGCCGACGCGGACGCCGAGCGCTACCTGAACAACAACCGGTTCGGGAAGGCGGTCTGGGCCGTCCGGCACACACCGGGCTCGTTCGTCGCCTCGCTCGCCACGCTGGGCCGGGGTTTCGCGAGCTGGTGGCGGATCGCCACCGGCGGTCACGGCGGCGCCCGGCCGGAGGGGCCGCGCCTGTCGGTGCGTGAGCTCGGCTCGCAGAACCAAGGATCGCTGTTCCACCTCATGGACCTCGACCGGTACCTGAAAACCATTCAGGACCGGGTCGTCGGCGGTGTCACGATGACCCTGCACGAAGCGGGCTGGCACACCGAGGAGTTCGCGCAGCGCGCCGTACACGTCGCCGAGGGCGGTGTGTACATCCAGTCGGTGCACGACAGCGCCTTCAGCGTCGGCGGCACCGGCCACCACAACAGCACACACAGGGGGAGCGGCAGTGGCAGATAGCGGGGCGGCCGGGAGCGCCGGGCAGGAGCCTTCGGTGCGACTGGGCGACATCCACGGCAGCGCGTTCAGTATCGGCGGCAGCAACAACACCAACACGGTTCACCACGGCGGTCCGCAGGCGGGCGCGCCCGGGGCACCGGAACTGCTGGAGGCGGTACTCGATCTGCGCGCGGCCCTGGTCCGGCTGCCGCGCGGGGCCGACCGGTCCGCGCTGGACGCCGAACTGGACGGGGCCGCGGGGGCCCTGGAGGGCGCGGAGGAGATCAGACCGGGCCTGGTCACCCGGCTGCGCGAGGCGCTGGAGCGGTGGGCTCCGCTGGTGGAGTCGGTGAGCGCCGCCACCGCCCTGGGCGGCCTGCTCGCGACGCTGGGGGGCTGAGCCATGGCACCGCCACCGCCGCCGGCGCAGTCCGGCGAGCCGCGCTGGGACGCGCACGCGCAGCGCTGGGTATGGGAAGCGGCCGCTCCGGCTCCGGCGCCCGCTCCGGCTCCGGCCCCGGCGCCCGCCCCGGCGCCGCCGACGTACGAGCCGCCGACGTACGCACCGCCGACGTACGCACCGCCGACGTACGCACCGCCGACGTACGCACCGCCGACGTACGCACCACCGGCGTACGGCCCCCCGGCCCCGGTGCCCGGCCCGCCGCCGCCCCCTTCGCCGCCCGTGTACGACCCCCACCAGCCGCACGTACCGCCGGGGCCCCCGCGCCCCGACGGGCCGCACGGCCGGTGGGGGGTACCGGCGCTGGCGGGCATCGCGGTCGCCGCGATGGCGATCGGTGCCGCGGCGGTGTGGTTCGTACAGCGGGATTCGGACGACTCGGCTCAAGGGGGCGACAAGAACGGAACCGTTGTGTCCGGCGCGCCGACGTCCGGGGGAACCGCCTCGGGCGGGCCCACCGGCGGTTCGCCGGACACGCCGTCGCCCACCGGTACCGGCTCCTCATCGCCCAGCGGCAGCCCGAGTCCGAGTCCGAGCGGGGCCGACGGCCACGAGATCGTCCAGGACCCTAAGGGCTTCACCGTCGCCGTCCCCACGGGATGGGGCCGGGAGGTGGAGGACGGCAACGTCTTCTACCGCTCGCCCGACCGGTCCGCGCTGCTCCAGATCTTCCGGGTGGGCGAGCCGGAGCTCAGTCCGCTCGACGCCGTCAGGGGCTCCTCGTACGATCTGCGGAACCGGCCGAACTACCACGAGATCAAGATCGGTTCGGTCCCCGGCAGCGGCGAGGCCGCGGAGCTGGTCTACGAGTACGACAACGCGGAGTCGCACGGCAGCCGCCGGGTGGTCGAACGGGTCTTCGTCGCGTCGGACGGCGCCAAGTGGGCGGTGCTGACGGGCGGTCCGGCGGGCGAGTGGGCGGTCACGCAGCGGCACCACGAGGCGGCGCTGGCCGCGTTCCGTCCGGGAGGCTGACGGTCAGCCGTTCTTGTGCATGCCCGGGGTGTAGTGGCCGGGCACCAGACGGCTGGTGACGCCGAAGCGGTTCCAGACGTTGATGGTCGCGATCACGGCGATCAGCTGGGTCAGCTCCTTCTCGTCGAAGTGCTTCGCGGCCTTCTCGTACACCTCGTCGGGAACGAATCCGTCGGTCAGGACGGTTACGGCCTCGGTCAGTTCGACCGCGGCGAGTTCCCGCTCGGTGTAGAAGTGCCGCGACTCCTCCCAAGTGGCCAGCAGCACGATGCGCTCCACGCTCTCGCCGGCCGCGATCGCGTCCTTCGTGTGCATGTCGAGGCAGAAGGCGCAGTGGTTGAGCTGCGAGGCGCGGATCTTGACGAGCTCGACCAGGGCCGGGTCCAGGCCCTTGCGCGCGGCGACCTCCAGGGCGTAGACGGCCTTGTAAACCTCGGGCGCGTTCTGGGCCCAGTTCATGCGGGGCGTGTGCTCGGGTGCGGTGGTGGTGGCGGTGGTGGTGGCGGTGTGGTCGTGAGTGCTGGTGTCGGTGCTCATGCCCCTACCGTACGAAGCAGGCGGACCACGGATATGGTCCATTTTCATGACGGAATCCTGGGCCACTTTCGGTGCCGACCTTCATCTGGAGCTCTCCGCCGGGCGCGGCCTGCGGGCCGGGCTGGCGGAGGCCCTGCGTGAGGCCGCGCGCGGTGGGCGGCTGGCTCCCGGGACCCGGCTGCCGTCCTCGCGGTCGCTCGCCGCGGATCTCGGGATCGCCCGGAACACGGTCGCGGAGGCCTACGCCGAACTCGTCGCCGAGGGCTGGCTGACGGCCCGCCAGGGCTCGGGCACCCGGGTCGCCGAGCGGGCGCGCCCGCGTCGTCCCGCGTCGGCCGCCGGCGCCCCCCGGGTCAGCCGTCCCGCGCGGCGGGGTCCCTCGTACAGCCTGGTGCCCGGCTCCCCGGACCTGGGCAGCTTTCCGCGCGCGGCGTGGCTGTCGGCGGCCCGGCGGGCGCTGACGGACGCGCCGAACGACGCCTTCGGGTACGGGGCGGACGGGCGCGGGCGGGCGGAACTGCGGGAGGCGCTGGCCGGGTACCTGGCCCGGGCGCGCGGGGTGTACGCCGACCCCGAACGGATCGTGCTGTGCGCGGGGTTCGTGCATGGGCTGAAGCTGCTGGCCGGAGTGCTGCGGGAACGGCGGGTACGGGACATCGCGGTGGAGGGGTACAGCCTGGACATCCACCGCGACGTGCTGACGGGGGCCGGACTGCGGACACGGCCGCTGCGGGTCGACGAGGCGGGGGCCCGCACCGCGGACCTGGCGGCGGGAGTGGGCGCCGTCCTCCTGACGCCGGCCCACCAGTTCCCCACGGGCGCGGCCCTGACCCCGGCCCGCCGGACGGCGGCCGTCGACTGGGCCCGCACCACGGGCGGGCTGATCCTGGAGGACGACTACGACGGGGAGTTCCGTTACGACCGCCAGCAGGTCGGCGCCCTCCAGGGGCTGGACCCGGACCGGGTGGTGTACCTGGGCACGGCGAGCAAATCCCTGGCCCCGGGCCTGCGGATGGGCTGGATGGTCGTCCCGCCGGGGGTGTTGGACGAGGTCGTGGCAGCGAAGGGCCGGGCCGACTGGACCTCCAGCGCGCTGGACCAGCTGACGCTGGCGGAGTTCATCCGGTCCGGGGCCTACGACCGCCACGTGCGCGGCATGCGGCTGCGCTACCGGCGCCGCCGGGACGCGCTGGTCGAGGCGGTGGGGGACCGGGTGGCGGTCTCCGGCATCGCGGCGGGCCTGCACGCGGTGCTGGACCTTCCGCCGGGCACGGAGCGCGCGCTGCTCCAGGCGGCGTCCTGGCAGGACCTGGCCCTGACCGGCCTGTCCCGCTTCCGCCACCCGGAGGCCGACATGCCCCCGCGCGACGCCCTGGTCGTCGGCTACGGCACCCCCTCGGACAGCGCCTGGACCCCAACCCTGACGGCCCTCGCCGCAACCCTCCCCTGACCCGGGGCCCCGTCGGCCGTGCGGCGCGGCCGGACGGCGGCCGGACGGCGGCCGCGCGGCGGACACGGCGGCCGCGGCCGAGGGCCGGCCCGGAGGGGCCCGCTCGCGGTCCGGCACCCGGGCGGCTCCCGCAGCTTCGGGCACTGCTTCGCCGCCGACGGCCCTGGCCCCGCCGGGCATGCCGGGGCTCGGTTCCGCCAGCCCTCCGCCCCCCGGCCCCCCCGGCCCGCCGCGTGGGGACTCCTCAGCTCGCCGGGCGGAGTTGAGGGCCGTCGGCCGGGGCCGGGGCCGGGGCCGGGGGTTCGCCGAAGCGGGCCAGGGCGAGGGCTCCCGCCACGGAGACGGCGAAGCCGGTCAGGGCCAGCCAGGTGAGGCCCTCGCGGGTGCGGTCGCCGAGCCAGGCCACACCCACCACCGCCGGGCCGAGCGTCTCGCCCAGGATCATCCCGGCCGTGGCCGTCGTCACCGAGCCGCGCTGCAGCGCCGAGGTGAGGAGCATGAAGGCCGCGCCTCCGCCCAGCAGGAGTGCGTACAGGGCCGGGTTGCCGAAGGCGTCGAGGCTGACGTCGTCGATGAGGCGGACGGCGACCTCGACCACGCCGAAGCCCGTGCCCGCCGCCAGGCCGAGGGCCAGGGCCCGGGCGCGGTCCGGGAGGCGGCCCGCCACCGCACCGATCAGGAGCACCAGCCCCGCCACCCCCAGCAGCCCCCACGCCAGGGCCGACGAGCCCTCCCCCGAGCCCTCCTCCCCGGACGACAGCCCCAGCATCAGCAGCCCCGCGCACACCACCCCCACCGCACCCCACTCCATCCCGCTCAGCCGCACCCGCAACAGCCGCGCCGCGACCACCGCCGTCACCGCCAGACTGGCGGCCAGTGCCGCGCCCACCGCGTAGATCGGGATGTGCCGGAGGGCGATGATCTGGAGGACGAAGCCGGCGGCGTCCAGGGCCAGACCCAGGACGTAACGCCACTGCCGCACCACGCGGAGCATCAGCGCCGGGTCCACCCCCGAGCCCGTACCCGGCTCCGCCGCCCGTGCCCCCATCGCCTGCAAGACCGACGCCGTACCGAAGCAGACAGCCGCACCCAGCGCGCAAATCATCCCAATCAGCACGAACTGACTCTAGGTCACTCCCGTGACAAGGGTGTGACGACGGCCGGATTCCGTCGCTCCGCAGGCCCGTTCTAATCTGTCGGCAGTACGCCACTACCGGGGAGCCGCGGACACATGGACACCAGCGACACCAGCAGCAGCACCAGCAGCGGCACAAGCAGCGGCACCGGCAGCGGCACCGGCCGGCGCCGCATGCGCTCCGGCGCCGTCGCGCTCGGCGGCATGGGCCTGCTCGCCGCCACCCTCGTGGCGTGCGGCAGCAGCGGCGACCCCGACAAGCGCTGCGCCTCCCGCTCCACGCTGGAGCACCTGAACATGAAGGACTGCAAGAGCGGCGGCCACGGCGGCTCGTACTACTACGGCGGCTACGTCAGCAACGGCAAGGTCTCCGGCGGCAGCTTCGACAAGTCCGCCGTCACCCGCGGCGGCATCGGCGGCAGCCACCACACCAGTTCCAGCGGCGGCTGACCCGGTGAAGCGCCACACCATCGAGCCCCGCCCGGACTGGCAGCAGACCGTCGAGGAGCAGGGGCTGATCTACCCCCTCACCCGCTACCCCGACGACTCCCTGCGCCCCTACTGGGACGAGAGCGCGTACTACTCCTTCTCGCTCCCGGAGGTCGAGGCGCTGGAGGAGGTCGTCGAGGAACTGCACGCCATGTGCCTCGCCGCGGCCGCGCACATCGTTGAGCACGACCGCTTCGCGGACCTCGGCGTCACCGACCCGCACCTCGCCAAGCTGATCGCCGAATCCTGGCGCCGGCGCGCCGAACAGCCCTCCCTCTACGGCCGTTTCGACCTGCGCTACGACGGCACCGGCAGCCCCGCCAAGATGCTGGAGTACAACGCCGACACCCCCACCTCCCTCGTGGAGGCGGCGAGCCCGCAGTGGTTCTGGATGGAGGACCGCTTCCCCGGCGCCGACCAGTGGAACTCCCTGCACGAGCGGCTCGTCGATGCCTGGCGCCGGCAGGCGGAACTGCTCCCGCCCGGCCCGCTGCACTTCGCGCACTCCGAGACCGACGAGCTCGGCGAGGACCTGATGACGGTCGCCTACCTCCAGGAGACCGCCGAACAGGCCGGCCTGGACACCCACGCGCTGTCCGTCGAGCAGATCGGCTGGGACAGCCTGTCCGGCCGGTTCGTGGACGACAAGCTGCGCTTCATCCGCAGCTGCTTCAAGCTCTACCCCTGGGAGTGGCTGGCCGAGGACGAGTTCGGCCCCCAGGTGCTCGGCACGTACGACCACGGCGGGGGCTCCGGCACCACCCTCTGGATCGAGCCGCTGTGGAAGATGCTGCTGTCCAACAAGGCGCTGCTGGCGATCCTGTGGGAACTCTTCCCCGAGCACCCGAACCTGCTGCCCGCCTACCTCGACGGCCCGCGCGAGCTCGCGGACACCACCGGCTTCGCGGCCAAGCCGCTGCTGGGCCGCGAGGGCGCCGGAGTGACGCTGCATCCGGTGGGCGGTGAGCCGTTCGCGCCGGTCGAGGACGAGACGTACGTCTTCCAGAGCCTGGCCCCGCTGCCCGACTTCGACGGCAACCGGGTGGTGCTCGGCGCGTGGGTCGTCGAGGAGGAGGCGGCGGGGCTCGGCATCCGGGAATCGGCGGGGCCGGTCACGGACGAGTACGCCCGCTTCCTGCCCCACGTCATCCTCTGACTGTCCGGCTGTCCGGCTGTCCGGCTATCCGGCGAGCACGCTTCGCAGCTGGTCCAGCCCCCAGTCCAGGTCCTCCTTGGTGATCACCAGCGGCGGGGCGATCCGGATCGTCGACCCGTGGGTGTCCTTCACCAGCACCCCGAGCTCCATCAGCTTCTCGGAGATCTCCCGGCCCGTCCCGTGGGCCGGTTCGATGTCGATGCCCGCCCACAGCCCGCGCCCGCGTACGGCGGTCACCGCGCCGCCGCCGACGAGCAGGTTCAGCTCCCGGTGCAGGTGGTCGCCGAGCTCGGTCGCCCGCTGCTGGTACTCGCCCGACCGGAGCATCGCGATGACCTCCAGCGCGACCGCGCAGGCCAGCGGGTTCCCACCGAAGGTGGAGCCGTGCTCGCCCGGCCGGAACACCCCGAGCACATCCCGGTCGGCGACCACGGCCGACACCGGCACGACGCCGCCGCCGAGCGCCTTGCCGAGGATGTACACGTCCGGTACGACCCCCTCGTGCTCGCACGCGAAGGTCTTGCCGGTGCGGCCCAGGCCCGACTGGATCTCGTCCGCCATGAAGAGAACGTTCCGCTCGCGCGTCAGTTCCCGTACCCCCTGGAGATAACCCGCAGGGGGGACGAGGACGCCCGCCTCGCCCTGGATCGGCTCCAGAAGCACGGCGACCGTGTTCGAGGTGACGGCGTGGGAGAGCGCGGTGAGGTCCCCGTAGGGGACGATCTCGAAGCCCGGCGTGTACGGCCCGAAGTGGTCGCGGGCCTCGTGGTCCGTGGAGAAGCTCACGATGGTCGTCGTACGGCCGTGGAAGTTGTCGGCGGCGACCACGATCTTGGCGTGTCCGTCCGGGACGCCCTTGACCTCGTAGCCCCACTTGCGGGCGGTCTTCACGGCCGTCTCCACCGCCTCCGCGCCCGTGTTCATGGGCAGCACCATCTCCTTGCCGCACAGCGCGGCGAGTTCGGTGCAGAAGTCGGCGAAGCGGTCGTGGTAGAAGGCGCGGGAGGTGAGGGTGACCCGCTCCAGCTGCGCCTTGGCGGCGTCGATGAGGCGGCGGTTGCCGTGCCCGAAGTTGAGCGCCGAGTAACCGGCGAGCATGTCCAGATAGCGGCGGCCCTCCACGTCGGTCATCCACGCGCCTTCCGCGGACGCGACGACCACGGGCAGCGGGTGATAGTTGTGCGCGCTGTGCGCGTCGGCGGAACGGATGGCATCAGCAGTTGTCGACACGGGGTCTCCGATCGTCCGTCAGGCCTGTGACGAGGGTGGCGTCACTTTCCATCCTCGCTCGTATAGCGGACGGAGAAACCTTTCTTGTGGCGCGCCCGCTAAGGTGAGCGGTACGCACGGCGACTGGCGTACGGAGAACCAACTCCGGGGGAGTCGTGCGCGTACGACCGCATACAGGGCCGCTCGCCTGGGCCTCGCGGGGACGAGATCTGACATCGACCCCGGAGGAGCCGCCATGACCGCGCGCCGCCACCCCGCCCTTTCCGCGACCGACCCCGAGCTGGCGTCCTTCGTCGCGGCGGAGGAAACACTCCAGGCGGAGACCCTCCGCCTCATCCCGAGCGAGAACTACGTGTCCGCGGCGGTGCTGGAGGCCTCCGGCACCGTCCTGCAGAACAAGTACAGCGAGGGCTACCCGGGCCGCCGCTACTACGAGGGCCAGCAGAACATCGACCGCGTCGAGGCGCTGGCCGTCGAGCGGGCGAAGGGCCTGTTCGGCGTCGACCACGCGAACGTGCAGCCGTACTCCGGCTCGCCGGCGAACCTCGCGGTGTACCTGGCGTTCGCGAAGCCGGGCGACACGGTGATGGGCATGGCCCTGCCGATGGGCGGGCACCTGACGCACGGCTGGGGCGTCTCGGCGACGGGGTCGTGGTTCCGGGGCGTGCAGTACGGCGTCTCCGCGGAGACCGGGCTGATCGACTACGACGCGGTGCGCGAGCTGGCGCTGGCCGAGCGCCCGAAGATCATCTTCTGTGGCGGTACGGCCCTGCCGCGCACGATCGACTTCGCGGCGTTCGCGTCGATCGCGAAGGAGGCGGGCTCGATCCTGGTGGCGGACGTGGCGCACATCGCGGGGCTGATCGCGGGCGGGGCGCACCCGTCGCCGGCCGGGCACGTGGACGTGATCTCGACCACCACCCACAAGACCCTGCGCGGACCGCGCGGCGCGATGCTGATGTGCCGGGAGGAGCACGCGAAGGCCATCGACAAGGCGGTCTTCCCGGGCCTCCAGGGCGGCCCGCACAACCAGACGACGGCCGGCATCGCGGTGGCCCTCCACGAGGCGGCGCAGCCTTCCTTCGTCGCCTACGCCCACGCGGTGGTCGCCAACGCGAAGGCGCTGGCCGCGTCGCTGCTGGAGCGGGGGTTCGATCTGGTGTCGGGCGGTACGGACAACCACCTGATCCTGATGGACCTCACCTCGCGGGGCGTCCCGGGCAAGATCGCGGCCAAGGCGCTGGACCGCGCGGGGATCGTGGTGAACTACAACACGGTCCCGTTCGACCCCCGCAAGCCGTTCGACCCGTCGGGGATCCGGATCGGCACGCCGTCGCTGACGTCGCGGGGCCTGGGCGTCGACCACATGCCGGTGGTGGCGGACTGGATCTTCCGGGCCGTTGACGCGGCCGCCGCGTCCGACGAACCGGCCCTTGCGGCTGTCCGCGCGGAGGTCACCTCCCTGATGGCCGCCTTCCCGGCCCCGGGGCTCCCCCTGTCCTGACCCCCTCCCCGGCACCTTCAGCCTCGCCGGCGTTTGAGGCGCGGGTCCGGGCGGAGCCCGGTGCCCGGCGGAGCCGGGTTCCCTGGGGCTCCGCCCCAGACCCCGCGCCTCAAACGCCGGCGGGGCTGGATCTGGGCCGGCCCGGCCGGATGGGGCGGCGGGGCTGGATCTGGCCCGGCCGGATGGCGCGGCGCGGGCGGGAAATCGGTCGCTTGCTTCGGGCAAGATCCGGCCGACCGGCTACGCGCGAGTACGCACAGTCACCGCCCGTCCCGCCCGGCCCCACGGTGGGAAACCGGACTCGGCCGCGGAGGGTTCCGGCCAGCGGACGGACGGAGTCCCGCCCCGCACCTGAGAGAATGAAGCCATGGCTTCTGATCGTCCTCGCGCGCTCTCCGGCATCCAGCCCACCTCCGGTTCGTTCCACCTCGGGAACTACCTCGGAGCGATCCGCCAGTACGTCGCCCTCCAGGAGACGCACGACGCCTTCTACATGGTCGTCGACCTGCACGCGATCACCATGCCGCAGGATCCGAAGGATCTCCGCGCGAACACCCGGCTCTCCGCCGCCCAGCTGCTCGCCGCCGGCCTGGACCCCGAGCGCTGCACGCTCTTCATCCAGAGCCACGTCCCCGAGCACGCGCAGCTCGGCTGGGTCATGAACTGCATCACCGGCTTCGGCGAGGCCAGCCGGATGACCCAGTTCAAGGACAAGTCCGCCAAGCAGGGCGCCAACAACGCCACCGTCGGCCTGTTCACGTACCCGATCCTCCAGGTCGCCGACATCCTGCTCTACCAGGCGAACGCCGTCCCCGTCGGCGAGGACCAGCGCCAGCACATCGAGCTGACCCGCGACCTCGCCGAGCGCTTCAACCAGCGCTTCGGCCAGACCTTCACCCTCCCCGCCGCCCACATCGTCAAGGAGGTCGCGAAGATCTACGACCTCCAGGACCCGGCGAGCAAGATGTCGAAGTCCGCCTCTTCGCCCAAGGGCCTGATCAACCTCCTCGACGAGCCGAAGGCCACCGAGAAGAAGATCAAGAGCGCGGTCACCGACACCGAGGCCGAGATCCGTTTCGACACGGAGAAGAAGCCCGGCGTCAGCAACCTGCTCACGATCTACTCCACCCTCACGGGCGAGACCATCCCCGCCCTGGAGGCCAAGTACGAGGGCAAGGGCTACGGCGCGCTGAAGACCGACCTGGCCGGAGTGATGGTCGATTTCGTCACACCGTTCAAGCAGCGCACCCAGGAATACCTTGACGACCCTGAGACGCTGGACTCCATCCTGGCCAAGGGCGCGGAGAAGGCCCGCGCGGTCGCCGCGGAGACCTTGGCGCAGGCGTACGACCGTCTCGGCTTCCTGCCCGCGAAGCACTGACGGGGCACTGACCGGCAGAGGGCTCTGGCGGTCCGGGGGGTGCTGGCGCCACACTGAGGCAGCAGCATCCGCGTAGACAGACAGACAGACAGACAGACAGACCAAGACAGACCGACAACGAGGAGACTTACGTGGGGACCGTAACGCTCGGCGTTTCGATCGCGGTCCCGGAGCCGTACGGCAGCCAGCTCCAGGAGCTGCGCGCCGGCTTCGGGGACGCCGCCGCGCACGGCATCCCCACGCATGTCACTCTCGTGCCGCCCACCGAGGTGGAGGCGGACCGGCTGCCGCAGGTCCGTGCGCACCTCGCCGAGGTCGCGGCGGCCTGCCGGTCCTTCCGGATGCGGCTGGCCGGCACGGGAACCTTCCGCCCGCTCTCGCCGGTCGTCTACGTCCAGGTCGTCGAGGGCGCCCCGGGCTGTACCCGGCTCCAGGGCCAGGTCCGCGCCCCCGAGGGCCCGCTCAGCCGTGAGCTGGCGTTCCCGTACCACCCGCACGTCACCGTCGCCCACGGGATCTCCGAGGAGGCGATGGACCTGGCGTTCACGGCCCTCGCCGAGTACGCCGCCGACTGGGTCTGCGACAGCTTCGCGCTCTACGAGCAGGGCTCCGACGGGGTCTGGCGCAAGCTGCGCGAGTACCCGTTCGGGACCGGCCCGACCGGCGTCCCGGCGCAGCTGAGCTGTCCCGTCGACGCCGCGGCCGATGCCGCCGAAGCGACCGTACGTCCCGCCTGACGGAGCGGTCGCAGGGCCGGGGGCCGTAGGGTCAGACGGGTCAGACGGGTGCGGAATCTGATCCTCCGTAGGACCAGTGCGTGGAACGGACGAGCCGTCGGGCGAAAAGTCACAATCGACGACCGTAGTGCCTGAAAGCTGCAATACCGGCTATTTCCGACAGCTCATTTACGGTGACCCCATGGACTGGCTGACGAAACTCCCGGTGGTCGGGCCGTTGGTGGCGGCTCTGATGCGGACGCACGCGTGGCGTTCGTACATGCGTCTCGACCGCGCGCACTGGACCCGGCTCGCCGCTGCGATCACCTTCATCAGTTTCCTCGCGCTCTTCCCGCTGATCACGGTGGCGGCGGCGATCGGCGCGGGGCTGCTCAGCCAGGAGCAGCTTGACAAGCTGCAGAAGAACCTGTCCGAACAGGTCCCCGGCATCTCCGGCCAGCTCGACATCGACGGCCTCGTGGCGAACGCGGGCACGGTAGGGCTCGTGGCGGGCGGCATCCTGCTCCTCACCGGCGTCGGCTGGATCGGCTCGATGCGGGACTGCCTGCGCGCGGTGTGGGAGAAGGACGACGAGGACCAGGGGAACCCCTTCGCGCGCAAGGGCAAGGACGTGCTGATCCTCGCCGGGCTCGGCGGCGTGGGACTGGCCTCGGCCGCGTCCTCGATCATCGGCTCCAGCGCGGTCGGGAAGTTCGGCGGATGGGTGGGCATCCCGAACCACGGCGTGGGCGGCGGACTGCTGCGGGCGGCCGCCTTCGCCGTGGGCGTGCTCGCGGCCTTCCTGCTCCTGCTCTACGTACTGACCCTGCTGCCCGGGGTCGAACCGCCGCGCCGCCGCCTGATCGAGGCGGCCCTCATCGGCGCGGCGGGCTTCGAGCTGCTGAAACTGCTGCTCAGTGGCTATATGCGGGGGGTCGCCGCGAAGAGCATGTACGGGGCCTTCGGCGTGCCGATCGCCCTGCTGCTCTGGATCAACTTCATGGCGAAGCTGTTGCTGTACTGCGCCGCCTGGACCGCCACCCGTGATGACGAGGACGAGGACGGGGACGGGGACGAGGAAGAGGAAGAGGGCAAGGCTGGGGGCGAGGACAAGAGCAAGGACAAGAGCAAGAACAAGGGCAAGGCCGAGCGCAAGGACGGGGATTAGGGCGCGTCCGGCCCCGTGTCCGGCCCCGTGTCCGGGCCCCCGTCCGGCCCCCCGTGTCCGCGCGGGCGGCGCGGGCGGCGGCGGTTGACGGCGAACATCCCGCCCGCCACGACGGCCAGCGCCCCGCCCGCGATGCCGAGCGCGGTGCCGAGCCCGCCGCCGGCGCCCTCCCCGGACGCCGACGGGTGGTTCTCGTGCGACTGCGCGGGCGAGCCGAGGGACGAGGTGTCCTCGCTCTTCGGGGGCACCAGCTCGCCCACCGGCTTGACCTTTCCGGAGGCCGCGAACCCCCAGTCGAGGAGGTCGGCGGTCTCCTCGTACACGGAGTTGACGCCACCGGTCTCCGGGTTCATCACCGTGACCAGCAGCTTCTTGTTGCCGCGCTGGGCCGTGCCGGTGAAGGTGGAACCGGCCATGGTGGTGTTGCCGTTCTTCACCCCGGCGATGCCCTTGTAGGGGGAGAGGCCGCCGGCGCCCGTCATCAGCCGGTTCGTGTTCTGGATCTCGAAGTAGTCACGCGGCTTCCCGGCCTCCTGCCTGCCCGGGAACTTCGCGTGCGCCGTGCCGCAGTACTCCCGGAAGTCCTGCTTCTGGAGCCCGGAGCGGGCGATGAGGGTGAGGTCGTACGCGCTCGACACCTGCTCCGGGGCGTCGTACCCGTCGGGGGACACCACGTGGGTGTCGAGGGCCTGAAGCTCCTCGGCGTGCGCCTGCATGTCCTTGACGGTCTTCTCGATGCCGCCGTTCATGGCCGAAAGTACATGGACGGCGTCGTTCCCGGACCGAAGGAACACTCCGAGCCACAAATCGTGGACGGTGTACTCGTGGTCCTCCTTGACCCCGACGAGGCTGGAACCCTGGCCCACGTCGGACATCTCCTCCTCGGTCACCTTGTGGACCCGGTCCTTGGGCAGGCCCGGCAGCAGGGTGTCCGCGAAGAGCATCTTCATCGTGGAGGCCGGGGGGAGCCGCCAGTGCGCGTTGTGCGCGGCCAGCACCTCGCCGGTCTCGGCGTCGGCCACGATCCAGGACCGGCCCGTCAGGTCCGTCGGCAGGGCGGGTGCGCCGGGCAGCAGGTTCACCTGGGTCCCCGGCTGGCCGAGCCGGGCGCCGCCGATGCTGGACATCGATGCGGGCGGGGCGGCGGCCTTCTTCTGGGTCCGGCCCTTTTCGTCGGGTGTCGGCGGCCGTGTCGTGGTCGGGGCGGCGTGTGCGGGGGCCGCGAGCATCGCAGGGATGAGCAGCGCGGCGGAAAGGACCGTCAGCGCGGTCTTCTTGGCAGACACGCAGGTGAAAGTACATCCCGATGCTGTGTCTGCCGTCGTGGACCGGCCAAACCGCTGCAACCAACCCCGGTACAGCCCACCCCGACGCGTCCGTACCGGGGACGAATCCGATACTGAGTACATGAAACTCAGCCGCACCGCGTCCTGGTTCCTGCTCGCGTTCGGCGTCTGGAGCTGGTTCATCTGGGTGTCTTTCGCTCGGAACCTGTGGAAGGACAGCGCTGGCCAGGCTTTCGACGCCGTGGGTGACCCGACGGCATTCTTCTGGGTTCACCTTCTCCTGGCAGTGACCTCCTTTCTCCTCGGGACGGCCGTTGGTGTGATCGGGTTGCGTGGCGTTCTGGCGCTGCGGCGTGAATCACGATGACGGTCCTGATCTTCGCCCTGGTCGCGCTGTCGGTGCTGGCTCTGCTGGTGCTGGTCCACCGATGGCTCTGGATCCGCCTGGTCCGCGACACGACCCGGCCGGGCGGGACGGGGCGCCGCGTCGGCACGGGAATGGCCTTCGCGCTCCCCGCGCTGGCGGTGGCCGCCCTGGTCGCGGGCCGCGCCGGAGCCCCGTTCTGGCTTCAGCAGACGGTGTCCTGGCCGGGGTTCATGTACTTGGCGGTGCTGCTGTATCTGACCCTGGCGATGCTGATCGCCGAACCGGTCCGCGCGGTGGTGCTCCGCCGGGGTCCTGGCCGCCCGGCTCCCCAGTCGCCCGACGCGCCGGAGCCCGGCCCGGTCCCGGCCGCCGGCCAGGCGGGTGCCACAGCCACTGAAGCCCGCGCCTCGGCCCCCGCCCCGGCCGCCCCCCAGGTCGATGACGGGATCAGCCGGCGCCGGTTCGTCGCGCGGACGATCGGCGGGGCGGCCGCCGCCGCGGCCGTCGGGACCGTCGGGTACGGGACGTACGGGGTCCTGCGCGGGCCCAGCGTCAAGCGGGTCACCGTCCCCCTCGCCAAGCTGCCCCGCGCGGCGCACGGCTTCCGGATCGCCGTCGTCAGCGACATCCACCTCGGCCCCGTCCTCGGCCGCGCCCACACCCAGCGCATCGTCGACACCGTCAACCGCACCCAGCCGGACCTCATCGCCATCGTCGGCGACCTCGTGGACGGAAACGTGCACGACCTGGGACCGGCGGCGGAGCCCCTGCGCGGGCTCCGCGCGGCGCACGGCTCGTACTTCGTCACCGGCAACCACGAGTACTTCTCCGGTGCCCAGCAGTGGATCGACCACGTCCGGGAACTCGGCCTGACCCCTCTGGAGAACGCCCGCCGGGAGCTCCCCCTCTTCGACCTGGCCGGCGTCAACGACATCCAGGGCGAGACGGAAGGCCACGGCCCCGACTTCCAGGCGGCCCTCGGCGACCGCAACCGGTCCCGCGCCGCCGTGCTCCTCGCCCACCAGCCCGTCGTCATCCACGACGCGGTCCGGCACGGCGTCGGCCTCCAGCTGTCCGGCCACACCCACGGCGGTCAGCTCTGGCCCGGCAACTACCTCGCCGAACTCGCCAACCCGACCGTCGCCGGTCTGGAGCGCTACGGCGACACCCAGCTCTACGTGTCCCGGGGAGCCGGTGCCTGGGGACCCCCGGTCAGGGTCGGCGCGCCGTCCGACATCACTGTCGTCGAACTCGCCTCGTACCGGGCCTGATCCGACATAACGACCCTTCCCGTGGCTGGATTTACGTGATTGGGTGTCCGATAGTCGGAAGGTAAGTTCGAATAACGGGGTTCATGGGATGCGGTCTGCCCGCTCGAAGATCATTGCGGCCGGGCTGGTCCTGGGCGCGGCATGCGTCGCGGCCTGGCAGGTACTGCCCGGCGAGGGCGACGGCCGCAGCGCCATCCGGGTCGGGACGACCGACGTCGTCTCCGCCCTCGACCCCGCGGGGGCGTACGACGCCGGCTCCTGGGCCCTGTTCAGCAACGTCTACCAGTCGCTGCTGACCATCAAGCCCGGCTCCGGCACCCCCGCCCCGGACGCCGCCTCCTCCTGCAAGTTCGTCGGGCAGAAGCTCACCACGTACCAGTGCGAGCTCCGCCCGGAGGTGAAGTTCGCCGGCGGCCGCCCGATCACCGCCGAGGACGTCAAGCACTCCTTCGACCGGATCAAGGCGATCAACTCCGACCAGGGGCCCGCGCCCCTCTTCAACACCCTGGAGTCCGTCAAGGCCGACGGCCGGACCGTCACCTTCAACCTCTCCGCCCCCGACGCCACCTTCCCCTTCAAGATCGCGACGGGCGCCGCCTCGATCGTGGACAAGGACAAGTACCCGGCCAAGGCCCTGCGCGAGGACGGCAAGGTCGACGGCTCGGGCCCGTACACCCTCGGCGCCTACAAGGCCGGCGCGAGCGCCGAGCTCACGCCCAACGCCTCGTACAAGGGCGACGGCAAGCCCGCCCACGTGCCGGTCACCGTCAGGTACTTCAAGGACTCCGCGCAGCTCAACCGGGCCTGGCAGGACCACGGGGTCGAGGTCGCCCACCGGGACATGCCGCCGGACGTGCTCGCCGGCCTCAACCCGGGCCTGAAGGACACCCGCTACCAGGCCTCCGGCGGCACGGAGATCCGTAGCCTCGTCTTCAACGTCCGCCCGGGCTCCACCACCGCACCGCCCGCCGTCCGCCAGGCCGTCGCGGCCGCGCTCGACCGCTCCAAGGTGGCCGGCGAGATCTACGCGGGCACGGTCACGCCGCTCTACTCCCTCGTCCCGGCGGGCGTCGCCGCGCACAGCACGCCGTTCTTCGACACGTACCCGGCGCCCAACGGGGCCACGGCCAAGAAGCTCCTCAAGGACGCCCGGATCACCACGCCGGTCTCCCTCACCCTCGGCGTCAACGCGCGCGGCGCGAACGTCGACGAGGCCGTGGAGATAAAGCGGCAGCTGGAGGCCACCGGCCTCTTCCAGCTGAAGATCAAGTCCGTCGAGCAGTGGGGCGACTTCCAGAAGGGGTACGCGGCGGGCGAGTTCGACGCCTACACCGTCGGCTGGATCGCCGACTTCCCGGACGCGGACAACTTCCTCGCCCCGCTCGTCGGCGCCGACTCCAGCATGAACAACGGCTTCTCCGACAAGACCGTGGACGCCCTGATCACCCGCACCCAGTCCTACTCGGAGCGCGCCGACGCGGCCGTGGACTTCCGCGAGCTCCAGCGCCTGGTGGCCCAGCAGATCCCGGTCCTGCCGATCTGGCAGAAGAAGGACTACGTACTCTCCCGCGAGGCCGTCACCGGCGCCCAGTACCTCTCCGACGGCACGGGCGCCTGGCGACTGTGGGAACTCGACTGGCTTTAGAGGGCCCGAGGGCTCAGGCCTTGTCGGCGTCGGCGGCGCGCTTGCGGCCCACCGCCGTCTGGGCCATGCCCGGCAGGAAGTCCGAGAACAGCTCGTGCAACTCGCGCACCAGCGGCCGCAGCACCCGGAAGCGGGCCAGGACGATGCCCCGCGTCGTGAGCTGCGCGCCGCGCTCGGCCAGCCGGCGGGTCCTCTCGCTGTCCGGCGAGCGGTCGAATACCCAGTACAGGACCAGGCCCATCTGCGAGAGCCACATCAGCTCCGGCAGTACGTCGGCCAGTTCGTCCGGCACCTTGGTCTTCGCCCCCGCCAGCACCTCGCGGTGCATGTCGATCGCCGCCTGGCGGGCGGGCTCCGACTCGGGGGAGAAGGGGCTGAGCGGACTTTCGGGGTCCGCCGCGTTCTTGAAGAACTGGGAGGCGAACTCGTGGTATGGGGCGGCGATGTCCAGCCAGCTCGTCAGCACGCCCGCGAGTCGCTTCTGCAGATCGGTCTCACTGTCCAGGATGGGCCGGACCGCCGCCTGATGAGCGGCGCAGATCCGATCGTAGAAGCCCTGGACCAGGTGTTCCTTCGAAGCGAAGTAGTAGTAGGCGTTGCCGACCGAGACCCCCGCCTCCTTGGCGATGCCCCGCATGGTCGTCTTGTCGAAGCCGCGCTCCTGGAAGAGCCGGAGCGCGGTTTCGAGGATGAGCGTGCGGGTCTGCTCGCTTTTGGGAGCCTTCTGATCAGTCACGGTGCCCGAGCCTATCCGGGTACGGAGCACTGCTCGCCACAGGCTGCTTCTTCCCCGGTCCGGACCGCCTGCCGCCACGCCGAGGCGGCGTACATGACGCCCCGGGCGAAGGGGCGGCCGGCCGGGGTGGCGAGCCAGATCGCCTTCGGCCGGTGCTCGGCCAGCGCCCACAGGCACACGATGAAGGCGTCGGTACCGGTCCACACCTGGCCCGCGTCCCCGATGACGGTGATCTCCCGCAGCGTCGCCGCGTGGTCGAGCCGCGGGAACAGCCGCTGTGCCTCGAAGGATCCTGCGGGGACGAGCCGGAGCGGCACCAGCCACCGCTGCCCGAGCAGCCAGTGCCGGATGTGGACGCAGAGCGGGCAGTTGGCGTCGTACAGCACCGTCAGGTGCCGGGTGGGCTGCATCGGCGTGGCCATCGAGGTCAGGCCCCGGCCGGCGCGGTCCACCCCTGCGGGGCGACCGGCGGAGTCTGCTGGCGCTCCATGATCCCGCGGCGGCGCATCTTGTTCAGCACCCAGACGTTGCCGAGGTGCATGACCCCGAGCACCAGCAGGACGACACCGATCTTGACCGACAGCGCCTCGAAGAGGCTGCGGGCTTCGAGGATCGTGTCGCCCGACCGCAGGTAGAGGGTCACGAAGCCGATGTTCACGAGGTAGAACCCGACCACCAGAAGGTGGTTCACGGCGTCCGCGAGCTTCTCGTTCCCCTGGAGCACGTCGGCGATGAAGATGCGCCCGTTCCGGCTGAGCGTACGGGCCACCCAGATGGTCAGGCCGATGCTGATGAGCAGGTAGATGACGTACGCAACCACGGTGAGGTCCATTGCCCTCAGCCCCCTTGAACGCGTTCAATTGCTGACAGCGCTGACTGTAGACCTTCTTTTGAACAGGTTCAAGCGAACGGATGGCCCGGTCGGGGGCGCGGGAATTCCAGCAGCGGTGCGAGTAGTCTCCGCCGGGCGTTCGAGGGAGGGGAGGTGGCCCGACGGGCGCGGTGACGGCCGCCAGGGCGCGGCCGCGCCCGCCAGGTCGGCGGCGTCCAGCAGGGCGCCCTCGGCGGCGTTGAAGGCCAACAGGGCCGGGCCGCAGCGCCGCTGCGCGGGCCGGGCGAGGCGGCGCAGGGCGGGGCAGAGCAGAGCAGGGCGGGGCAGAGCAGGGCGGGGCAGGGCAGCGCAAGGCGGGGCAGCGCAGCGCCGGGCGGGGCAGCGCAGGGCCGGGCCGGGCAGAGCACGGCGGGGCAGGGCCGGGGGAGCGCACCCGGGCCGGGTTCAGGGCGGCCAGTCGCAGCGCGACCCGGCCGCCGTACGCGGCGAGAGCCCTTCCGCATCACGAGTAATGGCCACGGGCCGATCGTGTCCCGGACCGGCCCCGCGGCGGCCACCCCTCGATCGGGGCGGCCGGGCGACACGTCACATGCTGAGCGACCGCGCGTAGTTGATCTGGCTCATGACCCAGGCGTAGGAGTTGGCGTCCGTGGCCGGGATCATCGTGGAGTGGTGGCGTCCGCCGCTGTTGACGGTGATCTGGATGTAGCCCGTGGTGCGCCTCTCCTTCATCAGGAGGAACAGCAGGCCGAGCAGGCAGAACAGGAAGAAGATGACGGCCAGCACGATCGCGTGCGCCGGGATCTTCTCCTCGGTGCGCGAGAAGTCCGTGGCGTTCCACATCGCGCCCCGCAGCGGCATCGGGCCCGACGGGGTGATGATCTGGTCCCCGGCGATGCTGATGTCCCCGAGGGACAGGGACGGCCCGGCGCCGGGGGCGTAGCCCGGGGCGGGGGGCTGGGCCGGGACCGGCAGGCCTGCGCCGCCCATCGTCGGCTGGTACGCCGGGGGCTGCGGGTAGGGCTGCGGGTAGCCGTAACTGGCGTTGCCAGGGCCCCACCTGTAATCGCCCTGATCCTGGCCGGCGCCCTGGCCGGGGTCACTCGCGTACGGATTCGGCTGCTGCTCACTCATATGGCCGATCCTTCCACAGGAGGCCCCCGACCCGTACCCCGGTTAGAGGGCTGCCTTGACGAGGTCGTAGGCGTGGGCGCGCTGCCAAGTGCGGTCCCTGGTAAGGGGGGTGTACGAGTACACCAGTACGCGGCTCCCGTCCGCGGTGCCGAACACCCCGCTGGCGCCCGGGTCCATGGAGCCCGTCTTGCCCCAGGCGGGCGTGCCGTCCTTCAGCTCGCCCCGCACCAGCCCGGCCACGCTGAAGACGTCCTCGCCGGTCCCCGCGAGCGCCGGGAGCTCGAACAGGTGCTTCTGCTGGGCGGGCGGCAGCAGCCGGCCGCGGAGCAGGGCGCCGAGGAACCGCTCCAGGTCGGGGGCGTTGGAGATCATGCCGCCCTCGGCCCAGGCCCACGGCTCGATGTCGACGGGGGCGGTGAGCGACGGCGTGGGCATGGCCGGGTCGCCCGGCTTCGGCAGGTAGGTGTGGCGCAGGCCGAGCGGGCGGGCGATGCGCCGCTGGACCTCGTCGCCGAAGGAGCGGCCGGTGACCTTCTCGACGACCAGGCCGGCGACGTAGTAGTTCATGCCGTTGTACCGCTGCGTCGTGACGGGGTATTCGGGCGCCTTGCACGCGGCGTCGGTCAGGGCGGCGACCATCGCGGCCGGGGTCAGGGCCGCGGGCTTCTTGCAGGGCAGGCCCAGGCCGCTGGTGTGACCGAGCAGCTGGCCGATGGTGATCGGCTGCCAGTTCTCCGGGAAGGTGTCCGGGAGGACCTCCCGCACCGGCGTGTCCAGGGTGAAGTGCCCCTCCGCCACCAGCTGAAGTACCACGGTGGAGGTGAACAGCTTGGTGATGCTGCCGATCCGGAAGGAGGCCGCCGGGTCCTGCGAGAGCGGGCCCGTCGCCTCCCGGAATCTGACGCCCGGCCCGGTCACCCGGACCATCGTGCCGCTGGATTCCGCGCCCGGGGCCATCAGCGCGCGCAGCGCCTCCTCGTCCAGCGGGTGGTGGTGCCCGCTGACCGTCCCGGACACGGGGGCCGCACCGCGCTCGGCCGCCGAGGCGGGGAGGGTGGCGACCGCGACCGATACGACGGCCGCGCCGGCGGCGACCAGGGAGATCCAACGGGGGCTGCGCGCAGTGGAGTTCGGCATGGCTGTAAGCCTGCCGTGAGGAAGATCGGCACACCATGAGGGGCCACCCCGAGCCGACCCTGACGCACCCCCTACATGAGGGAGGCCCGCACCCCCATACCGCGGGGTGCGGGCCTGCCTACAGCACTACCGGACGATCAGAAGCGGCGCGTGATCAGCGCACGCTTCACTTCCTGGATCGCCTTCGTGACCTCGATGCCACGCGGGCACGCGTCGGTGCAGTTGAAGGTCGTGCGGCAGCGCCACACGCCGTCCTTGTCGTTCAGGATCTCCAGCCGCTGCTCGCCGGCCTCGTCACGCGAGTCGAAGATGAAGCGGTGCGCGTTGACGATCGCCGCCGGGCCGAAGTACTGGCCGTCGTTCCAGAACACCGGGCACGAGGACGTGCACGCGGCGCACAGGATGCACTTGGTGGTGTCGTCGAAGCGCTCGCGGTCCTCGGCGGACTGCAGGCGCTCACGCGTCGGCTCGTTGCCCTTGGTGACCAGGAACGGCATGACGTCGCGGTACGCCTGGAAGAAGGGCTCCATGTCGACGACGAGGTCCTTCATCACCGTGAGGCCCTTGATGGCCTCGACGGTGATCGGCTTCTCCGGGTTGATGTCCTTGATCAGCGTCTTGCAGGCGAGCCTGTTCTTGCCGTTGATCCGCATCGCGTCGGAGCCGCAGATGCCGTGCGCGCACGAGCGGCGGAAGGTCAGCGTGCCGTCGAGGTCCCACTTGATCTTGTGGAGACCGTCGAGCACGCGCTCCTTCGGGTCGATCTCGACCTGGAAGTCCTGCCACTGCGCCTCGTCCGAGATCTCGGGGTTGAAGCGGCGGATCCGGAACGTGACCGTGATGAAGGGCGAAGCCGCGGCCGCGGCCTCCATCGTGTCCGTCTTGCTCAGGGTCGGGGTGCCCATCAGTACTTACGCTCCATCGGCTGGTAGCGGGTGACGACGACGGGCTTGTAGTCCAGCCGGACCGAATCCTGGCCGTTGTCGCCGACCTCGCGGTACGCCATGGTGTGGCGCATGAAGTTGACGTCGTCGCGGTTCGGGTAGTCCTCGCGGTAGTGACCGCCGCGGGACTCCTTGCGCGCGAGCGCGGACACGGCCATGACCTCGGCGAGGTCGAGCAGGTTGCCCAGCTCGATGGCCTCCAGCAGGTCCGTGTTGAAGCGCTTGCCCTTGTCCTGGACGGACACGTTCTTGTAGCGCGCGCGCAGCTCCGCGATCTTCTCGACCGCGGTCTTGATGGTCTGCTCCGTACGGAACACCATCACGCACGCGTCCATCGTCTCCTGGAGCTCCAGGCGCAGGTCGGCGACCCGCTCCTTGCCCGTGGAGTTGCGCAGCTGCTCGACCAGGTCGGCCACCTGCTGCGCCGGGTTCTCGGGGAGCTCGACGTAGTCGTTCTCCTGCGAGTACTTCGCCGCCGCGATGCCCGAGCGCTTGCCGAAGACGTTGATGTCCAGCAGCGAGTTGGTGCCCAGGCGGTTGGCGCCGTGCACCGACACGCACGCGACCTCGCCGGCCGCGTACAGGCCGGGGACGACGGTGGTGTTGTCCGCCAGGACCTCACCCTCGACGTTGGTTGGGATGCCGCCCATGGCGTAGTGCGCGGTGGGCTGGATCGGGATCGGGTCAGTGTACGGCTCGATGCCCAGGTACGTACGCGCGAACTCCGTGATGTCCGGGAGCTTGGCGTCGAGCTGCTCCGGCGGGAGGTGCGTCAGGTCCAGGTACACATGGTCACCGGCCGGACCGCAGCCGCGGCCCTCACGGATCTCGGTGTAGATGGAGCGCGAGACGACGTCACGGGACGCGAGGTCCTTCATGACCGGCGCGTACTTCTCCATGAAGCGCTCGCCGTCCTTGTTGCGGAGGATGCCGCCCTCACCACGGGCGCCCTCCGTCAGCAGGATGCCCATGCGCCAGATGCCCGTCGGGTGGAACTGGAAGAACTCCATGTCCTCCAGCGGCAGGCCGCGGCGGTAGCAGGCCGCCTGGCCGTCACCCGTGAGGGTGTGCGCGTTGGAGGTCACCTTGAAGAACTTGCCGGTGCCACCGGAGGCGTAGATGACGGCCTTCGCCTGGAACACGTGGATCTCGCCGGTGGCGAGCTCGTACGCGACCACACCGGCCGACTTCTTGACGCCGTCGACCTCGACCAGGAGCTGGTCCAGGACGTAGAACTCGTTGAAGAACTCCACGCCCTCCTTGACGCAGTTCTGGTACAGCGTCTGGAGGATCATGTGGCCGGTGCGGTCCGCGGCGTAGCAGGACCGGCGGACCGGGGCCTCGCCGTGGTTGCGCGAGTGGCCGCCGAAGCGGCGCTGGTCGATGGTGCCGTCCGGGGTGCGGTTGAACGGCAGGCCCATCTTCTCCAGGTCGAGGACCGCGTCGATGGCCTCCTTCGCCAGGATCTCGGCGGCGTCCTGGTCGACCAGGTAGTCACCGCCCTTGACCGTGTCGAAGGTGTGCCACTCCCAGTTGTCGTCCTCCACGTTGGCCAGTGCGGCAGCCATGCCGCCCTGCGCGGCACCCGTGTGGGAGCGGGTGGGGTAGAGCTTCGTCAGCACGGCGGTGCGGCTGCGCTTCGTCGACTCGATGGCGGCGCGCATGCCCGCGCCACCTGCGCCGACGATGACGGTGTCGTACTTGTGGATCTTCATTGGTTTCGCCTCAGCCCCGTTGCCTAGCGGATGTTCGGGTCGAAGGTGAAGATCACCAGCGTGCCCAGAAGGATGGTGAACACCGTGGCGGTGTAGAGCAGGCCCTTCAGCCACAGCCGCGTGTTGGCGCGCTCCGCGTAGTCGTTGATGACGGTACGCAGACCGTTCGCGCCGTGCAGCATGGCCAGCCACAGCATCAGCAGGTCCCAGGCCTGCCAGAACGGGGACGCCCAGCGGCCGGCCACGAAGGCGAAGCCGATCTTGGAGACGCCGCCGTCCAGCACCAGCTGGATCAGCAGGTGGCCGATGACGAGCACGACCAGGACGATGCCCGAGAGGCGCATGAAGAGCCATGCGGCCATCTCGAAGTTGCCGCGGGTCGAGCGCGGCGTCTTGCCGGTGCGCTTGCGCGGGGCCTCGATGTACGGCGCCGGGTTGTCGGTGTCGTAGAGGGAAACGCCCTCCACGTCACCGATGGCCTTGGTCATGTCGACGGAAGAAGTGTCAGAGGACATGCGTGTCACTTCCCGAACAGTTCAAGGTAGGCGTGGTTCAGGACGGGGTACACGGCCCCGGCCATCAGCACGATCCAGATGCTCACGACGGACCAGAGCATCTGCTTCTGGAAGCGCGGGCCCTTGGACCAGAAGTCCACGGCGATGACACGGAGACCGTTGAGCGCGTGGAAGAGGATTGCGGCGACGAGGCCGTATTCCAGCAGCGCGACGATCGGAGTCTTGTAGGTAGCCACGACATCGTCGTACGCCTCGGGGGAGACGCGGACGAGAGCGGTGTCGAGGACGTGTACGAACAGGAAGAAGAAGATGAGGACGCCGGTGACTCGATGAGCCACCCAGGACCACATTCCTTCCCGGCCGCGGTACAACGTTCCAGCCGGCACGGAAAACCCTCCGGAAGCGGGGCGGGGGCCAGCCGGCTTCGTTGTCGGTCGGGCCCGGCCGGGTACGGTCCTCCGGCCCCGGACATCGTAGCGACGCTTTGTCGGTTCCTTCGCGCCGGGTCCATCGGTGTGATCAAACAGGCACGGACGGACTATCCCACAGGGGCGAATAGCCCGAATTCCGCCGTAGACGGCCCATCGTGCGAGGTCAGCGCCGACAGCAGGCCGGGCAGCCGGTCCATCAGATGGATCAGCCGGGCCTGCGCGAGGCGGCGCAACTCGTCCGCGGAGATCGCCCGCTCCTCGTCGACCTCATGGGCCATCCGGCGGCGGATCGCGCCCAGCAACTGGCCGGCCCGCTCCTCCGGCGGATGCCCGGCCAGGCAGATGACGAAGGCGTACCCGAAGGTGCGCTCGTACTGCGCGTGGGCCGCGTCGAGCGCGAGCAGCGCCGCGTACGGGGCCCCGTGGGCCAGCTCCGCGGAGGACTCGACGGAGAGTGCCTCGGTGAGGTCGGCCTGGGAGAGGTCGTACGAGGCCTCGTCCGCGGCGGCCAGCAGCGATGCGGCATCCGGGTAGGGACGGTGGGCGGCGACCCGCTGGGCCCAGCGGCGGCTCCCGCAGCAGTGCAGCAGGGCCGTCGCGGCTGCTTCGGGGGGCAGGGAGTTGAACCGCACCAGCCCAGAGCCGCCGCGGGCCTGTGCCGGAAGGTGGCTGGACAGCGGGGGGCTCCTCGTGGCGTGGCGCGGGTGTGCCGCCACGCTATCGATGCGGGGCCGGGTGTGTCGTACTCAACGGAGGATTTCACCCGGAAGTGATCCGAAAGGATGACGCTGGGCATTCGCGTACCGTGAGTACGCCGGCGAGGAGCCCGGAAGGAAGTCAATGAGGAACCCGCGAACAACCGGCAGGGCACCAGCGAGGAAGGGGAGGGCGACCGAGGCCGCCACCCCCCACAGGAGAGGCCCCGGTCGCCATCCGTCACGGACTCGTGCGACAAGCCCGTACCCCTGTCAGCGCCCGGAGTGCGTTTTGTGTCACACCTCGCTCCGCGCAGGGTTGGTTGCTGGTTGTACAGCGCGTGGACGGGACACGCTTGAAAGCCGTAACGTGCTGATTTGCGCCACACGTACAGGACAGTGAACGGGTTGGGGACTTTGCTGGGGGACGACGCGGAGCTGACCGCCGCCGTGCTCGCGGCACAGCACGGCGACGAGAACTCGTTCCGTACTGTGTACCGCGCCGTGCACCCGCGCCTGCTCGGATACGTACGCACGCTCGTCGGCGATGCCGACGCGGAGGACGTGACGTCGGAAGCCTGGCTGCAGATCGCCCGCGACATCGACTCCTTCACCGGCGACGCCGACCGCTTCCGCGGCTGGGCCGCCCGCATCGCCCGCAACCGTGCGCTCGATCACATCCGGATGCGCGGCCGCCGCCCCGCCATCGGCGGCGATGAGACCGAGTTGAGCGGGCACGCCTCCGACAGCGATACCGCCGGCCAGGCGATGGAGGCCCTCTCCACCGGCCGGACCATGGCGCTGATAGCCCAGCTTCCGCAGGACCAGGCGGAGGCCGTGGTGCTACGGGTGGTGGTCGGACTGGACGCCAAGAGCGCGGCCGAGACCCTCGGCAAGCGCCCCGGCGCGGTACGCACGGCCGCGCACCGCGGGCTGAAGAAGCTGGCGGAGCTGCTGGCCGGTGAGCTGGAAGCGGAACCTGCTTCCGACACCGACCCGGACGTCGGCCATAATGCCGGTGACCGGCCACGGGACGGCGGGGGCGGGAGGGATCTCGACGCCGTGCCGGCGCAGCGTGGTCGTGGCGGGGGCCTCGTGGAACAAACCGGTGTGACGCATTCACGTTGGCGGACGCAGAAGGACATGTGATGGCCGACGAGCGCAACAGGTGGCTGGACAAAGCCGCGGCGGACAAACTGCTGCGCGGCGAACCCGTCGCACCTGTCGCCGATCACCACGCCCAGGCCGAGGCCGCGCTGCTGCGGGCCGCCCTCGACGACCTCGCCCCGCGCCCGGCCGCCGACGGCCCGGAACTGCCCGGTGAGGCCGCCGCCCTGGCCGCGTTCCGCACGGCGCACGGCGGTGTCCGGCCCGAGGCGGCCGCGCCGTCCCAGGCGGACGGCATCCGGGAACCCCTGGTGAAACTGGCCCACGTGGCCTCCGCCGGCGTGCCCGCGCCCCGGCGGGGCACGACCGTACGGTTCGGGCTGGCGGCCGCGCTGGCGAGCATCGCGGTCGGCGGGCTGGCGGCCGCCGCGGGAGCCGGACTGCTGGACCAGCCACTGAACACCGCCGCGGGCCGCGGGCCGGCGGTGGCCGTGAGCACCGACGCGGATCCGACGCCGACGGGGGCCGGAGGCGGCGCGGAGCCGCGGCCTCCCGTGCCGCTCCAGCCGTCCCCGCTGCGTGAGGGCCAGGGTTCGGCGGCCGTGGGCGGCAGCTCGAACACGCCGGGCACGGAGGGCGGTACCTCACCGGGATTCGGCAGCGGCAACTCCTCGCACCCGGCGTCCGTCGGCGGCACCGGCACCACCTTCAAGGACCGGCTCCCCGACGGCGGAACCACCTTCGGCGGAACCAGTGACCACGAGGCGGAGAAGACCCTCAAGGCCACGGACCTGTGCGAGGACTACCGCTCGGGCCGGCTCGACGACGACCGGCGCGAGCGCCTGTCGAAGCTGGCCAAGGGCGCTGCAAAGATCGCGCACTACTGCGAGGCGCTGCTGGACGGGGTCCGCGAGAGCGAGGCCCCCGGCGGCACCCGCCAGGGCGACGTACTCCAGGCCCCGACCCCGGCCGGCTCGACGCTCGACTCGTCCGGATCACTGGGCCCGCGCAGCCGGCTGTAACGCCTGGAGCGGGTCCGCGCACGCCGCTGTAACACTTTTCGAGCGGGCGGCGCAGTACATAACGAGCCGACTGGTCATCGGCCGCGCATGAGCCGGGGTTCCCCCCGTACCCCTGGGCTCTGCGCAACCGGCGCGGGCGGGGCACGTTCCCCCGGCCCTGCCCGCGCCCTTTACTTCAAGACCCGGTGGCCGACGGGGCCGTCACCAGTAGACGACGACCTTGTCGCCCACCTTCACGTCGTCGAACAGCTTCGACAGCTTGGCCTTGTCCCGGACGTTCACGCAGCCGTGCGAGGCACCCGCGTAGCCGCGGGCCGCGAAGTCCGCCGAGTAGTGCACCGCCTGGCCGCCGCTGAAGAACATCGCGTACGGCATGGGTGTGTGGTAGATCGTCGACGTCCACTCCTTGGCCTTCCAGCCCACGTTGAACACGCCCTCGCGGGTCGGGGTGTTCTCCGAACCGAAGCGCACGTCCATGGTGGAGATGACCTTGCCGTCGATCATCCAGGCGAGGGTGCGGCTCTCCTTGCTGATGCACATGACCCGGCCCTCCATGCAGCGCGGGTCCGGGGCGTCGACCTCGTTGACGGTCGGCGGGCGCAGCTCGTCGGCCGTGGGCTTCTTGGTGGCTGCCTGGATCTTCTTCCAGGTCGCGGCGTCCACGGAACCGGTGGCGGTGAGGCCGTTCTTCGACTGGAAGGCCTTGACCGCGGCGGTCGTCTTCGACCCGTAGAAGCCGGTCGGCGCCACCGACATCAGCTTGAGCTGCCTCAGGCGGGCCTGGAGCTCACGGATCTGCTCGCTCTCGTCGCCGTTCGCCATGATCGGCTTGACCGAGGGCGAGGCGGACGGGGACGGCGAGGCCGACGGGGAGGCCGACTTCGAGGCGGACGGGGACGGCGAGGCGTCGCCGGGCTTGCTGTCCGTCGAAGGGGAGCTCTCGGGGGAGGTGCCCGCCGCGGACGCGGAGGGAGCGGAGGAGGCGGAGCCGGTGTTCTCCGTCTTCTGCGGCCCGCAGGCGGTCGCGGCGAGCGCGACGGCGGTGGCCACCCCGAGCGTGCGGATTATTACTCTCTGGCGGTGCATTGAAGTCCCCCGATTTCCGAGTCGTGTATCTAGGTGATGCCTGGAGGGCGTGGAGAGTTGCACCCGGCCGCGCGATGTTGCGCCATTGTGACCAGGGGCCCGGTACGGGCCGTCGCGGTGGAGGTCCCCCCAGCTGTGGCTGGGGGAGTTGTATCAGCACCGGGCCAGGCAGCTCTACGGGAGGACCACGTGGCATGGCTGACACCGAGAGTGGAATTCCGATCGAACCCGTCTACGGGCCCGAGGACCTGACGGGATGGGACCCGGCGGCCAAACTGGGTGAACCAGGGTCATATCCCTACACGCGGGGCGTCTACCCGACGATGTACACCGGCCGGCCGTGGACCATGCGGCAGTACGCCGGCTTCGGCACGGCCGCCGAATCCAACGCCCGCTACCGGCAGCTCATCGCGGGCGGCGGCACCGGGCTGTCGGTCGCCTTCGACCTGCCGACGCAGATGGGGCACGACTCCGACGCCCCGCTCGCGCACGGGGAGGTGGGCAAGGTCGGGGTCGCGATCGACTCGGTCGACGACATGCGGGTGCTGTTCGACGGGATCCCGCTCGACCGGGTGTCGACCTCGATGACCATCAACGCCCCGGCGGCGCTGCTCCTGCTGCTGTACCAGCTGGTCGCCGAGGAGCGCGGGATCGCGGGCGGGCAGCTGACGGGCACCATCCAGAACGATGTCCTGAAGGAGTACATCGCCCGGGGAACGTACATCTTCCCGCCCGGGCCCTCGCTGCGGCTGACCGCCGACACCTTCCGGTACTGCCGGGCCGAGATCCCCAAGTGGAACACCATCTCCATCTCCGGCTACCACATGGCCGAGGCCGGGGCCTCGCCCGCGCAGGAGGTGGCCTTCACCCTCGCCGACGCGATCGCGTACGTCCGTACGGCCATCGGCGCGGGGATGGCGGTCGACGAGTTCGCCCCCCGCCTCTCCTTCTTCTTCGTGGCCCGCACCACCCTGCTGGAGGAGGTCGCGAAGTTCCGGGCGGCCCGGCGGATCTGGGCCCGCGTCATGCGGGAGGAGTTCGGGGCGCAGGACCCGAGGTCGCTGATGCTTCGCTTCCACACCCAGACTGCCGGGGTCCAGCTGACGGCCCAGCAGCCGGAGCTGAATCTGGTACGGGTCGCCGTGCAGGGGCTGGCCGCGGTGCTGGGCGGCACCCAGTCCCTGCACACCAACTCCTTCGACGAGGCGATCGCGCTGCCGACGGAGAAGTCGGCGCGGCTCGCCCTGCGCACCCAGCAGGTCCTCGCCCACGAGACGGACGTACCCCACACCGTGGACCCCTTCGCCGGGTCGTACGCGGTGGAGCGGATGACGGACGAGCTGGAGGAGGCGGCGCTGGCCCTGATGCGGCGCATCGAGGACCTCGGCGGGGCGGTGGCCGCGATCGAGGCGGGCTTCCAGAAGGGGGAGATCGAGCGGAACGCGTACCGCATCGCGCAGGAGACGGAGTCGGGGGAGCGGGTGGTGGTCGGGGTCAACCGCTTCGCGCTGGAGCGGGAGGAGCCGTATGAGCCGCTCCGGGTGGACCCGGCGATCGAGGACCGGCAGCGGGCGGCGCTGGCCGCGCTGCGCGAGAACCGGGATCCCGCCGAGGTGTCCGCCGCCCTGACCGCCCTGCGCGCGGCGGCGGCCGGCACGGCGAACGTCCTCTACCCGATGAAACGGGCCCTGCGCGCCCGCGCCACGGTGGGCGAGGTCTGCGGCGCTCTCCGGGAGGTCTGGGGTCCGTACGTTCCGGCCGATTCCACATGGTGAAATCCGGCCATGACAGGTGCAACCCTATGGGACACTCCTGCTCATGCTGGGTGTGACCGATCTTCCTACTTATCTCGCCGGCCTCGTGCTGATCATTCTGCTGCCGGGGCCGAACTCGCTCTACGTGCTCTCCGTCGCCGCGCGCCGCGGGGTGCGGACCGGGTACAAGGCCGCCGCCGGGGTGTGGACCGGGGATGCCGTGCTGATGGTGCTGGCCGCGGCGGGGGCGGCCTCGCTGCTGCAGACGAGCCCGGTGCTCTTCGGCATCGTCAAGCTGCTCGGCGCCGGGTACCTCACCTGGCTCGCCGTCGGGATGATGCGCGGGGCGTGGGCGATGTGGCGCGCCCGGGCGGAGCGGGCCGGGGCCGCAGCCGAGGCCGCAGCCGAGGCCGCCCAGACGCCCGGCGACGCGGGCGAGCTGGAGCGGCCGTACCGGCGGGCCCTGCTGATCAGTGTGTTCAACCCGAAGGCCATCCTCTTCCTGATGTCCTTCTTCGTGCAGTTCGTGGACCCCGGCTACGCCTACCCGGCGCTGTCCTTCCTCCTGCTGGGCGGCCTGCTCCAGCTCGGCAGCTTCCTCTACCTGACCACGCTGATCTTCGCCGGGACCCGCTTGTCGGCGGCGTTCCGCCGCCGCAAGCGGCTGTCCGCGGGCGCGACCTCGGCGGCGGGCGTCCTGTTCCTCGGCTTCGCGGCCAAGCTCGCCGTCAGCTGAGGGCCCTGCGCAGTTTCGGGCCGAAGGGACGTTCCACCACGCGGTGGATCACCCAGGCCAGGCCCAGCATGAACACCACCGTCAGCGCGAACGTGGCCGGGGCCGGTATGCCCGCCGTCCGGTGCAGGGCCTTGATGACCACCCAGCCCAGATGCTCGTGGACCAGGTAGAACGGATACGTCAGGGCCCCTGCCACCGTCAGCCACTTCCAGCGGGCCCAGCCGAGTCTGCCGAGCGCGACCAGGGCGACCGCCGCGAAGCCGGCCGTAACGATCGCGATGATCACCAGCGAGCTGCGGTACGAGAAGAACTTCGGGTTCGGCGCGTGCCACAGCCCCGCCACCGCGTAGTGCTGCCCGATCAGCCAGCCGGTCAGGGCCACGGCCCAGGCGAGCCGGTCGCGGTGGTCGCGGTGCACCAGGTACAGGCCGATGCCGCCGATGAAGAACGGCGCGTACTGCGGCATCAGCGTCTGGCTGAGGAATCCCTTGTCCGTGGGATCGGCGACGTCCGCGAGGACCGCCGCGATCGTCCAGACGCCGCAGAACAGCAGGGTCCGCCGGCGGCCGCCGCCCGGCAGGATCACACAGAGCGCGAAGAGGACGTAGAAGCGCAGCTCGACCCAGAGGGTCCAGCACACCCCGAGCACCCGGTCCGCGCCGAGCGGCTGCTGGAGCATGGTCAGGTTGAGCAGCAGGTCCGACGGCGAGACCCGTTCGACCGCCACCGTGACCAGCACGATCGCCACCCAGTACGCCGGGTAGAGACGGGCCGCGCGGGAGGCGGCGAACTGGCGGACGGTGCGCCCCTGGGCGCTCATGCAGATTACGAAGCCGCTGATGACGAAGAAGATCTGCACGCCGAGGGGGCCGTACGCCAGCCAGGTCGAGGCGCTGGGGAACACCTCCTTCGGTGAGGCGCCCCAGGACCTGGCCACCTCCCCGCCGCGGCCGCCGTAGTGGTATCCGCAGACCATCAGGGCGGCGACCAGCCGCAGCCCGTCCAGGGCCCGGAGGCGGTCGGAGCCGGACTTCTTCCCGGAGTTCGCATCGGTGCGCGCGGCCGGTACCGCGGTGGCCGTCACCGCCTGCCCCGCAGACGGCGGACCCGGCGCACGCGGCGGACGGCGCTGCGCAGGGCCGGGCTGCGGGTCAGGAAGGCCAGCTGGGCGGGGATGCCGCCCGGCAGGCCCTGGCTCGCCAGTCGGCGCCGGTTGAAGTAGCGCCAGGTGCCGGAGTCCAGATGCCGCGTCAGGTACTCCTCGGCCGCCGCGCGGTGTGCCGCGAGGATCCGCGGCTGCATCGCGAAGCCGACCGCGGTCAGCAGGCCGTCCAGGCGGGACCGGACGTCGGCGGGTCCGGGTGCGGTCCAGCCGCGCACGGCCGCGGTGTCCGCCAGGTCGGGCAGCAGCGCGTCCACGAGCGTCAGCGGGACCCGGTTGCTGTTCTGGTACGGCTTGAGGCGGGCCAGCACGGTCCCCGTCCCCGTCCGCGCCACGGGCAGCCCGAACAGCGTGGCCGCCGTCAGCAGCCCGGTGGAGAAGCAGCCGACGACCAGCGCCGGGCGCAGCTGCTGGTACAGGATCTCGGCCAGTACCGGGGTGTCCATGACGGTCAGGCGGGCGCCGAGCCGCTCGGCCTCGGCCTCCGCCCGGCGGGAGTACACGGCCGGGGCGCTGGGATGCGGTTTGAAGATGAGGTCCCGGTGGCCCAGGGCGTAGGCGCCGCGCACCATCTCGGCGTGCAGGTCCTCTTCCTGCTGCGCGGTGATGAGGTCGAGCGCCGAGAGGTACTGGCCCAGGAGCAGGGCCGGGGCTTCGGCCCCCTCGCCCGCCACATCGCCCGCCACATCGCCCGCCGCGTCGGCCGGGAGGTGCCCGCAGTCCGAGGCCGAGGCGGCCAGTTCGGCCAGCACCTTGACGAACTCGCCGGCCGGAATCAGCTCCGCCGGCACCCCGAACTCCGTGAGGAGCAATGGTTCCAGTCCCGGTACGAGGTCCAGGTGCAGCACCCGCCGCACCCGCATCCCGATCTGCGGGTCGAGCCGGACGCGGGTGGGCCCGTAGCTCATCAGGCCGTCGGCGTAGACGTCGACGGCGGCGCCCGGGAAGAGCTGGCACAGGGCCATCGCGGGCGGCACCTGGAGGGACTCCACGATCAGCTCGATCCGGTCGTCACCGAGACCCCACAGGGTCCGCAGGTACCGCTCCCAGATCGGGACGTCGTCGGAGCGCGGCGACCAGGAGCCGGGGTGCTGCGGCTCGATGACGGTGTTCCAGTCGAGCACCTCGTCGAAGCGGGTGCTCAGCGTGGCGAAGCCGGGCATGCCGGCGAGCCGGGGGCTGATCTCGGCGGCGAGTGCGTGATTGCTGGTCAGCAGGATCCGGCGGTCGGCCGCCGGGAAGCTGCCCGCGTCGACGGCCGCGGCGAGCGTGGCCGTCCCGTAGAGGGTGGAGCCGATGAAGATCTGGGTGAGACTCACGCTGCCGCTCCCGACGGGGTGCGGCGGCGGAGCCTTCGCAGCAGGGCGCAGCGGTCGGCATCCATCGAGGCCAGGGCCCGGTCCAGCACATCCTGGGGCATGCGGCCGAGCGCGGCCGCGCTCATGGAACGGAGTTTCTTGGCCACGGCCGGTTCGAACCTTTCAAGGGACCCGTTGTGGTGCGCGATGATTGCACAATATGTTCGTACGGCTTTCGGGAGCAGAAGATCGGATTCCCGGTCCGCAGCCGTTTCCGACAGCACCTGGTCAAATGCGCGCATGAAATCGAGCTGGCGCTCGTCGCCGATTTGCGTCAGCGAGGTCGAAACCCCTCGACGGTAGAAGATTCCGGGCATACCGACTGCCGCGAAGGACGTCGCCTCGCGGTGCAGCCGCCAGATCCAGGGCCGGTCCTCCGCTGTCCGCAGCCCGTCGGTGAAGTGCAGCAGCCCGCGGTCCAGCAGCCGCCGGTGGTACATGCCGGCCCAGGCGTACGGGTAGTCGACCGAGGTGGCCCGGTCGGCGGGCAGGATTCCGGAGCGCGGATCGGAGACGACCCCGTGCGCGCCGTAGGGGACGCGCTGCACGGAGCGGGCCCGGCCGGTGACCTTGACATGGTCGTTGCGAATGAAATCGCAGTTCAGGGCCTCAATGGCGGCCACCATCCGGGCCAGGTGGCCCGGTGCCAGCCAGTCGTCGCCGTCCATGAAGGCGATGTACTCGCCCCGGGCCGCGTCCAGACCGGTATTGCGGGCGGTGGCCAGGCCGCCGTTCTGGTCGTGGCGGAGGTGCACCGCGCCGGGCAGGTCCCGCGCCGCCCGTTCCAGCAGTTCGGGAGTCCCGTCCGTCGAGCGGTCGTCGACGAGCAGGAACTCGAAGTCGTCCCGAGCGTTGAGTTCGAGACTTTTCAGGGCATCCGGTGCATATGTCTGCACGTTGTAGAACGGCACGACAACAGAGAGCTTGAACACCTGCGAGACGTTAAGGCGTTGTCCGGCATTCACCATGGCCCGAATGCATATTCCATGTGAACGAAGCGGGGCGGGCGAGTTAATCAGTGCGGATTCGCATTTCGTAGTCGGGCTGTTAACCAGCTGTTGTACAACCGTTGGGCCGATCAGCGAATTTGCGGAATAGCTTCTGCCACGTGCCAGCCAGCAATCGATCAGCTTCGCCTTCCGCCCCTCGGACTTCCCTTCGCGTCGCCGTACTCGCGGATTCGGATACGCGATGGAAATGGGGCGCCCTCACCGCCCGCCGTCTCGCCCCTGAAAACCGGCTCACCGGATACCTGCTGCGCGGCCGGGCCACCCCCACCACGCGCCAGCTCGGCGAGGTGGGTGTCCAGGCCGACCGGCTCACCGAGGTGACCTGCGCGGAGTTCCTCGCGGACATCGAGCGCGAGCAGTTCGACGTGGTCGTCCTCGCCCTCGTCGGCGGGGCCGTCCAGGCCGTCCTGCACGGGGTCCGCGCCCTGTGGCCCGACCCGGCCGAGCGCCCCGTGCTCGTCACCGGGTACGTGGGGGTCGTATACGAGAAGCTCGCGGACGGTCTGCTGCTGCGGCACGGCGCCGACCTCGTCCTCGCCAACTCCCGCCACGACGCGGAGCGTTTCCGCGGCGTGTACGAGGGAGTGGGCGCCGACGCGGGCGCCGTCACCGAGACCGCGCTGCCCTTCCTCGACGGTGCGCCGTACGAGCCGGCCGGGAGCCGGGCCCACACGGTGGTCTTCGCCGTACAGCCCTCCGTGCCCGAGAGCCGCGCGGACCGCGCGTACCTGCTGGAGCGGGCGGCCGGGCACGCCCGGCGCCACCCGGACCGGGAGGTCCTGGTCAAACTGCGCAGCCGGCCCGGGGAGCACACCACGCACCTGGAGGAGCAGCCGTACCAGCGCCTCGCGGAGCGGATCCCCGGCGGACTGCCCGCCAACTGCCGCCTCGCGTACGGGAACATGGGCGAGGTGCTGGACGGCACCGACCTGCTGGTCACCGTGTCGTCGACGGCCGCGCTGGAGTCCCTGCACCGGGGGATCCCGACGGCGGTGCTGACCGACCTCGGCATCCGCGAGGCGCTCGGCAACCACCATTTTCTCGGCTCGGGCTGCCTCGCCTCGTGGGACGAGCTGGACGCCGGGCTGCTGCCGCAGGGCGACCCGCGATGGCTGGCCGCGCAGGGTGTCACCGGCGCCGAGGACGCCTTCGCCGGAGCCCGGGCGAAGCTCGCGCAGCTACTGGAGCGGCCCCAACTCCCGCCCGTGGCACCGTACTACACGCTCACCATCGCACCCAGGTACCTGCCCGGGATCCTCGCCCGCCACCACCTGGCCCCGGACGGCACCCCACTGCCCGGCACCCTCCGGGAGGGCGCGGGGGAATCGCGGCTGCGCCGCCGGCTCCGCTCGCACCTGCGGGACGCCGCCCGCGGGCTGTACCGACACGGGGTCCAGCGCGTGGCCCCGCTGATCCGCCGAATGGGAGAGCTGTGAGCCGCCGCACCGACGGGCCCGCCCGTGAACTCCGCGCCGCCGACGCCGAACAGGCGCTTACCGGCCAGGCGCTCCCTGGCCAGGCGCCCACCGGACCGTCGCACTCCGAGGCCCCCGCCGGTCAGGCCTCCGCCGGTCAGGCCTCCGCCGGTCAGGCGCCCGCCGGTCAGGCCTCCGCCGGTCAGGCGCCCGTCGGTCAGGCGCCCGTCGGTCAGGCGCCCGCCGGTCAGGCGCCCGTGGGCCAGGCGCCCGTCGGCCAGGCGCCCGCCGGCCAGGCGCCCGTCGGCCAGGCCCCCGCCGAACAGGCCCCCGCCGAACAGGCGCCCGCCGGTCAGGCCTCCGCCGGGCAGAACCCCGCCGGCCAGGCCCCCCGGGTCCTCGCCGTCATCCCCGCCCGCGGAGGATCCAAGGGCGTGCCCGGCAAGAACCTGGCCGAGGTCGCCGGGATCCCGCTCGTCGCCCGCGCCGTACAGGCCTGCCTCGCGGCGCCGACCGTCACCGACGTGGTGGTCTCCACCGACTCCCAGGCGATCGCGGACGCGGCCGAGGCGGCCGGGGCGGACGTGATCCGTCGCCCCGCCGCGATCTCCGGGGACACCGCGAGCAGCGAAGCCGCCGTCCTGCACACGCTGGACGCCTTCGAGGAACTGCACTCGGTCGGCGTGGACGTGGTCCTCCTCGTCCAGTGCACCAGCCCCTTCCTGACCCCCTCCGACGTCGAATCGGTCGCCGCCGCCGTCGCGGCCGGCGCCGCCGACTCGGCCCTGACGGTCGCCCCCTTCCACGGCTTCTTGTGGCGGGAGGGCGAGGGCGACGGCGCCGGACACGGCGTCAACCACGACAAGGCCGTCCGCCCGCGCCGCCAGGACCGCCCACAAGACCTGCTGGAGACCGGCGCCGCCTACGCCATGGCCGCCGACGGCTTCCGCACCGCCCGCCACCGGTTCTTCGGGCGCACCCTGCCCGTCGCGACCGACCCGGCGCGCGTGCTGGAGATCGACGACCCGCACGACCTGGCCCGCGCCCGTCTCCTCGCGCCCCTGTTCAACGTACGGCCCGGCACGCAGCCGGACCCGAAGCCGGACTCACGGCCGGACACCCGGCCGACCCCCCGAACCGGCCCGACGCTCACACCCCCGCAACCTCGCACCGAAGGAAATCAGCTGCCATGACCGCCAACGCCAACGCCAACTCCCGCCTGCGCACCTTCGGCTCGCGCATCGCCGGCCCCGGCCACCCCGTCTACGTCGTCGGCGAGATCGGCATCAACCACAACGGCGAGCTGGAGAACGCCCTCGCCCTCATCGACGCCGCCGCCGAGGCCGGCTGCGACGCCGTGAAGTTCCAGAAGCGCACCCCGGAGATCTGCACCCCGCGTGACCAGTGGGACATCGAGCGCGACACCCCCTGGGGCCGGATGACCTACATCGACTACCGCCACCGCGTGGAGTTCGGCGAGGACGAGTACCGCGCCATCGACGAGCACTGCGCCAAGCGCGGCATCGACTGGTTCGCCTCCCCGTGGGACACCGAGGCCGTCGCCTTCCTGGAGAAGTTCGACGTCCCCGCCCACAAGGTGGCCTCCGCCTCCCTCACCGACGACGAGCTGCTGCGCGCCCTGCGCGCCACCGGCCGCACGGTCATCCTCTCCACCGGCATGTCCACCCAGAAGCAGATCCGCCACGCGGTGGAGGTGCTCGGCAGCGACAACATCCTGCTCTGCCACGCCACTTCGACCTACCCGGCCAAGGCCGAGGAGCTCAACCTGCGGGTGATCAACAGCCTGCGCGACGAGTACCCCAACGTCCCGATCGGCTACTCGGGCCACGAGACGGGCCTGCAGACCACCCTGGCCGCCGTCGCCCTCGGCGCCACCTTCGTCGAGCGCCACATCACCCTCGACCGCGCGATGTGGGGCTCCGACCAGGCCGCCTCCGTCGAGCCGGGCGGCCTGACCCGCCTGGTCCGCGACATCCGCACCATCGAGACCGCCCTCGGTGACGGCGTCAAGAAGGTCTACGAGTCCGAGCTCGGCCCGATGAAGAAGCTCCGCCGCGTCCAGGGCGACCTGGCCTCCGTCTGATCGCCCGCTCCCCGCTCCGGCTGTACGAAGCTCCGCCCCGCCCCTGACGAGGAGTACGTGGTGACCCCTTCAGCCTCCACCCTGGCTTTCGTCGAGAGCCCGGTCCAGCTCCTCAACGTGCTGGAGTGGGCGCATGCCGAGAGAACCTCGCCGGCGGGCGAAGCCCCGCTGCTCAGCGGCGTACCGAGCCAGCCGGCCCGGCGCGCAGCGGGCGGACGGGACTCCGGCGGGGCCGGCGAGGAGTCCGGGGTGCGGATCGTCGTACTGCCGCCCGTGGACCCCATGTCCCGGGGCCAGCTGCGCCGCATGGCGGTGCTGGCCCGGGACGAGGGGCACCAGGTCCTCTGGCAGGAGGCGCGCGGCGGCCGGTTCGCGCCGCTGAAGGCGCTCGCCGCGCTCGGCCGCGATGTGCGGGCGGCGCGGCGGGTGGTCGTGGGGGACCCGTTCTCCCGGTACGTACAGCTGCTGCTCACCCTCGTACGGGCCGAGGAGCTCGTGGTGGTCGACGACGGCACCGCCACCATGGAGTTCATCGCCCAGACCGCCCGCGGCGTGCGCCTCGTGCGCTGGCACCGGGTCGGCGGAGGCGGGCTCCCCGGCCGGGTACGCGAACTCGTGTACGCGCCGGTCTCGGCGAACGCCCGGCGCCGCTTCACCCCGGCGGCCGGCGGCGGCCGGCGGGTCGAGGTGTTCAGCTCCATGCCCGTCACCGTCCACGGCGGAATGACCCTGCGGGTCAACGACTTCGCCTGGACCCGCGCCCGGTTCGGCCCGCCCCGCCTGACCAAGGGCACCGACCTGGTCGGCACCTCCCTCGTGGAAACCGGCGTGGTGGACCCGGCCCGCTATCTCGAAGCGGTGCGCACCCTGACCCGGACCCACGGCGCCACCCGCTACTTCGCCCACCGGCGGGAGTCCCCGGAGAAGCTCCGTACGCTGAGCGAGGCGACCGGGCTGGAGATCGTACGCCCGGACCTGCCGCTGGAGCTGATCGCCCGTCGCGGCCCGGTCGGCCGTACGATCGTCAGCTTTCCGTCTACGGTGGTACACACCCTGCCGTATGCGCTGACCGGCACCGGAGTGACGGTCGCCGTATGCGACATCGACCCCACCTGGCTCACCGGCACCGCCTCGCCGCGAGCCCGCACTTTCCTGGCCGGAGTCACCGACACCGCCCGTGATGTGCGCAGACTCCCCGCCCAGGCGGCTCCCGCCGCCGGATGAGCGGGCGAGTTTACCCCCGGGCGTACCCAGTCATGCGCCCGGAGTCGGGTTTCTTTCCCCTAACGGCATGAACTTTTCGTGATCTCCGGCCAGTTGACGGGTGGGTGCGCCTACCCTTCAACGGGTGAACCAGTTGATGTCCCGCGAGTCCCAGACCGCCCTGCCCGGCAAGCCCGCGCGGCCCGAGCTGCCCGGCACGCTCCCGGACCACCTGCGTGCCGAACTGATCGCCTTCCGCCGGGACTTGCACATGCACCCCGAGCTAGGACACCAGGAGTTCCGCACCACGGCCGCGATCAAGGCCCGGCTGGAGAAAGCCGGTCTGCGACCACGTGTGCTGAAGTCCGGCACCGGCCTGATCTGTGACGTGGGTACGTGGGACGGGGTCCGGCCGATGCTGGCCCTGCGCGCGGACATCGACGCCCTGCCCATCCCGGACGCCAAGACCCACGTCTCGTACCGCTCAACCTTCCCCGACCGCGCGCACGCCTGCGGACACGACGTGCACACCGCGGTCGTCCTCGGCGCCGGCCTGGTGCTCGCCGAACTCGACCGGGAGGGCCTGCTGCCCCGGCCCGTGCGGCTGCTGTTCCAGCCCGCCGAGGAGGTGCTGCCGGGCGGCGCCACCGAGGCGATCGAGTCCGGGGTCCTGGACGGCGTGGGCAAGATGATCGCCGTGCACTGCGACCCGCGCGTCGACGCCGGGAAGATCGGCCTGCGGCCCGGGCCCATCACCTCGGCCTGCGACCGGCTGGAGATCACCCTCGCCGGGCCCGGCGGCCACACCGCCCGGCCGCACCTGACCACCGACCTGGTGACGGCGGCCGCCAGGGTCGCCCTCGACGTGCCGGCGGTGCTGGCCCGCCGGATGGACGCCCGCTCGGGCATGTCGGTCACCTGGGGCCGGATCGAGGCCGGGCACGCCTGCAACGTCATCCCGATGCACGCGGAGTTGTCCGGAACCGTTCGGTGCCTGGACATCAACGCCTGGCACGAGGCCCCCGACCAGATCCACGCGGCCATCGACGAGATCGCCACCATGCACCGGGCCAAGTCGGAGATCACCTACGTGCGCGGGGTCCCACCGGTCGTCAACGACCCGGTGATCACCGAACTGCTCCGGGAGGCGATGGCGGCCAGGCAGGGCGCCGAGTCGGTCGAGGACACCGAGCAGAGCCTGGGCGGCGAGGACTTCTCCTGGTACCTGGAGCACGTCCCGGGAGCCATGGCCCGCCTGGGCGTCCGCACGCCGGGCGACACCGCCAAGCGGGACCTGCACCGGGGCGACTTCGACGTCGACGAGTCTGCGATCGCCGTCGGAGTGGAGTTCTTCACGGCCGCGGTCCTGCTCGACGGGCGCCGCTCCCGGCCGGCCGGGTAAAAGTCTGTACAACATCGGCGGGCCTCCCGGCGGAGGTGTCCAGCCCTTGGTACACAAGGGCTGGACCCTTGCGGAGTTACCGATCGGTCACTGTCCGGTTCACGACGATCCGATAACGACTCATGAACGGGCCTTTAACTGACATCTACGCGCGTTACGATCGCCGCGAAACCAGCGCCGGTCGTGGCGCTTCGGTCAGGTTTTGAAGGAGCCTCCCCTTGCGCCGGATCACCAGGATCGCCACCGTGGGCATCGCGTCCGCTGCGCTGGCCCTCTCGGCCACCGCCTGTGGCGGTAAGAAGTCGTCGGACACCGGATCTACCGCCTCCGCCGGCACCAAGGCAGCCAGCGTCGCCATCGCGTACGACATCGGCGGCCGCGGCGACCAGTCGTTCAACGACGCCGCCTACGCCGGTCTGCAGAAGGCCGAGAAGGAACTCGGCGTCAAGGGCAGCGAGGCGGAGCCCACCGAGGGCGAGGGCGAGGCCGACAAGGTCCAGCGCCTCACCGAGCTGGCCCGTAAGGGCAACAACCCGGTCATCGGCGTCGGCTTCTCCTACGCCCCGGCCATCAAGAAGGTCGCGCCGAAGTTCCCGAACACCACGTTCGGCATCATCGACGACACCTCGGTCACCGGCCCGAACATCGCCAACCTCGTCTTCAACGAGGAGCAGGGCTCCTACCTGGCCGGCGTCGCCGCCGCCAAGGCCTCCAAGACCGGCACGGTCGGCTTCATCGGCGGTGTCGAGGTTCCGCTGATCAAGAAGTTCGAGGCGGGCTTCACCCAGGGCGTCAAGGACACCAACCCGAACGCCAAGGTGCTCTCCCAGTACCTGACCCAGCCGCCGAACTTCGACGGCTTCTCCAAGCCCGACCTCGGCAAGGCCGCCGCCCAGGGCCAGCTCGACGGTGGCGCCGACGTGGTCTACGCCGCCGCCGGTCTCGCGGGCTCCGGTGCCATCGAGGCCACCGCCGCCAAGGGCAAGTGGGCCATCGGTGTCGACTCCGACCAGTACAACCAGGCCGGCCTGTCGAAGTACAAGGAGCACATCCTGACCTCGGTCACCAAGGATGTCTCCGCGGCCGTCTTCAACGAGATCAAGTCGGTCCAGGACGGCAAGCCGGCCACCGGTGAGATCCGCTACGGCCTGGACGCGAACGGCGTCGGCCTGGCCGACTCCAACCCGGAGTACAAGAAGATGGCCGAGCTGATCGCCGCCGTGGAGAAGGCGAAGGCCGACATCATCGCGAAGAAGATCACGGTCAAGACCGCGCCGTAAGGCATGGTCTGACGTGCAGTAAGTGGTCTCCGGGGTCCGGGAAGCGGTCTCTACCGCTGCCGGGCCCCGAGCCGTGTTCTGTGTTGCTTGTGGCCAGTTGGCCGCAAGTTTTCACTTTCGACAGTGCTACGCGCGTAGAGGCATCGTGGACGCGATACCGTCCTGCTCCCGCCCACCCGCCCGGCCGATCACCGTCCTGTCCCCCTGCCTTCCGCTCCTTCCGCGCCAAGGAGAGTGCGTCATCAACGCGTCCAGCCCGCCCCCCGCCGTCGAACTGCACGGCATCACAAAGCGCTTCCCCGGTGTCGTCGCCAACAAGGACATCGCGATCACCGTGCGCAAGGGCACGGTCCACGCCCTCGTCGGTGAGAACGGCGCCGGCAAGTCGACCCTGATGAAGATCCTCTACGGCATGCAGAAGCCGGACGAGGGCACCATCGCCATCGACGGGGAGCAGGTCTCCTTCCACAGCCCCGGCGACGCCATCGCCCGCGGCATCGGCATGGTGCACCAGCACTTCATGCTCGCCGACAACCTCACGGTCCTGGAGAACGTGGTTCTCGGCGGCGAGAAGCTGTACGGCATCGGTGCCAAGGCCCGTAAGAAGATCAAGGAGATCTCGGACGCGTACGGCCTCGGCGTACGCCCCGACGCCCTGGTCGAGGACCTCGGCGTCGCCGACCGGCAGCGCGTGGAGATCCTCAAGGTCCTCTACCGCGGCGCCAAGATCCTCATCCTCGACGAGCCGACCGCCGTGCTCGTGCCGCAGGAAGTGGACGCGCTCTTCGACAACCTGCGCGAGCTCAAGGCCGAAGGCCTGACCGTCATCTTCATCTCGCACAAGCTCGGCGAGGTGCTGAAGGTGGCGGACGACATCACCGTCATCCGCCGCGGCACCACGGTCGGCACCGCCGACCCGCGCAACACCACGCCCAAGCAGCTCGCGGAGCTGATGGTCGGTGCGGAGCTGCCCTCGCCGGAGACCCGCGAGTCCACGGTGACCACCACCCCGATGCTCCGGGTCGAGAACCTCACCGTCGCCGAGGGCGGCGTGCCGGTCGTCACCGAGGACACCGCGCGGACGCCGGGTCTGTCGGACGCCAATGTGTACGAGAGCGTCGAGGCCGGCCGCCTCCTCCTCGACCGGATCAGCTTCACGATCCACAAGGGCGAGGTCCTCGGCATCGCCGGCGTCGAGGGCAACGGCCAGACCGAGCTGATCGAAGCCCTCATGGGCATGCTCAGCCCGGACGCCGGTGTCATCACCCTGGACGGCACCGACATCACGAAGGCGCCGGTACGCAAGCGCCGCGAGGGCGGCATCGGGTACATCCCCGAGGACCGCCACCGCCACGGCCTGCTGCTGGAATCCTCGCTGTGGGAGAACCGCATCCTCGGCCACGTCACCGAGGCGCCCAACTCCAAGCGCGGCATCATCGACCCGAAGGCCGCCCGCAAGGACACCGAGCGGATCGTGCGCGAGTACGACGTCCGCACCCCCGGCATCGAGGTGACCGCGGCCTCCCTCTCCGGCGGCAACCAGCAGAAGCTGATCGTCGGCCGCGAGATGAGCCACAACCCGAAGTTCCTCATCGCCGCCCACCCCACCCGCGGTGTGGACGTCGGCGCGCAGGCACAGATCTGGGACGCGATCCGCGAGGCCCGCCGTGAAGGCCTGGCGGTCCTGCTGATCTCCGCGGACCTGGACGAGCTGATCGGCCTGTCCGACACCCTGCGCGTGATCTACCGCGGCCGCCTGGTCGCGGACGCCGACCCCGCGACCGTGACACCCGAGGAGCTCGGCACCGCCATGACGGGCGCCGCCTCCGGGACCCTGGAAGCCACCGACAACCACTCCGCCGCCGGTACCGACTCTGGTACCGACTCCCCGGAGGACGAGGCCCGATGAAGAAATTCGACAAGGACCGGCTGCTTCTCGCCTTCGCCGGCCCCGCGCTCGCGCTGGTCAGCGCCTTCGTGCTGACCATGATCGTGCTGGCGGCGACGGGCGTGGACCCGATCGAGCCGCTGCGCCTGATGGTGGAGAACGCCAGCTACGAGGACGTCCAGGTCCTCATCGTCAACCAGGCCGGTACGTACTACCTGGCGGCCCTGGCCGTGGCCATCGGCTTCCGGATGAACCTCTTCAACATCGGTGTCGACGGCCAGTACCGCCTCGCGGCGATGCTGTCCGCCGTCGTCGGTGCGGCCGTCACGCTGCCCGGCCCGCTCCAGATCCTGCTGATCGTGGTCGTCGCCATGTGCGTCGGCGCCTTCTGGGCCGGCATCGCCGGCGTCCTCAAGGCCAAGCGCGGCGTCAGCGAGGTCGTGTCCACGATCATGCTGAACGCCATTGCGACCAGCCTGATCGCCTGGCTGATCCTGCCGAAGAACCTCGGCGTTCAGCCGGCCGGCTCCAACGACCTGACCACGGGCGACATCCCGGACTCCGGCTGGTTCCCGGCCGTGGACCTCGGTGACGGCCTGGAGATCTACGGCTTCACCTTCCTCGCCTTCGCGCTGGGCATCGTCTACTGGTTCGTGCTCAACCGGACCCGCTTCGGCTTCGATCTGCGCGCCACCGGCGCCAGCGAGTCCGCCGCCCAGGCCTCCGGTGTGGACGCCAAGAAGATGATCATCACCTCGATGCTCATCTCCGGTGCGGTCGCCGGCCTCGCCGGCATGCCGGTACTGCTGGGCGAGAGCCACACGTACAGCCTGGCCTTCCCGGTCGGCGTCGGCTTCACCGGCATCACCATCGCGCTGCTCGGGCGCAACAGCCCGATCGGCATCTTCTTCGCCGCCTTCCTGATGGCCTTCATCGACAAGGCCTCGGCCTCGCTCGACACGGCCGGGTACGCGAAGGAGATCGGCACGATCATGAAGGGCCTGATCGTGATCGCGGTTGTCGTCTCGTACGAGCTCGTCCGCCGCTACGGCATCCGCCGCCAGCAGCAGAAGGTCGGCGAGGAGCTGGCCGCAGGCCACGCCATCAAGACCGAGAAGGAGGTCGCGGCGTGAGCACCAGCACCGTCTCCGCGACGAGCGCCGCCCCCAAGAAGCCGGGCGGCCGCAAGAAGCTCACCCTGCCCTGGATCCTGCTGATCATCGCGGGCGGGCTCGCGCTCGTCTCGCTGGTCCGCCTGATCAGCGGCGCCAACGACCTGACCTCCATCGGCCAGGTCTCCGGAGCCCTCCAGCTCGCGGTGCCGATCGGCCTCGCCGGCCTCGGCGGCCTGTGGGCCGAGCGCGCGGGCGTCGTCAACATCGGCCTCGAGGGCATGATGATCCTCGGCACCTGGTTCGGCGCCTGGGCCGGCTACCAGTGGGGCCCGTGGACCGGCGTCGCTATGGGCATCGCGGGCGGCGCCCTCGGCGGCCTGCTGCACGCGATCATCACCGTCACGTTCAACGTCAACCACATCGTCTCCGGTGTGGCCGTGAACATCCTGGCGCTGGGCTTCACCCAGTACCTGTCGAACTTCACCTTCGCCGACGCGCCCGGCGGTTCGTCGAAGCAGTCGCCGCGCGTGGAGCCGATCTACAAGATCACCATCCCGGGGCTGTCCGACTGGATGGCCGACCTCCAGGCCAAGCACTGGTTCTTCATCTCGGACCTCGCCGGCGTCATCGGCGGTCTGGTCACCGAGCTCTCGCTGCTGACCGTCCTCGCGCTGCTGCTCATCCCGGGCACCTGGTGGGTGCTGTGGCGGACCACCTTCGGCCTGCGGCTGCGCTCCTGCGGTGAGAACCCGATCGCCGCGGAGTCCCTGGGCGTCAACGTCTACAAGTACAAGTACATCGCCGTGGTCGTCTCGGGCGGCCTCGCGGGCCTCGGCGGCGTGTTCCTGTCGATCGTCGCCAGCCCGATCTACCAGGAGGGCCAGACCGGCGGCCGCGGTTACATCGGTCTCGCCGCGATGATCTTCGGTAACTGGATGCCGGGCGGCATGGCGCTGGGTGCGGGCCTGTTCGGCTTCACCGACAGCCTCAAGCTGCGCGGTGGCGCCGAGAACGTGCACGCGATGCTGCTGCTCCTCGCGATCCTGCTGGTGCTCGTCGCCGCCTGGCAGCTGTACAAGAAGAAGCCCGTCCAGGCCGGCATCTCGGCGGTCTGCGCCGCCGGGCTGTTCCTCTGGTACGCGCTCACGGACGCGGTGCCGAGCCAGTTCGTGGACGCCGCCCCGTACCTGACCACGCTGCTGGTGCTCGCACTGTCGGCGCAGCGGCTGCGGATGCCCAAGGCCGACGGCATGCCGTACCAAAAGGGCCAGGGCAAGTGACGCCCGCGTCGGCCCCGGCCGTGGACTGGGAGGCCCTGCGGGCAGCGGCCCGGGACGCGATGACCCGGGCGTACGCCCCGTACTCGGGCTTCCCGGTCGGCGTCGCCGCGCTGGTCGACGACGGCCGGGTGGTGACCGGCTGCAACGTCGAGAACGCGAGCTACGGGCTCGGTCTGTGCGCCGAGTGCGGCCTGGTCTCCTCCCTCCAGGCCACGGGCGGCGGCCGGCTGACGCACTTCACGTGTGTGGACGGCAAGGGCGAGAGCCTCGTCCCGTGCGGTCGCTGCCGCCAGTTGCTGTACGAATTCGGCGGGCCGGAACTGCTGGTGGACACCCCGAAGGGGATCCTTCCGCTGGCGGAGATGCTCCCGCAGGCCTTCGGGCCCGACCACCTGAGATAGCCGTACCGACGGCCCTTCGCCCCTGCCGGGGCGGGGGGCCGTCGTCCTTCAGTCGCATTCCCTTGAACCCCCTCTCCTCTATGCGCGTAGAAAGAAGAAGCCCCTCATGGACGTCATCTCCGTCATCCGGACCAAGCGCGACCGCGGCGAGCTGAGCCCCGAGCAGATCGACTGGGTCATCGACGCGTACACGCGCGGTGTCGTCGCCGACGAGCAGATGTCCGCGCTGGCGATGGCCATCCTGCTGAACGGCATGAACCGCGCCGAGATCGCCCGCTGGACGGCCGCGATGATCGCGAGCGGTGAGCGGATGAACTTCGACTCGCTCTCCCGCCCGACCGCGGACAAGCACTCCACCGGCGGCGTCGGCGACAAGATCACCCTGCCGCTGGCCCCGCTGGTGGCGGCGTGCGGCGCGGCCGTTCCGCAGCTGTCGGGCCGGGGCCTCGGCCACACCGGCGGCACCCTGGACAAGCTGGAGTCCATCCCCGGCTGGCGCGCGCTGCTCTCCAACGAGGAGATGCTGCACGTCCTGGACACCACGGGCGCGGTCATCTGCGCGGCGGGCGACGGCCTGGCCCCCGCCGACAAGAAGCTGTACGCCCTGCGCGACGTGACGGGTACGGTCGAGGCCATCCCGCTGATCGCCTCCTCGATCATGTCGAAGAAGATCGCCGAGGGTACGGGCTCGCTCGTCCTCGACGTGAAGGTCGGCACCGGCGCGTTCATGAAGAACATCGAGGACGCGCGCGAACTCGCCTCGACGATGGTCGCCCTCGGCACGGACAGCGGCGTCAAGACGATCGCCCTGCTCACCGACATGTCCACCCCGCTCGGCCTGACGGCCGGCAACGCGCTGGAGATCCGCGAGTCGGTCGAGGTCCTGGCCGGCGGCGGCCCCGCGGACGTCGTGGAGCTGACGCTGGCCCTGGCCCACGAGATGCTGGCCGCGGCGGGCATCAAGGACGCCGACCCGGAGAAGGCGCTGGCCGACGGCTCGGCGATGGACGTGTGGCGCCGGATGATCGCGGCCCAGGGCGGCGACCCGGACGCGGCCCTGCCCGTGGCCCGCGAGCAGCACGTGGTCACCGCCCCGTCCTCCGGGGTCCTGACCCGGCTGGACGCGTACGGTGTCGGCGTGGGCGCCTGGCGCCTGGGTGCCGGCCGCGCGCGCAAGGAGGACCCGGTGCAGGCGGGCGCGGGCATCGAGCTCCACGCGAAGCCGGGCGACTCGGTCGTCGCCGGCCAGCCCCTGATGACCCTGCACACGGACACCCCGGAGAAGTTCGAGTACGCCCTGGCCTCCCTGGAGGGCACGTACGACATCGCCCCGGCGGGCACGGCGTTCTCCGCCACGCCGATCGTCATGGACCGCATCGCCTGACCTGCGGCTTCCCTTTCGGGTGAACGGGACCGGTGGACCTCCGCCGGTCCCGTTCGGCATGCTGGGATCGGTGACGAACTGATTGAGGAGCACACCATGAGCGCACTCACCGTCCAGCATGAGCCACGCGGTGGCGACAGCTGGGAGGAGCTTGTCCGTCTCTGGCACGAGACGGACGCGCCGGAGGGCTGCAAGGTGGAGATCATCGAGGGGATCGTCACCGTGGCGCCACCGCCAGTAGGGAAGCACAGCCTGATCGCAGCCAAGCTGCTGCGCTGTCTGATCGCAGTCATTCCGGAAGAATGGGACTTCCACCAGACACTGGGGGTGGCAATTCCGTCACGGTCGGGGCTCTACATCCCTGACCTGCTGGTCGCCCCTGACGATGTCGTCGAATCCGCGCCGTTCATCCCGGCGGCGGCTGCCGAGCTTGTCGTCGAGATCACATCCCCCTCGAACGCCTCGCACGACCGCATCGCGAAGGCGGCGGGATACGCGCATGGTGGGGTACCGCTGTACCTCCTCATCGATGCCTTCGCGCCCGGCGGTCCCACCATCACGCTGTACGGAGAGCCCGCCAACGGCGTCTACCGGGTGCTCCAGGCTGGCAAGTTCGGCGACACCTTCCGGCTGCCCGCGCCCTTCGACGTCGAGCTCGACACGTCCGTCTTCCCCACACCGTGAGCTGATCGCCCGGCGCCGATGAGTTCCGGGCGGTACGGGAGTCACCCCCTCGTGGAGATGACTCGACTCGTGCTGCCCGGACCCACCCCGACCGCGCGCGACGCCGTACTGCTGTGCGCGCGCCTGGCCCGCCTGTACGAGGACGGAGCGCGCGCGGTGGAGTGCGATGCGCGGGCCGTCACCGCCCCGGGGCTGGGAGCCGTCGAGGTCCTGGCCCGGCTGCGGCTCACCGCCCGGGGCCGGCCGTTCCGGGTGACGGGCGCCGGGCCCGCCCTACGCGCCCTGCTGGGCTTCGTAGGAGTCGTCGAGCTGCTCGGGGAGCCCGAACAGCGGGAACCATCGCGCGGTGTCCAGGAAGGCGTTGAGCCCGACGATCTTGCCGTCTGATATCTCCAGGACCTGGAGGGCCCACGGGACGTGCCCCGGCGCCCTGTCCCCGCGCGGACGGTACTGGCCGAAGGCCGGCAGCCCGTTCGCCGTGGTCGGGATCAGGCGGGAGCCCTTGCAGCCGATGCCCTGGTTCAGATGCCACGCGGCTATGTCGGCCGGGCCCTGGAGCCACAGGTCGAACGGCGGCATCGACAGCACCGCGTCCTCGTGGAGGAGGGTGGTCAGGCGCGAGATGTCGTACGCCTCGAAGGCCGACAGGTACTGCTCCAGCAGCTTGGCCTGGTCCGTGTCCAGGGGGTCCGCCGCCTCGCTCTCGCGGACGCGGGTGGCGGAGAGCGTGGCGCGGGCCCGCTGGAGGGCACTGTTGACCGACGCCACCGTGGTGTCCAGCAGCGTCGCGACCTCGTCCGCCTTCCAGGCCAGCACCTCGCGCAGGATCAGCACGGCCCGCTGCTTGGCGGGAAGGTGCTGGAGCGCCGCCACGAAGGCCAGCCGTACGGACTCCTTCGCCAGCGCCATCTCTGCCGGGTCCGCGGTCTGCGGGAGCACCCGGCCGTCCGGCACTGGTTCCAGCCAGGTCACCTCGGGCCGCTCGTTGAGCACCGCGGCGGCCTGGTGCTGCGGCGAGCTGAGGTCCATCGGGCGGGCCCGCTTGTTCCCGGCCTTCAGCAGGTCCAGGCAGACGTTGGTGGCGATCCGGTACAGCCACGACCGCAGCGAGGCGCGGCCCTCGAACTTGTCGAAGCTGCGCCAGGCGCGGATGTACGTGTCCTGCACGGCGTCCTCGGCGTCGAAGGACGACCCGAGCATCCGGTAGCAGTAACCGGTCAGCTCGACCCGGTACCGGTCCATCGCCGCATCCAGGTCCGGGCTGGTCGCGAGGTCGGTCATGTCGGTTCATCCCCCTGGTCGGTCCCGATACTTCGGAAACTACCGGAGGGGTCTGACAGTCGCAGCCCGGACACGGGATAAGGCACGGGAGCCGCGTGATGCGAACCGCGTGATGCGAACCGCTCAGCGCGCCGTCGCCGCCGGAGCGAGCAGTCGCCGCCGCTCCGCGCGGGACCCGCACAGGGTGATCGTCGCGACGCCGACCACGGCGAGCAGGGCGATCCCGACCGTGGCCGCCCACCCCGAGGAGTGGTAGGCCAGGGCGCCCAGCGTGCCGCCGGCGCTGGAGCCGAGGTAGTACGCCGACTGGTAGAGCGCGGAGGCCTGCGCGCGGCCCGTCTTCGCGGTCCGGCTCACCGCGGCGGAGGCCACGGCGTGGCCCGCGAAGAAGCCCGCCGTGATCAGGACCAGGCCCAGCAGGATCGCGGGCAGCGAGTCCGACAGGGACAGCAGGAGACCGAGGGCGGTGGTCGTGACCGCCAGGTACAGCGCGCCGCGCCGCCCCGTCCGCGCCACCAGCTGCCCGGCGGCCGCGGAGGAGACCGTACCGACCAGGTAGATCAGGAAGATCGACCCGATCACGCCCTGCCCCAGCGAGAACGGCTCGTCGACGAGGCGGTAGCCGATGACGGTGTACACGGCCCCGAAGACGGTCATGAACAGCGCGCCGATCCCGTACAGCCGCAGCAGCAGGGGATCGCGCAGATGCCCGGTGACGGTACGTCCCACCGCGCGCGGGTTCAGCGACGCCGGGCGGAAGAACCGCGCCCGGGGCAGCAGCACCAGGAAGGCCACCGCGCAGACCAGGGCCATCAGCCCGACCGTCAGGAGGCCCGCCCGCCAGCCCCACGCCTGCGCCGCCCACCCGGTGACGAGGCGACCGCTCATACCGCCGATGGAGTTGCCCGCCACGAACAGGCCGATCGCGGCCACCAGCGCCTTCGGCTTGATCTCCTCCGCCAGGTACGCCATCGCGGAGGCCGGGATTCCGGCAATCGCCGCGCCCTGTACGGCGCGCAGCGCGATCAGCCACTGCAGGTTCGGCGCGAACGGCACCAGCAGTGCGACGCCGACGGCGATCACCATCGACCAGGTCATCATCCGGGTCCGCCCGAACCGCTCGGACAGCGCGCTGAGCGGGAGGACGAACAGCGCGAGCGCCCCGGTGGCCGCGGACACCGTCCAGCTGGCCTGACCCGCCGTCACGCCGAAGCCGGTGGAGATCGCGGGCAGCAGGGCCTGGGTGGAGTAGAGGAGGGCGAACGTCGCGAGCCCGGCGGCGAAGAGCGCGAGGGTCATCCGGCGGTAGCCGGGGCGGCCGGGGGCGCAGGCTTCGAGTGCGCCGCGGGCTTCGCGGGCTTCGCGGGATTCCAGGGACGACGCGGTGGAGGCACCCGGGATGGTGGGTGCCCCGGTATGAGCGGGAGGCATGGAACGACCGTAGACCCGGCCCGTTTCATGCGTCCAATGCACAGAATCGCGATAATCAATCCACTGGTGCATCACCGCAGCTCAGAAGGACGCATGTCAGAGAACCGTTACGAAGAAGACATGGCTGTGACAACTTTGCTGGCCCCGCGGCTGGCCTACTTCGCCGCCGTCGCCCGGCACGAACACGTCACCCGCGCCGCCCACGAGCTAGGCGTTCCGCAGTCCACCCTGTCCCGGGCCATGGTCCGCCTCGAACAGGACCTCGGTGTCACGCTGTTCGCCCGCAAGGGCCGCACCGTCGCGCTCACCACGGCGGGCCGCACCTTCCTCGCCTCGGCCGAGCAGGCCCTGAACGAGATCGCCCGCGCCGCGGAATCGGTCCAGCAGGACGCCGACCCGGCGGCCGGCAAGGTGGCGTTCGGCTTCCTCCACACCCTGGGCTCCGAGACCGTACCCGGCCTGATCCGCGCCTTCCGCGCCGACCATCCGAGGATCCGGTTCTCCCTCGTCCAGAACTACGGCGAGGCCATGCTGGAACGCCTGCGCGCCGGAGAGCTCGACCTCTGCCTGACCTCCCCGCTCCCGGACGCCCCCGACCTGGTGGCCCGCCGGCTCGACGAGCAGCGGCTGCGCCTGGTGGTCCCGGACGACCACCGCCTCGCCACCCGCAAACGGATCCGCCTTGCCGAGGCCGCCGAGGAAACCTTCGTCACCCTGGAGCCCGGCTACGGTCTGCGTCGCATCACCGACGACCTGTGCGCGGAGGCCGGCTTCACCCCGAAGGTCGCCTTCGAGGGCGAGGAGGCCGAAACCCTGCGCGGCCTGGTCGCGGCGGGCCTCGGCGTAGCCCTGCTGCCGCCGCCCGCGGTGGCCCGGCCGGGCGTGGTCGAGCTGACGGTGACGGCGCCGCGCGCGGTCCGCGAGATCGGTGTCGCCTGGCTGGACGGCCACCCGGACACGCCGCCGGTCGCGGAGTTCAAGCGGTTCCTGCTGTCCCGGCGCGGCCGGCTGATCACGGAACTCGAGCCGCCGGTCTAGCTCCGTTCTTCGCGGGT
>NZ_JAGGOY010000155.1 GCF_018614095.1 Streptomyces sp. ISL-87 | reverse complement strand
GCCTGAGCAGCGCGGGACTCTGCCACTGAAGGCACTCGGGCCATCGTCAGGACTGGGGCTTCACGCAAGGGCGGTCACAACCCCGCAGTTGTCGTATTGGCGCGGCAATCGTTTAATTCTGTTGACGTGCCCTTCGTCGGCTCCAGAGCTGTAGGAAAGGGGTGAGGCCGGCGGTGACGGGGGCGAGGGCGCGAAGGGGATAGCCGGCGAAGCCGGCGATCGGTTCAGGACCATCTGCTCCAGCCCTCAGGATCCAGTCCATGAGTACGCCGCCACGCGGACGGAGGGCCAGAGGACTCAGGCCGCCCGTTGGAGCATCGCGAGGCGGCTTGCCGTGCGGTCCAGGTCGCGCGTCAGGGTCGGGTCGGCGGGGGTGGACAGGGGGTCGGAGCCGATGAGTACCAGTCGTATGTCCCGGTCGCAGGCGACGTCCACGAGGTTCGCGAACCGCTGCCGTCCGTCCGTGGAGGCCGTGGCCAGCGGGGGTACGCCGTCCAGTACGAGGGTGCCGAACCGCTCGGCGAGCGCCAGGTAGTCGGGTACCGCCGTCGCGGTCTCGCACAGCACGTCGAATCCGAACCAGACGAGTTCGCCGCGCACCGCGCGGGCGGGAAGCTCCCGCAGGTGGGCCTGGACGGCAGCAGACTCTGCGGGCGTCGGGACGGTGAGGCCGAACGCTTCGAGGGCGGTGTCGTCAGGGGGCAGGCACAGGCCCGTCGCGAACCGGCGGCCGCCCGCCGGACGCGGCGACGCGAGTCGGCGGAAGTCCACCGGGCCCGTGACGTCCAGGACGTCCATCCGCTCCTCGATGAGCTTGATGGTCGGCTCGAACAAGTGGTGGTACAGCGGGTCCGGCATCAGTCCGGCGGGCGGGTAGTTGGACGTCGTGACCAGGGTGATCCGGCGGTCCAGCAGCGTACGGAAGAGGCGTGCGATCAGCATCGCGTCGCCTGCGTCGTGCGCGTGGAACTCGTCGAAGACCAGGATCCGGCTGTCCCCGATCAGCTCGTCCAGAGCCCTGTCGACGGCACTCTGCCCGTCGTGGCGGGCACCCGGACGGGTCACTCCGTCGTGCAGGCGCCGGAAGAAGTCGTGGAAGTGCAGGCGGCGTTTGCGTCCGGGAGGCAGGCCCTCGTAGAAGGTGTCCACCAGCCAGCTCTTCCCGCGGCCCACCGGGCCCCAGACGTAGAGGTCGCGGGGCGGCTTGGGAAACGTCCAAGCCGGCCGGGCGAGTTCGGCCGCCAGCCGGGACAGCCGCTCGACGGCGGCCTGTTGGGCCGGGGCGACGGAGAATCCGCGCCGGGCCGCGGCCTCGTGGAAATGGCCGCGCATGGCCTCGTCGTGCTTGTGCACCGTGCAGCTCTTCCGTTCATCCGTCATACGCTGGGTTTCGTCGGGTCATCGACCGGGGAGTGCGGAATCCGGAATCAGGCGGCTTCGGGGGACGCAGTCGCCGCCGCTTCGAGGACGTCCACGGTTCCGCGACCGCCGTCCACCCGGATCCTGTCCCCCGTCCGGATCCGCGTCGTGGCGTTGCCGCAGCCGACCACCGCCGGAATGCCGAGCTCCCGCGCCACGATCGAGGCGTGCGAGAGGTTCGCGCCGACGTCCGTCACGATCGCGGAGATCCGCGTGAACAGCGGCGTCCAGCCGATGTTCGTCACCGTGGTCACCAGGATCTCGCCCGGCTGGATGACCTCGCCCTCTTCGACGGTGGCCACGACCCGGGCGATGCCCTCCGCCACGCCTCCGGACGCGGGCGAGCCCGCGACCGTGTCCGTGGCGGGCGTCGTGTCGTGCGCGTCGAACAGGTCGGCCCGGCGGTTCGGGTCGGCCGCCCAGGTGGCCGGGTCGAACTCGCCGCGGATCAGGGTCGGGTAGGTGGGGAGCGCGCGGTAGCCCTCGTACGCGGCCCGGCGGGCAGGCACCGCGGCGAGCGGGGCCCGGTTGCCGCCGAGTACGGCGAGGATCTCCTCGCGGGACAGGAAGAACAGGTCCTCCCCCGCCCCGCTGACCTCGCCGGCGCGCAGGACGAACGTGCGCAGCAGCCAGAAGATGCGGGCGATCTCGGTGCGGGTGGCCTCCCGCAGGCGTGCCGAGGCCGCCCACGTGTCCACCGCGCCGCGTATCGCCGCCACCCGACGCGGGTGCTCGGCGGCCAGGCGGTCCCATGCCGCCGACCGGGCCTTGGTCTGTCGCGCGAGCCGGAGTCCGGCATCCTCCTCGACCGTGCCGAGCGCGGCGAGCTGCCGGTCGATCCACTGCGCGTTTTCGGTGGGCCGAGGGAAGGACACCTCGAACTCGTGCGGGCCGCGGTGGCCGTAGGTACGGGTGTAGGTGTCGCGGTCGATCTCGCCGCGGGCGAGCCGTTCCAGGCCGAGCAGCGGTCCCATGCTGGCCAGTTGGCCCTCGTCGCCGAGGCCGGTGGTCATCAGGTCGGCGTCCTGTTCGCCCACCAGGGACTCCAGGGTGCCGCGTACCTTGACGAGGGAGTCACCGCCCTGGCGGGTGGCGGCCTGGAGCATGTGGCAGCAGCGGCGGAAGTACGGCGCCACCTCCGCCACCCACAGGGCCGACAGGTCCTGCGCGGTCGCCGCGGCGGCGACCCGAGCCCGCAGTCCCTCGCAGCGCGCGGGCGCTTCCTCCAGGAACGCCGGCAGCTGCTTGCCGTTCGTGCGAATGCGGCTCATCACCGCGACCGCCTCGCCGATCGTGTCCCGCCACACCCGTACCTTGGATGCCGGCAGCAGCGGAATGCCCATGCCCTCCGGAAGGCGCCCGAACACCAGCTCGTTGGCCTGTGCGAACTTCCGACCCTGGCCGAACGCGGCCGCGAGGGTGGCCGTGACGCTGAGGTTCATGTAGAAGCGGCCGCCGATGTTCCCGTACATCGGGCGGCCTTCGAGGCTGGCCCCGACCATCACATCGCCCATGAACGCCTTGACGAACGACCAGGTCGCGGGCGTCATCACATCGGGGACGGCCTCGCCCAGATTGGCACTCGTCCACAGGGAGTCGGTGCCGGTGCTGTCGTTCCACACCTCGGGCCGGGGCGCCGCCACCGTGGTGATCGGCCGGGCCTGGAGGATGCGGAAGGACCCTGCCTCGCGCGCCCACTCGACGTCGCGCGGCTCCCCGTACAGCTCCTCGATCGCCAGTCCGAGCCGGGCCAGCTCACCGGCCTCCGGTGCGCTGAGGACCGGGGCTTCGCGCAGGTCGGCCGGGACCGGCTGCTCCGCGGTGCCTTCGGCAGTCGGTACGGTCATGACCTCCTTCGCGGCGATACGTTCCTCCACGACGGCCAGGCTCGTACGGTCGACCAGGAGGGTGTCGGGGGTGACCAGCCCGCTGACGACGGCCTCGCCGAGTCCCCAGGCGGCGTTGACGACGAGCCGGTCCGCACGCCCGCCGAGCGGGTCGACCGTGAACATCACCCCGGCGGCATCGGCGGCCACCAGTTCCTGCACCACCACGGCGAGCGAAACGTCCTCGTGCGCGATGCCGGCCCGGGCGCGGTAGGCGATGGCGCGGTCGGTCCACAGGGACGCCCAGCAGCGGCGGACCGCTGTCAGCAGGGCGCTCTGGCCGGTGATGTTCAGGTACGTGTCCTGCTGGCCGGCGAAGGACAGGTCGGGCAGGTCCTCGGCCGTGGCCGACGACCGTGCGGATGCGGTCGGCCACTCCGGTCGAGGTGACGAACTCCTGGTACGCGGCTGTCGTCACATGGAACCCGCCCGGTACCGGCAGCCCTCCGCGCGCGAGCTCGGACAGGGCTGCGCCCTTGCCGCCGGCCGTCTCCAGCGTCGCCCCGGCATCGTCCAACGCCAGCACAAAGCCCATGGTCTGCTCCCCCAAACTCGGCCTCCAGGAAAGGATCATGATGGCACCGTGGGCGGGGCGCGAACAGGCCTTTCCGCCGACGACGAAACGGAGCGACCGTAGGCGGCGATCCGGCCACTCCGGGGATACGCCGGCACAGCGTCCGCGCCGCCGGTCCATCGTGGGCAGACCCAGCCCCCGCACGCCAGCCCTCAGGCCGTCCATCAACGGCCCGGACCACTCCAAGAACCCTACCGACAAGCCCGCAAAATCACCGGTCAGCTAACGCCCGCACTCATCCAAGCTCATCTCCCGGCGCACAGAACCGTTCCTCCACCAGCACACACCACGTGCTCGCTCNNGGCGTCGATGACGAACGTGACTGGCTCAGCCAGTTCCTCCGGCGCCAGTGCCGAAGCCCAGGCATCGAAGTCCGCTGCCGAGCGAATACTCCGGCCGAGGAGCCCAAGCCGAACTCCTTCAGCTCCTCGACGTCGATCCAACCCGACCACGCTGGTTGGACAGCCCTTTTCGCACCTGCGAAATCCGGGGCTAGAACTGGGCTGCTGCCGGGCTGCTCGGCGATCTGCTGCGCGTGGGCGGCCAACTCGGGGTGCTCCGCGGCCAGCTGCTCCTGCAGGCGCCGGGTCGCCTCCGCCTCGACCTCCCGGCGTCAGCCAAGTTGCAGGACAGACCACAGCAGGCGGCCACCGCTACTAGCGTCAGGACAGCCCACACACCGTCTCCCATCCCCCATAACCCACTCGGACGGGATAATGCCGAATAGGCCAGAGCATAGAATCGCATCTTTGGCTGTCCCCGCAGTGCGACGGGAATGGAACCGTGGGGCCACGCCGTGGATGAAATTCAGGAGGATTACGGCGAGGACTTGCTAGTCCAGATATGCCTGAACGGGCGCATGGACCCGGCAAGAATCTGGGTTCAGGTCAAGGGCACGTAAAGAGTCACGACCAAGATGCTACCGAGTGTCTCGGTAGCATCTGACCAAGTTCCCCGTTGAGCAAGGACCGCTGACCTCTTCGATTTCGCCGTGTCGGCGGAGTTCCTCGGCGAGGGGACGGGCGAGACGGAGCTGGGTGTGGGTGACGATCAGGAGGCCAGGTCCAGCGGCCCGCGGCCTCGGGAGTGCGGAGTTTCGGGGTGGTCCAGCCGAGGGTCTGTTTCGCGAAGCGGAAG
>NZ_JAGGOY010000154.1 GCF_018614095.1 Streptomyces sp. ISL-87 | reverse complement strand
GGGCGGGAGGTAGGGGGCGCAGATCGGAGCGGTCCCCGTCAGGGGCGGGCCGGCGAGGAGGTTGTCCGTCCACAGCGGATGACAAACGTAAAGGCAAGGAGGTTACCCACTCCTTGCCACTCTCAACTTATAGCGCACCGGGGGGCTTGCGGCAAGACCCAGGGCATGCCGCAGAATTGCCGACCGAAGCAAGAAGCTGTGGAAGCATATGGGGGGTTTGTGGTGATCGACGTGATCGTTGCCGGCGGTGGACCGACCGGCTTGATGCTGGCCGCCGAGCTGCGGCTGCACGGCGTGCACGTGGTCGTGCTGGAGAAGGAGGCGGAGCCGACCGAGCAGTCCCGTGCGCAGGGTCTGCACGCGCGCAGTATCGAGGTGATGGACCAGCGCGGTCTGCTGGAGCGGTTCCTCCCGCTCGGCAAGAAGGTCACGGTCGGCGGTTTCTTCGCCGGCCTCGGCACGACGTGGCCGGAGCGGCTGGACACGGCGCACTCGTACGTCCTCGGCATCCCGCAGCAGGTCACCGAGCGCCTGCTGACCGCGCGCGCCACCGAACTCGGCACCGAGATCCGGCGCAGCTGCGAACTGATCGGGCTGAGCCAGGACGAACACGGGGTGACCGTCGAGCTGGCCGACGGCACGCAGCTTCGCTCGCGCTACCTCGTCGGCTGCGACGGCGGCCGCAGCACGGTGCGCAAGCTGCTCGGCATCGGCTTCCCCGGCGAGCCCTCTACGGTCGAGACGCTGCTGGGCGAGATGAAGTTGACCGCGTCGCCGGAGGAACTGGCCGCCGTGGTGGCCGAAGTCCGCAAGACCCAGCAGCGGTTCGGCGCCATCCCCCAGGGCGACGGGATGTACCGCGTCGTCGCGCCCGCCGAAGGGGTGGTGGAGAACCGTAGGACCGCGCCGACCCTGGATGAGTTCAAGCAGCAGCTGCGGGCGTACGCCGGCACCGACTTCGGCGCGCACTCCCCGCGCTGGCTCTCCCGCTTCGGCAACGCCACCCGGTTGGCCGAGCGCTACCGGGTCGGCCGGGTGCTGCTGGCCGGAGACGCGGCGCACATCCACCCGCCGACCGGCGGACAGGGCCTCAACCTCGGGGTCCAGGACGCGTTCAACCTCGGCTGGAAACTGGCCGCCGAGGTCAACGGCTGGGCGCCCGAAGGGCTGTTGAACAGCTATCAGACCGAACGGCACCCGGTGGCCGCCGACGTGCTGGACAACACCCGCGCGCAGATGGAGTTGATGTCCACCGAGCCGGGACCCCGGGCAGTGCGCCGGCTGCTGGCGGAACTGATGGACTTCGAGGAGGTGAACCGGTACCTGATCGAGAAGATCACTGGGATCGGGATCCGCTACGACTTCGGCGAGGGCCACGAACTGCTCGGCCGGCGGATGCGGGACGTGGGGCTGAAGCGGGGTCGTCTCTACGAGCTGATGCACGGCGGCCGCGGGCTGCTGCTCGACCAGACCGGCCGGCTGTCGGTGGCGGGCTGGGCAGACCGTGTCGACCACGTCGTCGACGTCAGCGAGGAAGTGGACGTGCCCGCGGTACTGCTGCGGCCGGACGGCCACGTGGTGTGGGCCGGTGAAGACCAGCAGAAGCTGCACAGCCGGCTGACACAGTGGTTCGGGCCTGCGGTCGGCTGAGCGGCCTCCTCGTCGCCGAGCGGCTCCTGCCCACGGCGCGACGGCACCAGCCGCACTGACCAGGACGGTGGGGCGCCTGCCGGCGGCGCCCCACGCGCTTGGTCGGACACTCGCCCGCGGGTCCGCGTGAGGCGGACCGTCTCGTGCGTCAGAGACCCATGGACTTGGCGACGATCGTGCGCATGATCTCGCTGGTGCCGCCGAAGATGCGGCTGGCCCGGTTGTCCGCGTACAGCCTGGCGATGGGGTTGTCCATGATGAACCCGTAACCCCCGTGCAGCTGGACGCACTTGTCGATGACCCTGGCCGCCGCGTCCGTGCAGTAGAGCTTGGCGGAGGCGGCCTCGTCGGCGGTCAGTTCCCCGGCGTCGAACGCGGCCAGCGCACGGTCGACGACCGCTTGGAGGGCATCGACCTCGGCCTTGCAGTCGGCCAGCACGAACTTGGTGTTCTGGAAGGCGGCGACCGGCTTGCCGAAGGCCGTGCGTTCCTTCACGTACGCGGTGGCGAAGTGCACCGCGCCGGCCGCGTGGGCGTACGCGCCCATGGCGATGCCCAGGCGTTCCTGCGCGAAGATGTCCGCCAGGCAGGAGAAGGCGTTGCCCAGCCCGCCCACGACGTCGCCGACCGGGACCCGTACGTCCGTGAACGTCATCTCGACGATGTCGGAGGAGCGCAGGCCGAGTGTGGCGGGCTCGGCGCTGACCTCGACGCCCTGCGCCCGGGTGTCGACGGCGAGCAGGGACATCCCGCCGCGCCGGTCGGCCGGGTCCGCGCCGGGGGTGCGGCAGGCCACGAGCACCAGGTCGGCCTGGGCGCCTCCGGAGACGAACGCCTTGACGCCGTTGACGAGGTAGTGGGTGGCGTCCTCGGCCAGTTCGGCGGCGGTCTGCAGTCCGGCGACGTCCGAACCGGCGTCCGGCTCGGTGATCGCGATGGCCGTCATCAGCTCGCCCGTGACGAAGCCGGGCAGCCAGCGCTCCTTCTGCTCCGGCGTCGTGTACTTGACGAACGTCGCGGGAAGCGCAAGGTGGGCGCTGGCGCCGCCGAACGTGACTCCGGCCCGCGCGCACTCCTCGGCGATGACGGCGTTGTAGGTGAAGGGCGTCGGGCCCGATCCGCCGTACTCCTCAGGGACGCCGAAACCGAGGATCCCGAGCTTCCCCAGCTTCAGATAGAAGTCGCGGGGCACGCGGCCGGCGGCCTCCCACGCGCCGTAGTGGGGTGTCACCTCCGCCGCGATGAAGTCCCGCATCGTCGAGCGGAACACCTCGTGGTTGTCGTCGAAAACAGCTCGCCGCACTCTGACTCCCCTGTGGCACCTGTGACATCCGTGGGCACGTGGCAGTGCCCCCGGGCTCTCCTCGACCGGCCGGATCCAGAGGGCCGGCGGAGGCGATTCCCCGGCACGCTACAAGGACTTCGCCCAGCTGATCCCGGTTCTCGCCGCGATCTCCGCCCCCGTACGAGCGAAGCTCCAGTCGCCGTTGTTTGTCTGCTTCTCAGTGTTTCGAGTGCTTCTTCGGGGACCGGGTTCGAGGACGGTCCCGCAGGAGCGCCACCCAACGGGGAGACGGCAATGCAACTCAAGGAGAAGGCTGCTCTGTTCGATGCGCGGGATCCCCGTCTGCGGGACGACCCCTACCCGCTGTACAAGAGGCTCCGGGACGCGGAGCCGGTCCACCGCACGCCCTACGGGCACTGGGTCATCTCGGGATACAGCGAAGTCGCCTCGCTCATCCGCAAACCGCAGTTGAGCAGCGAGTACCCGCAGGATCCCAGGTGGGCGGAGCAGCGCGGGGGCTGGGACAGCCCGATCGTCGAGTCCACCCGTCGCTGGATGCTCATGCGGGACGGCGGCGGACACCGCAGGCTGCGCGGCCTCGCCAACCCGCTGTTCACCGCAAGAGCCATCCATGAGCTGGCTCCGCGGATCGCCGGCATCGTGCACCAGATCATGGACGAGATGGGCAGCGGACGTGATGTCGACCTCATCGGATCCCTGGCCGCCCGGGTGCCCGTGACGGTCTTCTGCGGACTCGGCGGTCTTCCGGTGGAGGACGCCGATTTGTGCCGCAAGTGGACCGACGCGCTGGGCCACGTCATCGACCCGGCTCCCGACGACGCCACCCGCCGGTCGATGAACGACGCGGCGCAGGAGTTCGGCGCCTACGTGGCCGAGCACTTGGCCCTGCGCCGAGCCGCGCCCCGTGACGACCTGCTGTCCCGGCTGCTGCTGGCGGAGTTCGACGGCGAGAAGCTCACGGACGACGAGATCATCGCCAACGTGCTGATGTTCTTCATGGGTGGCCACGAGACGACCGTCAACCTCATCGGCAATGGGATGCTGGGCCTCTTGCGGCACCCGGAGCAACTGCGGGCCCTGCGCGAGGACCCGGGTCTCATCCAGAACGGGATCGACGAACTGGTGCGGTACGACGCGCCGATCCAGCTCGTGGCGCGCATCACCACCAGGGACGTCGAGGTCGGCGACACCACCATCCCGGCCGGCTCGAAGGTGATGATCCTGCTCGGGGCGGCCAACCGTGATCCGCGCCGTTACTCCGACCCGGACCGTCTGGACCTGTCGCGGCGCGACGTCCACCCGATGTCCTTCGGCGGCGGCCCGCACTACTGCATCGGCGCCATGCTGGCGAAGGCCGAGGCGTGCCTCGTCTTCACCGAGCTGGTCGGGCGCTACCGCGACATCACCCTGGCCCGCGAGGACGTCGTATGGCGTCCGCAGGTCAACATTCGCGGACTCGGCGAGCTGCGCGTGGACCTGGTGTCCTGACGCGCCGCTCCCTCGCCGCCGGCCGGGGTCTGACGCCGGACGGCGTCCCCGGGGGCGCGGGCCCGGGGACGCCCGCCGTCACCAGGTGACGGGGAGCTGGTGCAGTCCGCGCAGCATCATGCTGGGACGCCAGGTCAGCGCGTCCGGATCGATGTCCAGGGCCAGGCCCGGGCAGCGCTCGAGCAGGGCGCGGAAGGCGACGGCGGCCTGCATACGGGCCAGCGGCGCGCCGAGGCAGTGGTGGATGCCGTGGCCGAACGCCATGTGGCCGCGGGTATCGCGGTGGATGTCGAACCGGTCGGGTTCGGCGAACCGCTGCGGGTTGCGCGAGGCGGCGGCGAGCACGACGGCCACCGACTCGCCCTGTGGGATGGACACGCCCCCGATCTCCACCGGCTCCTTGGTGTAGCGGAACGCCGTGGTCTCCACCGGGCCCTCGTAGCGGAGCATCTCCTCCACCGCGTTGTCCAGCAGCGACCAGTCTGCGCGCAGGGCCGCCAGCTGCTCGGGGTGCCGCAGGAGCGCGAGGGTGCCGCTGGACAGCACGCTGGCCGCCGTTTCGTAGCCGGCCACCAGGAGCAGGAAGGCCATGCCCAGCATCTCCTCGGTGGAGAGCCGGTCGGCTTCCTCACCCGCGTCGTCCACGGACCGGGCGAGAGCGCTCAGCAGATCGTCCCCGGGCTCGCGCCGCTTGGCCTCGATGAGCTCCGCGAGGTATCCGGTCATGGCCTGAGCCGCCGCCATGGCCGCTTCGGGCTTGGCGAAGTCGGTGCTCTCCAGGTACCAGTCGTTGAACCTCTTGCGGTCCGTGGCCGGGACCCCGAGCAGTTCGCAGATCACGGCCAGCGGCAGCGGGAGCGCGAACGCGTCGACCAGGTCCGCCCGGCCCGAGGGGACCATGGCGTCAAGCAGTTCGTCGGTGATCTGCTGGACGCGCGGACGCAGCGCTTCGATGCGGCGGGCGGTGAAGTCCTTGGCGACGAGCTTACGCAGCCGGGTGTGCTGCGGCGGGTCGGTCTGAACCATGTTGAGGCCGATGGAGTTGCCCCCGTCGTCCTTCCAGGTCGACGAATGCCGGATGTCGTTCGACAGCCGGGCGTCGGTGAGCGCGGCACGCGCCTCCTCGTGACCGACGACGAGCCAGAACTCGCCCGAAGCAGCGCTGCGCGCCCGGTGCACCGGCCCCTTCGCGCGGAGCCGCGCGTAGACCGGGTGGGGGTCGTCGACGAAATCCTGGCCGAGTGCTGACAGATCTTCAAAAACCGCTGTGAACATGGGTTTCCCTCGTGATCGAACGGTGGCCGGGGGGCCGGGCTCCAGATCGGGGGCCACCCGGTCGGCCGTTCGTGGCGTTGACTGACAAACAGTGACGTGTCCATGTTTATGGTGTTATGGTGCCGTCCGACAACCAGCAACCGACAAACGACAGTCGGCGAGCGCCGCCGCCCGGGGGGGGGCGTCTTCACGCCACTTTCTACCGCCACTTCAGACACCGCGCCGAGCCGGTTGAAGCCGCCTTCCAGGACTCCTCGAGCGCGACCCCGCGCGCTGCCGAGGAGACCTGGGGCAGGGTGACGCAGCCCGGACCGCTCGCCCACCACGCACACGGGAGAACCGCACGCCATGACAAGCCAGCGCCTCATATCGCCTTTCGAGACCGTCTACTTCGTCGACCTGGGGGCCGCCGGCCTTCCGCTCCACGACATGCCGGCCTACGTCGAATCCCAGGTCCGGGGTCCCATGAACCCGGCCCTGATGTCCTTGGCCCTCGGACTGCTCACCGCCCGGCACCCGATCCTGCGGTCCGAGGTGATCCCCGGTGACGAAGGACTCATGTTCCGCGTCCGCGACCGGGTCCAGCCGCCGCTCACCGTGCTCGACGGCGCCGACGAGGCCTTCGCCGAACTGCTCAACACCCGGCCCGACTGGACCGAGAGCATGTTGCACGCTTGGCTGATCAGCGACGGCGAGCACCACCGGGTCGTACTCGGCGTGCACCACGGAGTCGCCGACGGCCGCTCCGCCTTCGAGCTGCTGAACGAATTCTGGCGGCACTACACCGCGCTGGCGTCGGGCGCGGACCTCACGCCCGAGCAGCGTGACGATCTGCCCGAGGCCATCGACGTCCGGCTGGCCCGTGCCTTCCCGGACCGCGAGATCGATGCCCTGGCCGATACCCTCGCGCAGGCCGCCGCGCAGGCCGCCCTCCCGCCCGCCACCCTCCTCCCCGAGGGCGCGGACCAGCCCCGACGCCCCGCACCCTCATGCCGGTTCGTCGTCGACCGCCTGGAGTTCGAACCGCCGGCCACCGACGCCTTCGTCGCGGCCGCCCGCGCCCGTGGCGTCACCGTCAACAGCGTGATCACCGGCCTGGTGCTCAGTGCAGTACGCGCCCAGCTCAGCCCCGCGACGGGGCCGCTGGCGATGGTGTGCGGCCACGGAGTCGACCTGCGCACCCGCCTGACCCCCGAACTGCCGCTGGACACCGTGCTCAACTGCGTCACCGGACTGCAGACCCCGCTGAAGGTCTCGCACGACGACCATCCTGACGCCATCGGAGCCGAGGTCGCCGACCAGTTCACCACCGCCCTGGCCCGGCGCGACCCGGAGCGCTTCCTGCTCGCCGCGATCCGCGCCGGCTCCCGCGGGGTGGCGCTCCCGGTCCCGGTGGTCAGCTACGGCATCTCCAACGTGGGACGGGTCCCGGCCCACCCGGTTCCGGAGGGGGTACGACTGCTGCGGTTCGGCGGCACCGCGAACGCGCCCGGCATGCCCCCGAAGATCGCCACCGCCACCTTCGGCGGGCGCCTGCTGGTGCAGAACGAGTACGACAGCTGGACCTACGGCGCGGAGCAGATGGCCCGCCTGCGGGAGACCCTGCGCGCTTCGGTGGCCGAACTCGCCCACTGACCCCGCCTCCCGGGACGCACCAGCGGACGAGCCGGTACCGGAGCGGTTCCCCGCGCCGGTACCGCCGTCAGCGCCCGGGGCGACGCGCGGACGACAACGCCACGTATGAGGGACCCGCGCGCGCCACCGGCCCGTTAGTACGCGCAGCGGGGACCTTCAATCGGTCACGGTGTCGCCATGACGATGGGCCACCCTCCACTCGCCGTCCTCGCGCGGTACACCTGGGTGGCCCGCAACGTGTAGGTGCGCGGCTGTCCGTCCACGGAGGCGGAGGTGTGCTCGAGGCCGGCTGTATAGGCCATGTCGCCCAGAACGTCGTGCGCCTGCAGCTCGAACGCGTACGACGTGCAGTCGGAGAAGCTCTTCCCGAGGTCGGTGAAGAGCTCGTCGAGTTCTTGCTGGCCGTTGGCGTTGCGCCATGCTCCCAGGACGCTCACGGGTTCGTTGCGCGACCAGAGTGCCCGGGGGGCGTTACCGTTGTGCAGCGCAAGCTCCGCCTCGTAGAGGGCGGTCTTGACCCACGCCAGGAAGTCGTCGCGGTCGCTCATGCTTTCACGGAACCGGACGCGCTGGTGGACCTGCTCGAGCAGGAGCCGATCACCATCTGGGACTCCGCGCCCGCCGCGATGGCACATGTGATGCCGTTCCTCGAATGCCGTGACCCGGAGGGCCGCAAGGACCTCCGGCTGGTCCTGCTCAGCGGCGACTGGATCCCGGTGAGCCTGCCGGACGAGATCCGGGGCGAGTTCCCCGGGGCGCGGGTGGTCGCGCTCGGCGGGGCCACCGAGTGCACGGTCTGGTCGAACAGCTTCCCGATCGGGGACGTCGATCCGGCCTGGCCGACGTACGGCCGCCCCATGCAGAACGCCCGCTACTACGTGCTCGACGCCGGGCTGGAACCCTGCCCCGTCGGTGTTCCCGGTGACCTCCACATAGCCGGCGACTGCGTCGCCCTCGGCTACGCGGGCGCGCCCCGGCTCACGGCTGCCAGGTTCCTGCCGGAGCGGTTCGCCCCCGAGACCGCTCACGGGCGGGAGCTGGCCGCCTTCTACATCCCGGCGGAGACCGCGGACGACGACGCTTCCGCGGCCGCGCCGGACGAGGTGCTGGCTGCCTGGCCGGGCTGCTCCCCACGTACATGGTGCCCGCTCGCCTCACTTCGGTCGCGTCCTTTCCCGTCGGTCCCACCGGGAAGATCACCAGAGACCGGCTGCTCGCGCTGCACACGACGGCGTCCGGGAGCGGACGACCGCAACCCGCGGAAGGAGGCGCGTAGACATGACCGCCTGGCTCAGGTGCTTCGACCGGCGCCCCACGGCGGCGGTGCGCGTCGTCTGCTTCCCCCACGCGGGAGGCCCGGCGTACTTCCGGGACTGGCACACGGACCTGTCCCCGGAGGTGGAGGTCCACGCGGTGCAGTATCCGGGCCGGGGGGGACCGGCTGCGCGACCGCTCGTGGACGACGCGAGGCGGATGGCGGACATGGCCATGGAGGAGCTGACGCGGGGTGCCAGTGATGCCGTCGTATTCCCCGGCGGTCACTTCTACCTGGCGGACGAACAGGCCGCGGTGGTGGCAGAAGTCGCCAGACGCCTGGCACCCACCGCCTCGCCGGCCCCGCGGGCATAGCCGCGGGGGTTGCCGGTGTCCGGCGGCGCGGACGGTGCCCGTGCCGCCGCCCGCTGTTCGAAGCGGACGCGGCCGACCCTCAGGCCGTACGGCCTGAGGGCACCGTAGCGGCGGGCGGTACGCGCAGGTCGGTTGTCCGTCGGCGCAGGGGGGCGAAGGCCAGGAGGTAGCAGAGGCCACCGAGGGGCATGAGGTCCAGGTTGGTCACGATCGTGGCCGTGCCCAGGACGAAGAGCGCCAGCGACCGGACGGCATCACGGCCCTTGAGAGCGGCGAGCAGGGTGATCATCCCCAGGTAGAGGAAGGCCGGCCCGACGGTGTACACGGCCGGCATCACCCCGGGAACGTCCTGAACCTGGGCGAAGATCTCCCGCATCTCCGGCTTGTCGGCGGCCTGGAGTCCCGCGTACAGGTCGATCACCGCCTGCGTGGCGGCCGCGGCCGCTCCCACCAGCCCGGCCACCATCCCGGCCCGGGCCACCCGCCGCCGGACCGGCCCACCGGAAGCGGCCGCCATACGGCGCAGCCCCTCGCACGCCACCCCGAAGAACAGCACCCCGAGGAGGAAGGCGAGGTGGCCGGTGGTCCATGCGGCTCCGGGCTCCTTGGACCCTTCCACCAGGAGGCGGACGGAACCGTAGGCGATGAGGAGGACGGGGGCCGCGACGAAGGAGAACCGTGTGAGTCTTGCTGCGCGCTCTGTCATGGGTCAACCTTGCTGCCCGCCCGTACGGCGCCACCATGGGTGATCACCCCGACAACACCCCTACCCGGCCCGCGGGTTGACCGGGGGTCGCCTCGGGGTTCAGGTGTCCGGGCCCGGCGGCGTGCGGCCGCGGGCACTGCTGCGGCGAACTCCCCAGGGCCGATGTCCTACTGGGGGATGTCGACCAGGACACGGCCGAGTCCGCCCGCGTCGACACGGTCGTGGGCCTTGGCGAGGTCGGCGAGCGGGAAGCGGTCGCCGACCTCGACGGTGAGCGCGCCGACGGCGGCCGCGGCGGTCAGCTCGCGGGCGGCCTCTCGTTTGACCTCGGCGGGGAAGTCGTCGCTGCCCAGCAGGCGCAGGGTGACGTTGTTGAACAGCAGCGGCCAGAAGGGGATCTCGGTGGGGTCGGCGCGCGTGGCGTACGCGGCGATGACCGCACCGTTGGCGACGACGGCGTTGTCCAGTTCGGCGTTGTCGGACAGGGACACCTCGATGATCCGGTCCACGCCGTTCGGAGCGTGCGCGCGGATCTCGGCGGCGGGGGCGGCGGAGTCGAGCGCGACGGCGTGGGACACGACCGCCGGATCGACGCGGTCCAGGTCGGCGCCGCTGCGGACGGTGCCGATGACCACGGCCCCGGCCCAGCGGGCGAGTTGGGCGGCCAGTGAACCCACCCCGCCGAGGACGCCGTTGACCAGGACGAGTTGGCCGTCGACCGGGCCGTCGGCGAAGACGGTGCGGTGCGCGGTGATGCCGGGGATGCCGAGGCTCGCGCCGAGGTCGTCGTCGAGGTGGCCCGGCAGCGGGACGGCGAGATCGGCGGGCACGACGGTGTACTGGGCGGCGGTGCCGAAGGGCCGGTAGGACTGGGCGCCGTACACCCAGACGCGCTGCCCGGAGCGGCGGGCGTCGACGCCGGCGCCGACAGCGTCGATGACACCGGCGGCGTCGCTGTGCGGGATCACCCGCGGGTGGGGCATCGCCGAGCCGGTCCACCCGCGTCGTTTCTTGGTGTCGCCGGGGTTGACGCCGGAGACGGTCACCCGGACGCGGACCTCCCCGGGGCCGGGGGTGGGGTCGGGCAGCTCGCCGACGCGCAGCACGTCGATGGCCGGGCCTTGTTCGTCGTACCAGGACGCAAGCATGGGGGGCCTTTCGTTACAGGTCATCAGCTCGCGGGTTCCGTGAGCGTGGAGGGATCGTGCCGACGGCGGGCGGCGTCGGGCTCGGGGCTTCCTCGCCGAGGCCTAGCGGATCCAGGTGCGTTCGGCGCGGCTGGCGGCGCGAGCGGTGACCAGCATGCCGCGCCGGTGGGGGTCTGTAACGCGCTCGGCGCACAGCGGCGTCTCGCCGTCGTAGAAGAAGCTCGCCGGCTCGTCCAGGAAGGTGAGCCCACCCCGGAGCACCGCATGCCGGTCGGCCACGTCCGGCAGCAGCGAGAGAAACGCCAGGATCGTGACCCACCGCGAGAATCCGGTGATCCCCTGCTCGGCCGGCTCCCGCAGCCGCCGGAGAATGTCCTCGTCTCCCGGATCTCGGCGCGGTCGCAGGGTCGCTGCTCCATGCCATCCACGGTAGCCGCCGACACCACGGCGCCAGCCACCAGACGGCGTCGATCCGCTCCGAGCTGACCGCTCTGGGCGCCGGCCGCCTATGGCTGGCGCTGGCGACCGGCCGGCGCGACCACGACCGGCGGCGACCTGGCGGCGTACTCCTACATCTCGCCGCTGCTGACCGACCGGCCCGGCCCCGCCGCCGGCCTCGTACCGCTGGTGCTCGACGGCTTCGGCGCCGACGCCCTGGCCGGCTCGATCCTCGGCGGGCGCGTCGGAGACGCCCGCCCGCACGCGAAGGCCATCGCTGCGGCCGCGGTGGCGCCGCCGCCTGGCCGCGCCCGCCATCCGGGGCGCCCAGCATGCAGGCGCCGTAAGTGTCGAGAACGCTTGAACCCGATGACATCCCCACCCTCAACCCCTGACCTCGGGGACACCCGGGCTGGTGGAGAGGTGGGGACTCGGCCGCACCGGGCCGCACCCCTCTCCTGACGCGTGTAGGTGACCAGTAGACTCAACGGCTGTGGCGGACACCCAGTACGAAGACCTGTTGCGGCTGGTGCTCACCTCCGGGACGGCCAAAGCCGACCGGACGGGCACCGGCACCCGAAGTGTCTTCGGGCACCAACTACGCTACGACCTCTCGCAGGGGTTCCCGCTGGTCACCACGAAAAGAGTGCACCTCAGGTCCGTCGTGTACGAACTGCTGTGGTTCCTGCGCGGCGACTCGAACGTCGGCTGGCTACATGAGCACGGCGTCACCATCTGGGACGAATGGGCCGACGCGAACGGCGAACTCGGCCCGGTTTACGGAGCGCAGTGGCGCAGCTGGCCCACCCCGGACGGCAGGCACATCGACCAGATCAGCGAGGTACTCGACACCCTGCGCCGCGACCCGGACTCCCGCCGGATGATCGTCTCCGCCTGGAACGTCGCCGAGTTGAGCAAGATGGCACTCGCACCGTGTCACGCCTTCTTCCAGTTCTACGTCGCCGACGGCAAGCTTTCCTGCCAGCTGTACCAGCGCAGCGCGGACCTGTTCCTCGGCGTTCCGTTCAACATCGCCAGCTACGCCTTGCTCACGCACATGGTGGCCCAGCAGGCCGGCCTCGAGCCGGGCGACTTCATCTGGACCGGCGGCGACTGCCACATCTACGACAACCACGTCGAGCAGGTGACCGAGCAGCTCTCGCGCACTCCGTTCGAGTTCCCCGGGCTGCGTCTGCGTCAAGCCGACTCGCTTTTCGACTACACCTATTCCGACGTGGAAGTGCTCGACTACCAGCACCACCCGGCCATCAAAGCTCCGGTGGCGGTGTGAACGTCGGGCTGATCTGGGCGCAGACCCTCGATGGTGTGATCGGCGCGGGTAACGCGATTCCGTGGCGACTGCCGGAGGACATGGCGCATTTCAAGGCGACAACCCTCGGTAATCCAGTGGTGATGGGGCGCAAAACATGGGATTCGCTGCCTCCGCGATTCCGCCCGCTTTCCGGCAGGCGGAACATCGTGGTGACTCGCGATCCTCAATGGGTGGCCGAAGGCGCGGAACGTGCCGGGTCCGTCCCCGAGGCTTTGGAACTCGCAGCCGAGTCGTTGGCAGCCGAGTCGTTGGCAGCAGCCGCCTCTGCTGCGGTCTGGGTGATCGGCGGCGGGGAAATCTACCGTGCCGCCTTGGGATACGCCACGACGCTCTCGGTGACGGAAGTCGACTTGCCGGCGGACGGCGACACGTACGCCCCGGCACCGGACCCGAGGTGGAAAGTCGCCGAGGACAAAGGATGGCAGTCGTCGACGTCCGGACTGCGCTACCGGATCCGCAGATACACGCTGTGATGGTCAACCCACACCCCTGATGGCGGATGCTGCCGTGCCCCCAATCGGTCAGAGCAGGTGCAACGCCGCCTCGCATGCCTGGCACCGCCGGTCATCAAAGGCGGGCGGGTACCAGGGCTCACCTGGTCCGGCCGGCCGGTAGTGGGAGTGCTCCATCGGGTCGGTGTCCAGGCCGCAGAGTGTGCGCGGCAGCGGGTCCTCGGGCACGTCTGGGTCGGCTCCGGCGGCGTGCACCTGGAGCACGACCGGCTCGACGCCGTCCGGGCCGATGGCCTGGTCCGCTTCCAGCTCGAAAAGGACGATGACCGCACCCATACGTCCAGGGTGCGGGGCCACAGGTCCCTCCACACCCCGGGGGCCGCCTTCCGGGGTGTGCGCCGGGAGATCCTCGCCTGGCGTTTAGCACTGGCCCTCCGACAACCGATAATCCAGCGGTCCCAGCCTCAGCATCTAGCACGATCGTTCGTGTAAATTCACGAGGGATCCGTTCCAGGCCACACCCAGGAGGCAGCCAGCAAGCCGTGCCCCGCCCGGATCTGTTGCCGTCTGTTGCCGCCTGAACTACGAGCATCGGCCCTCCACCTCACCGCCACGGGTGACGGACCGCAGCGGGCCCGCGACGGAGTCGTCCAGGCACCCGACGCGGGCTACGGGAGCCGCCGGCTCGGAGGCGGAAGCGGCTGCACGGACCTACGGTGGTCAGAGAGACGGCGGCGTGCCGAACCCCGCTCTTGAGGAGGCTGCCATGGAGAATCACTTTGTCTGGGTGACAGCGCGCCGCATCAAGGCGGGCGCCTTGGAGGAGTTCGAGAGGGCGTGGCGCCCGGATTCCACTCCTGATGGCATGCGCCGCGCGTTTGCGTTTTGGTCCGAGGACGGGCAGGAAATCACCGGAGTGTCCCTCTGGGACACCAAGCAAGCGTGCGACGCGTGGCGGTCCTCCGACGCGGAGAAGCGGCGGCGTGAGGTCATGGCCCCGTACGTCGTCGAGGAGCGGGAAAGCTTCTACCGCGGAGGCGAACTCACCCTGCCGGTACGGTAACCCGGGCCGGCATTCAGCCGTGCTGCTATCGATCATGATGCGCTGGCGATGGTCGTCCAGCGCGCTGCTGGCTTCGTAGAAGAGCAGGCCACCAGGACTCCATGACCGTCGCCGTGCGGCGTCAGGGTGGTTGCAGCGGGTGGACGGTGATGGTGCCCTCCGGGCCTCGGGCGATGTGGGTGCCGAAGGCGCGGCTGGTGCGGGCGAGAACCTCGCGGAGCCAGTCGGAGTCCTCGCGCGAGGCGTGCCGCAGGCGCATCCGGTGGGCCTGCAGGGGGATGAGGCGGGCGTCGTCGAGCCGGCCGGTGTCCGGCTCCAGCGAAATGAAGTGGAGCAGCCGCAGATCGTCCCTGTACTGCTCCTGGCCGCCGATGCCTTCGTAGTCATCGATCAGGTCGCCGCAGCCGTAGAGGATCGGATGCCCCCGGTACACCTCGTACGGGCGTGGATGGTGCGAGGAGTGCCCGTGGACGACGTCCGCGCCGCCCTCGACGAGCGTGTGCGCGAAGCGGATCTGGTCGCGTGGGACGGCGTAGCCCCAGTTGGAGCCCCAATGGATCGAGATGACCACGAGGTCGCCGGATCGTTTCGCCCGCCGGATGCGGCCGACCACCTCAGCCGCCGCCGCATCCGAGGCCTCGTCGACGAAGTCGATCCCGCTCCTGTCGGCGGTGGCCGCCCAGGTGTGGGGGACACCGCTCGACGCCGTACCCAGGGAGAAGACCAGCAGGCGACGGTTCCCGGGGAGCGGGAGAACCACGGGCCGGCGCGCCTCGTCGAGGTCTCGGCCCGCGCCCGCCGTCCGTAGTCCTGCGGCGGCAAGCGAGCCGAGGGTGTCGGCCAGCCCGTGACGGCCGTAGTCCAGGACGTGATTGTTGGCGAGGGCACAGGCGTCGGGTCGGGCGGCGGCCAGGCAGGGCAGGTTGGCGGGGTGCATCCGGTAGTGAACCGATTTGCCGGGGGCGATGTCGTCGCTCTGGGTGACGGACGTCTCCAGGTTGAGGATCCGGGCGTCGGGCGCGGCCGCGTCGAGGAGGCCCAGCGCCTCGCCCCAGGGCCACGAGAAGGGCGCCGGACGCGGAATCGTGCCGTTCGTCGCCTCCGCCAGCTCGACGTACCTGCGGGCATCGGTGACGTACACCTCCGGCAGGGCCGGGTCACCGGGGTGCGGAAGGATCTGGTCGACGCCGCGGCCGAGCATCACGTCACCGGCGAGGAACAGCGTCACGAGTTCACCGCCCATCTCTCCAGGCTAGACGCTAGACGGTGTCCCGCCGGTGATGCCGGGCCCACGACGCAGGCGCCCGGCGCGTGCCTGCCCGGCGGTGCGTTCAACGCCCGGCCCGCCTCTCCGCAAGACCGGGGTCTCGCGGAGAGAGGGGCGGGGCTGCCGCTGGTCGAGGCGGTCACCGACTGATGGGGGGTCGGCCGACAAGGCGGTGTGTTTCGAGTACGACGGCTAGGTGTATTGCCCCGGGACCGCCGGTGGGGCCCGGCCCGCATCGCCCACCACCTGCGGCTGGTGCCCTCCACCGTGCACCGCATCCTCACCCGGTACCGGCTGGCCCGCCTGACGCACCTGGACCGGGCCACCGGCCGCGTCATACGCCGCTACGAACGCGAACGCCCGGGCGAGCTGGTCCACGTGGACATCAAGAAGCTCGGGAACATCCCCGACGGCGGCGGTCACAAGGTCCTCGGCCGGCCAGCGGGCCGCAAGACCTCCGGCGTCGGCTACCAGTACATCCACACCGCCGTCGACGACCACTCCCGCCTCGCCTACAGCGAAATCCTGCAAGACGAGAAGAAGGAAACCGCCACTGCCTTCTGGACCCGAGCCCAGATCTACTTCGCCAGCGTCGGAATCACCGTGGAACGGGTCCTGACGGACAACGGCTCCTGCTACAAGTCCCACGCCTGGCGAGACACGCTCGCGGCGGCCGGGATCACCCACAAGCGAACCCGGCCCTACCGGCCCCAGACCAACGGCAAAGTCGAACGCCTCAACCGCACCCTCGCCCGCTTGGCCGTGGGCTGGGCCGACGGTGTCGGGGAACACCTCGGCCAGGGCCTTCCAGAGGGCCGAGCGCGCCGTCGCCGACCGCCAGGACCGGGACTGCGTACGCCCCGGCGGGCGCAGTCCCGCAGCAGCCCCGCCCACGCCTCCACCGACTCTCGGTAGCCGTAAGCCAGCGGATCCGCTCCTTGGTGCCGTCGGCCCGTACGCCCATCGCCAGCAGCACGGCGGCCTTGGCCTCGTCCAGGCGGATGCGCAGGTGGATGCCGTCGGCCCACATTCCAGGGCGGCGGCCTGCATCCGCCTGGCCGGCCGAGTCAACGCCTACATAGCCCATTTGGCTGATGCGACGACAAGGGACGCCGTCTGGTGGTCCGCAGCCGCTACCACCAGCCCCCTGGCAGGTCACCACCCCCGGGGCGGTCGAGGTGAAGGCCCCGCGCGTGAACGACAAGGGCACCGACCCGACACGGGCGAGCGCAAGCTGTTCTCCCTCGGCAATCCTGCCCGCTCTGATGCCGCAAGTCCCCGGAGATCAGTGAGGCGCCGCCGCTGCTCTACCTGTAGGGCCTGTCCTCGGGCGACTTCGTTCCCGCGCTGGAGCAGTTCCTCGGCTCCGTGGCCGGCCTGTCGCCTGCCACCGTGACACGGCTGACGGCCCCGTGGCGGGCCGACCATGCCGCCTTCATGGACCGCGACCTGTCTGCCACGGACTACGTGTACTTGCCCTCCCGGACGATCTCATCCAGCAGCGAGCTGCCGCTTGGCGTGGTGCCGTCCTCGTTGACTACCGAAGCACGGGCGTGCCTACCCGACCGACGCTGCAACGTCGGCCTTGCTCGATGACCTATCGATCGACCCATCGGGAAGATACGCCTCCTTCCGGCAGGGCTGATCCACAGGTATGGAGCTGCTCGCGACCCGCACGCGGCCTCCAGCCATCGCACCACCAACGAGCTGGAGCGGCTCGGCTGCGACGAGTTCCGTCTGAGCCAGGGCGGCTCGTCAGTGGCGAGTCCGCGGCTGCGTGGCTGTCGTCGGGTTTGACCTGCTCCGATTGGCCGGATCCGGCGGGGTGCGCCGGTGTGCCGTCTGTGTCTGGCTGCTCCGGGCATAGGGAAAGAGGATAGAACGGGATGCAAGCGACAGATCGTCATGTATCTGTTCGAGAATCCCAGGAGACGCATGATGCAGCACTTCAAGGTAGTAGGTCTCGGCGCGGCCACCGCGTTGGCCGCGATCCTCACCTGCGCACCGGTCGCGGCGGCACTGGCGGGTGATGGCGGCCATGGCGGCGAAAGGGCCTTCGAGCTGGTGGAGCGGAACATCCAGGAGACATTCGTCGACGTGGACAACAACGGCGTCCCAAGTCCCGGTGACACACAGGTCTTCACGAACGACCTGTTTCGCGACGGGAAGAAGGTCGGCACTGGCGGTGGTGTCTGCACCATCCTCAGTACCAGTGACGGCGGCGAGGCCCAGTGCAACGTAACCCTTGCGTTGAAGGAGGGGCAGATCACTTCCCAGGGGCTGCTCTACGACGTCCTGACTGCGGCCCCGTCCGACTTCGACGCCGCGATCACCGGTGGTACCGGGGCTTTCAGCAAGGCTCGTGGTGAAATCCACGGGTCCTTCGTCAGCCCGACCGAGGTCAGGCTCGAGGTGCACCTCAGCCACTGACGTGCGGGCGCCCCGGTCGGCAGAAGCCTGCCGGGGCGCACCCAGCAGTGGCGTGTACGTCTCCGGGCGACACCTCAATTACCTCGAAGCCCTGGTACGAGTACATGAACGTGCCCGAGGCGTAGGGCGCGTGCGGATGGGCCGCCACCTCTAACCCAAGTGGCTTGGTGGACGTCGGCGAGATGCCGGTCGACCACCCCCTCCCGGATGCCGTAGCGCCAGTCGACCACCGACGCCGGGGGAGGTCCGGCGAAGGCTTGCGCCCGGCGCAACGAGTACACCTCCTGGTCTCGCTGCCGGGGTACACGCTGCGGGCCCGCCCGGTCGAGGTGTACCGGCCGGATCCGGTGGAGGACGTGCTGCCGTTCGTGGACTTCGTGAAGGTGCTGCTCGACTGGGTGGCCTGGTGGAGAGCCGAGCATCACCCCGGCGGCTTTGCGGACGGGACGACCCCGCAGGAGGCGTGGGAGCCGGATCCGACGCCGGTCGAGGCCGTGGAGGAGGAGCAGCTGGCTTTCTTCGCGCTGGAGGACCGCGGACTGTTCAAGAGCGCATAACAGAAGTTTGACGGCTACCGCGTTTATCACAGGTGGTCGGATGAGACCTGTCGTCGGGAGAGGACCAGCCTGCGTCGCTCTCGGTCGATTTCAGTTACGACGACCGTGATCTCGTCGCCGACCTGGACGACATCCGACGGATCGTCCTCGGGCGTCCATGTGAGCTTTTGTAGGTGGACCAGTCCCTCGATTCCGTCGGCGACCTGAACGAAGACGCCGGACGGGACCAGCTTGGTGACCTCCCCATGCAGTTTCTGACTCACCGCATTGCGGTCGGCGAATGCCTGGAAGGGGTCCGGCTGCGTCGCTCGCAAGGACGGGCCGACGACGGCATGGCGTGCGTCCTCGGCACTGGTGGGTGCCTGCCGGTTTGGTCACCAGCCTGCCAAAAAGCCCCACATGCGTCATCACGGCCGCCGGGATGACTTCTCCCTTCCCTGGCACTGTGGCTCAGATGCGCGAAGGGAGTAACAGACCTAGGCTTCTGATGTAGGCCGCCTCACGCCGGGGGTTTCAGCCGCAGTCCAACTTCGGGCCAATGACCCGAGCGGCGGTGAACGCCGTGTCATCTCCACGGACTCGGTGAGCGGGTCGCGTGACGTGCGCCTGCCGGAGGGAATGGGGGTTTGGCCGGACCACTGGTCACTTTATGGTCGCGCCACCCAATCGTCAGATTGGGCGGGCAACGTTTACCACAGAATCTGACAGGCCACCCGTTGGAAGGTCACCATGCGCACTCGAAAGGCAATCGTATTCACGGCGGCAATACTGGCGCTGGTGGGGAGTGTGCCCACGGTATCAGCAGCCACAACGACGCCTACCGCTGAAGGCAGAGCTTTTGTTGGGGCCGCGCCCGGCCTCGGCCTCCCCGCGGCATCGGTCACCGGCGTCACGATCACGCCGCGGCAGGCCGGTGACAGGTGGACCATTTCGATCGGGTACAGCTTGAGCTTCACCGCATTCGAGACGCGGAACCAGTTCCCGTTCGAGACTTGGGTCGACCTGTGGGAGCAGGACAGCGACGATGACGACCTCGTCCTTCGCGGCAAGCACGTCAGTACCTCCGCGTCATCGCAAAGCCGCACCGCGACATTTAGAACAAACAGTGACACGCTCGACACCGAGCTGGGTGCCGAGGAGATCTACGCGAGAGCCTTCGTAAAGAACCTGGAGACCGGCCAGGTCTTTCAGCAGAGCAGCCTCCGTGTCCAGCTCGGGGTCTGAATAGAGTGTGACGTTGCGAGGCCGGAGCGCCGCCAGGTGCTCCGGCACCGCTTACGACCTTGGGGGCAAT
>NZ_JAGGOY010000153.1 GCF_018614095.1 Streptomyces sp. ISL-87 | reverse complement strand
TTTCCGGCCACGGCACTAGGGTCGGGGGATGACTCTTGAGGAGCTCGGCAAGGCGCGGTATGTCAGTCTCACCACTTTCCGTAAGGACGGCACGCCGGTGGCCACCCCGGTGTGGGCGGTGGCGGAGGGGGGTGAGCTGTACGTCTGGACGCGCAGCGATTCGTGGAAGGTCAAGCGGATCCGCAACAACGGGCGGGTCACCGTCACCGCGTGCGACGCGCGGGGGCGTGTGACGGATGGGGCGCCTGTCCTGGAGGGTGAGGCGCGGCTGCTGGACGAGGCGGGGCTGAAGCGGGTGCGCGGGCTGATGTCCCGCAAGTACACCTGGCAGTTCTGGGCGGTGGATCTGCCGGCCGCGGTGGTCCGGCTGGGCAAGCGGCCGCACAGCGGGATCGCCGTCAAGCTTTGAGATTCCCGTAGCCCGCCCGTAACACGGGTGGGATCCAATGCGGGCATGGAGACCGCTACTTCGCTGATGATCGGTCAACTCTCCGAATACTTGCGCGGGTTGACGCAGAGGCTGGATCCCGGGGCAGGCTGGTACGGGGAGTTCCTGCGGCGGGACCCGGATGGGATGCGGGCCTGCCTGGACGGGGTCGCGATGCCGCCGTGGGATGTGATGGAGTCGCTGCTGGGGGACCTCGCGGTGGCCGGGGGCGGGGAGTCGGTCGAGCGGGAGACCGAGTACGCGGCCGGGCTGCGGGCGGCGGCCGTCACCGCGTGGGACCGGCTGCCGGGCGGGGCGGAGGAACTGCGCACCCTGCTCGCGGCGGCCGTCGCCCAGCGCACGGCATCGGAGACGGCCGTACGGACACTGACGGCCCGCCTGGACACGGCGACCTCCCGGGCGGAGACCGAGACCCTGGCGGGCGAACTCTCCTGGGCCCAGGACGACACCGCCAGGGCCACCGCCAGATGCGAAGACCTGACGGCCCGCCTGACCGCCCTCCGCCGGACCGCCCCCACGCCGGGACCGGTGTCGGCCGCCCCCTGGGCGGGGCGGTCGGGTCCGGGTCCGGCGGACTCCGCCGGTCCGCGTTCGCCGCACGGGGCGGCCGGCCCGCTGGCGGGGCGGCCGACGGTGCCCGGGGGTCCGGCCGCCGGTACTGCCGAGACTGAGCCATCGGCCCGGGGAGCCGGGCCGGAGTCCGGGTGGCAGGGGGATACGGAGCCGAGGCCTGGCGGCCAGGCCGCTGAACCGCTGCCCGGGGTGCCGCGGCAGCGGGCGGGGAACGCGGAGCCTCCCACCGAGGCAGCGCGGCCGGTCGGGCGGGCCGAGGGGCGGTGGCTGCGCGGCGCGCGACGTTCCGGCGGGGCCCGGTACGCGGGCGCGGCAGTCGCCGAGGCCCAGGCCTTCACCCCGCCGCCGGGCCACCCGGACGGTGCCACCGCGCCGCGAGGGGCCCGCTTCGGCCGCCCCCGGCCGGACTCCGCCCTCCCCGCTCCCCGGGGAGCCCGCTTCCCCCGGCCGGAGCCGGAGCCGGAGGCGCAGCCTCACCCAGCCGACGGCGCGCCCCTGGACGCGGAGGCGGACTCGTCCTGGGCCGGCCGGGACCCCCGGCACCCCGCCGCCGCCCCCGCACCGGCCGACCCGGGCGGCGACTGGCTGCGCGGTGGGGAGTCTTGGGTCCAGCCGGGGCCCGGGGCCCAGACCGGAATTGAGCCTGGTATCCCGCCCGCCTCGGGCGGCGACTGGCTGCGCGGTGGGGAGTCTTGGGCCCAGCCGGGGCCCGGGACCCCGAGCGGAATCGAGCCTGGTATCCCGCCCGCCCCGGGCGGCGACTGGCCCCGCGGCGTGGAGCCTTGGGTGCAGCCGGACCCCGGGACCGCGCCCGGGCCCGCGCTCGGAGCCCCGTCCGGCACGGGACCCGGGCCCGGGAGCCCGGTCGGAGCTGGGCCCGGAGGCCCGTCCGGCACCGGGGCCGGGTCCGGGAGCCCGGTCGGAGCCGGGTCCTGGGGGGAGCCCGGCCCCCAGGCCGTCGGCGGGGCGCATCGGGGGATCGGGGGGTTTGTCGCCGAGCTGGTTGGGCTTCGGGGGCAGGGGCGGAGTGGGGAGGCGCATGCGTTGCTGTGTGAGGCCGCCGCGTGGCCTGCCGAGCGGTTGCCCTGGCTGGCCGGCGAGTTGGGGCGGGCCGGGCTCGCGGCCGACTGGGCCACGCTGCTCTGGGAGGCGGCCTCGCTCCCGCCCGAGCGGCTCGCCGCGGCCGCCGCCGCCCTCGGCGAGGCCGGCCGGGAGGCCGATTCCGCCGCGCTGCTGCGCCAGGGCGTGGCCCGCCCCACCGCCGAGATCGCCGAGGCGGCCCTCGCCCTCGGGGCCGTCGGCCGGGACCGGGAGGCCGAGGCCCTGCTCGGCGCCTTCGTCCGGGTCCGCACCGCCGAGGAGGCCGCCGCCCTCGCGCGCCGCGCCCCGCAGTGGTTCGCCCCGCGCCTGCTCCACGCGGCCAAGGCCCTCTCCGGGACGCACCATCGCGATCTGGTCCACGCCCTGCGCGTGGCCGGGATCGCCGGGGCGTAAACCGCCCGCCTCCTGACCGCAAACGACCACGGGACGACGTAACTTGATCGACTACTCCAACCGCGCACGGCGGTCTTGCCCCACGGTGTGACGAGGCCTACGTTCTACTCCCTACGGACTGCGTCTACGTGCGTAGAAGCCGGCGTTCCCGTCGCGAGGAGCAGCTCATGGCCCAAGTCGTCCGCGCCGCACTGGTCCAGGCCACCTGGACCGGAGACACCGAATCGATGATCGCCAAACACGAGGAGCACGCCCGCCGGGCAGCCGCCCAGGGCGCGAAGATCATCGGATTCCAGGAGGTGTTCAACGCCCCCTACTTCTGCCAGGTCCAGGAGCCCGAGCACTACCGCTGGGCCGAGCCCGTCCCCGACGGCCCGACCGTCCAGCGCATGCGGGCCCTCGCCCGCGAGACCGGCATGGTGATCGTCGTACCGGTCTTCGAGCTGGAGAGCGAGGGCTTCTACTACAACACCGCCGCCGTCATCGACGCCGACGGCAGCTACCTCGGCAAGTACCGCAAACACCACATCCCCCAGGTCAAAGGCTTCTGGGAGAAGTACTACTTTCGCCCGGGCAACCTCGGCTGGCCCGTCTTCGACACCGCCGTCGGCCGCGTCGGGGTCTACATCTGCTACGACCGCCACTTCCCCGAGGGGTGGCGCCAACTCGGCCTGGCCGGAGCCCAGCTGGTCTACAACCCCTCCGCCACCCACCGCGGCCTCTCCTCCTACCTCTGGCAGCTGGAGCAGCCCGCCGCGGCAGTCGCCAACGAGTACTTCATCGCGGCCATCAACCGGATCGGACAGGAGGAGTACGGCGACAACGACTTCTACGGCACCAGCTATTTCGTCGACCCGCGCGGCCAGTTCGTCGGGGAGGTCGCCAGCGACAAGGAGGAGGAACTCCTCGTCCGCGACCTCGACTTCGACCTGATCAAGGAGGTTCGCGACCAGTGGGCCTTCTACCGCGACCGCCGCCCCGACGCCTACGGAGGGCTCGTACAGCCGTGACCAACCCGATCCCCCTGCACAGCCGCCACCGCTCCGTCATGCCCGACTGGCTCGCGCTCTACTACGACCGCCCCATCGAGCTCACCCACGGCGAGGGCCGCCACGTCTGGGACGCCGACGGCAACCGCTACCTCGACTTCTTCGGCGGCATCCTCACCACGATGACCGCCCACGCCCTGCCCGAGGTCACCAAGGCCGTCTCCGAGCAGGCCGGCCGGCTGATCCACTCCTCCACCCTGTACCTCAACCGGCCCATGATCGAGCTGGCCGAACGGGTCGCGGCCCTGTCCGCCATCCCCGACGCCCGGGTCTTCTTCACCACCTCCGGCACCGAGGCCAACGACACCGCCCTGCTGCTCGCGTCGACGTACCGCCGGTCCAACCAGATCCTGGCGATGCGCAACAGCTACCACGGCCGGTCCTTCTCCACCGTCTCCATCACCGGCAACCGCGGCTGGTCCCCGACCAGCCTCTCGCCGCTCCAGACGTACTACGTCCACGGCGCGGTGCGCACCCGCGGCCCCTTCGCGCACCTGGGCGACGCCGAGTTCACCGCCGCCGCCGTCGCCGACCTGGAAGACGTACTCGGCCAGGCCCGCGGGGGAGTGGCCGCCCTCATCGCGGAACCCGTCCAGGGCGTCGGCGGCTTCACCTCCCCGCCCGACGGCCTCTACGGGGCCTTCCGCGAGGTCCTCGACCGGCACGGCATCCTCTGGATCAGCGACGAGGTGCAGACCGGCTGGGGACGTACGGGCGACTACTTCTGGGGCTGGCAGGCGCACGCCCAGAACGGCCCGCCGGACATCCTCACCTTCGCCAAGGGCATCGGCAACGGCATGTCCATCGGCGGGGTCGTGGCCCGCGCCGAGGTGATGAACTGCCTGGACTCCAACTCCATCTCCACCTTCGGCGGCTCCCCGGTCACCATGGCGGCCGGCGTCGCGAACCTCGCGTACCTGCTGGACCACGACCTCCAGGGCAACGCCCGCCGCGTAGGAGGCCTGCTGCTGGAGCGGCTGCGTGCGATCTCCGCGTCCGTGCCCGCCGTACGGGAGGTCCGCGGCCGGGGCCTGATGGCCGGGCTGGAGCTGACCCGGCCCGGCACCGACCAGGCGGACCCGGAGGCGGCCGCGGCCGTACTGGAGGCCGCCCGCCAGGGCGGTCTGCTGCTCGGCAAGGGCGGCGGACACAACACCAGCGTCCTGCGCATCGCGCCGCCGCTCTCCCTCACCGTCGCCGAGGCGGAAGAGGGTGCCGAGATCCTCGAACAGGCCCTTCACAGCATCGACTGAGCCCTTCACAGCATCGACTGACCCCCGGGGAGACGTACATGACGATCCGCACCCTGATCCGCGGCGGTCTCGTCATCACGGCGGCCGACGAACTCCACGCCGACGTGCTGATCGAGGACGGACGCGTCGCGGCCCTCGCGGCCCACGGCTCCGCGGCGGCCGACGCCTGGACGGCCGACCGTACGATCGACGCGAGCGGGAAGTACGTCATCCCCGGCGGGGTCGACGCGCACACCCACATGGAGCTCCCCTTCGGCGGCACCGCCGCCTCGGACACCTTCGAGACGGGCACCCGGGCCGCCGCCTGGGGCGGCACCACCACCATCGTCGACTTCGCCGTGCAGAGCGTGGGCCACTCCCTGCGCGAGGGGCTCGACACCTGGTACGACAAGGCCGACGGCCAGTGCGCCATCGACTACGCCTTCCACATGATCCTCTCGGACGTCAACGAGGGGACCCTGAAGGAGATGGACCACCTCGTCGGGGAGGGCGTCACCTCCTTCAAGCTGTTCATGGCCTACCCCGGGGTCTTCTACAGCGACGACGGGCAGATCCTGCGCGCCATGCAGCGGGCATCCTCCAACGGTGGGCTGATCATGATGCACGCCGAGAACGGCATCGCCATCGACGTCCTCGTCGAACAGGCCCTGGCGCGCGGGGAGACCGATCCCCGCCACCACGGCGAGGTCCGCAAGGTCCTGCTGGAGGCCGAGGCCACCCACCGGGCGATCCAGCTCGCGCGGGTCGCGGGCGCCCCGCTGTACGTCGTCCACGTCTCGGCGGAGGAGGCGGTGGCCGAGTTGGCCGCCGCCCGCGACAAGGGTCTGCCGGTGTTCGGGGAGACCTGCCCGCAGTACCTCTTCCTGTCCACGGACAACCTCGCGGAGCCCGACTTCCAGGGCGCCAAGTACGTCTGCTCCACCCCGCTGCGGCCGCGCGAGCACCAGGCGGCGCTGTGGCGGGGCCTGCGGACCAACGACCTCCAGGTGGTGTCCACCGACCACTGCCCGTTCTGCTTCCGCGGGCAGAAGGAGCTCGGCCGCGGGGACTTCTCCAAGATCCCCAACGGGCTGCCGGGCGTGGAGAACCGGATGGACCTCCTCCACCAGGCCGTCCTGGACGGGCACATCAGCCGCCGCCGCTGGATCGAGATCGCCTGCGCGACCCCGGCCCGGATGTTCGGCCTCTACCCCCAGAAGGGCACCATCGCGCCGGGCTCCGACGCCGACATCGTCCTCTACGATCCGCACGCCGAGCAGGTCATCTCCGCCGCGACCCACCACATGAACGTGGACTATTCGGCGTACGAGGGCAAACGGATCACCGGACGCGTCGACAGCGTGCTCTCGCGCGGCGAACTCGTCATCGACCGGCACGAATACACCGGCCGGCCCGGCCACGGGGCCTTCATCCCCCGCTCCGCCTGCCAGTACCTGTAAGCCTGTAAGGAGCTGCCATGGACTTCGGCCTCGTCCTGCAAACCGACCCGCCCGCCTCCGGGGTCGTCAGCCTCATGCGCCGTGCCGAGCGCAACGGCTTCCGCTACGGCTGGACCTTCGACTCGGCCGTGTTGTGGCAAGAGCCGTTCGTCATCTACAGCCAGATCCTGGAACACACCCAGGAGATGCACATCGGCCCGATGGTCACCAACCCGGGCACCCGTACCTGGGAGGTCACGGCCTCGACCTTCGCCACCCTCAACGACATGTACGGCAACCGCACGGTGTGCGGGATCGGGCGGGGTGACTCGGCGATGCGGGTGGCCGGGCGCAAGCCCAACACCCTGGCCCGCCTCGGCGAGGCCATCGACGTCATCCGCGACCTCGCCGAGGGCCGCGAGGCCCTGGTGGACGGCAACCCCCTGCGGATCCCCTGGGTCAGGGAGGGCAGGCTCCCGGTGTGGATGGCGGCCTACGGGCCCAGGGCCCTCGCCCTGGCGGGGCAGAAGGCGGACGGCTTCATCCTCCAGCTCGCCGACCCCTACCTCACCGAGTGGATGGTCAAGTCGGTGCGGGAGGCCGCCGAGGCCGCCGGCCGGGATCCGGACGCGATCACCATCTGCGTGGCGGCGCCGGCGTACGTGGGCGAGGACCTCGCCCACGCCCGCGACCAGTGCCGCTGGTTCGGCGGGATGGTCGGCAACCACGTCGCCGACCTGGTCTCCCGCTACGGCGAGCACTCCGGCATGGTCCCGGACGCCCTCACCGAGTACATCAAGGCCCGCCATGGCTACGACTACAGCCACCACGGCCGCGCCGGGAACCCGTCCACCGACTTCGTCCCCGACGAGATCGTGGACCGGTTCTGCCTGCTGGGCCCGCCGGAGGCGCACATCGAGAAGCTGCGGGCGCTGCGGGACCTGGGCGTCGACCAGTTCGCCGTCTACGACATGCACGACGCGAAGGAGGCGACGATCGACGCGTACGGGCAGCACATCATCCCGGCGTTCAGATCCTGACCCCGTTCAGATCCTGACCTGAAGGGACGCGAGCTCATGCTGGAACACACGATCGGTGATGCCCGGGAACCCCGTGATCGCGTGGAGCTCGCTCCCGGCGAGGTTCCCTCCGACGGCCGCTTCGCCAACACCGACCTCCTCCCCGTACCGGTCGAGGCCAGGCGTTGGACGACGTACAACTTCGCGGCCCTCTGGGTCGGCATGGCGCACAACATCCCCTCCTGGCTGCTCGCCTCCGGGCTGGTGGCCCTGGGGATGGACTGGAAGCAGGCCGTCTTCACCATCGCCCTGGCCAACCTCGTGGTGCTGGTGCCGATGCTGCTCACCGGGCATGCCGGCCCCAAGTACGGGATCCCGTTCCCGGTCCTGGCCCGGGCCTCGTTCGGGGTGCGCGGAGCCAATCTGGCGGCGCTGATCCGGGCGGCCGTGGCCTGCGCCTGGTTCGGGATCCAGACCTGGATCGGCGGGTCCGGGATCTTCGTGCTGCTCGGCAAGATCTTCGGCGGCTGGGCGGAGGCGGAGCGGATAGCCGGCCAGCCCTGGACGCTGTGGCTGTGCTTCGCGGTCTTCTGGGCCCTCGAACTCGCCATCATCTACCGGGGGATGGAGACCCTGCGGCGCTTCGAGAACTGGGCCGCGCCGTTCGTCATCGTCGGCGCCCTGGCGCTGCTGGTGTGGATCGGGGTGAAGGCGGGCGGCTTCGGTGAACTGCTCGACCAGCCGTCCCGGCTCGGCTGGGGCGCGGACTTCTGGCCGGTCTTCTTCCCGTCGCTCATGGGGATGATCGCCTTCTGGTCCACCCTGTCGCTCAACATCCCGGACTTCACGCGCTTCGGCGCCGGCCAGCGCTCCCAGATCCTCGGGCAGACCCTGGGGCTGCCGACGACGATGACCCTCTTCGCGCTGCTGTCGGTGTTCGTCACCTCCGGCTCCGAGGCGGTGTACGGCACCCCGATCTGGGACCCGGTGCTGCTGGTCTCCCAGACCGACAACGTCTTCGGGCTGCTCTTCGCCCTGGTGACGGTGCTCGTCGCGACGATCTCGGTGAACATCGCGGCGAACGTCGTCTCCCCGGCGTACGACCTGGCGAACTTGGCCCCCCGCCTGATCAACTTCCGCACCGGGGCCCTGATCACCGGTGTGGTCGGCGTACTGATCATGCCGTGGAAGCTGACCTCGACCCCCGAGCTCTACATCTTCACCTGGCTCGGCCTGGTCGGCGGCCTGCTCGGCACCGTCGCCGGCATCCTCATCGCCGACTACTGGATCGTGCGGCGCACGCGGCTGTCCCTGCCCGACCTGTACCGGGAGGGAGGGCCGTACTGGTACCGGGGCGGCTGGAATCCAAAGGCGCTGGCCGCCTTCCTGGCCGGCGGGATCCTGGCCATCGGCGGATCCCACTCGGCCCCCGGCCAGGGCCCCTTCCCCCAGGACGGCCTGATCCCCTTCCTGCGGCCCCTCGCGGACTACGGCTGGGCCGTGGGCCTCGCCTCGTCCCTCCTCCTGTACACGGCCCTCACCCGCCGGGAGCCCGCTGCCGCTGACTGATTCCACCGGGTGTGCGGCGGTCCGCAACAGGCTCTCGGTGGGGTTTGTCGGTCGGCCGTGATTACCTGGGGACATGATCGATGAATTTCTGGCCCGTGACCTGTCCGCCGTCGAAGAGGCCGTCCGCAAGGCGGCGGCGGTCGAGATCATGCCGAGATTCCGGCAGCTCGCCGACCACGAGGTGGACCAGAAGAGTGGTCCGCACGACCTGGTGACCGTCGCCGACCGCAAGGCCGAAGAGCACCTCACGGCCTCGCTGACGCGGCTGCTGCCCGGCTCGGCGGTGGTCGGCGAGGAAGCCGTGCACGCGGACCCGACGGTGTACGGGGCGCTGCGCGAGGAAGCCCCGGTGTGGATCGTGGACCCGGTCGACGGGACCCGGCAGTTCGTGTCCGGCGACCCCGGCTTCTGCACGCTGGTGGCGCTGGCCCACCGGGGGGAGATCCTCGCCTCCTGGACGTTCGCGCCGGCGCTGGAGGAGCTGGCGACCGCCGTGCGCGGGCAGGGTGCGTACGTCAACGGCACGCGCATCCACAGCGGTTCGCCGGAGCCCGGCGCCGAACTGCGGGTCGCCATGGCCCACCCGCTGTACACCTCCGAGGCGGACAAGGCGAAGCTGGCCCGGCTGGATGTCCCCGGAGTCGCGGCCCGGCCGTGCGGTTCGGCCGGCCTGGAGTACCTGAAGGTGGCGCGGGGCGAGATGGACGGGCTGGCCTTCACCTGGCCCTCGGCCTGGGACCACGCGGCCGGGCTGCTGCTGGTCGCCGAGGCGGGCGGGGCGCAGAGCACGGTCGCCGGGGTGCCCTACCGGGTGGACCGGGACAATGAGCTGCCGTTCGCGGTGGGCCGGGACGAGGCCACGGCGATCCGCATCCGCGAGCTCCTGCGGGGAGCGTAGCCGGGTCCCGCGGGGCGCGTAGCCGTCCTGCGGGGCGCGTAGCCGTCGTGCGGGATCCGCGGACCGGCCCAATATCCTAGAGGCAATGCCATCCTGAGGGCATTGCCGCCGCCGGACGAAGGAGTCGCAAGTGCCGTCGATTCTCGATGCGGTCGTGGTGGGGGCGGGGCCCAACGGGCTGACGGCCGCGGTCGAACTGGCCCGACGGGGCTTCTCGGTGGCCGTTTTCGAGGCCGCCGAGACGGTCGGCGGCGGGGCCAGGACCGAAGAGCTCACCCTCCCCGGCTTCCGGCACGACCCCTGCTCGGCCGTGCACCCGCTGGGCATCGGCTCGCCGGTCTTCGCCACGATGCCGCTGAAGCGGTACGGGCTGGAGTGGCTGCACGCCCCGCTGCCCATGGCGCACCCCTTCGACGACGGCACGGCCGCCGTGCTCTCGCGGTCGGTCGCGGAGACCGCCGCCTCCCTGGGGCCGCGCGACGCCGGCACGTACCGGCGGCTGGTGCGGCCCTACCTCGGCAAATGGGACACCCTGACCCGGGACTTCATGTCGCTGCCCTCCACCGCGCTGCCCCGCGACCCGGTCACGCTGGCCCGGTTCGCGCTCACCGGGCTGCCGCCCTCCACCTGGCTGATGCGGCGCTTCCGCGACGACCGCGCACGCTCCCTGTTCGCCGGACTCGTCGCGCACGTCATCGCACCGCTCGGCGGGATCGCCACGGGCGCCGTCGGCCTGGTCTTCGCGCTGGCCGCGCACGCCGGCGGCTGGCCGATGCCGCGTGGGGGGTCCCAGTCCATCTCGGACGCCCTCGCGGCGTACCTGCGCGACCTCGGCGGGACGATCCACACCGGCTTCGAGGTCAAGCGCCTCGACGACCTCCCGCCGGCCCGGGCGTACGTCTTCGACACCTCGCCGGCCGCGCTGGCCCGGATCGCCCGGCTGGGGCGCGCCTACGACGGCTACCGGTACGGGGCCGGAGTGTTCAAGATCGACTACGCGCTGGACGGCCCGGTGCCGTGGACCGCCGAGGAGGCCCGCCGGGCCGGCACCGTCCAGGTCGGCCCCCGCACCAGCGACATCGACGCCGCGCTACAGCTGGCCTCGGGCGGGCGGGCCCCCCGTAACCCCTTCCTGATCACCGCGCAGCCCAGCCTGGTCGACCCGAGCCGGGCCCCGGAGGGCAAGCACGTGTTCTGGGCGTACGGGCATGTCCCGGCCGGCTGGGACGGCGACCTCACCGACGCGATCGAGCGGCAGCTGGAGCGCTTCGCCCCAGGGTTCCGCGACCTGGTGCTGGCCCGCGCCACGGCCGGCCCGCCGGAGCTGGCCGCCCGTAACGCCAACTACATCCGCGGGGACATCGCCTGCGGAGCCGCCTCGGGCCTCCAGCTGCTGCTGCGGCCGAAGCCCAGCCTCTTCCCGTACGCGACGGCCCACCCGGCGGTCTTCATCTGCTCCTCCGCCACCCCGCCGGGCCCGGGCGTCCACGGCATGTCGGGGCACAACGCGGCGAAGGCGGTCTGGCGACGCCTGCGGGAGACCGCCTGAGGGCGGTACCCCCAGGCGGCTCGGGCTACGGGGCTACGGGCTACGGGCTACTGCCAGTCGTCCCAGGGCGGGTCCATGTCCTCCGGCTCGAAGGGCGGCTCTTCGTCGTACGGTGCGGGCGCCGAGCGCTGAGCCGCGGCCGCGGCCACCGCGGGAGCCGGGACCGCAGGAGCGGGGACGGCCGGGACCACGGAAGCCGGGACCGTAGGAGCCGGGACCACAGGAGCCGGGACCACAGGAGCCGGGACCACAGGAGCCGGGACCGCAGGAGCCGGGACGGCCGGCACCGGCCTGGCGGGGTCCGGGACGCCCGCAGGCGCAGTCTCACTCGGCGGCACAGGCTGCTCGCTCGGGGACCGCGAGGCGTTGGAATCGGCCAGGGTGTCCAGGACGCCCTCGGCGTATTTGGCGAGCTTGGCCTCGCCGACGCCGCCGATCGTGCCCAGCTCCTCGACCGTGGCGGGCAGCCGCGTCGCGATCTCCCGCAGTGTCGCGTCGTGGAAGACGACGTACGCCGGTACGCCCTGCTCGCGCGCCGTCGCGGCCCGCCAGGCGCGCAGGGCCTCGAAGACCGGCGTGGCAGCCGCCGGCAGGTCGACCGGCACTCGGGCACCCTTCCCGGAGCGCGACCGGGCCTCCTTACGGGCCGGACCGGCCGCCGCCGCCGTCTCCTTCCGCATCAAGATGGTGCGGCGGCTCCCCAATACCTCGCCGCTGGCATCCGTCAGCACCAGCGTCCCGTACTCGCCCTCCACCGCCAGCAGACCCAGCGCCAGCAGCTGCCGTACGACCCCCCGCCATTCCGCGGTGCTCAGATCCGCCCCGACCCCGAACACCGAGAGCGCATCGTAGTCGAACTGGATGACCTTGGCCGTCTTCTTGCCCTGCAGGATGTCGATGATCTGGCCGGCGCCGAACTTCTGCCGCCGTTCCTTGGCCAGCCGCCACACCGTGGACAGCAGCTTCTGCGCCGCGACCGTCCCGTCCCAGGACTCGGCCGGCGTCAGACACGTGTCGCAGTTGCCGCACGCCCCGCCCGACTGCCCGAAGTACGCCAGCAGCCCCATCCGGCGGCAGTTGACCGTCTCGCAGAGCGCGAGCATGGCGTCCAGGTGCCCGGCCAGCGAGCGGCGGTGCGCGTCATCGCCCTCGGAGCCGTCGATCAGCTTGCGCTGCTGCACCACGTCTTGCAGCCCGTACGCCAGCCACGCCGTGGCAGGCTCCCCGTCGCGGCCGGCCCGGCCGGTCTCCTGGTAGTAGCCCTCGACCGACTTCGGCAGGTCCAGGTGCGCCACGAAGCGCACATCCGGCTTGTCGATGCCCATGCCGAACGCGATCGTGGCCACCACCACGACCCCGTCCTCCCGCAGGAAGCGGGCCTGGTTCGCCGCGCGCGTGCGAGCGTCCATCCCCGCGTGGTACGCGACGGCGTCGATGCCCTGCTCCTTGAGGGAGGCCGCCGTCTTCTCCACCGACGCCCGCGAGAGGCAGTAGACGACCCCGGCATCCCCGTCGTGCTCGTTCCGGATCAGCTCCAGCAGCTGCTTGAGCGGGTTGTTCTTCGGGACGATCCGGTACTGGATGTTCGGGCGGTCGAAGCTGGCGACGAAATGCCGGGCGTCCTCCAGCCCCAGCCGCGCCGCGATCTCGGCGTGCGTCGCCTCGGTGGCCGTCGCGGTCAGCGCGATCCGCGGCACCTTCGGCCAGCGCTCGTGCAGCATGGACAGCGCGAGGTAGTCGGGCCGGAAGTCGTGACCCCACTGGGCGACACAGTGCGCCTCGTCGATCGCGAAGAGCGACACCTTGCCCCGGTCGAGCAGCCGCTGCGTGCCCTCGGTGCGCAGCCGCTCGGGGGCCAGATACAGCAGGTCCAGCTCATCGTCGAGGAAGGCCTGCTCGACGGCGCGCCGCTCGTGCGGATCCTGCGTCGAATTGAGGAACCCGGCCCGCACCCCGAGGGCGGTCAGCGCGTCCACCTGGTCCTGCATCAGCGCGATCAGAGGCGAGACCACCACGCCCGTGCCTTCTCTGACCAGCGCCGGGATCTGGTAGCAGAGCGACTTGCCGCCGCCGGTCGGCATCAGCACCAGCGCGTCGCCGCCGCCCACGACCTGCTCGATGATCTGCTGCTGCTCGCCGCGGAAGGAGTCGTACCCGAAGACGCGGTGGAGCACCTGCAGGGCATCGGAGATCTCAGCGGGGGCGTCCGAAATGGTCATTCCAGAAGCCTAGCGGCCGTTTCCGACACGCCGGGCCGCCTCCGCCGAACCTGTGGATAACCCCTTTCGTCCCGCCGCACCGCCGCGGTCAGCCCACGGCATCCCGGGTCAGGACGTTGACCTGGGCGCATCCGTGCTTGCGGCTCACCGCGGCGACGAAAGCCTGGAACATGGTCTCCCGCTCCGGCGAACGCGTTCTGGCCCCGGGCGAGGAGGATGTCGTTGTAGGAGTCGTTCCAGTTCATCGAGGCGTACACGCGCCCGCTCGCGCACATCGCAGGAGCCCACCCCGGTGTCTCGGGGCAGTTCTCCATCCTCACGTTCCCCGACAGCGACGCGGGAGTCGTGTACCTGGAGCGCTTCACCAGCGACCTCTACCTGGAGAAGCCCGCGGACCGCCGGCCCTACCACTTCATGTACGACCACCTCCAAGCACAAGCACTCGGCCCCGAACAGAGCCGCCGGTTCATCCGCGACACCATCCGGATCTACACCCGACCCTCATAAGCGGTGGGCAGCGTCGGCGCTCAGCCAGGAACACCGCCTTCCCAACCGGACAGGGCTCCGCAGGCAGCACACGTCGCGTTGCCGACGGGTTCTCGCACCGGCGCGGCAGCCGCCGGGACATCCTGGTTGCAGAGCCAGGCGGCATTCGTATTCCGTTCCAGGACGTACCTGAAGCGTTGCTGGCGCCTCAGTTCAAGGATGTCCCTGTGCCGCATTCGACCCACCCCAGACGATGCCAATGCGCTCCAGAACGCACCTAGTACTGCAAAGATCAGCACAAGCCTCATCAACACGTCTGCCACAGCGGGTCCTTTCCGGTGACGGATTCGCGCAGCGGGGCCCGCGGTCGAGCCCTCAGCAACATCTCGACATAACGCAGCGGCATATGCGGAGTTACGCCCCGCTCTCTCATTGCAGCCATGTGCAGCACGCTGTCGGGTTGCAGTAATTTCCGATTTCCATGAGGCGGCCCGGCGCCGCGGAGGCCGGACGGAAGCGTGACGGCCCGACGGCACGGGGATCGCCGACCCCCACTCGGGCGATACCGAAACGTGCGCGATCGGGAAGCCGGCCGGCACGGACGCCGCCCCCGCGACACCCCGACCCGCCACCGCGCCGTCACCGATCTGAGCTGCGGCGATGACCGCGGGCGAGATGCACGAAGCGAGATCCTGACGGGTTCGACACGAGTGCAGAAACGATAAAGTGAACGGTCAACACTCGTGCGCTCGGTCATCATCACCCGCATGGCGCATACCCTGACCGACGCCGGGAGCGTTGGTTGGACTATGACAAGAGCAAACGTCGCTGCAATCCTCCGTCGGCAAACAGCAGAGGAGGGTCTCCCCGTTCGCCCCAGGGTCGCCCGGATGGGTAAATGGACATTCACACCGGCTTCATCGGACCGCACCCAGGGCGAGAGTGCGACTCTGCATCATGAAGGTCGGAAAATCGAGTTGAATTACTCGTCCTCAATCTTTGAGGATTTCCTGAAGGCGATCAGCGCGATCCATCACGAGTTCGACCGACGGTCGCAAGACATGGCTGCATCCGGAATGTGCACCGACGACCAAGTGAGGCACAGCTCCCGTGTATGAACCATACGGTCATCACGACTGGAACGGCTTCCACACCCAGCCGGAGACCCGCATGTTTCGGCCGGGGCCGGATCCCGAACAGCACATCGCCACGGGGCATCCGTCGCTCGGACTGGGCCAGGGGAACAGCGCATGGGATCCGGAGGAGGAGCTCGCCTTTCTTCTTCAGGAGAGCATGGCCACCGCCGGCCAGGCGGAGCCCTTCGACCGAGTCGTCTTCGACGAAGCAAACGACACGATGAGCACCGCCGGGCTGGTAGCCGGACCGCCTGGCATCATCGGGCCGCCGGAGGCACAAGCGCCCGGCGGGCACCGCCGGACCGTCACGGCGAAGGCGCCGGCAGTGGCCCTGATGCGAACGGGCAGCCTCTGCACAGCTGTGTTGGTCGCGCTCCTCGCCGGCGCCGTGAGCATCCTCAGCGGCCTTGCCGTCTGCGACGCCCTTCGGCACAGTGCCGTGCCTCACACCGCCCACGACGTGGTCAGCTGGTGGCCGCTGCTGATCTACGGACCCTGGATGGTCGCCTCCCTGTCCATCCTCAGGGCGGCCCTGCACCAGCGCCGCGCCGCCCACTCCTGGTCCATCGTCCTGTTGTTCTCCACCCTGGCCACACTCCTGTGCGTGTCCCAGGCGCCGAGAACGCTCGCCGCCCAGGCCGCGGCGACACTTCCCGCCATCGCCGCGCTCGCCTGCTTCCAACAGCTCGTCCGCCAGATCACGCTCACCCGACCGCCCCGTCAACCGACGCCACGGCACCGCAACTCCAGGCCCTCCCCTGCCCCCAAACTCCGTTACGGGGCATGACGGTCACGTCTGGGAAGTCCCTGGCCGGGATCGGTCCGCCGCCCGTGCGAAGCAGTTCTGTGCCCGGCAGACGGTCGCCGGGTGCGGTCGAGGGCGGTGAAGGCCGTGACGACGCCCTGGCGGAGGGGGGTGGCCGCTGAGACGAGCAGGGCCGGAGTCTGCCGTGCCAGTCGTGGCCACGCTGACAAGGGCAGAGCCGGCGCTGCCGCATACGGCGCCGGAGACGAAGGCGCAACAGCCGCTAACCGCATGGAGAACGTGGTCCTTCCCAGAGCCGGAGTGATCGTTTTCATCTGAGGAACGACAACCGAATCCGATAAGTCACGGGCAATCCGCAATCTCGGCACGACGGCCTTCGAGCACCGCCCGTGCACGCGAAGTCGGCCCGGGCACCTCACTTACCGCAGCTCGGAGCCCCATCCCGGTTGCCCGGACTCCGCTGCCCCCTGTGTGACGGCCCGCCCCGCCGACCCAGACCGACCGGGCTCGCGAGGCGCTGAAGCATCACGTACCCCGCACCACACCGCCCCCACCCACCCACCCACCTACTGAGAGAGGACAGCAACAATGGCGTACGAGCTCTCCTACGCTGAGCGAATCCATTACAAACGGCTTCAGGACGCCGCCTACCAGGCAGGCCTGGACGCCGTCACCCATCTCGAGGCAGCCCTCGCGCTCGCAGGGCTGGTCCTCCCCTCCCTGGCCAACGACGGGCCCTTGGGCTCCCGCGGATTCGTCCGGCTCGGCGGATGCAGCGTCGCCGTTGCCAACCAGCTCGCCGAGTTGATCGCCGCAGGCGCCCATGCCCTGCAGGCGCAGCGGACATGAGCACCTGCCCCCCCACCGCGCCCGGAGACATCCGGTTCACCACCTACCCGCGCCGCCCCCGCACAGCCCCGCCGCAACATCCCCACCACCAGGCAGACTCCAGGAGGTCCTTGCATGAACACGTGGCGAGCTTTCTCGCACGCGCCGAAACCACAGGAGGCGCTCGACCCCTACCGCTTCCCCGGTGTGCGGGGATTCGAGGGCAAGGAGGACACTCGCCTCCAAAGCTCCGTGCCGACCCCGGACCCGGAGGAGCGGCCTCTCGGCCGGATCAGCGCAGCACACCACCGGCGCCTCGACCTACACGCCGCGCTGACCGCCGCCGGCATCCCACCGCTCGCCGGAGACCTTCAGGCCATCGAAGCCGTCTCCGCACTCGACGACACCACCAACGCGGCCATCCAACGATGGATCGCCGGCACCCGATGACTCACGGCACCTTGCGGCCCACACTCCCTCGGAACACGTGGGCCACAACGGGGCACGACGCAGTAGCCGTGCCCGCCGATCTTCACCACGAGTTCCCCGCCGTCGGCAGCCAGCGGCGCGGGCACCGGAATGCCGTCATTCGCAAGACCGGACAGCACCGCGAGGTTTCTGCGGACCTCGGGCGGGAACACGTCGGTGATCTCCTTCACCGCGTACGTACCGGCCGCCGTCTCCAGACGCCAGTTCCGGTTCATCAGGGGATGGGCGAGGAACTGCCGGCTCCGCACTTCGCCCAACCCGAACGTGCGGGACAAGGTCGGCAGGGCCGCCAGCAGGTCGGCTTCTCAGGTCGTATCCGTCACCCAGTCACCCTCGGACCTGCAGTGTGGCCCACTTCGCCGGTTCCGACACCTCAGTAACCGTTCATACCGTGCGCTCGTCAGCGCACGTGCGCCGCGAAGGCCGCATAGGCACGGTCGTCGAAGAGGACGAAGCGGACCTCCTCGACCTCGGTGTCCGTAGCGCGGACCGTTTCCACCGCGATGCGGGCGCCGTCGTCCATGGGCCAGCCGTAGATGCCGGTGGAGATGGCGGGGAAGGCCACGGTTCGCGCACCCAGCTCGTCGGCGACGCGCAGGGATTCCCGGTAGCACGAAGCGAGGAGCTGTGAGCGGTCCTCGTCGCAGGAGTACACCGGGCCCACCGTGTGGATCACCCATTGGGCAGGGAGGCGGCCCGCCGTGGTGGCGACCGCCCGGCCCGTCGGCAGGCCCTTGCCGTAGTGGGAGGCGCGCAGCGCGCGGCAGGCCTCCAGGATCTCTGGCCCGCCGCGGCGGTGGATGGCACCGTCCACGCCCCCGCCGCCGAGCAGCGAGGAGTTCGCGGCGTTGACCACCGCGTCCGCCTGCTCGCCGGTGATGTCGCCCTGGACGAGGGTGATGCGGACCATCGGGATTCCTCTCGGAACGAAGGCACCGGACGGAGGCACCGGACGGAGGCGCCGGACGAAGGCGTATCCGCCCAGGTTAGTGGGCGGCATTCGCCGCCGCCGGGCAATTCGACGCAGCGCCGGGCACCGACGCCTCGGCTAGGGTGAATCGGTAGGAAACAGGCCCCCCGGGGTGAGGTCGGTGCGTTGGACACTTACCAGTCGACGAGCGAGGTGCCGGATCAGCCGGTCGGGGCTGTCGGGTATGCGGGTGTGCTCCGCGAGCTGCTGCCGATCGCCCTGTGGCGGGAGGACGCGGACGGGCGCATCGTGGAGTGGTCGCTCGCCGCCCAGGACCTGCTGGGCCACCGCCGCGAGGACATCATCGGCCGGCCCGGTACGTCCGTACTCGTCCCCGAGGCCAACCGCGATCTCGCCGACCAGCTGACCCGGCGCGTCCAGGCCGGGGAGACCGTCGTCGGGACCCTGCCCGTGCGGCACCGCGACGGCCACCGCGTGGCGATGGAGATGTGGATCGTCCCCGCTGTCGACCCGCAGGGCCGCATGGGAGCCATGCTCATCGCCGTGGAGACCTCCGAGGTCCTCCACATGCGGGACTCCCTCGCCGCCCTCCAGAGCCTCTTCACCCAGTCACCCATCGGCCTCGCCACCCTCGGCCCCGACCTGCGCTTCCTCCGCGTCAACGACGCGCTCGCCCGGATGAACGGTGTCTCCGCCGCCGAGCACCTCGGCAAGCGCCTCACCGAGGTGGTGCCGGGCGTCAACGCCACCGCGCTGGAGGCGATGATGCGGCAGGTCCTGGACCGGGGCACCGCCGTGGTCGACGTCCGCCGCACCGGCCGGACGCCCGCCGACCCCGACCACGACCGGACCTGGTCCTGCTCGTACGCCCCGCTGCTCGACGGCGCCGGGCGCCGCCTCGGCCTGATCGCCTCCCTCATCGACATCACCGAGGGCCAGCAGGCACAGGCCGAGGCCGAGCGGGCCCGTCGGCGGTTCGCCCTGCTGGCGGAGGCCGGCACGCGCATCGGGACGACCCTGGACCTGCGCCAGACCGCCGAGGAGATCGTGGAGGTTCTGGTACCGCAGCTCGCCGACTCGGCCGACGTACAGCTGCTGGAAGCCGTACTGAACCCGGACGACACCGCCGCCGCGGGCTCCAGCCGAGGCGTGATGCGCCGGCTCGCCGCGCGGTTCCCCGATCCGACCGCGCCCACCGCGAAGCTGGCCGCCGGCCAGACCTTCCAGATCCCCGTCGGGTCGGTGTACGAGCGGGTCATCGCCGACGGGCAGCCCATGAACCTGTACGTGTCCGACATCCCGGTGCTGATCACCGACCCGCGCGCGGAGCCGCTCCGCACCTACCTCGCCACCCTGGGCTCCGCCCGGATGGTCCCGCTCGTCGCGCGCGGCAAGGTGCTCGGCGCCGTCGCCGTGACCCGGCTGCGCGAGCGCGAGCCGTTCCACGAGCAGGACTGCGTCCTCATCGACGAGCTGGTGGCGCGCGCCGCACTCAACATCGACAACGCGCGCATGTTCACCAGCCAGCGGCAGGCGGCCCTCACCCTCCAGCGCAGCCTCACCAACAGCGCGCTGCCCGAGGTCACGGGCCTCGAACTCACCGGCCGCTACCTGCCCGCCAGCGACCACGACGTGGGCGGCGACTGGTTCGACGTCATCCGGCTGCCCCGCGGCCGGACCGGTCTGGTCATCGGGGACGTCATGGGCCACGGCATCCACGCGGCGGCCGTCATGGGACAGCTGCGCACGGCGGTACGCACCCTCGCGCGCCACGACGTACCGCCCACGCGGATGCTCCGCTCGCTCGACGCCGTGGTGGCGGACCTGGGCGAGGACGAGATGGCCACCTGCGTCTACGCCGTCCACGACTCGGCGTCCGGCAGCTGCGTGATCGCCCGCGCCGGCCACCCGCCGCCCGCCGTGGTCACGGCCGACGGGACGGTCACCTTCCTCCACGGCCCGCCGGGAACGCCGCTGGGCACCGGCGGGCAGGAGTTCCGCACCGAGGAGGTACGGCTGCCCCCGGGAAGCCTGCTCGTCCTGTACACGGACGGCCTGATCGAGGCCCGCGACCGGGACCTCGACCAGGGCATGCACCAGCTGGGGCAGGCGCTGCGCGACGCCGGCCAGCCCCTGGAGCAGCTGTGCGACGGGATCCTGGGGCGGCTGCTGCCGGATGCCCCGCAGGACGACGTGGCGGTGCTGCTGGCCCGCACGGTGGCCACGTAGGGGGCCCCTCGCGGCCCCCGCGAGGGGCCTGCGGGGGGTTTGTACGCAGCCCCGCGCAGGTACGCAGCCGCCGCCCGTCTCGTACGCAGCCCCCTTGGGCCGCGGACGCAGGCCGCGGCCGCGTCACCAGGCCAGGTCCTCCAGCGCGTCCAGGTTCAGCGCGCCCGGCGCCGCCTCGCCGTTCCCCGTCAGCGGTACCTCGGCCCAGATCACCTTGCCCCGCTCCGTGTAGCGGGTGCCCCAGCGCTCCGCGTACTGCGCGACGAGGAACAGCCCGCGCCCGCCCTCATCGGTCGTGGCCGCGTACCGCAGGTGCGGGGAGGTGCTGCTGGCGTCGGCGACCTCGCAGATCAAGCTGCGGTCGCGCAGCAGGCGGACCCGGATGGGCGCCGTCCCGTACCGGATGGCGTTGGTGACCAGCTCGCTGAGGATGAGCTCGGTGGTGAAGGCGATGTTCCCCAGCCCCCAGGCCTCCAGCTGCGCCGAGCTCGCGTTGCGCACCCACGAGACGGCCGCCGCGTCGGGCGGTACCTCCCACTCCGCGATCCGGTCCGCCTCCAGCCGCCGGACGTCCGCGATCAGCAGGGCGATGTCGTCGCTCGGCGACGGGAACAGCAGCGCGGCCAGCACATCCGCACAGGCCTGCTCCGGGCTGCGGCCGGGCTGCGACAACGTTTCGCCCAGCAGCGCCAGACCGGTGTCGAAGTCCCGGTCGCGGTCCTCCAGCAGGCCGTCCGTGAACAGCGCGAGCCGGCTCGCCTCGGGCAGGAGCAGCTCGGCGGACTCGAAGGGCATGCCGCCCACTCCCAGCGGCAGCCCGGTGGGCAGCTCGGGGAACTCCACCCGTCCGTCGGCGTGGACCAGCGCCGGCCCGGGATGCCCGGCGCTGGCCATCGTGCAGCGCCCCGAGACCGGGTCGTAGATCGCGTACAGGCAGGTGGCGCCCGTGATACCGGCCGGCTCCCCGCCGCCCTCCTCCGGGTCGGAGCCGCCCCCGCTCTCGTTCTGGTCGATCCGGTCGATCAGCTCGTCCAGGTGTCCGAGCAGCTCGTCCGGCGGCAGATCCAGCGTGGAGAAGTTGTGCACCGCGGTGCGCAGTCGGCCCATCGTCGCCGCGGCGTGCACCCCGTGGCCCACGACATCGCCGACCACCAGCGCCACCCGCGCGCCCGGCAGCGGGATCACATCGAACCAGTCCCCACCCACCCCGGCCATCGCCGGCAGATAGCGGAAGGCGACGTCCACCGCGCTCACTTCGGGCAGCACCCGGGGCAACAGACTGCGCTGGAGCGTCACGGCCGTGGCGTGCTCGCGGGTGAAACGGCGGGCGTTGTCGATGGAGACGGCCGCGCGGGCCGCCAGCTCCTCCGCGAAGGACAGGTCCTCCTCCTCGAAGGGCTCCGGGGTGTCCGCCCGCCAGAAATTGGCCATCCCGAGGACGACGCCGCGAGCCTGGAGCGGTACGGAGATCAGCGAATGAAGCCCGTACTCCAGGGCCACCCGGGTCCCCTCGTCGTCCTGGGCCCGCCAGCCCGAGGCGGCGTTCAGATCGGCCGCGAGCACGGCGCGCCCCGCGTTCAGCGCCGCCGCCATGGGCGCCGTCGGCACGACGAACCGGATGACATCGCCCACGGGCTGCAACGGCTGGTCGTCGCGGATGCCGCTCATGGCCGCCCGGCGCATCTCGGTGTGCGAGCCGCCCAGGGGCTCGTCGCCGTGCAGCACCGGCTCCAGCAGCTCCACGGTGACGAAGTCGGCGAACCGCGGGACGGCGACCTCCGACAGCTCCTCGGCGGTGCGCACCACGTCCAGGGTGGTACCGATGCTCACCCCGGCCTCGTACAGCAGCTGGAGCCGGCTCCGGGCCACCTCGGCGCGGCCGGACAGCGCGGCGAGCTCGGTGGTGTCGCGCAAGGTCATGACACTGCCGGAGGGCATGCCCGCGTACGGCTTGGTGGGCCGCACGTTGACGGCGAGGAGCCGGTCGCCCGCCAGGTGCACCTCGTCCGTCGCGGTCCGCCCGGAGGCCAGCAGCGCGGCGGTGCGGGGGTCGAGGCCGAGCCGGCTGACGTGCCGCTGTTCGGCGTCGGGCGGCAGGTCCAGCAGCCGCCGCGCCTCGTCGTTGGCCAGCATGAGCCGGCGGTCGGCGTCGATGATGAGCACGCCCTCGCGTACGGCGTGCAGGACCGCCTCGTGGTGTTCGTTCATCCGGGTCATCTCGGCCTCGCCCAGCCCCCGGGTCTGGCGCCGCAGCCGCCGGCTGACCAGCGCGGCGCCCCCGGTGCCGAGCAGCATCCCGCCCGCCGCCGCGCCGAGCAGCAGCGGAAGCTGTCCTTCGACCACGTCGGAGACGTTCGCGACCTCGATGCCGGTGCCCACCAGGCCGACGACGGCGCCGCCGGCGTCCTTCACCGGGACGACGGCGCGGACGGCGTCGCTCGGCTGGCCCTGGAAGGTCTCGGTGAACGGCTGCCCGGCCGCGGCCCGCGAGAGGTCGCCGGTGGCGCGTTGGCCGATCAGCTCGGGCCGGGAGTCGGTGTAGCGGACGCCGTCGGTGGTCATCACGGCGATGAAGTCGACGCCCGAGGCCTGACGGGCAGCCTCGGCCAGTGGCTGCAGTTGGGCCGTCGGATTCGACGACTTGAGCGCCTCGGGCAGGCCGGGGGCGTGCGCGAAGGCCTCGGCGGCCGCGAGGGAGCGGTGGCGCGCATCGCGCTGGCTGTCGTACCGCGCCTGGTATACGAGGGCCAGCGCGGCCGCGGCGATCAGTAGCACCACGATCACCGCCTGGAGGGCGAACACCTGACCGGAGACGCTGTGCATCCCCTGGGCCACGCGCGAGAGCGCGCTCCCTCGCTGCCCGGCCGACTGCTGGGGCGGTGATCCCCTGGGTCGGCCAAAACATCCGGTCATGAGCCATTTCTAACACTGTCGGCGGGGTTAAGGGGTGACGTACCGATCCGACCGGGCCCACCCGAGGCAGACGCACACGCCTCCGGGCAAATTCACGGACCCCCGGGGCAAGGGAGAGGCCCGGCCCCCGCAGTGCCGCAGTGGGGGCCGGGCCTCAGAAGGCCGGTCAGCGGCCGGTCAGCCGCTGGTCAGTGGCCGGTCAGCCGCTGGTCAGTGGCCGGTCAGAGAACGTCGGCGGCGATGTTGGCCGCGACCTGCTCCAGCAAAGGCCCCGCATTGGCGATGCACTTCGCCGGGTCCGGCTCGATCTCCATCAGGGGATACGCCCGGCGGATGCCCGCCGCCTGGAGCGCCGCAGGCTCGAGCAGCAGGCGGCCGCAGACCGCCACGACCTCCTTGCCCGCCGCGCGAGCGGCGGCCGCGACACCCGCCGGCGCCTTGCCGTGCAGGGTCTGCTCGTCCAGCGAGCCCTCGCCGGTGATCACCAGCGTCGCCCGCTCCAGCGCCGGCGCGAAGCCCAGCACCTCCAGCATCAGCTCGATACCGGGGCGGAACGAGGCACCGAGCAGCAGCGCCCCGTACCCGATCCCGCCCGCGCCACCCGCACCCGGCGACACCGCGGCCTCAGCGGCCCTGGCGCCGATCGACTTCTCCAGCACCACCGCGAAGTGGGCCAGCGCCGCGTCCAGCGTCGCCACGTCCTGCGGCGACGCCCCCTTCTGCGGCCCGTAGACCGCCGGCGCGCCCTTCGGGCCCGTCAGTGGGTTGTCCACGTCGCTCGCCAGGACGAAGTCCACCTCCGCGAAGCGCGGGTCGATCCCGGACAGGTCCGCCGACGCCAGCCCGGCCAGCGCGCCGCCGCCCGGGCCGACCGGTTCGCCGTTCGCATCCAGGAAGACCGCGCCCAGCGCGGCCAGCATGCCCGCACCGCCGTCCGTGGTGGCGCTGCCGCCCACACCGAAGACGATCGAGCGCGCGCCCGCGTCCAGCGCGGCCTTCAGCAGCTCGCCGGATCCGTACGTGGTGGCCGTCAGCGGGGCGAAGACACCCGCCGGCAGCAGCTGGAGCCCGGAGGCCTCCGCCATCTCGACCACGGCCGTGCCGTCGCGCAGTGCGAACGCGGCCGTGACCTGGTCGCCGAGCGGCCCGGTGACCCGTACCTCCCGGCGTTCGAAACCGGCCGCCACAGCGGCCGCGACCGTACCGTCGCCGCCGTCCGCGACGGGGAGGGTCTCGATCTCCACGCCCGGTACGGCCCTGCGAAGGCCGGCCGTCACCCGCTCCGCGACCTGAACGGCCGTGAGCGAGCCCTTGAATTTGTCCGCGGCGATGAGCACGCGCGCGGTCTCAGTTACTGCTCCGTCCGTCACCTTGCTAATCCCTTGCTATCGAACAGTGCAGTCGCGCCACCATGAGCCTATCCGGAGGATCCTCCTATGCCCATGCGTGGCCTGGGCCACACCCGGCGCGCCATGCCCATAAATACGTACATACGGCTGCATAGTGTGGCCGCATGGGCACGGATTCGACGGAACAGGCACGTCCCGATGCCGCACGCGCGGGGTCCGAGGGCCCCGAGGACGGCGCTACCGACCTCACGGTGGTCGCCGTCGGCGTGGTCACCGTGCTGGCCGTCGTCGCCTCGGCGGCCATCGGCAAGGGCTCCTTCGACACGGCGTCGAGCACCGCGCTGGCCTGGGTGCTGGGCAATTTCGCCTGGCTGTTCGTGATCGCCGCGGACGTCTTCCTCGTCATGTGCGTGGTCCTTGCGATCAGCCGGTTCGGCCGGATCCGGCTCGGCGCCGACGGCGCGCCGGGATGGGCATCGGCCTGATGTTCTACGGGGTGGGGGAGCCGCTCACCCACTACCTGAACCCGCCCCCGGCCTCCGGGGCCGCCCCCGGCCTCCGGGGCCGCCCCCGGCACCGGGGACGCCGCCCGCGCGGCCCTGGACTCTCCTTCTTCCACTGGACCCTCACCGTTCTTTGGACTGAGCGGGAGTGAGCCCGCTTAGCCGCACGCCCCGAACGGTCTTGGGCGCACTGGTCCCCTGCGTCATGGGCGGCAGCGCGATCCGGCTGGACTCCACCGGCGCCGCCGACCTCGCGGCCAAGGTCAAGGACGGGGCCGAGGCCTCGCTCTTCGCGATGCTCGACGCACTCCCGCTGGGCACGCTCACCTCCTGGGTCGCCATGGCCCTGGTCATGACGTACTTCGTCACGAGCGCCGACTCCGCCTCCCTGGTGATGGGTTCGCTCACCAGCCGGGGCGCGCTGAACCCGCCCACCTGGCTCGTCGTCACCTGGGGCGTGCTGATGGCCTCCGTGGCCGCCGTACTGCTCGTCGCGGGCGGCCTCAAGTCCCTTCAGACCGCGACCATCCTGGTTGCGCTGCCGTTCGTGATCGTGATGATGCTGCTCTGCTGGGCGCTGGTGAAGGAGCTCCGCGAGGACCCCGGGGCCGGGCCGGTCCGCCACCACGCCCTCCACGGGCTGCGGGACGCCGTCAAGGCGATGGTCGGCGACGCCATCACCGAGCAGGCGCCGGACCGCCGCCCGAGGTTTGCGGCGCGTCGCCGAGTCGAAGGGGCGCGACCGCGAGGACGCCGACGCCGGCGGCAAGGGACCCGGAGCTGTGATCCAGTCCCCGACGGTTACATGACAAAATACCCCGGGGCGGCTGGGTAGGGTTGCGGAGTGACCACCACGGATGACTACGCCACGTACATCGCGAGCCTGCCCCGCATCCTGGCCGGCGCCGCCGCGCTCTACCGGGACGCCGAGGGCAGGGTGCTGCTCGTCGAGCCCAACTACCGTGAGGGCTGGGCCCTGCCGGGCGGCACCATCGAGTCGGACGAGGGTGAGTCCCCGCGCACGGCCGCCCGACGCGAGAGCGCCGAGGAGATCGGGCTCGACCTGCCGCTCGGCCGGCTGCTCGCCGTCGACTGGGTGCTGGGCAGTGCCCGCCCGCCGCTGGTCGCGTACGTCTACGACGGCGGCGTACTGGACGCGGCGCAACTGGCCTCCATCAAGCTCCAGGAGGAGGAACTGATCTCCTGGCGGCTGGTTGAGCCCGCCGAACTCACCGCGTACCTGCCGGGATCGCTGGGCCGGCGCGTCGAAGAGGCGTACCGGGTACTGGAGTCGGGCGGCGGCGCCGCCGAGCTGGAGAACGGCCGGCCCCCGGTGACCTCGTAGCCGCGGCTGCCGCCCCGCACCCTGCCCACCGAACTGCGCCCACTTCGAGCAGGACAGAATCAGCAGATGATCACCATGTACGCCTGGCCCAGCACCGCCGACGGGCCCGACGCCCTGCCCATGGTCCACTTCACCACCGACGAGCAGGCGGGCGGCGAGGTGACCCCCGAAGGGACGCCGGTCTGGCTGTTCGACAACGCCATACGCGAGGGCGGCTGGGCCCTGTTCAGCGATTTCGAGGGCTGGTCCGCACCGGCCGCCGACTGGCAGGCCTTCTACCGCCGCGAGGACGACGTCCTCGCCGTCACCGGACCGGGGGCCTGCGAAGGCTGGTACCAGGGCAGCCTCGGCGCCGACGGCGAATGGGTCGGGGCGGCCGCGGCGCAGCAGAGCGTGGTCCTGCTCGCCGCCCCCGTCCAGCACCCCTCGCTGTTCGGCTACGCGGTGGAGGCCGGCGCGGCGTTCGCCCTGCTGGTCCCGCTGGTCGTGATCTAGGAGGCTCTTGAAGATCTTGCTCCGGCCGACCGATTCACCCCGTATTGCCGGTAAATGTCAATCGGGTTGAACCGGTGCAAGCCGGGCGCGTTTTCAAGATCTTCATCAGACTCCTAGGGCGGTCGCCGGCCTCAGACCTCTGCCCCGGACTCGAAGGCCAGCAGGCGCACCTTGCGGTCGATCCCGCCGCCGTAGCCGGTCATGCTGCCCGAAGCCCCGATCACGCGGTGGCACGGGACGATGATGCCGACCGGGTTCTTCCCGTTGGCCAGGCCCACCGCACGCGAGGCGTTCGGCTTGCCGAGCTCCGCCGCGAGCTGACCGTACGACCAGGTCTGCCCGTACGGGATGCGCAGGAGCTGGTCCCAGACGCTGCGCTGGAACTCGGTGCCCTCCAGCCGGACCGGGATGTCGAACTCGGTGAGCCCGCCGGCGAAGTACGCGGCCAACTGCCGTACCACGTGGGGGAACGGCTCTTCCGCGGCCGCGATCCGCTCGCCGAAGGACTCCTCGGCCGGCCGGTGGCGCTGCCCGCTCATGTAGAGGCCGCAGAGGACCCCGTCCGAGGCGACGAGCGTCAGCGGGCCGTAGGGGCTGTCGACGACGGTGTGCTGCTTGGTGCTGCTCATGACGTACTCCTCAGAGTCCTCAGACGGGCAGGTGGTTGATGGGGTGGCCGTCGGTGGCCCACAGGTACTGCACGGCGTACGCGCGCCAGGGCCGCCAGCCCGCCGCCCGCGCGGTCAGCGCCGCCGGGGTGGACGGCAGCCCGAGCTCCTTCGCGGCCCGCCGGACCCCCAGATCGGACGGCAGGAACGCGTCCGGGTCGCCCAGTGCGCGCATCGCGACGACCTCGGTGGTCCACGGCCCGAACCCCGGCAGGGAGTTCAACTGTGCGCGGGCCGCCTCCCAGTCGCTGTCGATGCCGAGCGGGAGCGAACCGTCGGCCAGCGCCGAGACCAGGGTGGTCAGGGTGGTGCGCCGGCTGCGCGGCAGGGCCAGGGACTCCGGGTCCAGCGCGGCCAGCGCCTGCGGCGAGGGGAACAGGTGGGTCAGCCCGCCCTCGGGGTCGGGGTCGGCCACCGGCTCCCCGTACGCCGTCACCAGCCGGGCCGCGTGGGTGCGGGCCGCGGCCGTGGACACCTGCTGACCGAGGACCGCCCGTACGGCGAACTCCGCGGCGTCGACGGTACGGGGAACCCGGCGCCCGGGGGCCTTGTCCACGAGCGGGGCCAGCAGGGGGTCGGAGCGCAACTGCTCGTCGACGGCCTCGGGATCGGCGTCGAGGTCGAGCATCCAGCGGCAGCGGCTGATGGCGATGGTGAGGTCGCGCAGGTCGGTCAGGGCCAGCTGGCACCCGATGTGATCGGGCTGCGGAGTCAGGGCCACCACGCCGGTGCCGTACGGAAGCCGCAGCGTCCGGCGGTACGCCCCGGCCCGCCACTCCTCGACCCCGGGGACGGCTGTCGCGGCGAGGTGACCGAAGAGGTTGTCGGGGTTGAGCGGGGCCCGGTACGGCAGCCGCAGCGATATCGAGCCCGGGATCCGGGGGAGGGCGTCCTTGCGGCGGCTGGCCTTCTCGGCCCTTTCGCGGAGTTCGCTGGGGGACAGGGCGAAGACCTCGCGGACCGTGTCGTTGAAGGTCCGGATGGAGGAGAACCCGGCGGCGAAGGCGACGTCGCCCATGGGGAGCTCAGAGGTCTCGATCAGCAGCCGGGCGGTCTGCGCGCGCTGCGCCCTCGCGAGGGCGAGGGGCCCGGCCCCGAGCTCGGCGTTGAGCTGCCGCTCGACCTGCCGGGTGGAGTACCCCAGCCGGGCGGCCAGCCCGGGCACGCCTTCCCGGTCCACGACACCGTCCCGGATGAGCCGCATCGCGCGTGCGACGGCGTCGGCGCGGGCGTTCCACTCGGGGGACCCGGGGGAGGTGTCGGGCCGGCACCGCTTGCAGGCCCGGAACCCGGCCTGCTGGCAGGCGGCGGCGCTGGGCAGGAAGGTCATGTTCTCGACCTTGGGCGGCACTGCGGGGCAGCTGGGCCGGCAGTAGATCCGGGTCGTCAGCACGGCGGTGAAGAACCAGCCGTCGAAGCGGGCGTCCTTCGACTGGACGGCCCTTACGCAGCGGTCTGTGTCGGTGTGCATGGCTCAAGGATCCCGGGGCGGGGTGGGACGAGGCTGGCGGTTTTCCGACATCAAGGCTATCCCGGCCCGCCTGCCCGAATCCCCGGCTCCCGCCGCCCGGGCTTCTCTTGCCCGGATCCCCGGATCCCCGGATCCCCGGATCCCCGGATCCCCGGATCCCCGGATCCCCGGATCCCCGGATCCCCGGATCCCCGGATCCCCGGATCCCCGGATCCCCGGATCCCCGGATCCCCGGATCCCCGGATCCCCGGATCCCCGGATCCCGCCGCCCGGGGATTCCGCCCTTCTCCCGGGG
>NZ_JAGGOY010000152.1 GCF_018614095.1 Streptomyces sp. ISL-87 | reverse complement strand
ACCGTTGGCTGGACAGACCCGCACCTGTGGGAGGGCGAGCGGCAGAAGGGCGGATTCCACCACTACGACGGGAGGATCCCGATCATCGCGACCGGCCTGCAGAACCTGCGCGAGCACGGACCGCACGGCCCGGTGTTCCTCCGCTTCGGCCGCGACCACATGGAGCCCCTGTGGGCAGCGATCGGCAATCCTCGTCGTGAGGCGGCCGATGCCCGTGCCCGGGAAGAGGCCAGGGCACGGCAGGAGGAGTACCAGGCACAGGTCCGGCGGGCGGCCGCGGAGCAGGCTGAGAAGAGGGCAGGGCAGCCGAGCGTGAGGCCCGTCGTCCCGTCTGCGTCGGTTGCGGGGCGCAGTTCACCGACGAACGGTGGGAGGTGGCCGGCGCGACGGACTGGGGAGTCCCGAAGGACACCCACCCGCGCTTGTGTGACGGCTGCAAGCAACGGGCCGTCGTCGCCGAAGGCCAAGCGGCTGGCAGGCAGGAGCATCATGAGCCGGTGAGGCGTGGGGCAGAGCAGCCGAACTTCCAGCGTGAGGCCCGCCGTCCTGTCTGTACCGAGTGCGGTGCCGAGTTCACCGACCAACGGTGGAAGGCGATCGAGCGCGTCGGCTGGGGCGCCCCCCAAGAGCCCCGCCCGTCTTTGTGCGAAGACTGCGACCAGCGGAATGTCACTGACGTACGAGGGGTCTGGTCGGACGGGCACCGGCATCAGGAGCAGGGGCAGGGGCAGGGGCAGGGGCAGGCCCTACCCGAGCAGAAGGCCGGCGGATGGCTCTCCCGCTTCCGCCCCGGGCAAGCCCCCTGATGCCCTTGGCCCCGCCCGTGAGTACTTCGCCACCGTGATTCGGGCGCGGGGCCCGCGGCTGGCAGGGGTCCCGTTTCGGGTCCTCTTTGTAGTCCCGTTTCGGGTCCCCTTTGAGGTCCCGTTTCGCGTCCCGTTTCAGGTCCCGTTCCATTCGCGCCGATGAACACCAAACAGGCAGGTCACAGGCCCAGAAAGGGGTCGGAGGCACGCCGACTACTTCCTGTGGAGGGGTCCTGGGAAGTCCGTACCCGTACCGACGTCCGCTGCGGTCACCTCGCGCCGCTGGCCGTGCCCTCCCATCACGGCCCCGGCGGTGCGGCCCTGCGGTGGCCGGTCCGTGCAGAGTCGGACCGCTACGCCAGGACTGCGGCCACGGTCTCCAGCACAGCACGCTGCTGCGGGTTCCGGCTGCGACGGGTGGCTTCCCGCTCCACCGGACACGCGGCGCTGGATGTCGGCCGCGCCCATCGACATGTACCGGGTCCCGTACGCCGCAAATTATCCGACAAATAGTCAGTAGGGGTGAATTTCCCGCAAGATCCCTATCTGGCTTTGGCATGGTGCGCTGTCATATTCCTGTCACATTGCCCCGTTCATCTCGTTGCACCCATCAGGCAGGGGAAGGCAGGAAAATGGGCAGGTTCAGGTACGGAACCACGGCGTCGGCCATCGCGCTGGCCGCCTTGGGATCGCTCGCGGCCGCAGGAGGCACTGCTCACGCGGAAGCGGGCCAGGACACCATCAGCATGCTGAAGCAGGAGAAGTCCCAGTGGTGCTGGGTCGCCTCCGGGCTGACCATCGCCAAGTTCCAGGGCTTCGGCTCCACACAGACGGACTTCTGCAACCGGGCCCAGCCCTCCTACGGCTGCAACAACCAGCCCGCCACGCTCGACGACATGGCCAGGGGCTGGAGCAGCCTCGGCATGACCCACACCGGATCGGGCCTCAGCAGCGCAGCCACGTTCAACCAGGTATACACCGACGTCAAGGCGGCCCGGCCGATCGGTGCCCGCATCGGGTGGACGTCCGGCGGCGGCCACATGAACGTGGTCTACGGCTTCGACACGTCGAACACCACGATCGCCGTGGCCGACCCGTGGCCGGACACCACCACGTACACCTGGTGGAACTACAACGACTACGTGAGCAACAGCTCGTCCAAGTGGACCCACTCCCGCATCGGTATCTCCCGCTAAGGCAGGCGACATGCGCGACACCAGCGGCACCCGAATGTCCAGCACGCGGGCGGCCTCTCGCTCCTCCCGTCTGTCCATCGTCATCGCACTGAGTGCATCCGCACTGCTGTCCGTCCTCGGTCCGGCCCACGCGGCCCCGGCCAAGGACCCTCTCCCGGCTGACATCCCCGACTACCAGGCCGCCCTCGACGCGGTGAAGTCCACCGACGTCCGCAACACCGTCTGCCGCTTCCTGCGTACTCCGGTTCCCACCGACGGCGTCGGCGGACCGGTGCAGACGATCCCCGAAACGGCCGAGCCGTGCCAGGGCCTCCCGGCCTTCACGATCAAGGACCCGCTGGCACGGAACGAGATCACCCCCGGGTTCGTCGCGGGCACCGCCCAGCCGCTGCCCACCGAGGCGATCAAGCTGACGCAGTTGGTCTCCTCGCTGAGCACGACCGTCAACGGCCGCAACGCCACCGTCATGCTCGCCCCCACCCAGGGCGGCGGCTGGCACCTGGCGGCCGTGAGCGACGGCGACAGCGATGCCACGTACGCCGGCAAGGCCACCGTGGGCACGCTGGTCTTCACCGAGCCGCAGATCCGCGGCTGGTACCAGCTCAAGCTCTTCACCGTCGAGCCGCTCAACGACCAGGCCCGGCAAGGACTGGGCGGCCGGGCGTCCGTGTCGCTCGGCGACTACCAGAAGCTGGTGAAGGCCCGCTACGCCGACAAGCTCCCGGGCTCGGAGTACGACTCCAAGGGCTACTCCAGCGGCTACAGCGCCCAGAGCGAGGCGGACGACGCCTCGTCCTCCACCCTGCTGCTTGCCGGCGGTTCCGGCACAGCACTCGCCCTCACGGGCGCAGCCGCCGTGCTCCGCCGGCGCCGGCGCGCAAGCACCCGCTGAGCCCGGCCCCGTACGCTCCCTCGCTCCGCCACGGCAGCCAGCCGGGGCGGAGCGAGGGAGCGTACGGCCGGACCGCCCGTACATTCCGGCACGGGCGAAGTTCGAGCAGCAGGTCACCTTGGAGGAGTTCGACTTCACCGCTTCCTCGAAGCTGCCGGCCGCACAGATCCGCGATCTCGGGGCCCTGCGCTGGCTCCACTCCGGCGAGTCGGTCATCCTCTTCGGCCGCAGTGGGGTCGTCGTCGTGACCGGCCGGGATGGCGCGGCGGAGGTGTCCAGGCTGGTAAGGGCGGGTTTTACGGGGCAGGCTGAGGAAGTGCACCGGCTCGGGTACACGGCTGTGCGAAGGGATCCCGAGGATGATTCAGATCGCTGATATCCGTGAGTGGCGAACCCACGACGTCATGGACTCAGGCGGGCACAAGATCGGTACATTGGAAGCGATCTATGTGGACACCAGCACTGACGAGCCGGCTATGGCCACCGTCCTGGTCGGGCTTCCGACCCGCCGACGTCTAGTGTTCGTCCCGCTGGCCGGCGCGATCGTAGGGCCGGGCTACGTCAAGGTCGACTACGACAGGTCGCTGGTGAAGAAGTGCCCCGCGATCGGCACGGACGATGTCCTGCCTGCCGAGGACGAGGCGGCGGTGTTCGAGCACTACGGTCTGTCCTACAAGCCCGGCGCGAACGGTGAGCGGCAGCTCGCCCGCCGCTGACCGGCCCCACAAGGAGATGCCTGCGTTATGACGCTTTTCCTGATCCTCGTCATCGTGGCGATCGTCCTGGGTATCATCGGCGCCGTTGCCGAAGGGCTGTTCTACCTGCTGGTCATCGGCATCGTGGTGTTCGTCGCCGCCCTGGTGTACCTGGGCGTGCACTTGCAGCGCTCCGGCCGTCACCGCCGTCGGCTGCGCTGAGACCCGTTGTCTGGCGGGCGCCAGCCTGTTTCCGAGGGCGCGGCGGGGTGGTGGCCGGTGCCCGGGGGCGGCGGTCGGTGCTCACCGGCCCGATCCTCGCCGGTTCCTCACCGGCATCATCGCCGTCCCGGCCTCGGCGGCGGGGGGCTCCAGGGTGCGCGCGTGTCGTGCGCGGTGAGGGAGCCCCGGTCGGTGGACCCGGCGGGGCCGGCTCGGGCCGCGTTGTGGTGAGGCGTCTTCCGTGCGGGCACACGAGGGCGACTACGCGGCGGGCCCGGGTTCGCAGGGCCGCGGATGCGTGGATGGTGAGGTTCGCGCGGGCGGCCGGATGCGGAACTGGCGTTGGGAGCGGGCCGGTTCGGTGGCCGGGCCGTGAAGGACTCCCTGTACGTAGGTAGTCGGGGCCGGAGCCGGGCTCCTGCCGATCCCTTGTCCTCCAGGTCAGAGCTCATTCTCAAGGCGCCGCCCGGGGCCCTCCGACGCGACTGGGAGCGCGACCCAAGGCGCGGCCCCGGCCGGAGGGGTGCGGGTGACCCGGAACCGCCGGGGGTGTCCTGCCGTTGGGTGGGCTGGGAATGCACACCGCCCCGGGGGCCCATTCCCCCCAGCTCCCGGGGCGCTCCCGGGTGCGACGGGCAGCGGTTGTCAGTGGCACTGGCCACGCTGCCTGGCGCACTGGTCGTCGCTTTGCCTGTGGGGGTACCCATGTGCGAGGGAATCGGGTGGCTGGCCGCCCGGGACGAGGGGCTGGGCAGCTTAGGACCTGTCGGTCACCAAGCGGAGTTTGGCCAGTTCGGCGTTGAACTGGGCGCCGGTGAGGAGGGCCAGGTTGGACAGCCACAGCCACACCAGGAAGACGATGATCCCGGCGAGCGATCCGTACAGCCGGTTGTAGGTGCCGACGTGCGAGACGTAGAGGGCGAAGCTGGCGGAGGCGGCGAGCCACAGGGCCACGGCGAGAGCGTCTCCCAGAAGCCGCTGCCGCACCCCGCGTGTCCCGGCCGGGCCCGAGCTGAACAGAACCAGCACCAAGATGGCGACCAGGCACAGCAGGAGCGGCCATTTCAGCGCGTTCCAGGCAATGCCGGCCGTACTGCCCATGCCCACGAGCTGGCCGACGGTGTGGGCCGCTTCGCCCGTCAGGATGAGCACCAGGGCACTGGAAACCAGAAGCATCAGCAGCACCAAAGTGGTTATCACCAGCCGTGGTGCCGTCCTCCACGCCGGGCGCAGGTCCTCGATGCCGTGCATGAGGTGCAGGGCTCGGCGGAAGACCCCCAGATAGCTGGAGGCGGACCACAGGGCACCTATCGTGCCGAAGACAGCCAGGGTCCAAGCAGTTGTGTGCTGCTCCGCCATGCCCTGCAACGTGCTCAGCATGACGGGGCGGGACTCGGTCGGCACGACAGCGATCACTTTACTGATCAGGTTGTCGGTGGTCGAGGCGCCGACGATTCCCAGCAGTGAGACCGTGACGAGGAGCGTCGGGAAGAGCGCGAGCACCGCGTAATAGGTGAGGGCGGCAGCGAAGTCGGTCACGTTGTCGTTCCACACCGAGGCGGGGGTCCGCCGCAGAGCGGTGACGATGTGGTGCCAGCCCGGCAGGTCGCGCGCGTACGTCGGGGGCGGCAAGGGCGCTGTGGTTGCCATGCGTGTCTGCAAGTGGTGTGCAGGAGGCTCTGTATCGGAGCGTGGCAGCGGCGCGTGGTCGCCACCGCCCGGCTCGAGCGCGGGTGTGGGCGAGCTGTTCATCAGGCGGGCGCCTTCCCCTCGTGCCATGTGCCGTCGTCCGGTTGCTGTTGGCGGGGTTCCCCGGCGAGCCGTTCGTGCGTCACCCCGGGCGGCACGCCCTTCTCGCCGATGCGCGATCTGCGTGGAGATACCGGCGGACCCGCATCAGGTCGTGCCGCAGAACTTATCCGCTGCCACGCCGGACAGCCAACTTCCCAGAGGCAGCCGCCGGCCTCCTTGTCCCGGGCTCCGCAGACGGCCGGTGGCGGGACCGGTATCCTCCTGACTGTTGTCATGCTCTTCCCCCGTACGCGTCCGCCGTACCGTTTGGTGCTCACGCTGTGCCTCCCTTGTCTGTCCGGGTGCGGTTGGCGATGCATGCAGTCCAAATCGGGTACAGGTACCGGCGCCTGCGTCTCGGTGGCCGGGGCACACAAAACTGGTGCGCGGCGCGGTGATGACGTGGGCCAGGACGACGGCGGCCTGGCGGCCGGCGTGGCCCCGGACCCACGGCCCGGTGAAGCGGACCTGATCGGCGGCGCAGTCGCCCAGACGCTGCTCCGGGCGCGGGCGCCCGAGCAGATAGCCGGCGGTGAGCGCGGCGGCCGCGGCGGCGAGGATGCCCATCAGGCCCACCTCATCGCGACCTTGGACAGCTGCTCCACCCGCTCCGGCGTCAAGGTGGCGGCCCTGCGGCGTTGGTTGTCGATCCACGCCCCGAGCTTCAGCGGCACGTCCCACTGCGTCTGGCCGCCATCGACGTCGAGCGTGATGGTCTCGACGTGCTTGCGGGGGACCGTGAGGTGTCCTTCGCGCGCGAAGAACTGGGCCGCGGCTGCGTAGTGCATGGCCCACTTGTCCGCCTGGCTGGTGCGCCCCTTGGGCTTCTCGGCGTCGGTCGCGGGCTCGATGCCGAGGATCTGCTCGCACATCCACTGCTGCACTCCGGTGAGCTGGTCCCACCCGTGCCGGACGGAGGTGACCCACCGGCCGAGGTCCTCGCCCTGGCGCACGGCCTCGCCCGCCACGGTGGGCAGTTCCTGGCCGTGTCCAGGTGGAGCCGGACGAGGTGGAAGCAGCGTTGCCACGTCACCGGCCACACCGGGCACCAGGACGGGTCGATCTCCTCCAACTGCTCGCGGCGCGAGCGTGTCATCGCCCCGGCGGACGACTCCACCGGCAGCCCCTCGGCGCGCCGCTGCTCGATGTCCTGCGCTTTCCGTGCGGCGGCCCGCGCGTTCTTCAGCCAGATGCCCACCGGCGCGCCCTGGAAGGCGGCGTCCAGCGGCGCCAGGAGGTGCCCGTGCTCGGCCGCCCACCCGCGCGCGGCGGCCAGGCCCTCGGCCCAGGCGACGTCGGCGTGCGACCAGACCATGCCGAGCTTCTCCAGCTGGGCGATCCGTTGCTCGTCCATGTCGCCGCGGTTGTAGAAGCGGCGGGCGTCGGCGGTCCACTGCCCGAGCGGGAACCCGGCGAGCGAGGCCGGCCACCCAGCCTTCTCGGCGTCCTCGGCGGCCGGGACGCGGAACGTGAACGGCACCTTGAGGTCGCCGTTGTGGGTGATCGTTGGGTTTG
>NZ_JAGGOY010000151.1:3616-20457 GCF_018614095.1 Streptomyces sp. ISL-87 | reverse complement strand
GACCGGCGCGACGGGCCGCTGACGTGACCGGCGTGACGGCCCGCTGACGTGACAGGCGCGAGGGGGTCGCTGACGTGACCGGCGCGACGGCCCGCTGAAGAGGCGGCCTAGGAGTCTGATGAAGATCTTGAAAACGCGCCCGGCTTGCACCGGTTCAACCCGATTGACATTTACCGGCAATATGGGGTGAATCGGCCGGTCGGAGCAAGATCTTCAAGAGCCTCCTAGACGCCCGCCGCGCCCAGCAGGCCCTCCCAGTCCGGGATCTTCACCGAGTGGCGGCCCAGCGACCGCCCCAGCTCCGCCTCGGCCGACTCGATGGCCTGCCAGCCCGGCCATTCCACGGGATGCAGCCCCGCCGCCCGGAGGGCGTCCAGGGGGTCCCCGGGGAGCTCGCGCCGTGCCAGCGCCCCCGCGTCCTGGAGCAGTGAGGACGCGGTCTCCTTGGCGCACGGCCGGTTGGTGCCGATCACGCCGGTCGGGCCGCGCTTGATCCAGCCCGCCACGTACTCGCCGGCCGAAGCCCGCCCCTCGCGCATGACCCGTCCCGCCGCGTGCGGCACGGTCGCGGTCGCCGCGTCGAAGGGCAGGCCCGGCAGCGGGACGCCCTGGTACCCCACCGAGCGCAGCACCAACTGCGCCGGGATGTCCTCGTACACGCCGGTCCCGGTCACCCCGCCCCGGCCGTCCGGGGCGGTCCGCTCGAACCGCATCCCGCCGACCCGGCCGTCCGGCCCGCCCAGCACCTCCACCGGGCGCAGGAAGAAGCGCAGCGCGATCCGCCGGCCGCCGCCCCGCGCCGGGCTCTCGGCCCAGCCGCGCAGCGCCTCCACATTGCGGCGGTTCACCGCGGGCAGCGCCGCGCCCGGATCGGCGTACGCCGGGTCGATGGCCAGCTCGGCGGGGTCGGCCACGGCGTCGACCCCCGGCAGCGTGCCCAGCTCGCGCAGTTCCTTGGTGGTGAACTTGCCCTGGGACGGCCCCCGGCGCGCCACCATGTGCACCTCGCGCACCCCACTGGCGCCGAGCACCCCCAGCGCCGGGTGCGGCATGTCGGTGGGCGCGAGTTCCGGGACGCCCCGCGCCAGCATCCGCGTCACGTCCACGGCGACGTTGCCTGCCCCGACCACCACCGCCGAGCGGACCCCGGCCAGGTCGAAGGCCTCGGCGGCCGCGTCCGGGTGCCCGCTGTACCAGGACACGAACTCGGTCGCGGAGTGCACCCCCGCCAGCTCCTCGCCGGGGATCCCGAGCAGCCGGTCCCGGGCGGCCCCCACGCAGTAGACCACCGCGTGGTACAGCTCCAGCAGCCGCCCGGTGGGCAGCTCGGGCCCGCCGACCTCGACGTTCCCGATGAAGCGGATCCGCTCGTCCTCCAGCACCGTGCGCAGGCTGCCCTGCAGCGACTTGATCTTCTCGTGGTCGGGTGCCACCCCGTACCGCACGAGCCCGTACGGAGCCGGCAGCCGGTCCAGTACGTCGACCCGCACGCCCGGCACCTCGCGCTGCTGGACCAGTGTCTGCGCGGCGTAGACCCCGCTGGGACCCGAACCGACGATGGCGATACGAAGCACGGCGGAGCTCCTCCCGCAGGTGCTCCCAGCATGCCACCGGGCCCCGCGGCCGTCAGCCCATGGCGCGCATCCGATGTATCTCGGCGGTCTGCGTGGCCACGACCTCGTTGGCCATCTCCTCGACCGCCACGTTGTTGCCGCCGGTCAGCACCTCGCCCGCCATCTTCAACGCGCCCTCGTGGTGGGCGGTCATCAGCTTCAGGAAGAGCCTGTCGAAGTCGGCCCCCTCGGCGTCCGCGAGCTCCTCCAGCTGCTGCTGCGTGGCCATGCCCGGCATCGCGGCGTGATCGTGCACGGCCGGGCCCCCGCCGGGTGCCGGATAGCGCGCCAGCCATTTCTCCATCGCGCCGATTTCGGGCTGCTGCGCCGCCGCGATCCGCTCCGCGAGCCCCTTGACCCCGGCCGAGGAGGCCCGCGTCGGTGCGAGCGCGGTCATGGCCAGGGCCTGCCGGTGGTGCTCGGTCATGTGCTGTACGTACGCCTGGTCGGCCGCGTTGGGGCTGTCGTCGGGCCGCTCCTTGGCGGCCTGCTCGGGGGAGAGGGTGCGGGCCTTCTCGCCCGGTTTGCCGGGGGCGATGACAGCGGCTCCGCCGTCTTTCGCCCCGTCCGTCCCGCCCCCGTCCTGGCAGCCGGTGAGTGCGAGCAGGATGCCGGTGGCCACGGCCGCCCTGGCGATCGGGCCGATGCGAACCTTCACACGCTCTTTTGCCATGTCCATGGAAAGGAACATACTGCCGGGGTCCAGGTTCCGTTCCCCCCAAGAGCGGAACCCGTCGGACTCCCAAGGGAGGGCACAGTGACCTCGTTGCACACCACCAGAGTGCGAACCAGGAGCCTGGGAGTGGCCGCCGCCGCGGCCGGACTCCTCACCACGCTCCTCGCCGCCGGACCGGCGGCCGCCACCCCCGACCCGGGTGACTTATCGCCCGGCGCCTCCGGGCAGACCGCCCAGATCGCACCCGGCCGGGCCCTCGCCCCGGGTGAGATCCCGGGCCAGGACGAGATCGTCCACAGCCAGAACATCACGCCCCTGGCCAACATCCCCAGTGCCAACCCCGACGGCATCAACTCCGACCTGGCCTTCCAGGGCAAGTACGCCTACGCGGGCAGCTACGACGGCTTCACCATCTACGACATCGGCAACCCGAAGGCGCCGAAGACCGTCACCCGGGTGCTCTGCCCCGGTGGCCAGAACGACATCTCCGTCTCCGGGGACCTGCTCTTCCTCTCCACCGACTCCTCGCGCAGCGACGACTCCTGCAACAGCGTCTCGCAGCCCGCCACGGAGAAGTCCTCGTGGGAGGGCATCAAGATCTTCGACATCAAGGACAAGAAGAACCCCAAGTACATCAAGTCCGTCGAGACCGCCTGCGGCTCCCACACCCACACGCTGGTGCCGGGCGGCCGCGACATCTACCTCTACGTGTCCTCGTACTCCCCGAACGAGGCGTTCCCCGACTGCCGGCCCCCGCACGACGGCATCTCGGTGATCAAGGTCCCGAAGAAGGCGCCCACGCAGGCCGCGGTCGTCGGCTTCCCGGTCCTCTTCCCCGACGGCGGCAATCCGGGCGCTCCCACCAACCCCGGCGTCTCCAAGACCACCGGCTGCCACGACATCACCGTGCTGCCGTCCCAGAACCTGGCCGCCGGCGCCTGCATGGGCGACGGCATCCTCTTCGACATCAGCAAGCCCGAGCAGCCGAAGGTCATCGACCGGGTGCAGGACAACGTGAACTTCGCGTTCTGGCACTCGGCGACCTTCAACGAGCAGGCGAACAAGGTGGTGTTCACCGACGAGCTCGGCGGCGGCGGAGGCCCCACCTGCAACGAGGCCACCGGCCCCAACCGGGGCGCCGACGGGATCTACGACATCACCGGCCGCGGCGACCAGCGCAAGCTCGTCTTCCGCAGCTACTTCAAGATCCCGCGCCACCAGGCCGACACCGAGAACTGCGTGGCCCACAACGGCTCGCTGATCCCGGTCGGCGGCGGCCGCGACATCATGGTCCAGGCCTGGTACCAGGGCGGCGTCTCGGTGTGGGACTTCACCGACTCCGCCCGGCCCCAGGAGATCGGCTACTTCGAACGCGGTCCGCTCACCACCGACAAGCTCGGGCTCGGCGGGTCCTGGTCGGCGTACTACTACAACGGGCACATCTACTCGAACGACATCGTCAAGGGCCTCGACGTGCTGCGCCTCGACGACCGGCGCACCGACAGCGCCAAATGGGTGTGGATGGACCGGCTCAACGTGCAGAGCCAGCCCGAGTACCACTAACGCGGCGAGGGAAACGTTCCGCCGGGCGGTTCGCCGTCCGGCGGGACACCCAGCTCCCAGTCCAGCCCGTAGCGCTGGAACAGCTCGGCCCGCAGTCGCGCCGCCGGCATCGGCGCCCCCGGCAGCAGCACCGCCACCACCGCACCCATCAGCAGCGCCCGCAGCAGTGGGTAGTCCGTGTCCACGTCCGCCGAGCCGTACCGGGTGACCGTGTCCCGCAGCAGCTCCGCGAGGCGCTGCTGCTCCACGCACCGCACGAAACCCTCGGCCTGGAGGATGCCAGCCATGTGTGTCCGCATCAGCCGCGGATGGTCCCGGGCCAGCCCGAGGATCGCGTCGATGGCCCGGGCCATCCGCTCGCGGCCCTCGTCCTCACCGGTGGGCAGCGGCTCACGCTCCAGCCCCGCCTGCAGCGTGCGGTGCATCAGCCGGTGCACGGCGGACTGCAACAGCTGCCGCTTGCCCGGGAAGTAGTACGACACCAGGCCCCGGGCCGTACCGGCCCGGTCGGCGATGTCCCCGAGAGTCGTGGCCTCGTAGCCGCGCTCGCCGACGAGATCGACCGTGGCCTGGAGCAGCCGCTCCCGGGAACGTCTGCGCAATTCTTCATTGACCGTTGCGCTGCGCGGGGACATGCTTACTCCTGCGTTGACTGGCTTCCAGCCAATATACTCAGCGCACGGGATGGTCTGCTCTGGGCGACGCGGGGGATCGCCCAGAGCAGGCGCACCGAAAGCCGATCGCGAGTGCGGCCAGAGCCATGCCCAGGAGCCAGCCGCCGAGCACGTCCGAGAACCAGTGGACGCCCAGATAGAGCCGGGTGAAGCCGACCCCGAGCACCGATACCGCCGCCAGCGCCCAGGCCGTCCCCACGAGCCCTGCCGGTGCCCGCCGGGGGAGCAGCCACAGCATCAGTGCGCACACCGTCGCCGCCGTCATGGCATGGCCGGACGGGTAGGCGGCGAAGTGCGCCGAGTCCACCGGGTCCGGCCACACCGGCCGCTCCCGGCCCACGAGCGCCTTCAGCCCGTGCTGCACCGCCAGGGCCATGACGACGGCCGCCGCGATCCGCCGGGCGCGCCGCCGGTCACCCCGCAGCCACAGCCAGACGCAGGCCGCCGCGCCCAGCCCGCGCATGGTCAAGGGGTCCCAGACCCAGTCGGTCAGAACCCGCATCAGGTGAGTGACCCCGGGGTGCGTGACGGCGGATGCGTGCAGATTCCGGGCGACCTGATCGTCGTACGAGAGAAGCGGCCCCCAGCGGGCCGCCACCAGCCCGGTCAGCAGGACCGCGAGCAGCGCACAGCACACGCCGGTCCACCGAAGGTGCTCGCTCCGCATAGGAGGGATCCTCGCACCGCCCGGCGCCGTCACCGTACCGGGCGCGCTGAGCGCTACGTCAGCGCGGTCAGCGCCGGTACGACGGCCACCGCCAGCGGCACCGCCGGCACCAGCGTGGCCAGCGCCGTCAGCCGCAGCCGGCGGCCCGCCGACAGCCGGGGCGCGGCCGACAGCAGCCGGGACACCCGCTGCGGCACATGCGTCTGCGGGGTCGCGCACGGGCCGAACACCCCCCGGTCCTCGTTGAGCCCGACCAGCGCCAGCGCGATGGTCAGCCGCCCGAACCGCCGCGAGGCCACGTCATCGGCGGCCAGCTCGACGAGCCGGTGCATCTCCGCCTCGAACGCCGCGAACACCGGCACCTGCGGAAACCCGCCGGCCAGCGCCCGTGAGCAGTGCAGCAGCCAGTCGTGGCGGGCCGCCACGTGCCCCTGCTCATGCGCCAGTACGGCGTCCAGCTGGCTGCCCTTGAGCCGGTCCAGCGCCGCCGTCGTGACCACCAGCTGCGGGATCGTCCCCGGCTGCCACCACGCGTCGGGCCGCGGGCCCTCCAGTACGACGAGCCGCGCGCCCGCCGGGTCCTCCCCGGGCAGCAGCGGGGCCTGGACCCGCAGTTCCGCCCCCTGGACGCGCCGCCGGGCCCGCGCCCGCAGCACCTCGCGGGCCAGCATGGCCCCGGTCCACAGCCCGCCACCCGCCAGCGCCAGCGCGGTGAACGCGGCCCAGGCGCCGCCCGCCGCGCCCAGCCCGTACGCGTCGGCCACCCCGCGCGGGGCGACGGAGAAGAGCGGGCCCCGCACCGCCAGCCAGGCGGCCGCCGCGCTCAGCAGCATCGACAGCGCGAAGCACAGGAGTACCGCACCCACCGCGCACTGCCACGCCCACAGCGCGACCACGGGTTCACGCTCGGGCCACTCGGCCCGGGCCAGCAGGCGGGGTGCCAGCACCGCGGTCAGTGCGCCGAGCAGCAGAAGAACGGCGGGGACCATCATGTCCGCCAGCCTATGAGCGCGGCACCAGCTGCGGGTATGGTTCGCGCGGTTTGGTGACGCAGCACACGCTCGCCGGCGCCGTCACATGGTGAGCAGCATCGCCAACATCCCCATCCCCATGGCCAGTCGGCAGGCCCGGATCACCTCCGTGGGGCCGTCGGGTCCGTCCGGTCGGTCGGGGTCGTGGGGTCCGTCCGGTCCGTCGGGTCCGTCGGGTCCGTCGGGTCCGTCGGGTCCGTCGGGTCCGTCCGGTCCGTCCGGGCCGTCCGGGCCGTGGAGTTCGCCGGGCCGGTGCGGGCCGTCCACTACCGGTTGCGCGGCCGCGGCGCCCACCGTGACCAGCCGGGCCCCGCCCAGCACCACGTACCCGGCGTAGTAGACGAGCAGCGCACCCGTCAGCAGCGGCAGCCCGGCCCCGTGGCCGGAGCCGGCCATCAGCGCCATGTAGACCATCGCCAGCGAGCCCACCAAATGATGGGTGTGGTGCGCCCCGCCCCGCAGCAGCCAGACCGCGTGCAGCGCGGCGCCGCAGAAGACCGCGCCCAGCACGGGGGCCTGCCAGCCGGTGCCGATCCCCAGCGGGACCGCCATCAGTGCCATGCCGAACCCCATCAGGGCCTCCCCGGCGGCCGCACCGCCCAGTCTGCGCACCCGCCCCAGGCAGTACCCCCCGCTGACCGCGCACAGCAGCACGAGCAGCCAGGAGGAGACGGAAGCGGAATGGGACATCGCGGGACCGTGCACGGCGGAACCTCCCGGTTCGTCGGCGTCACCGGAAGAGATGCCCCTGCGCGGCGGCCCGCACGCCGCCCCGGGTTAGGCTCTCCTTGCCGTACCGGGCATGTCATATGCCGCCGCGCAGAACGGAGCCCTCCGATGTCGACCGCCCACCCCACCGCCCTGAGCTTCCGCAACGCAGTGGAGGCGGACATACCGGAGCTGGTGGAGCTCGTGGAGTCGGCCTACCGCGGCGACGCCAGCCGTACCGGCTGGACCACGGAGGCGGACTACCTGGAGGGGCAGCGCACCGACGCGGACGGGGTCCGCCAGGTCATCAGCACCCCCGACAGCGTCCTGCTCGTCGTCGAACGCGCGGGCGAGCTCATCGCCTGCTGCCAGCTCGAACACCGAGGGGACCACGCCTACTTCGGCATGTTCGCCGTCCGGCCCGGACTCCAGGGCGGCGGCCTCGGCAAGGAGATCCTGGCCGAGGCCGAGCGGCGCGCCCGCACGACGTGGGACGCCAAGGAGATGCGGATGACCGTGGTGAACGCACGGGAGGAGCTCATCGCCTACTACGTGCGCCGCGGCTACCGGCGCACCGGCGAACTGAGCCCCTTCCCCTACGGCGACGAGCGCTTCGGCGTCCCGCTCCGCGACGACCTGGCCTTCGAGCTGCTGGTCAAGTCCTTGTAGGGTGGCCCGCCCGGCACGGCGGTCAGGCCGTGAACCTGCCCGTGCTGCGGATCTCCGGGAAGTCGGTGACCGCGCCGTCCAGTTCGAGCGCCCGCACCAGCCGCAGCTGCTCCAGGGTGTTGACCGTCCAGCCGGTCACCCGCAGCCCGGCCGAGTGCGCCGCCTCCACGGCCTCCAGGGTGAGCCGCCGGATGTTCAGGGCGACCGTATCCGCACGGACGGCCACCGCCCGGTCCACGACCTCCCCGGCGCCCGCTCCGCTTTGATCCGCGTAGAGGGTGGTCTTGATGCCCGGCACCCGCCGGGTCACCTCGGCGAGCACCTCGTCGTGGAAGGACGCCACCTCCACCCGGGCGGTCGCGTCGAGGCGCAGCACCAGCTCCGCGAGCACGACGGCCGCGGCCTGATCCCGTACCGACACCTGGAGCGGGGCCCGGACGGCGTCCAGGGCCTCCTCGAAGACCGGCACGTGTTCGCCGAGGCCGGCGTCCAGCTCGCGCAGCTCGGCCAGGGTCAGATCGGCGACGGCCCCGGCGCCGTCGGTGGTCCGGTCCACCTCGGCGTCGTGCAGGACGACGAGGGCGCCGTCCTTGCTGAGCCGCACATCCAGTGCGATGACGTCCATGCCGGAACGTTCCGCGCGGATGAACGACCGGAGGGTGTTCTCCGGTTCGACACCCATGACCCCGCGGTGACCGATGGTGAGGAAAGTCAAGGTTCTCTCGCTTCCGTCGACGGCGGCTCCCGCGCGGTCGCGGTGTCCCGACCGGCCGCGCGCGGTGAGGACGCATGCTAGTGCGCCCGGGAGGCGATGGGACCGCCCGTGCAGCGACCCGGAAGGACCGCGCGGCCCTTCCCGCCGGGCCTGCGCGTCCGCGCGGCCGTCCGCGGTGGCCGCGCCGCGTCACCCGGGCGTGGGCGCGTCCCCACCGGCTTGACGGCCGGGTTCCGCGGCAGGCGAAAGCCCCGCGAGGTCGGCCAGCAGGGCCTCGGCCAGCTCCAGTTCGGCCAGGTGCTGCCGCTCGCTCCAGCGCAGCGCGAGGGCGGGGAAGGCCCATTCCGGTACCTCGCCCGCGTGCTCCATGGCCTTCCGTACGGCGGCCAGCTCGCCCCGGGTGCGCTCCAGGTGCTCCTCCACCATGGCGCGCAGCCGCTCGGGCTCGGCCAGGTGCCCCAGCCAGATCCGCAACAGCAGCCCGTGCTTGAGCACCGGGGGCCCCGCGTCGGCGGTGTCCGCGGCCCAGCCGGCCAGGGCCTCGCGGCCGGCGCCGGTGATGGTGTAGCGGCGCTTGGCCCGCGCCTCCTCCGGCCCCGAGCGCGCGGAGGCCGCGTACCCGAGCTCCTCCAGGCGGCGCAGTTCGGCGTAGATCTGGCTGATGGCGGGCGACCAGTAGAAGAAGCGCAGCGAGGAGTCGGTCCACTTCTTCAGCTCGTACCCGGTCCGCTCCCCGGGGAAGGACAGCAGGCCGAGAACGGCCCAGGCGGTCGGCGGAAGGTCTTGCTTCTTCAGCTCTTGCTTCTTCGACGTCTGACTACTAGTCATATTCCGAATTGAAGTATGGCCGGGAACGGGACGCAACCCTGGAGGCATCGTGAAGTTCTCCGTGATCTTCGAAGCTCAGCTGGCAGACCCGACCGTGGAACGGGAGCACCAGGTCATCCGCGACTGCGTCGAACAGGCCGTGCTCGCCGAACGCATGGGCTTCGACCGGATCTGGGCCGTCGAGCACCACTCGCTGAAGTGGTACGCACACATGAGCGCTCCGGAAATTTTCCTGGCCTTTGTCGCGGCCAGGACGAACACCATACGCATCGGGCACGGCGTCGTGTGCATGCCCTTCAACTTCAACCACCCGGTGCGGGTCGCGGAGCGCGCGGCGATGCTCGACCTGCTGTCCGGGGGCCGGCTCGACCTGGGCGCCGGGCGGGGCGGCACCGAGCAGGAGACCTCGCTGTGCGGGGTGGACCGCGAGCGCACCACGGCCGAGGTCGAGGAGGCGCTGCGGATCATCGGCAAGGCCTGGCAGGGGGAGGAGCTGGAGTATCACGGGGAACTGATCGACATCGACCCGCATCCGATCCTGCCGAGGCCCGAGCAGGCTCCGCATCCGCCGTTGTTCCTGGCGTGCAGCAGGGGAGAGACGCTGGTGCAGGCGGCCGAGCTGGGGATCGGGGCGCTGGTGATGGGCTTCGCGGGGCCGGAGTCGATCGCCGGGATGCGGGGCGTGTACGACGCCGCGATCGCCGGGCGGGACGGCGCCCGGTTCGTGTCGACCGTGGTCAACGACCACTTCTCGGTGCTGTGCCCGACCATCGTGCTCGACGACCCGGAGGAGGCGCGCAGGGTCGGCATCCGGGGGCAGCGGTTCTTCGCCCAGTCCATCGGCCACTGGTACGGCGGGGCCGGCATCCCGGACGAGGCGGTCGTCGCGGGGGCCGACGAGGCGGCGGAGATGCGCGTGGCGGCCGAGCAGGTGGTGGCGCGGCTGCACGAGCTGGACATCCCGGTGCGGCCCACTTCGACGGCCACCTTCAACGCCGACCACGCCTACGGCAGCGCGGACGACGCCATCGCGTACGTCGAACGGCTCAGGGCGGCCGGGGCCGACGAGATCATGTGCCTGATCCAGATGGGCACGGTGCCGCAGGAGGCCTGTCTGGAGACCCTGAGGCAGTGGGGCGAAAAGGTCATCCCGCACTTCCGGAACGCCTGAGGGGGCGGCCGTGACCGACGCCGCCGACCGGGGGCCTGAGGGTGCTGCCGGTCCTGCCGGTCCTGCCGTTCCTGCCGTTCCTGCGGGTCCTGCCGGGAATGCCGCCCCGGCCGCGCGCGCAGTGACCGCCGCCCCTGCCGGGCCCGACCGGCTGGACCCCGCCGCCCGGCCGTACGCCGATGCCCTGGCCGCCTGCTTTCCCGACCTCGGCGGGGCCGTCACCGATGCCGGTGAGGCCCGCCGGATCCTGGCCGCCGCTCCCGCTCCCGCGTCCACGGCCCCGCCGCTCGCCGTCGGCTCCGTCGAGGACCGGGAGATACCCGGGCCCGCAGGGGCGCCGCCCGTACCCGTCCGTGTCTACCGTCCCGACCCCGGGGCGGCGGCCCGCCCGACCGTGGTGTTCTGCCACGGCGGCGGCTGGGTGCTGTGCGACCTGGACAGCCATGACGGCACCGTCCGGGCCCTGTGCCGGGCCTCCGGCGCCGTCGTGGTGTCCGTGGGCTACCGGCGCGCCCCAGAGGCCCGCTTCCCCGCCGCCCTGCTCGACGCCTACGCGGCGCTGTGCTGGGCCGCCGACCACGTGGACGAGCTGGGCGGCGACCCGGCCGCCCTGGTGGTCGCCGGGGACAGCGCGGGAGGCAACCTCGCCGCGGGCTCCCTGCTGCTCGCCCGCGAGCGCGGGGGGCCGGCCGTCGCCCTCCAGGTGCTGATCTACCCCTGCCTGGACGCCGCCCAGGACAGCGAGTCGTACCGCATCAACGCCGACGGCTACTTCCTGACCGCCGCCCACATGCGCTGGTTCTGGGAGCAGTACCTCGGGCCGGGCGCCGACGGCGGGCATCCGCTCGCCTCGCCCCTGTCCGCCGACCCGGCCGGACTGCCGCCCGCCCACGTGGTCACCGCCGGCTGCGATCCCCTCCGCGACGACGGCACCGCGTACGTACGGGCCCTGCGCGCCGCCGGTACGGAGGCGGAGCAGGACCACTACCCGGAAATGTTCCACGGCTTCCTCGCGCTGGCCGGCGTACTCCCGCAAGCCCGACAGGCCATGGCGCGACTGGGCGGAGCCATCCATTCCACGGCTTGCGACGGGAAGACTTCCGGTGAAATAGGGGGTGGCGCAGGATAATTTCCCGAGTTCCCCCTTGAGCGGGAGAGCCTCACGCGCATACGCTGTCTCGACGTGAGGTTCTCCTGTGGAGGAAGTGACATGACGGAAACTCTTGTGCCGGGTACCAGCGGCGCCGTGATAGCCGCCGGGACGCGGGTGGTCGACCACCCCGCATGGCCCGAGCTCAAGGCCGCCGTGGAGGAGATCCGCCCCTGGCAGGCCAAGGACGGTTCGATCGACTTCGAGGCCGAGGGCGCTCCCGCCCGCTCGGACGTCGAGGCCGCCGTCGAGCGGGTGACCGGCGCCGTCGAGGCGCTCTCCCCGCTGCTGCCGCACGCCACCGCCTACCACCAGGCGCTCGTCTCCGACCTGCGCAAGTGGGCCGCGGACGGCTTCCAGGTGCCGGACTTCCTCGACTCCCTGCTGGCCTTCCACCCCGCCACCGGGCGCGCCGACGGGCTCCAGCACCTCGTGGTCTTCCCGATGTACACCCAGAACGGCAACCCGGACCGCAACCTCGAGGCCGTCGTGCTGAAGATGGTGTGGCCCGAGTGGCTCGCCGAGCTGGAGCGCACCCGGTACGACAACCCGCTCTTCCTCGGCATCACCTTCGAGGACTTCACCCCGGGCTACGACACCCACTCCGCCGTGCTGTTCCCGGAGACCATCGCCGTGCGCGAGGCCCCCGAGCGCTTCACCTGGGGCGGCATCTTCTGCGACCGCGAGGCCGCCCGCTACCGCAAGGTCACCGAGGCCGCCGTCGACATCCTGGGCATCGAGCTGCCCGAGGACATCGCGCGCATGGTCGAGGACCAGCAGCGCTGTGAGAAGGCCTTCGTCCTGTGGGACATGGTCCACGACCGCACCCACAGCCACGGTGACCTGCCGTTCGACCCCTTTATGATCAAGCAGCGCCAGCCGTTCTGGATGTACGGCCTGGAGGAGCTGCGCTGCGACCTCACCGCCTTCAAGGAGGCCGTGAAGCTGGAGTCCGAGGGCAACGAGCACGGCCGCGACGTGCAGTACGCCGTCCTGTTCGACCGGATGTTCCGCTTCCCGGTCTCCGGCGACCGCAACCGCAACTACGACGGTCTCGGCGGCCAGCTGCTCTTCGCGTACCTCCACAAGCACGACGTCGTCCGCTGGACGGACAACAAGCTGAAGATCGACTGGATGCGCGCCCCGCAGGTCACCAACCAGCTGTGCGCCGAGATCGAGGACCTCTACCGGGCCGGCATCGACCGCCCGAAGCTCGTGCACTGGTTCAAGGCGTACGAGCTGGTCTCCACCTACCTCGCCCCGCACCCGGGATCCAAGTGGGCCAAGGGCCCCGACGCCCTCGACCTGACGCAGCCGCCGCGGAAGCTCGTCGACGACGTGCTTCCGGACGAGTTTCCGCTCAGCATGTTCTATGAGGCGCTCGCCAAGAAGCTCAAGGGAGTGATCGCCTCCACCAAGGGCATCACTGCTCCGAACGCTGACGACGCGCAGCGAGTGGCCGCGTGACCACTCGCCCTCAGGAGGCTGCACAGATGAACGGCTCCGGGAACGGCAACGGGAAGCTTCAGGGAGCGGTGGTAGCGGTGGCCGGGGCCGGCGGGCCCGCCGGCCGCGCCGCCCTGCTCCGCCTCGCCGAGGCGGGTGCGATCGTCGTGGCGTCCGACGCCGATCCGGCGCGGCTCGCGGAGGCCGTGGACGCGGCGCGCTACGCCCACGGCGGCGCCACCGTCACCGGTGACACCGTCGACCTGCTCGACCTGGCCGCCACCAAGGCGTGGGCCGAGCGGATCGAGAAGGACTTCGGCCGTGTCGACGGCCTCGTCCACCTCGTCGGCGGCTGGCGCGGCAGCGCCTCCTTCACCGAGACCGACCTCGCGGACTGGGACTTCCTGGAGAAGCTCCTCATCCGCACCGTCCAGCACACCTCGCTGGCCTTCCACGACGGCCTGCTGCGCAGCGACCGGGGCCGCTACGTCCTGGTCAGCCAGTCCGGCGCGCACAAGCCGGTCGCCAATAACGCCGCCTACAACGCGGGCAAGGCGGCGGCCGAGGCCTGGACGCTCGCCCTGGCCGACTCCTTCCGCAAGGCGGGGGGCGAAGACGGCCCGGGCGCCGCGGCTGCGATCCTGGTCATCAAGGCACTGGTGCACGACGCGATGCGCGCGGAGCGCCCCACTGCGAAGTTCGCGGGCTTCACCGACGTCAAGGAGCTGGCCGAGGCCATCGCCGGCGTCTGGGAGCGGCCCGCCACCGATGTGAACGGACAGCGTCTGTGGCTCACTCCGCAACCGTGAGAACCGATGCCCGCCGCCACCACGATCCGGCGGTCCGAGGTTTCGCGAGCGACAACTACGCGGGGGTGCATCCGGAGATCCTGGAGGCCATCGCGCTGGCGAACGGCGGCCATCAGGTGGCCTACGGGGACGACGAGTACACCGAAAACCTGCAGAAGATCATCCGCAGCCACTTCGGCCCGTACGCGGAGGCCTACCCGGTCTTCAACGGCACCGGCGCCAATGTGACGGCACTGCAGGCCCTGACCGACCGCTGGGGCGCGGTGGTCTGTGCCGAGACGGCGCACATCAACGTCGACGAGGGCGGCGCGCCCGAGCGGATGGCCGGGCTCAAGCTGCTCACCGTCCCCACCCCGGACGGCAAGCTCACCCCCGAGCTCATCGACCGGCAGGCCTGGGGCTGGGAGGACGAGCACCGGGCGATGCCGCAGGTCGTGTCGATCACCCAGAACACGGAACTCGGCACGGTCTACACCCCGGACGAAATCCGGGCGATCTGCGAGCACGCGCACGGCAAGGGCATGAAGGTCCACCTCGACGGTGCCCGGATAGCCAACGCCGCGGCCTCGCTCGACGTGCCGATGCGCACCTTCACGAACACGGTCGGCGTGGACGTGCTGTCGTACGGCGGCACCAAGAACGGCATGATGTTCGGCGAGGCTGTGGTGGTGCTCAACCCGGACGCGGTCCGGCAGATGAAGCACATCCGCAAGATGTCGATGCAGCTCGCGTCGAAGATGCGGTTCGTGTCGGTGCAGCTGGAGGCGCTGCTCGCCAAGGACCTGTGGCTGCGCAACGCCCGCCACTCGAACGCGATGGCGCAGCGGCTGGCCGCGGGCGTGCGGGAGACCGACGGCGTGGAGATCCTCTACCCGGTGCAGGCGAACGCGGTGTTCGCGCGGCTGCCGCACGAGGTGTCGCGTCGACTGCAGAAGCGATTCCGCTTCTACTTCTGGGACGAGGCCGCCGGCGACGTCCGCTGGATGTGCAGCTATGACACCCAGGAACAGGACGTCGACGGCTTCCTCCAGGCGCTGAAGGAAGAGCTGGCGCGCTGAGCCCTGCTCGGCGTCTCGAAAAATTGATAGGCATGCATGCTCATGCATAGGTATGCTCCTGGGTCATGGAGCTGATCCAGGAGCAACCTGACCTTGCCGCCTATCTGGCGGCCGACGAAGCGGTCGATCACGACCATCCGCTCGTGCGGGAAACCGCCGACGCCCTCTGGGCCGCCACGGACGGCGACGCGTACGCGTACGCGAAGGTCGCCTTCGAGTTCGTCCGCGACACCGTCCCGCACTCCGCCGACTCGGGGGACATGCGCGTCGCCTGGCGCGCCTCCGACGTGCTGAGCACCCGCAACGGCATCTGCTACGCCAAGTCCCACGCCTTCGCCGCCCTGTTGCGCGCCCAGGGCATCCCCGCGGCTCTCTGCTACCAGCGCCTCACCGACGACGACGGCTCGAACGCCGCCGTCCACGGTCTGGTCGCCCTGCGGCTGCCGGGCGGTGAGTCCTGGGCCCGGGTGGACCCGCGCGGCAACAAGCCGGGCGTGGACGCCCAGTTCACCCTGGACCGCGAACAACTGGCCTTCCCCGTACGCCCGGAGCTCGGCGAGATCGACTACCCCGAGCTGTACGCCGCCCCGCACCTCGCCGCACTCAAGGCCCTCCAGGAGTCCGCGGACCGACCGGAGTTGTGGCGGAAGCTGCCGACGGCTCTGTAGCCGCCTCCACGGGCCTCCTCGCGGCCGCCAGCGCGTGCAGGAGGGCCGCAGCGAGCTGGAGCGCGGCGATCCCGCCCAGCAGCGCCTGCGCGGGCGCGTCGGCGGTGAGCCCCACCAGGGCCGCCCCGGCCGACGCGGCCGTCAGCTTGAGCCCCGCGCCGAGCGTGAACACCTGGGTCCGTACCGCGTCCGGGGCGTACTCCGAGCGGATCCGCAGGGTGGCCGTCAGCAGCGGCCCGTCGCACACCCCGGCGGCGGCGAACAGCACCGCCGTGACGGCGAGGGACGGGCTGAGCGCGGCCGCCGCCAGGGCCACCCCGGTCCCGGCCATGCCCCACCGGGCCAGCCGCCCCGGCTCCACGGCGGTGATCCGGCCCAGCGTCAGGGAGCCGGTCAGGGCGCCGACCGCGAAGGCCGTCATCAGCACGCCCCCGGCGCCCGGGCTGCCGAGACCGGCGGCCAGCAGTACCGATGTGGTGGTGAGCGAGCCGATGCCGACGAAGGCCAGCGTCGTGGCCGAGGTGATGGCCCGCAGTTCCCGGACCCGCCACAGGGCGGCGAGCCCCGCACCCAGCCCGGCGCCGGGCTGGCGGTACAGGGGAGCTGCCCCCGGGTCCTCGTAGGGCAGACTCGCGGCCAGGGTCGCCGCCAGCGCACCGGACGCGGCGAGCACCGCCATCGCGGGCGCGGCCGAGGCGAGCGCGGCGACCAGGCTGACCACCGCCGGGGCGGTGACCGCCGCGGCGTTGTAGGTGGACGCGTCCCAGCCGTACGCCCGGTCCCGCCGGGCCCCCGGCGGGACCAGACCCGCGACCAGGCTGGACAGCCCGCCCGTCACCATCGGCCCGCAGCCGCCGCCCAGTACCGCCACCGCGATCACCACCGGCACCGGGGCGCGGCCCAGCAGCACGGCCAGCGCGGCCACGACCGTGGTGAACCCGGCCAGGGTGGCGACGTAGAACAGCCGGGGCCGGCGCGCCCGGGCCGCCGCGGCCCCGGCGAGCGGAGCCGCCAGGACGTGCGGGGCGAGCCAGGCGGTCAGCACGTACGCCCCATACGCCGCGCTCCCGGTCCGCTCCAGGGCGAGCAGCACTACGGCCATGCCCATGCCCTCGGAAGCGAACCGCGCGGCCAGCGCCGCCGCCAGGTACCGCCCGAATCCGTGCACCGCCGGACCCCTCCCCGCGCTGGGCAACGTGATAGGCGAGCAAGACGTTACGTCATCTGGTTGTAGGACGAAAGGATCGGGGATGGGGGAGGGGAGAACACCCGCAGGCTGACCGAGGGGCGCCGCCCGGCCGGTACCGACAACCACTTCGAGGCCTGGGAGACCCTGACCCACGCCGGCAACCCGAACTGACGAAGCGTGCGGCCCCGCTAGTGCCGTGACCGGCA
>NZ_JAGGOY010000151.1:0-3546 GCF_018614095.1 Streptomyces sp. ISL-87 | reverse complement strand
GGCCACGGCACTAGCGGGGCGGGGCCGCACGCTCCGTCGTGTCGTGTCTGGGGGTGGTGGCGGTCAGCCCGCTTCCTTGACCTGGGCCGGCGTCGGGGCGGTGCCGCCCAGGTGGGCCGGCAGCCACCACGAGTCCTCCGGGCCCTTGGGCTTGGCCGGGTAGGCGCGCTGCGCCGCGTCCAGCAGCTCCTGCACCCGCTCGCGCAGCCGGCGCGTGATCGCCCCGGCGTACTGGTCGGACGGCGCCTCCATCGGCTCGCCCACCCGCATCGTCACCGGGATGTGGCTGCGCTTGAGATCCTTCGGACGGCCCTTGGTCCACAGCCGCTGGGTGCCCCACACTGCCACCGGGATCAGCGGGACGCCGGCCTCCTGCGCCATGCGCGCCGCACCCGACTTGAAGCTCTTGAGGGTGAAGGACTGGGAGATCGTGGCCTCGGGGAACACCCCGATGATCTCGCCGGCACGCAGCGAGTCCAGCGCGTGCTGGTACGCCGACTCACCCTGCGCGCGGTCCACCGGGATGTGCTTCATCGCGCGCATCAGCGGCCCGGACACCTTGTGCCGGAACACCGACTCCTTCGCCATGAAACGGACCAGGCGCTTCTGCGGCCGCGCCGTCAGGCCGGCGAAGATGAAGTCGAGGTATCCGATGTGGTTCGACACCAGGACCGCCCCGCCCTTGCGCGGGATGTTCTCGGAGCCCTTCATGTCGATACGGATGTCCAGCGCGCGGAACAGCGTGTGCGCGGCGCCGATCACCGGAGGGTAGATGAGCTCAGCCATGGTGCGGAGACCCCGCTTTCTGCCTGGGGAGGTGCTCCCGGCCGGAAGTTACGGCAGCGTAGGTACGCGGCCATGGGGATCGTGCCCCATATGCGGCCCGCTGGCCAGCCCAGACGGTTGGGCCTGGGGAGATTATCGTCACGCAGGGAATGCGGTGCGCTCCCGGGGCGCTCGGATCAGCGTACGAGTGCGCGGGCGGCCGGGCGGGAGTACCGAGGCGTAGTGGCACGAGGACGGGAGCGGGCGTGCGAGGGCAGGACACCGGGCACGACACCGGGCGGGGAGCAGGTCGGCACACGGGCGGCGGGCGCGGAGCCGGCGCGTTCCTCGGCGCCGCCGAACTGGGCGCCGAGCCGGGGGCGCGAGCCACTCTGGTCCAGTTCTCCAGCGCCTTCTGTCAACCCTGCCGGGCCACCCGGCGGATCCTCGCCGAGGTCGCGGCCATGGTCGACGGGGTCGCGCACATCGAGATCGACGCCGAGCGGAATCTGGCGCTGGTCCGCGCCCTGGGCGTCGAGAAGACGCCTACCGTACTGGTCCTCGATGCTGCCGGCGGGATCGTCCGCCGGGCCGTCGGGATGCCGCGCAAGGCGGATGTGATCGCCGCCCTGGGCGTGGCCGTGGCCGGCGTATGACACACCGCCGCGCGGACCGACGTAAGAGAACTGGGAACGGAAGGACGGGCCCGGACGCGCCGGTGCGCGCGCCCGCACGCAGCGTGACGCGCCTGACATCTGCCCGTTGCCGCTTGACTGTGTACACGGGAGATCGCCAGGCTGGCTGCATGCCGTATGAACTCCTGCTTTACGGACGGGTCCACGTTGACCTCGTCCGGTACGCGAGCGCGCGCTGTTGGGATCGCTGATCGCCCCCGACCCCCGATCCCCGACTGTGCCCGCGGCCCCCGCGGCAGAAGGAAGACCTCTCATGACGGCCCAGACGGCTTCGACGGCCCCGTCTGTACGTTCAAGCGCCTCCGGCACTACCGGCACTACCGGCGCCTCCGGCACCGACGAGCGCGGCCTGCCCGGCTCGCCCGACCTCCTGCGCTCCGTGTTCCGCCGGCATGCCGCCGGTGTCGCGGTGATCACCGCCGCGGACGGCGTCACACCGGTGGGCTTCACGGCGACCTCGCTCAACTCGGTCTCCGCCGATCCTCCACTGCTGTCGTTCACCATCGGCACCGGCTCCTCCAGCTGGCCCGCGATACGCGACTCCGACCACGTCGGCGTCCACATACTTGGCGAGCACCAGAGCGAGCTGGCCGGCCTCTTCGCCCGCAGCGGAGCCGACCGTTTCGGCCCCGGCACCGAATGGTCCCCCGGCCCGCACGAGGTCCCGCTGCTGGACGGCGTACTGGCGTGGCTGGTGTGCCGGGTGGTGGCGGTGGTGCCCGCGGGCGCGCACCGGGTGATCATTGCGGAGGCGGTCGCGGGCGAGCCCGTCGGGGAAGGCCGGCCCCTGCTGTACCACCAGGGGCGCTTCAACGCGCTGAGGGACTGAATCGTCCCTGCTGGGGCGGGTTCGGCGGCGTTGGCCAGATCACAGTTCGGTGAGCTTGCAACCGGGGAAGACCCAAGGTGTACTGACGAGTAACATTCCCATCGGAGCGCGGGCCGCCCCGACCGGGATCGGCCCGAGATGGCGCCTATGCTGCCTGCACAAGGCGGTACCAGAAATGACGATGCGGTAGGAGAGCCGGCGTGAGCCTGAGGATCGTTGTCTGTGTGAAGTACGTGCCCGACGCCACCGGCGACCGGCAGTTCACCGAGGACCTGACTGTGAACCGCGACGACGTCGACGGCCTGCTGTCGGAGCTCGACGAGTACGCCGTCGAGCAGGCGCTGCAGATCGCCGACGAGGCGGACGATGCCGAGATCACCGTCCTGACGGTCGGGCCCGAGGACGCCAAGGACGCGCTCCGCAAGGCGCTGTCGATGGGCGCCGACAAGGCCATCCACGTCGAGGACGACGATCTGCACGGCTCCGACGTCATGGCCACCTCGCTGGTGCTCGCCAAGGCGATCGAGAAGGCCGGCTACGACCTGGTCATCACGGGCATGGCCTCGACCGACGGCACCATGGGCGTGCTCCCGGCGATCCTGGCCGAGCGCCTGGGCGTCCCGCAGGTCACCCTGCTCTCCGAGGTCAAGGTCGAGGACGGCACCGTGACCGGCCGCCGCGACGGCGACTCCGCGAGCGAGCAGCTGGAGGCCTCCCTCCCCGCGCTCGTCTCTGTGACGGACCAGTCGGGCGAGGCCCGCTACCCGTCCTTCAAGGGCATCATGGCCGCCAAGAAGAAGCCGGTGGAGTCCTGGGACCTGGAGGAGCTCGACATCGAGTCCGACGAGGTCGGCCTCGAGGGCTCCTGGACCAAGGTGGACTCCGCGGCGCAGCGCCCGGCCCGTACCGCCGGCACGATCGTCAAGGACGAGGGCGAGGGCGGCAAGCAGCTGGCCGAGTTCCTGGCCGGCCAGAAGTTCATCTAGGGGATCGGTGGCGCGGGCCGGTTGCAACTCGACCCGCGCCCCGGGGATTGCCTTCGCAGGAGCATTCCCGTGACTCCTCCCCCGAAGGGGCTTCTCACTCGACCGATGAGACGGCCTCATGACGGACAAGCCCTGCCCGGAGCTAGTGCTCGGGCCGAGCCTAGCGGTCAACACGTCTTTCCCCGGCTGTAGTTCGGGGTTCTCGCCCAGGAGTAGCAATGGCTGAAGTTCTCGTCTACGTCGACCACGTGGACGGCGCCGTCCGCAAGCC
>NZ_JAGGOY010000150.1 GCF_018614095.1 Streptomyces sp. ISL-87 | reverse complement strand
CCCGGCCCCCGGCCCCCGGCCAGCCAAGGCCACGCCCCCCAACCCGGGGCAGCGCAGCCCAAGGCCCGGCCCGCCAAGGCCACGCCCTCACATACCCACGGCCCCGCCCAGGGACCGGCCCCGCCCAGGGACCGGCCCCGCCCAGGGACCGGCCCCGCCCAGGACCGGTCACACGCAGGACCGGTCACACCCAGCCCAGAAACTCCCGAACAACGCCGGAGAACCCCACCGGATCCCCCACCCGCACCCCACCCCGCCCCGCCGGCAACTCCACCAACCGCACCCCCGCCCTCCGCACCGTCATCTCCCGCGCGTGCTCCCCCGAAAGCACCCCACCCCGATCCCCCCGCACCAACAGCGTCGGTTTCCGCACCGCCAGCCAGTGCCCCCAGTGGTCCCCGTTCAGCCCCCGCTGCGACTCCACCATGTCCTCCGCCACCACCGCGGCCCCCCACCCATCCGGGTACTCCCGCAGGGCCCCCGCCAGGAGCGGCGCCGAACTCCCCGTCCCCGCCAAGAACGCCTCCGGCGACTCCGCCCGCCGCGGCCACCCCAACGCGAAGGACAGGTCGCCGTCGACCACCGCCCCGACATCCTCGACGATCACCCCCCGCACCAACTCCGGCCGCCGCGCAGCGAGCTGATACGCGGTGACCCCGCCCAGCCCATGCCCCAGGACCACCGCCGGACCCAGCCCCAACCACTCCAGCACCGCGGCCGCGTCCGCCACGTACCCGTCCCGCGTGTACTCCCCGGCCCGGTCGGACTCCCCGTGTCCACGCTGGTCCAGCGCGATCACCCGCCACGCCGGCCCCACCTCCCGCGCCAGCCGCTCGAAGCTCGTCCCGTCCTGGAAATGCCCGTGCAACGCCAGCAGCGGAGCCCCCGGCCCCCCGAAGTCCCTGAATGCCAGCCGCCGACCGCCCTCGCGCTCCACCACCCCCGGCAACGGCCCCAGCTTGTCGATGACGCGCTGCCGCAGCAGCTGGTACTCCTCCCAGCGCCTCGGCAGCCGCCCGCCGGGCCGCTTCCCCATCAGCCGCCCCGGCGTGACCGTCTGCCCGCGCCGGAACTGCTCCCGGGTCATGTCGATCCGTATCCCCCCGGGCAGCACATTCCAGCAGTGGTACCCGTGCTGCTCCCCGTCCAGCCAGACCTCGCCGACCATCAGCTCGCCGCCGACTATGTCCTGGACGACCAAGGACGTGATGTCGCAGTGCCCCCAGGCCGGGTTGTCCGCCGTCCAGGGCGCACGCTCGACGTCATCGGGCGAGCAGGTCTCTGCCGACCATCCTGCCCGGATGGCCGCCTCGATGTCCGCGAGAGTCCAAGGAGTCGTCATGCCCCCCAGCCTGCCGCACCCCACTGACAACGACGCCCACCACGCCCTCCACCCCCACCCCCCTAATACCAGCTGCGTGGGGGCGCGGGCCGTCTCACACGCCCCCGATACCGCGCCCGGCCCGTGCACCAGACACGGCACCAGACGCGGCAACCCAACGCCGAGCGTCAGGGCTTGACCAGAGCCGTCCATCCCTGGTTGCAATGCAGGGCGCCATTGGGCGTGTACGTGCAGGTGTTCTCGTACACATCGCCCGAAGTCGTCAGCACCTTCACGAACACGCGATTGCCCTCGGTCGAGACCGACACACCGCACGCATGCCGCGGGTATCCCGGGTTCGACGCCCTGGTGAGGTCCCTCCACACGTAGGGGCCGGGCGCCTGGCCCGCCAGGGACCGCCGGCCCAGGTAGGTCTTCCCTCTGCTCAGCGCCGCGCTGAACTCCAGGTTGTGCTGCCCCCTGGTCGTGTCGACGTCAGCGCACGGACCCATCGGCCCCTGCTCACCCCGCGGCCCGCGTTCACCCCTCCGCCCCTGCGGCCCGCTGTCACCCCTCGGTCCCCTCGGCCCCCGCGGCCCCGGACAGCTGCGGCTGCTGGACTTGGCCGCAGGCACCTTACGAGCCGACTTCGCATCCGGCCGGGGGCACGAACTGCCCGCCGCGGACGTCACGACCGTGGCCGACCCCTGTACGGCAGCCATCACCGGTGCCGAGACGCCTGTCAGCGCGAGCGCCAGCGGTACTACGAATCCGCCGGCCAGCCACGCACGCCGACCCGCCTTCGTTGCGGAACCCATCCCTGCTCCTTGTGGTCGTCTTACCGAACGGGGTGGAGCATCCCCCGCAAACCAGCACACAGATGGAAAGACTGACGGAATGTCGGACATATATCAGCGGGTCGGCCCAACGACACGCGACCCCGCTGCGCCGAACGGCGGCCCCTCACCCGGACCCCCGTACGCCGAGACGGCGATCATTGCCCGGGGTCACCCTCCGTGATACACAGAGTGACCATACGTTCTTTCGCGTACCCACCACGCGCGCGCAGGTCAGAGCACACGAGTGGGACGCGGCCCGGGAAATCGGGCAAAGAGACCCGTCAAGTCGACATACGAGGGCCATTTCATCAGCGAAGATAGTGAGCGACCCCTGCCGTAGGGCATGGGCTACCGGAACTACCCATACAGGGGCGGTGAGTTACATGATCCTGGCAGCCGAAAAGGGCGACATCACCACCATCATCGGCGGAATCGCCCCGAACTGGGGGCCGTTCGGCAGTCTCGGCAACGAAGCGAAGGTCATGATCGAGGTGGTCATGGCCGTCGCGATCCTCCTCTGCCTCGGCATCGCCATCTGGGGCGCCGCCAAGCAGCGCATCGGCGCGACCGCCCTGCGCGACACGTTCAGCGCGGAACAGGGCAAGGGCCTGATCGTGGCCGGCCTCACGGGCGTCTTCATCATCGGCTCCCTCGGCACCCTCTTCACCATCGTCTACGGAATGGCCGTCTAGCCGGGCCGCCCGCCGGCTCCCGGACTTGATGAGCACTCACCACACCGCGGCTGCGCGGGAACCAGCGCTACCGTCGGACGACGCGGAGGGGGCGGACACGGAATGAGCAACGAGGACCAGTACGGCGGCAGCGGCAGCGGCTACAGCGAGGTCGGCGGCACGGGCCAGACCCGCACCCGCCTCCCGGACTCCCCGTCCGACCCCTACGGCACCTCCCGCCGCACTCCCCGCGCCTCCCGCGGCCTGGTCACGGTGGTCGGCGTGGTGGTCCTCCTGATCGCCGCGATCGCGTTCGCGAACCAGTCCCAGGACTCCTCCGGGAAAACGTCATCGGACAAACCCCCCACCGGCTCCGCCACGGCCGCCACCGGCACCCAACCGGTCACGGCCAAATCCGCCGGCATCCCCCAAGGCTTCGCCCACGACGAACAGGGCGCCCAGTCGGCTGCCGCCAACTACGCGGTGGCGCTCGGCTCTGACGGGATGTTCAAGAAGGACAAGCGGCACGCCATCGTGGACGGGATCTACACAGCGGAAGCGGCAGCCCGCGTGAAGGGCCCGCAAGACGAGGCCTACTCCCCCGCCTTCCTCGCCAGAATGGGGCTGGACGCAAACGGCAATCCCCCGCAGGGCAGCACTTTCGTCACCCGTGCCATTCCGGTCGGCACGCGCATCGAAAGCTACAACCCCGCCAGCGCGAAGATCGCGATCTGGTACACCGGCCTGATCGGGATGTCCGGCGACAAGTCCACCGACCCGGTCCGCACATCCTGGGAAACCTGGACCTTCGAACTGACCTGGGCCAACGGCGACTGGAAGGTCGTCTCCGAAACTCAACAGGACGGCCCCGCCCCGGTTCCCGGCGACGTACCGGCCTCCTCGTCCGATGACATCAGCAAGGCAGTCAAGGAGTTCGGAGGCTTCACCTATGCCCGTTAGCCCCCGGCTTCGCGCGGCAGTCGTCGCCTCCGTCCACCTGGCCGTCGTAGCCGGCGCGTCCTCCGCCTATGCAGCCCCCACGCCCACACCTTCGGGAACGCCTTCGCCACAAGGCAGCGCCGATCCCTGCGCGGCGCTCAGCGGCGCATCCAAGCAGTACTGCGAACTCGGCGACGGTGCAGCCACAGGTGGTTCACCTGGCGCCGGCCTCCCCTCGAACGCGCCGACCGACGCCCTAAACCCCCTAGCCTCCCTAGCCAAAGGCTGCGCCGACGCCGCCGCCTGGATCGTCGGCAAGCTCAGCGAAGCCGTCACCAACACGGCCAACGTCGACTTCACCAACCCCGCCTTCCTCCAGCAATACGCCGTCGTCTTCGCCGCGAGCACCATCCTCACCCTCGTCCTCTGGCTCCTCGCCGTCGCCAAGCGCGCCATCCGCGGCGTCCCCCTCACCACCGCCATGTCCGAAGCCATCGGCTTCCTCTGGCTCACCGTCTTCGCCTCCGCCTTCACCCCCCTCATCCTCTACACCGTCGTCTCCGCCACCGACGGCGTCACCGAAGTCATCGCCTCCGCCACCGGCGGCCAGTCCGACGTCTTCTTCGGCTCCTTCGCCGAGGCCCTCAAAAAGGGCGACGACATCGGCGGCGGCCCGATCATGCTGATCGTCGTCGCCCTCGTCACCGTCCTCGCCGCCGGAGTGCTCTGGCTGGAGCTCGTCATCCGCGCCGCCCTCCTCTACGTCGGCGCCCTCCTCGGCACCGTCGTCTACGCCGGCCTCGTCGACCGCAACATGTGGGGCCACGTCCGCCGCTGGGCGGGCATCATGATCGCCGTCATCCTCGTGAAGCCGGTCATCGTCATAGTCCTCGGCCTCGCCGGCGCCCTGACCGGCGACAAGGGCCCGGGCGCCTTCTCCGCCGTCGTCTCCGGCCTCGCCATCATCCTCCTGGCGATCTTCGCCTCCGCGATGATCTACCGCTTCGTCCCCGGCTTCGGCGACGAAATCGCCTCCGCCCGCGCCGGCCGCAGCAAGGCCACCGACGGCGCCCAGGCCGCCGCCGTCATCAGCTCCCCGGCCTCCCTCGTCTCCCAGGGCATCAAGACGCACAGCAGCCGCGGCGCCCACCGCGGAGGCGGCGGCGACGGCGGCGGCAACAGCGCCTCCCGCCCCGCCAACCCCATCTCCGGAGGCGTGGCCGCGCACAGCAGCCGCCCCACCTCCGGCGGCGGGTCCGGCGGCGGATCTGTCCCCTCCGCCGCACCCCCGCCCCGCACTGGCTCGAGTACGAGGAACACAGGAGGTGACGGGCGTTGACGACCCAGTCCCACCAGCTCCACCCGGTCGCGCCCCGCCGCACGTATCTGATCGGCCGGGCCCGGCCGAACGCGATCGTCGGCAAGAACCGTGAGACCGGCGAGATCGCCCTGATCATCGTCGGCGCGTTCGTCGGCATGATGAGCGGACTGCTGGTCCCCGACCTCACCCTGCGGATCGTCAGCCTCGCCGGCTTCCCCATGCTCGCGCTCGCCGCCGTGTACGTCCCCTACCGCGGCCGTACCTTCTACCGCTGGTTCGAGATCAGCCGCAGCTACAAGCGCACCCTGCGCCGCGGCACCACATACCGCTCGGGCGCCATGGAAGCCGGCATCCGCGGCTCCGACGGCCGCGAGGTCGAGGTCGGCCCGCCCCCCGGCATCGGCCGCATCAACTGGCTCGCCGCACCCTTCGGCCCCGACGAGATCGCCGTCCTCCTCCACGCGGACCGCCGCACCGTCACCGCCGCCATCGAGATCGAAGGCCCCGGCGTCGGCCTGCGCGACAGCGAGGACCAGGAAGCCCTCGTCGACCGCTTCGGCACCCTCCTCAAGCATGTGGCCAACGGCGACGGCTTCGTCACCCGCCTCCAGATGCTGGCCCGCACCCTCCCCGCCGACCCCGACGCCCACGCCAAGGACGTCGCCCAGCGCGGCGACACCAACGCCCCGGGCTGGCTGCGCGACTCCTACGACCAGCTCCAGTCGATGGTGTCCACCTCCTCCGAGCAGCACCGCGCGTACCTCGTCGCCTGTATGCACTACACGCGCGAACTCGCCGCCGAGGCTCACACCATCGCCCGCGCCTCCACCCCCCACAAGGGCCGCAAGCTCGACCGCGACGCCGGCCTCGCCATCGTCATGGCCCGCGAGCTCACCGACATCTGCGCCCGCCTCGCCGAAGCCGACATCCGCGTCCGCCAGCCGCTGGGCCAAGGCCGCCTCTCCTCCCTCGTGCACTCCATGTACGACCCGGACCACCCCATCGACCACATCCAGGCCATGACCAAGCGCAACACCTGGCCGGCCGAACTCGACGCGATGGAACCCACCTACCTCCAGGCCAAAACCCGCGAGTCCTCCACCCGCGCCCCCTGGTGCCACGCCACGGCCTGGGTGAAGGAGTGGCCGATGACCCCCGTCGGCGTCAACTTCCTCGCCCCCCTCCTCGTCCACACCCCCGACGTCATCCGCACAGTCGCCGTCACCATGGACCTGGAGCCCACCGAAGTGGCCATCGAGCGGATGCTCACCGAGAAGACCAACGACGAGGCCGACGCCAGCCGCGCCGCCAAGATGAACCGCACCGTCGACCCCCGGGACATCGCCGCCCACGGCCGGCTCGACCAAAGAGGTGAAGATCTCGCGAGCGGTGCCGCCGGAGTCAACCTGGTCGGGTACATCACGGTGTCTTCACGCTCGCCCGAGGCCCTCGCCCGCGACAAGCGCACCATCCGCGCCTCCGCCGGCAAGTCCTACCTGAAGCTGGAGTGGTGCGACCGCGAGCACCACCGCGCCTTCGTCAACACCTTGCCGTTCGCCACCGGCATCCGACGCTAGCTGGAGGGAAGTGCCGCCCATGCGAGATCCCATGTCCGCTCTGACGGACGCCTTCACCAGCTTCCTGTTCGGCAAGGTCGAAACCACCCGCCTGCCCGTACGCACCTCAACCGGCCAGGCCCAAGCGGTCTACCTCCCGACCGCCGCCCCCGGCCTCGGCGACTCCGGCGTCATCATCGGCCGCGAGGTCTACAGCGGCAAGGGCTACATCTACGACCCCTTCCAGCTCTACGGACAGCAGCTCCCCGCCCCGCACTGGCTGGTCCTCGGCGAGTCCGGCAACGGCAAATCAGCCCTCGAAAAGACCTACGTCCTACGCCAGCTCCGCTTCCGCGACCGCCAGGTCGTCGTCCTGGACGCCCAGGGCGAAGACGGCGTCGGCGAGTGGAACCTGATCGCCCAGCAGCTGGGAATAACCCCCATCCGCCTGGACCCGATCGCCGCCAACGACGACGGAATCCGCCTCAACCCGCTCGACCCGGCGATCACCACGACCGGGCAGCTCGCGCTGCTCCGGACCATCATCGAAGTCGCCATGGGCCACGGCCTCGACGAGCGCGCCGGCTTCGCCCTCAAGGTCGCGCACGCCTACGTCGTCGACACCATCCGGGACCGCCAGCCCGTCCTCACCGACATCGTCGAACAACTCCGCCACCCGGAACCGGAATCAGCGGAATCGATGAACGTCGACATAGACGATGTCCGGGCCTGGGGCCTCGACGTGGCACTGGTCCTCGACCGCCTCGTCGACGGCGACCTGCGCGGCATGTTCGACGGCCCCACCACCGTCGGCATCGACCTCGACGCCCCCCTCATCGTCTTCGACCTCTCCCACATCGACCGCAACTCCATCGCGATGCCGATCCTCATGGCAATCGTCGGCGTCTGGCTGGAACACACCTGGATCCGCCCGGACCGCAAGAAGCGGATCTTCCTGGTCGAAGAGGCCTGGCACATCATCAACAGCCCCTTCGTGGCCCAACTCTTCCAGCGCCTGCTGAAGTTCGGCCGCCGCCTGGGCCTGTCCTTCGTCGCCGTCGTCCACCACCTCTCCGACGTCGTCGACGGCGCGGCCGCCCGCGAAGCCGCCGCCATCCTCAAGATGGCCTCGACCCGCACGATCTACGCCCAGAAAGCGGACGAGGCACGCGCGACGGGCCTCGTCCTCGGCCTCCCACGCTGGGCGGTTGAAATCATCCCGACACTCACCCCCGGCATCGCGGTCTGGGACGTCAACGGCAACGTCCAGGTGGTCAAACACCTGATCACCGAGGCCGAACGCCCCCTCGTCTACACCGACCGCGCGATGACCGAGTCCTCCGCCCACCACCAACTCCCCGACGACCTGCTGGCCGCCGAACTGGAAGCGGAGGAACGAGCCCTGCTCATCGAACGCCACCGCAACGGCGGCCCCGGCTCGGCGACCACGGTGGCGTAACCATGTCCGACCCCAGACGTACGGAACCCCCCGCGCGCCCCGGCGGCATCCCCGACGGACTCCTGGTCGGCCTACTGGCCTTCCTCCTCGGCCTGGCCGTCCTGACCTGGACGGCCACCGGCCTGGCCGCCTGGCTCGCGAAGGGCACCTGGCCGTCCACCGTCACCTTCACCCGCACCCCGGGCGCCATCCGCGCCCTGATAGCGCAGCCCCACGACGTACCCGGCGCCTGGCCCGACACCAACCCCACAGCCCTCTCCGGCTGGGGCCTGTTCTGGGGCCTGTTCATCGGCCAGCTCCTGGTCCTCTTCGTCCTGACCATCTTCACCATGGGCATCATCGCCCGCACCAAGTCCCACCGCGCCCAGCCAAAACCCCCGGCCCCCCACCCAGCCCCGCCAGCATTTGCGCCGCAGCGGTCCAGGGGCGGAGCCCCCAGCAACCCTCACACCGCACCCCAGCCCCACCCAGCCCCGCCGGCGTTTGAGGCGCAGGGGTCTGGGGGCGGAGCCCCCAGCAACTCCCACACAGCAGCCCACCCCGTACCCCAGCCCAACCCAGCTCAGCCACATCCAGCCCCGCCGGCGTTTGAGGCGCGGGGGTCTGGGGGCGGAGCCCCCAGCAGCTCCCCTGCAGCGCACCACACCTACCCGCTGGACCGGGCCTACCGCCACGCCCCCGGCACAGCCACCACCACCCCACCGCCCCGCCTGGCCTACGCCGCCCCCGCCGAACGCCACCACCTCGCCGCGCAGAGCATCGAAACGGCAGAATCCGCAGCGCTCATCGTCACCTCCTCCCCCACCCTCTGGGCGGAGACCAAGGACGCCCGCGCCAAACTGGGCCCGGTCCTCCTCTACGACCCCTCGCACCTGTGCGACACCCCGGCCCGCATGCACTGGAACCCCGCCGAACGCTGCGCCGACCGCGATACCGCCGCCGCCCGCGCCATCGCCCTGCTGGCCCCCGTACGCCCGCAGGCCCGCATGGACGCCGCGGTCGCCCACACCGCCGAAACGCTCCTGCGCAGCTGGCTCCAGGCCGCCGCCCTCGACGACCGGCCATTCAAGCAACTGCACCGCTGGGCCCAGGGCAACAGCGCCCAGGACCCGGTCCGCATCCTCCGCACCCACCCCCACGCCGCCCCCGGCGCGGCCGGCGAGCTGGAGAACGCCCTCACCGCCCACCCCGAACGCCGCGAACTGGCCCAGCACCTCACCGCCCGCGCCCTCTCCTGCCTCAGCTCGATCCACATCCGCGAAGCCTGCAATCCAAACCGAACGGATTCGCTCACGTTGGCTTCATTCCTGACCGAAGGAGGCAGCCTTTACCTGGTGGGTGAGCCCCTCGAAGATCCCCGTACCCACCCGGGTGCGATGCCCCTGCTGACCGCACTCGCCTCCAGCGTGGTCGAGCACGGCCGCCGCATGGCCGCACGGTCATCCCACGGTCGGCTCGACCCACCACTGACGCTGGTCCTCGACGACATCGCCGCGGTCGCCCCGATCCCCCAGCTCCCGGAGCTCCTCCAGGACGAGACGCTCCCCCTCCTCGCGATGTGCCGCAGCCGCGAACAGGCCCGCGCCCGCTGGCCGGAAGCCGACCTCCCCTAGGCCGGGTTTCAGGAAGCGCGGGCGGCCAACCACTCGCTGAGGTCTCTCGCGATGTGGTCGGTGCTGGTCTTGACGACAACGTCGTGTTCGCGGCGGGCGGTGTCTCGGCGGACGATCTCGTATCCACCGTTCGCCAGGACCGCAACCGAAGCGAACCAGGCGGGGTCGTCCTGGTCGGGCTGGATAACGACAAATGTGTTGTCCGTGCCGTTGAGGTCGTCGATCAGCATGAACAGGGCGTCCTCGGACGGGTCGTCAACGTGGTCGCCGTTCTCGCTGTCGGCGCGGTAGTACCTGGCGGCCACTGAACTCTCCCCACACGTGTGCGAATCTTCGTGGTCAACCCACATGAGACGTGGAACGGAACACAGATCTAAAACACGGCCCTAGCTCTTACGGCCTCCGAAACACATACTCCAACTCCTTGGCAGACGGATCCCCCGGCACCGGCACGACATGCCCGCTCGCCTCGAATCCGAACCGCCGATAGAACGCCCCGGCCCGCGCATTGCCGTCGTGCACGAACAGCCGCACACGCTCCAACGCCGGCCCCTCCAACGACCAGGCCCACTCCAACGCCGCCGCGAACAACCCCTCGGTCAGCCCTGTCCCCCGCCACTGCGGCCGGACAAACACGCCCACGAGATGCCCCTGGGTCTGCTCAATTGGCCGTTCGAAGAAATCGACAGTGCCGCTCTCCTCCACCAGCACCGTCACAGACCCGTCCCACGCCCCGTCGCCCGCCTCGGCCACGAACTGCCGGGCGTGCCGCCCGTGGGAAGCCCCTTGAGCCCGGTCCTGCCAGAACTCATCGCTACGCGCCTCGGCCTGCTCCGCGGTGTCCAGGAACGCCACCGGCGCCGCCGGATCGTTCAGCGCGTCGATCCGCAGCTCCTTGACCTTCTCCCACTCGTCCGCACGGACCGGACGTATCACATGCTGATCCATGATCGGGATCCAACCACAGACCACCGCAGACCGCACCAGCAATTGGTCCTGAACGCAGAAAAGC
>NZ_JAGGOY010000149.1 GCF_018614095.1 Streptomyces sp. ISL-87 | reverse complement strand
CAGACGTGGTGCGATACCAACCGCCGGCCGCCAGGGCGCCAGGTCAGGCCGCTCCTTCAGCAGGTCATCCGTTGTCACGTAGAGTGCGGTCGCGAGGGTGTTCAGGTTGTTCGTCACACAACGATCTTGAACACCCTCGCTCTCGTCACCGCAGGCACCCCTTGGAATTGATCATCTAGGCGGCGCGCGCCGCCCGGATTCCCGCCGGGCGGCGCGCGGTCATCTGTGCAGGTCGCGCAGCACGGATCGTGGATCGTGGATCGTGGATCGTGTCAGACCTCCACGATGATCTTCCCTGCGGTGTGTCCGGCCTGGCTGAGCTCGAAGGCGGCGGCCAGCTCGGAGAGGGGGAAGGTCTTGGCGACCGGGACGGTGAGCCGGCCGCTGTCGGCGAGCCGCCCCAGTTCGGCGAGGTCGCTGCCCACGGGCCGGACCCACATCCACTGGCCGCCGGCTCCCATGACGGTGTGGTCGGTGATGGAGGCGTGCCGGCCGCCGGCCGCGAGGACCGCCGTGGTGACGTCGAGGACGCCGCCGACGAAGTCCGCGACGACGCTCACCCCGTCCGGGGCCAGCGCGCGGACCCGTTCGGTGAGGCCGTCACCGTACTCGACGGGCTCGCAGCCCAGCTCGCGCAGCCGGTCGTGGTTGCGCGGGGAGGCGGTGCCGATGACGCGGGCACCGAGGGCGCGGGCGATCTGCACGGCAAAGGAGCCGACGCCGCCCGCCGCGGCGTGTACGAGGACGGTGTCGTCCTTGCCGGTGCCCAGCCGGGTGAGCAGCTGGTACGCGGTGAGCCCGGCCAGCGGCAGGCCCGCCGCCTCCTGCCAGCTGAGTGAGGCGGGCTTGGCGGCGAGGGTCCGGACCGGGACGCTGACGAATTCGGCGAAGGTGCCGCCGTGCACGTAGTCCTTGCGGGCGTAGGCGATGACCTCGTCGCCGGCCTTGAACTCGGGCGCGTCGATTCCGACCCGCTCGACGGTACCGGCCACGTCCCAGCCGGGGACCACGGGATACATGGCGTCCATCAGGCCGTCGAGCCCGCCGGCCATGATCTTCCAGTCGACGGGGTTGACCGCTGCGCACTTGACCCGGACGAGGACCTCGCCGGGGGCGACCTTGGGCATCGGCAGCCGGGTCTCGGCGAGCACCTCCGTCCCGCCGTATGTCTCGTATGCCATCGCCCGCATGGTGTCCTGGGACATGGACCCGACCTTTCGGTGAGCTGGTGGAACGATCTCCCTCCCCATCCCACCACGAAAGGCCGTGCCCGCCCCGAAAGCCGGGGCGGGCACGGCACGGGAACTCCCGCGGGCTCAGAGGGCCCGATGGGCGGCGATCACCTCCGCGTAGTGGCGGCCGCTGGATTTGACGGTGCGGCGCTGGGTGGCGTAGTCGACGTGTACGAGGCCGAAGCGCTTGTCGTAGCCGTAGGCCCACTCGAAGTTGTCCAGCAGGGACCAGGCGTAGTAGCCGGCCACGGGCGCGCCCCGGCGGGCCGCACGGGCGCAGGCGGCCAGGTGGCCCGTCAGGTACCGGGTCCGCTCCGGGTCGTGGACGCCGCCGTCGGGGCCGACGGTGTCGGGGTACGAGGAGCCGTTTTCGGTGACGTGGATGCGCTGGGCTCCGTACTCCTCGGCCAGCCGCATCAGCAGGGTCTCCATGCCGTTCGCGTCGACCTCCCAGTCCATCGCGGTGCGCGGGACGCCGGGCCGGTCGATCTGGCGGGCGAAGGGTGCGGGGCCGGCCGGGTCGGCGGTGACGATCTGCGGGAAGTAGTAGTTCAGGCCGATCCAGTCGAGCGGGGCCGCGATGGTGTCGAGGTCTCCGGGGTGTTCGGGGAGTTCCACGCCGTAGACCTCGCGCATGTCGGCGGGGAAGCCGCGGCCGTGGACTGGGTCGAGCCACCAGCGGTTGACGTGGCCGTCCATCCGCACGGCCGCCGCCCGGTCGGCCTCGCCGTCGGTGGCGGGCGCGACGGTGGAGAGGTTGTTGACGATGCCGATCCGCGCGCGGGGTGCGGCGGCGCGGATGGCCTGGGTGGCGAGGCCGTGGCCGAGCAGCAGGTGGTAGGAGGCGCGGACGGCGGCGGTCAGGTCGGTCCAGCCGGGCGCCATCCGGCCCTCGAGGTGTCCGATCCAGGCCGAACACAGCGGTTCGTTGAGCGTGGCCCATTGGGTGACCCGGTCACCGAGGCGTGCGGCGACGAGTGCAGCGTACGAGGAGAGGTGCTCGGCGGTCGCCCGTTCGGGCCAGCCGCCGCGGTCCTGGAGGGCCTGGGGCAGGTCCCAGTGATACAGGGTGACGGAGGGCTCGATCCCGGCGGCGAGCAGTCCGTCGACGAGCCGGTCGTAGAAGTCCAGGCCCTTGGGGTTGGGCGGTCCGTCGCCGCCGGGGAGGACGCGCGGCCAGGCCACGGACAGGCGGTAGGCGTTGGTGCCGAGCTGCCGCATCAGCTCGATGTCCTCGCGCCAGCGGTGGTAGTGGTCGCAGGCCGTGTCGCCGTTGTGGCCGCCGTCGATGGTGCCGGGGGTGTGGGAGAAGGTGTCCCAGATCGAGGGGGCGCGGCCGTCCTCGGCGACGGCGCCCTCGATCTGGTAGGCGGAGGTCGCGGTGCCCCAGGCGAAGTCGCGGGGCAGTGCGGCGAGGTCGATGGTGTGGGCGCCGGGCACGCCGGGAACGGGCGTGTGGGGATCGGTCACGATGAGGCTTTCGGAGTTGGTCACTTGACGGCTCCTGCCGTGAGTCCGGCCACCAAGTACCGCTGGAGCAGCAGGAATCCGGCGACTACGGGGATGCTGACGACGAGCGAGGCGGCCATGATCTGGTTCCAGTAGACGTCGTTCTGCGTGGAGTAGCCCTGGAGGCCGACGGCGAGCGTGCGGGTGGTGTCGTTGGTCATGACGGAGGCGAAGAGCACCTCGCCCCAGGCGGTCATGAAGGCGTAGACGGCGACGGCGACGATGCCGGGCACGGCGGCCGGGACCACCACCCGCACCAGCGCGCCGAGCGGACCGCAGCCGTCGACGGTGGCGGCCTCGTCGAGGTCGCGGGGGACCGAGTCGAAGTACCCGATGAGCATCCAGATGGAGAAGGGGAGGGAGAAGGTCAGGTAGGTGAGGATCAGCCCGCCGCGGGAGCCGTACAGCGCGACCCCGGTGGTGTTGCCGATGTTCACGAAGATCAGGAACAGCGGGAGCAGGAAGAGGATCCCGGGGAACATCTGGGTGGACAGCACGGTGACGGTGAACAGGCGTTTGCCGCGGAAGCGGTAGCGGCTGACCGCGTAGGCCGCGAAGACGGCTATGACCACCGAGCAGACGGTGGCGGCGCCGGCCACGATCAGGGAGTTCACGAAGTATTTCGCGAGCGGGACGGTGTGCCAGATGTCGATGTACGGGCGGATGGTGAGCCCGCTGGGGATCCACCGGAACCGCCCGGAGACGTCCCCCAGCGGTTTGAGCGAACTGGTGACCATCACGTAGACGGGCAGCAGTACGAAACCGGAGAGGAGGGTGAGGAAGACGGCCCGGACCGCCCGGAAGGATGCGGGCGCCCGGCGGAGGTCAGGCATCGGCGTTCCTCCGTCCGCGCGTGGTGAAGAACAGGTACACGGCGGTGACCAGCAGGAGGAACAGCAGCAGGAGGACGGACATGGCCGAGCCGGTGCCGAAGTTCCATGTGACGAAGCTGGCCTGGTAGATGTGGATGGAGATCAGGTCGGCTGCCTCGGGAGCCGCCTTGCCGAACAGCACGAACGGCGTGTTGAAGTCGTTGAACGTCCACAGGAACAGCACCAGGATCAGGACCTGGTTGACCGCGCCGACCGACGGGAGGGTGATCCGGCGGATCTGCTGCCAGATGCCGGCGCCGTCCAGCGCGGCGGCCTCGTAGAGCTCCCCGGGGATGTTCTGGAGCGCGGCCGTCACTATGAGGAAGGCGAACGGCCAGCCCTTCCAGACGGATACGGTCAGCAGCGCCCAGAAACTGTTGTCGCCCAGCAGCCAGAAGGTGTGCTCGCCGCCACCGAGACCGAGCTGGTCGTGGACGACGTGGTTCACCAGGCCGTTGTCCCGCTGGAACATGAACGCCCAGGTGATGACGGCCGCGTAGACGGGCAGGGCGTAGGGGACCAGGAACAGCGCGCGCAGGATGCCGCGGCCGCGGAAGGACTCCTGCGTGAACACGGCGGCCGCGGTGCCGAGCAGCCAGCACAGGCCTACGGAGAGCAGGGTGAACAGGCAGGTGGTGAGGAAGGAGCCGAGCAGCGCCGCACCGACGGGCCGGTTGACGTCGACGGCCAGTTCGTAGTTGTCGAAGCCCGTCCAGGGGGCGCGGGACCAGTCCCGGATGAAGAACTGGGTCAGCTGCCGGAAGCTCATCAGGATGCCCATCACCATCGGGACGAGGTGGATGAGCAGTTCGAGGAGCAGGGCGGGCAGCAGCAGGAGGTAGGGCAGGGCGGCGCGGCGCAGCCGTCCGGTGCGGCGCACGCGAGCGGTGGTCCGCCGAACCCTGCCCGCCGTGGCGGAGGTCATGGGGGCGCGCTCACTTCGCCATCTGCTGCTGGGCCTTGGTGAGCTTCGACTTGACCGACTCGGTGGTCACCGGGCGGCCCGCCGCGGCGTCGGCGAAGAGCTCCTTGACGGCTGTGCCGACGGCGGTCTCGAACTGGGACTCCTCGGGGACCTGCGGGAGCGGGGCGGCGCTGGTGGCCAGGGTGGTACGCAGGACGGTGAGGTCCTCGGTGGCGAACGCGGTGTCGGTCTGGGCCGCCTTGACCGGCGGGATGGACCCGTAGGCCTTGTTGAGGATCTTCTGCTCCTCGTCGCCGGTCATGAACTTCACGAACTTCAGGGCGCCGTCGGTGTTGTCGGTGTTCTTGAAGACGGCCATGTTGATGCCGGCGACCATCGAGTTGGTGTTCTTGCCGGTGCCGGGGACGCCGCCGGCGGGGACCGGGACGGGAGCCACGCCCCAGTCGCCCTCCTTCATGCCGTGGGCCTTGAAGGAGGAGGCCGCGCTCTGCCACAGGACCATGGCGGTCTTGCCGTTGGCGAAGTCCTGGAGGGACTGGTTCTGCGCGTACTCCGCGTTACCCGGCGCGATGATCTTGTCCTTGGCCATCAGGTCGACGTACTGCTTGACGGCGTCGACTGTGGCGGGGCCGTCGAAGGCGGGCTTGCCGGCGGCGTCGAAGAAGTCCGCGCCGCGCTGCCTGGCGAGGACGAAGGCCTGGTGGATGTTGTTGGAGGGGTTGGAACCCTCCGCGGCGAGCCCCCACTTGCCGTCCTTGGACAGCCGCTGACCGGTGGTGACGAGCTCGTCCCAGGTCGCCGGGGGCTTCTCGATGCCCGCCTCCCGGAACATCTTCTTGTTGTAGTAGAGCGCGTACGACATCGAGTAGAGCGGGACGGCGGCCGGGTCCTGGCCGGGGGCGCCGGCCGAGCCGATGGCGGACTCGACGAAGCGGTCCTTGCCGCCGATGGCGTCGAAGTGCTCGGTGTCCCAGGGGAGCAGGGCCCCGGTGGCCTGGAGAGAGGCGGACCAGGTGTTGCCGATGTTCAGGACGTCCGGGCCCTGGCCCGAGGCGGTGGCGGCGAGGATCCGGTTGAGGAGGTCCGGCCAGGGGACGACTTCGAGCTTGACCTTGATGCCGGTCCGCTGCTCGAACTTCTTCAGCTCCGGGCCGAGGGTCGCCTCGTCCGCCGCCATGTCGGGGCCCTGGTTGGAGGCCCAGTACGTGAGCTCCTTGGGGGCGGTGTTGGAACCGCCCTCGGCCCCCGTGGAGCCGCCGCCGCAACCGGTGGCGGCGGAGAGGAGGGAGACGGTGATCGCGGTGGCGGCAGCGGCTCGGGTTCTGCGCATGGCGGATCGGCCCCTTTCGGCAGGGTCGGGGGGAAAGGCCGGCGAGGTGTGCCGATCGGTGTCGACTCGGCCTCCAGGGCGCTCATCGCATCCAGGCCTTAATTTAGGACGTGAGTTAAGCCTCGTGAAAGGGTCGCGTCAAGAGGTCGCGCAGGGGTATGTTGCGACCAACTGCAGGGCGGAAGGGGCCAGATGACCACAGGGCGTAGCGGCCGGACAGTGCGGGACCTGCGGCGCGGCAACCGCAGCGCCGTACTTCAGCGGCTGTACTTCGGCGGGCCGATGAGCCGTCAGGAACTGGGACCCGCGACGGGACTGAGCTCCGGATCTGTCAGCAACGTGGTCGGCGAACTCCTCGCGGACGGACTGCTGGAGGAGGCCGGCATCGTCGACTCGGACGGCGGGCGGCCGCGCACCCTGCTGCGGGTGGCCCCCGACAGTGCCCACATGATCGGGGTCGATGTCGGGGAAACCCGGGTACGGGTCGAGCTTTTCGACCTCGCGCTCACCGAACTGGCGTGTACGGAAACGCCGTTGCAGCCGCGTGGCTGCTACGACGTCGGGCCGATCGTGGACCACGTCCGGACCGGTATCGCGACAGTGCTCGCCGAGGCCGGGGTCGGAACGGACCGGCTGCTGGGCGTGGGGGTGGGCGTTCCCGGGATCGTGGACCGCGCGGCGCCGGGCGGAGCGGTGGTGCACGGGCAGACGATCGGCTGGGACGCGGTGCCGCTGGAGGCGCTGCTGCGCGCGACCGGGGCGCTGCCGGAGCAGGTCCCGTACATCATCGACAACGGCGCACGGACGCTCGGCCAGGCCGAGATGTGGTTCGGGGCGGGGCGGGGGGCGCGGGACGCGGTCGTGGTGCTGTTCGGCTCGGGGGTCGGCGCCAGCCTGATCACCGACGGCTCACCGGACGGCGGCAACACCGAGGGCACCCCGCTGGAATGGGGGCACCTCACGGTCTCCGTCCGGGGGCGGCGCTGCCGGTGCGGGGCGCTGGGCTGCCTGGAGGCGTACACGGGGGCGGAGTCCCTGCTGGCACGCTGGGCGGAACGGGACGGGGGCGCGGGCGATCCGGCGCGATCACCGGACTCCGTGGACGAGGAGGAAGCCATCGCCGCGCTGCTAGCCGCGGCACGGGCGGCGGATCCGGTGGCTCGGGAGGTCCTGGAGGAGACGGCGGAGTACCTGGGCGCTGGCCTGTCCGACCTGATCAACCTGTTCCAGCCGGAGCGGATCCTGATCGGCGGCTGGGCGGGCCTGATGCTCGGGCCGCACATCCTGCCGGCCGTACGGGAACACGCGACGCGCTACGCCCTGCGCCACCCGTCCGCGCGGGTCACGATCGACCTCGGCTCGCTCGGCCCGGACGCGGTCACCGTCGGCGCGGCCACGCTCCCCCTGTCGGCCTTCTTCGCCGCAGGCGGCCGCCCTACACCGCCGGAGCCCGCGACGGAACAGCCGGGCTGGCGGACGGCCCTGGCGGTCCGGGACGGGGCGGGCTCACGACGGGGATGACCCGCGGGGGGGCGGGGCGGTGGCCCCGGG